>CAUZON010000013.1:0-68279 GCA_963581445.1 Gammaproteobacteria bacterium | reverse complement strand
ACTTGCCTTCCGCGCGATCGCGTTCAACGGTGAAAAAGTAAGTCGCCGCAACCATGGCTGCGGAAATAATCCAGAAGGTGACACCTACATAATCGTTAGGGTCCAACATATTGCTCTCCTTTTGATCTAGTTGTTTGAGTTTTTCACATCTCCGCTAACCACGATTTTCTCCTAGCCCCAACTTCTTCCAACATTATCTCAAGTGAGTCTGCCGGTGGGTGGCCAAAAGCGCCTCATGAATGTCAATTGATCGCCTCTCTCGATCAAATTATCGATTTCACTCGACAGCAGATTTTTTCGATCAGTCTTTCGAAATTTTTCTCAGGCCTTTTATCTCCCGATGGCTAAAGATAGGTCAAATTCTTTCGTATCGCAATGGCTCGATGTTCACAAAAAATTGACAAGATCAGCGTCGGCACAATATCACTCCGGAAAAACAATGAAATAACCTATATAACCCACTCATGCAGCTTTAAGGAATGGTTGGTGAGTGAACCTGGAATATACAGGGTCGCGGCGCTCACTAGTTTATGGCGGCACGAATTTGGCGGCTAATAGCAGCGCAAAATAATTTATTTTTGGCGTAATTAATTGATTTTATTGAAGAAAAAATTTCGGCTTCTGAGCGCTCGCAGATTTGTGTTGCTGGCGCGGCCAGCTCGGGAAGATGACAGTTTTAAGGGACGAGGTGGTGGCTGGATTGCGCCCCCTTACTGACTATAGGGCATTAGTACTGATGCTCAATTCAACTGGATGAGCTGTGCGGTGATTTTCGGTCTTGTTGAGTAACTAATTTATAGTAAGTCCATCAATAGTCTCTGACTTGTCCAATATTGAATTTGTGAGCAATTCAGACGGCTGGTGCCCAATTGTCGGAAATTCGACGTCTAAATCACCCGTAATGAACCTAGGCGGAGTTTAAAAGATAATTAAAACAATAAGTTATGAGTTTATTGCCGTACAACTTTCTTGGTACGAAAATTGTATGGATACAGTGTTTATTAACTTTGGGGCGCCCTATTGTGGCTGCAATATCCTCTCTAAACAGTTCAACGCTCATAGCTCGTTCCAATATGGATCAGAGTTCCCAACGCTTGGAACGTGCGATGGAAAGCCTTAGCACCGGGCTTAAGTCTAACCTCAGCAGGGAGGATCCGGCGGCGTTTATGCGCGGTAGTCAGATGGCTGCTCATGTCAGGTGGCAGACCGAGGCAGTGCAAAACATTTCCAATGCTGGCGCAATGGCCGGTGTTGCTGATACAGGAATAGAGCGAGTTAGCGACGCACTTCTGCGTATTCGCGAGCTCGCCTTACAAGCAGCAAACGCGACAACGGATAAAGACCGTGCTTCTTTGCAGTCTGAGGTGGCCCAGTTGGTTGACTCCATAACCCGTCTAGCTTTGGATACAAAGTACAACGGCGTTGCATTGCTAGGTGAATATAAAGATCCCTTCACATTTCAGGTCGGTGTAGGCGCAACGGATTTCCTCTCCCACGGTATAGATAGTTTTCGCCCTCAGGATATTGGCGCACATACCTATACCAGCGAGGGCGATGGTGCACTAACGGCCGCCGCAAGTGCGAGTGAAATTACTCGGGCAGACAACCCAAGCATTATGACGATAATAAATGACTCAGGTCAGCCTACAGATATCAATTGGCGAACAAATCAGCCGGCAGATCAAATTGCCAAAGCAATCAATGCTGAAAGTAATCTTACCGGTGTTAAAGCCGATGCAGTTACAAGAGCTACGCTTACGTCGACTAGCGGCGAAGCAGACACCTACAGCCTGAAAATAAATGGTTTCAGCACGGGCAATTTCTCTATTCGCTCGGGCGAGGGCATAGCAGCAGCTGCGGCGATTAATCGCATCTCCGGAGAAACAGGTGTTCAGGCTCAATTTTTTGCAGGGGCAGTACAGTTAACAGATAGAAGTGGTCGAGATATTAGTATTGAAAATGAGCGTGCCGGCGCGACGTTTACTTCTCTGCAGGTGCAGAAAGTTGGCTGGGCTGGCGGCGCTACGGACGCAGTTGGCGCGGCTATTAGTTTAGACGGCTCGGGGTCTACCGATACAACTATTGTTTCAGGCAGTATTAAGTTGTCGTCAAACAACGTATTTTCTATTCATAACACAGGAGCGGTGAGTCATTTTGACGACGATCAGAGCAAAAAAATCACGCAAGATTCAGTCGCTTCAATTGTAAAAGACGAGCTGTCGGTGGTTGGTGGAAAGCTGTTTCGTGGTAATGGCGAAAGCGCCGATCTTGTCGGTTTGCTCGATACTGCCGCATCAGATTTAACCAATGGTGTCGCGCGCTTTAATTTTGCCTATGGCCTGTCTGAGGCTGGCTTTGATGATGAGGCCGCTGGCTCCGCTTCCTTTGCAAAATGGGACAGCTACAATCAGCGAGTTAATCTCGACGGAGAAACGCGCCTTAGTAACCACAACATACCCTTAGATGAGACATTGCCTAGTTTTACCAATGGTCTACTAGATGCTGCCGGTGATGCAAAGGCGCCCTATGCAGATGCGACTTTTAGTATTAAGCGGGTTGCTGATAGCTCAAGTGCCACCGGTTTTTCTGTAGAGCTGCAAAGTGGTCCGATAAATGTACCCAGTGTAGGCATTGTCCATGGTCCGGTTTTTGAGACTTCAGAGACCTATGCGCTTGAACCTGGAGACAAGCTTTCTTTTGATTGGCGTGGCCTCGCGGGTACCGCCGATTATGATGTATATGCATACGCAATTGATGAAGAAACTGGCGAAACTCAGGAGCTACTCAACGCAACTGGCAGCGGTGGTGCCTCCAGTAGTTGGGCGGTCGTTAACCAAACTATTGAGAAAGCTGGCAACTATAAGGTGGTGTTTGTTGGTGGTGTGCGCAGTGACGAAGCTGTCGAATTTACCAACGGTGACTTTGAAAATGGTAGTGTTGGGGATACTGTAATTCCTGGTTGGACAACGTATACCAGCCAAGTTCGTTTAAATGGCCTAGATAATATTGCTGGGCAGCCTAGCGCCACCGACACTGTATTTCCGGCCACCGTCGTTGGCGCTGCACCGCATGATTCTACGGCGCCTAATTCCGCTACATTTACGGCTAAGCTATCAACGGAAACTTCCACCGGGAGCGGGCTGTCTACGCAGTTGCGATCTTCAGCCCAACTGCAGAATGGCTTTGGTATTTTGCACGGACCTTATCTAGTCAGTGACGACTCAGTGACCCTGAAAAAGGGCGACTCAGTAGGTTTTGATTGGCGCGCCACTGGCGGCTCTGACGCATACGATGTGGTTGGCTACTTAGTTAATGAAAACACAGGTCATGTTGAGGAGTTGCTAAACGAAACCGGCGCAACTGGAGGCGCAAGCACTTCCTGGGCAACGGTTTCTAAAACTATTGAAACCGATGGCGATTACCGCTTTGTATTTGTCGCGGGCACCTGGGACGCCTCGGGTGGCAGGGCTGCAGGTGCAAACTTGTATGTTGATAATGTCACGGTGCAAGCCTCTGATTATCCTTTGGTCTCGCGGGACGCGAGCTTGCGCGTTGATAATATTGCTGTTGAGAAAAAATCCGGCAGTTTAGATCGAGCTGAATTTGAAGATATGGCCGACCGTCTTTACGGTTTGGGCGGAGACAACGGTAATTCCTATTCCACCGTGTTTGCTGCGAACTATGTGGAAATTACATCCAACGCAATTGTTTCGGATATGAATACTGTTTCTACAATAGATATTTCTACCACTGCCGGGGCTAATACAGCGCTGTCTATTGTTGATGGCGCTTTAGCGCACTCAGCTACTAATCAGGCGCAGTTGGGTGCGTTACAAAGCTCTATAGATTTTGGTGTTGAGCGCCTGCTGCAAACGTCTATACAGTTGGACGCTTCTAAGTCGCGCACTATGGATGCGGACTTTGCGCTTCAGAGTGCCAAGTTAGCACGCGAACAAATGATGCAGAAAATGGGTAGTTTTGTGCTTTCTAACACTCAAGAAATTCTCAGAATGTCTCTGTCCTTACTCAAATAAGCCGCCGCTTAACAAACACCTTCAGTGACTGAATTCGTGGCTAACATTTCAATCTCCTTTTGCGCACTCGACTGTCAGACATTCGTGGCTTGCTCGTGTAGTTTGAGTCTTTGTTAGTCGAGAGAGAGAAGTTATGAAAAAAGTATGTTGTCATGTATTTGGTCCGCCAGAAAACCTTCAACGTATTGAGGTTGATGCGCCGTCACCACAGGCCAATGAGGCGTTAGTGAACATCAGCGCGGCAGGCGTTGGTTTTGTAGATGGCTTAATGGTGCAGGGCTTATACCAGGTCAAACCGCCCCTGCCTTATTACCCGGGCAGCGAATTTGCGGGCGTAGTCAGTGAGGTTGGCGACAGCGTTATCAATGTTCAGCCCGGCGACCGAGTTCTGGGTATGGCCAGTGGTGGCGCTTACGCAGACAGTATTGCCGTTGCAGCAGCAACCTTAGTTAAAATTCCGGCTAATCTTAGCGATACTATTGCTGCCGGCTTTTATATTAATTATGCCACTGCCCTTTATGGACTGAGAGATTGCGGTCATCTCAAAGCTGGCGAAACGCTGCTAATTTTGGGCGCTGCAGGTGGGGTTGGTTCGTCGGCCATTAGTGTTGCTAAAGCCATGGGCGCACGCGTGATTGCCGCCGCATCTAGTGATGACAAGCGCCGTGCCGCACTGAGTTTTGGTGCAGATCACACGGTTGACTATACCGACCCAAGTTGGCGGAGTGCGCTGAATGAGCTGACCAAAGTCAGTGGGTTAAATATGGTCTATGATCCGGTTGGCGGCGATAAAGCCGAGCCGGCTTTTCGCTCCTTATCTCCTGGTGGTAGATTTCTAGTTGTGGGCTTTGCGGGTGGTGAAATTCCAAAGATTCCCCTTAACCTTCCTCTGTTAAAAAGATCGTCCATCGTTGGTGTTGACTGGGGTGGTGAGTTTCGTGCTAACCCCAACATTAATGAGGAATTAATGGATACGCTGATGCGCTGGGCGGCTGACGGCGCGCTTGCACCAGCCGAGGTTGTTTGTCGGCGGATGAGCGATTATCAAAATGCTCTGAAAGATCAGTTGGCTGGCAAAATAGTGGGCAAGTTAGTGCTTGTGAATTAGGCCGCGAGGTAAATCCAAAGTTTATTTTGGCGGGTGAAGGTCTTGGCCATTTTCACGAACGTAGTCTTCCCCTGAGCCAAAGCTCTGCCCTGTGTCAAATAGTCCAACGCCGGGTACGTAGTTGACTTCAATACGTATACCGTCTGGGTCCTCAAACAGCACGTAGTAATATCCTGGCGCCCAGTCGCGTTCTTCTGGGCCTCGGATGATATTGGCGCCCAGAGATGCAGCGAGCTCTGCGGTTTTGTCGATGTCTTCACGGCTTCTGGCACGCAGGCAGATGTGATGTAAGCCCACACGATATTGTTGGAACGTTTCTTCAGCAAATTCTGGGTCGCACTTGCGTACACCAATGGCTGTACGAGCACCTACGTGGTAGAGAAAATCTGGACCGTCTTCAACTTTGGTCATGCCAAATTCTGGCAACAAGCGCGAATAAAATTTATGCGCTTTATCGAACTGGCTGACAGTGAGAATGACGTGAGCCATACCGTTGATATCAATCATTATTTTCGTCCTTTTTGGCCGCCCGCTTTTTCTGAGTCCGAGCTTTTTAACTGCTGGTATATCCGTTGATATAACTGCAGGTTTTGCTATGTGGGTTCAATGCATTACGGTCGAGTGACGCGCACTGGCTTCTTCATGGTTACCGGCACCTATTGCACGAGCTATGAACCCGCTGATAGCGCCGCTGAATGCCTTGGCTGAAAACATCCCAGACAGAATGACAAGAGGGCACAACAACGCAACTGCGGCCAAAGCCTCAGAGCCGGCCTCCTTTAGGAAGATAGCTTCTATTAGACAGGGGGAGGAAGTCAGCAACGCGCCTATGACGCCGGGCACGGCAAGTTTGAACATTGTCGGCGCTAGCGGCGCGCCGATTAATGGAGATGGATTACGCATAAATTTGCTCTTGCGAAGAATGTGGTGGAAATATATAAATTCCCTTTCCGGTCGAAAAACCAATGCTGTTCTTTTAGTCGGTGGTTATTTTGATAAAAGTGAGGCTACCTTACTCATGCTGACTGAGCCAGGTTCGCGAGTTTCGCAAGGGTGTTAACGCGAATAAGAATAATTTGTATTAATACTAGAGTTTGATAACGTGTTCATGTGTCAGCCAATCGCAGCGAGATTAAAATTCCTATTCCCACTGCCTTTCTTCTCTACCCTATACCCCTATTTAGGTAGGTAATTAGGTAATTAGAAATGCAGGTAGATAGATCTCCTCTCTAGGAACGCTCCAGTTGTTGATTGGTTGGCACGCCGATTTCCTTTCCGCTGTAGCTCAGTTTTGTCCTCGTCTTTGTGACGCAATTAGCCTTTATAGTCTGCGCTTTAATCTTGGCTGGAATGGCTAGCTTTTAAAGGCCATTTCTTAGATAACATTTAAAGGTTAACTTGAGTCATCAGCTAGATAAGTTTGACGAAATTTTGGCCGCTGAAGTGTGGTGAACCATAAGGTTCTGAGATATATGAAGAATTTTTAACTTCGTATATCCCAGAACCATCAAGTGGTGGAGGCGGCGGGAGTTGAACCCGCGTCCGCTGGTTCGCCATTATTGGCTCTACATGCTTAGGGTCCGTCTATTAATTTAGCGTCCAGTGACCCGACGGTCAGGGTACTTTCTGCGATCCCGATTAGTTTTAACGGTTCAACCCCGGGCGAGGTATCCGCGCGATCTTGCTGTTTTGCCGTCCATTTCTCCTAGCAAGAAACGAATCATGGACGTAAGCGGGTTTTTTAGGCCGCTAGTGCGTAGTTTTCGTCGTTGGCAACTATAAAGTTACAGCGATTGTTTTACGA
The DNA here is from genome assembly GCA_963581445.1 of Gammaproteobacteria bacterium. Lineage (GTDB taxonomy): Bacteria > Pseudomonadota > Gammaproteobacteria > Pseudomonadales > Azotimanducaceae > UBA4421. Next base: position 61,333 of record CAUZON010000013.1, on the reverse strand, counting down.
GAGTCACTACCCTCTCGGCATGCACCTCAAATTTTGATACCCGCGTCGAAACCATGTCGCCCCCAATAAGGTTGTTGACTAGATGGTTCATTCGATCCGCATCTAACTTGCGTTTGACGCGGAATACCCAATCCAGCTTTGGCTGTCTTGGGCGGTCTGGAACCATGTCGCCCTAAATTCTATTGGAATACATGTGTCCATTTGCTGTGTCTCTACCAGAGCACTCTTGTAGCAGTACTTTGATGTCATCGTCATTGCTCAGAGTTTGCGTTTTAACAACGATTCTCTCGAGGTGGTGAGCGCGCATCTTCTGCTCAGCAAATAAACGTGTTCGATTCGGTAATCTGTTGTTTAGAACAGGTCCTCTATCTTAGGATATGCGAATGTTACCACGCTATGTCGATCCATTTGTCATCATTTTTCGCCTTTACGTCGGTTGGCAGAGTTCGCTGCAATGTTAAGCTTATGGGATGAAGAAATGTTTTTTGAGCTTTTGCGTTTTAATGGCGCTTGTCGCCTCTTCCGTGTCTTTTGCTGTGGACAGTCGCGGGAATATTGATCGCGCTGTTACTTTGATTAAAGAAGGCGAGTTTAGTCTTGCTCGCAGCTACTTAGAGCCGGCTTTAGTAGACCCTTACGTATCTCCTGATCTGCGTAGTAAGGCCTTTTACTTACGTGGCTATAGCTACTTTGCCCAAGGCTTGCCAGTGTCATCGCTACGAGACTTTAATCGCGCATTGGAGTTCAGCCCCAATAACCCTGTCGTACTGTTTATGGTGGGGCGCGCTCACTATGAGGGTTTGGGGACTAAGCCTGACCCAGTGTTTGGCGTTGGATTATTTCAACTTGCTGCTGATGCGGGGCATGCAGGCGCGTCCGCTTACCTGGGTTTTGCTTTGCTCCAAGGCAATGGCATTGCTAAAGACATTTCTCGCGCACGAAATTTGTTATCCGCGGTGGCAGAAGAAAAAGGTGATGCATTTGCCATGGTGCAAATGGCGCGCAGCTATCGTCAGGAGGCAACTGACTCGCCAGACCCTGCGCTGGCTGAGGAGTGGTACGAGCGTGCTTTCGCCGCAGGCGAAGCTAATGCTTTTGTCGCTTTGGCGTATATGTACAGCAAAGGCGAATTTGAGTTGAGTGAAGTAACCGCTAATGAGCGCTCATTCAATTTGCTAAAAAAAGCCATGGATGCAGGGGCAGAGTCTGCCTATGCGCGGTTGGCCTATGCCCATTTGTCAGGCATCGGCACTGTAGTGAACTATGACAGGGCCTTTGAATTATATATGTCCGGTGTTGAATTGGGTCAGGTTCAGAGCTTTGCGGGCATGGCGCACATGTTCGAAGCTGGGTTGGGGCGCTCGGTAGATGTGCAGCAGGCCGAGTCTTGGTATATGCGTGGCATTGAGGCTGGAGATGAATATGCGCATTCGGCCTTAGCCTATATGTTGCTGGCTATCGGCCAAGATGATCGCGCGCTGGAGTGGTTCTCAAGGGCGACCAAATTTGGTGGCGCGCAAAGTCATAATGATCTAGCGTGGTTATTGGCTACCAGTAAAACTGACGAGTTGCGTAATGGTGAGTTATCTCTGCAACATGCATTAAAAGCTGTTGGCCTAGAGGCTTCCGCAGCGTACTTAGACACATTAGCTGCGGCATATGCGGAGTCTGGATTATTCGAAGACGCGTTGGCGGTTCAAAAGGAAGCCATTACAGCGGCGGCATTGGATGAAAATGAAGGCGTTAGACAAGAATTGGAGCAGCACCTTCTGAGTTATCAGAAGCAGGAACCCTGGCGGGAATAGGTACTCCCTGGTACTAATTCGCGTCGATTATTGAGCACTGGGAGTGGGCATTGAGCACTGAGCGAAGAAGAATTGAAGAAGTTTTCCAAATTATTAAAGAACTGATAAAAGAAAATCAATCGGGTATCAAGGCAGGTGCGGTTGCCGATGTATTGCGCGCGCGTAACGCGCCAAGTGGCATGTGGCAACTTAGAGCGGATTTTAGCGAACTTGCTAGCGAGAGGCGTATTCAATGCAATGACGTGACTGGCGCCTGGACCCTCGCCGATGCCTCTTTAAAGAACGTGGGCTAATGAAAAAAGCAAAAGGGTAAAAAGCCAAAAAAGGTAAAAGATTGAAAGCTAAAGTCGATATCTCCAATCTGCCCAAGGTCACAGACCCCGGCAGAATTTGTATTTTGAAGTCCAAGTGGCATTTGCAGCATGTGCAAAATATGGCAGATGCCTGCCGCGCCGTGCTTGAAGACGCTGGCTATACAAAGATCGACGAGTACACTCTACCCGGTTGCCTCGAAATCCCTTTAGCGGCCAGAGATTTACTGGCTGAAGACGCTAGAAATTTGGCGATTAATGCTGAGAAAAAAATAGACGCCATTGTCTGTTTTGGCATAATCGTTAAAGGCGATACGTTGCACTTTGAGATGATCAGTGAAGAGAGCATGCGCGGGCTTGGCTCCGTGATGCATGACTTTCGCCGGCCAATATTAGTAGAAATTTTACCCGTTTTTGAAATGCAGCAAGCTATTGATCGCTGCTCTGATGATGAGTTCAATAAAGGTATTGAGGCCGCCGTAGCGGCGATTGAAATGGTTGCTTGGCGTCGTTCTATTTGTTCTTAAGGTTGTTGTTAGATCCACTCCTAGAGCTGTGCTTACGATCTGTCCCTAGATCGTTTGCCACCTAGAACGATCTGCAATGGGCTAGGCGTAGGATTAGTCCTAGTGGGCTGAAGTTTTAAACAGCCGTTGCTTGTCGCGCTGCCAATCACCTTCCTTCATAGTTGCGCGCTTGTCGTGTTGCTTCTTGCCTTTACCCAGGGCGATCTCAACCTTTACCTTATTGCCTTTCCAATACATGGCCAATGGCACAATGGTGTAGCCTTTTTGCTGGTTAGCAACAAACAGTTGCGCCAGTTCTTTGGCGTGCAGAAGTAATTTTCGTACACGCTGAGGTTCAGCAATAACATGGGTTGATGCGCTGAGTAGTGGGGTAATATTGCAGCCCGCTAAATAGGCTTCGCCTTGGTGTAGGTTGATGTAACCTTCAGCCAATTGCACCTTGCCGTCGCGAATACTTTTTACTTCCCAGCCGAGCAGCATCAGGCCCGCTTCAAAGCGATCTTCGATAAAATAGTCGTGCCGAGCCCTTCGATTTTGCGCGATGGTGCCTGGACTGGATTTCTTTGCTGATTTGGCCATTATGGCTTGGTACTTTGCTTGGTTTAGGAAGGCTGTTGGCGAAGAGTATATCAGGTTGTTATCCGTACATAGCAATCTCTAGGCGACTCTATGATATCAGTAGTAAACTGCCCCTCCTTTAGGAGATTAAAAACGCGTTATGGCTTTACAAGACAATTCCTCTCAAAGTCGCTGGTCTAGTCGGTGGTTGTTTGTTTTGGCTGCTGCCGGCTCTGCCGTTGGCTTGGGTAATATTTGGAAGTTCCCGTACATTGCGGGTGAGAATGGTGGTGGCGCTTTTGTTCTCATTTACCTGGTTTGTATAGCCTTAGTTGGTATTCCCATCATGATCTCGGAAGTGCTGATGGGCCGAGAGGGGCGTTCTAGTCCTATTCACACAATGCGCATTTTGGCGAAAAAAGCGGGTCGCAGTCAGCGTTGGGCGCTGTTGGGCTGGCTGGGTGTGATTACTGGCTTTCTTATTCTCTCTTACTACGCGGTTATTGCGGGCTGGGCATTGAACTATGTTTGGTTAACAGCCAGCGGCACTTTTGACGGCGCCAGCGGAGATTTTGTTGCCCAAGCATTTACTGATCTCCAAGCCAACCCGCTGGAGATGATCGCCTACCAAACTGTCTTCATGGTGTTGACCGTTTGGATCGTTGGCCGCGGAGTCACTGCGGGTTTAGAGAAAGCCATTCAATGGTTTATGCCCGCGCTCTTCATATTGCTTATCGTGTTACTTATTTACAGCTTTAACTCTGGTGGTTTTGCGCAGGGTTGGGCCTTTATGTTTGATCTGAAGTGGGACGCGGTTGGTCCAGAGGCTTGGCTTATTGCCATGGGCCAAGCATTTTTTACCCTGAGTTTGGGTATGGGCACCATGATGGCTTATGGGGCCTATGTGCCTGAAGACGCCAAGTTAAGTACGACTGTTGTGACCATTGCTTTGCTAGACACGTTGGTAGCCATTGCAGCTGGTTTAGCTATTTTCCCAATTGTCTTTGCCAATGGTTTAGAGATCGGTCAGGGACCGGGCCTAACCTTTGTGACGCTACCTTTAGCTTTTGGACAGCTGCCCTTCGGCTCGTTTTTTGGTGCTGTGTTTTTTATCTTGATCAGTTTTGCCGCTATCACTTCAGCCATCTCTCTTACGGAGCCTGCACTGGCCTACCTTACCGAAGAGTACAATGCGAAACGTCAACGGGTTGCTATAAGCCTGGGTGTGTTGTGTTGGCTGTTGGGCTTAGGCACGGCATTTTCATTCAATATTTGGTCAGACTTCTTTATTGTCGGTGAGCTCAATTTCTTCGGCTTTGTCGATTATCTCTCGCAAAATATTATGCTGCCGTTGGGTGGTATGTTGATCACAATATTTGCCGTGTGGTTGTTGCCCAAAGATATGGTGAATCGACAGCTGGGTATTTCTAGCCCAGCTATGTCTTGGGCTTGGCGTATTGTTGCTGGTATTTTAGCGCCACTGGGTGTGCTTGCGATATTTATATTTACTGTTTGGCCACTAATTCAGAGCCTGATGAATTTATGACAGTACTGACCCGCTCGTCCCTGCTAATGGTGCCAGCCAACGTTGCTTATGACGTAGTAAACGACGTTGCAAGCTACCCAGAATTTTTGCCCGGATGCGATAGTGTTGAATTGTTAGTTCTGGGAGTTAAAGATGGCGAGAGAGACGAGGGGCAAGTCAGAGCCAGTATCACCGCCGGTGCAAAGGGAATGACATATAGCTTTGTCACTACAAACACCTGTGTTTTGTATGAACGCATTGAGATGACTTTGGACGAAGGGCCTTTTGAAGTGCTGGAAGGCAGTTGGATTTTTAAGGCGCTGAGTGATGAAGGTTGTCGCATTGATCTCACCCTAGAATTTGTGGCTCAGGGCATGTTGTCTCGTTTGCTCAGTCCAATGGCAAATGCAGTTGCTGACCGAATGGTCGCGGCCTTTACGCAAAGAATTCAGGATGTAGGTGACAGCTATGCCCAGCAGCCGCAAAGCAAATAATGCTTATTGAAGTGGTCTATGCCGAGCAAAATGATCAGCGTCATATTGAGCTAGACGTTGAAGAAGGCGCAGATGTGGCAACTTGCCTAGGCCTTTTACTCCAGCATCCAATGGGTTTAGATTTGCCTTTTGATGACTTTTCGGTGGGTATTTTTGGTGAAGTATGCGCTCCTGAGCAATTGCTTAAGGACGGCGATCGTTTGGAGTTGTATCGACCTCTAATCTCAGACGCGAAGACCGCGCGTAGAATCCGAGCTAAATCTCAGACTGTATAAGCGTTGCGCGACTCTTACAGGTTATTCGCTGGACACTTCTTGGTTGGCAAGAGACATTTGAGTTTCCGTTTCCGCCGCAACATTTTGTTTTTGTTCAGCGGTGGTTCCAACGGCAGTCTCAACTTCTACTGCTGTTTCCTCTGTTTCTTCCGGTATTGGCGCTAGATCACCTGAGATAGTCGTCAGCAGGTCATCTTCGAAATCTAAGACCATTTTCAGTTGTTGATTAAAAAAATCTGGTACTTCTAAAGTGTAAAGATAAACCCAGCGATTGCGCTCGAAAGGGTCTTGCAGGACGGTATCGCCCATTACAAAAGACACTTGGTTCCTCGTCATTCCTGGCTTCAGTCGATTGACCATTTCTTGGGTGATCACATTACCTTGTTGCACAGGTATTTTATAAACCCGAGGAATTTTCACTTCTGGGAATTTAAGGTTGGACAAGCCACACCCTCCAAGGAGAGTAATGCTAAGGGCTGAGATCATTAGGTTTTTCATGGCGCAGATATTAACTACCCCGGTAGGCGCTGACCAGCGTTGATTGCTAGAAGAATTCTTTTGCTGTTATTCGGTATGCATTATTTGGGATGGGCTTCTTGTAGGAGCGTTGTCGCATAGGCTCGAGTTTTTGCCGTTACATCTGCGCCGGCGAGCATTCTTGCCAGTTCTTCGACCCGACTTTCTGCGGATAAAGGTTCAATAACTGTTTGGTCTTTGTGCTTACTCACGCGCATATGGTTGTGACCCAGGGCGGCAACCTGAGGGGCGTGGGTTACGCACAACACTTGGGTATGATCCGCAAGGTCGCGCAGAATTCGACCAACGGTATCGGCGGTTGTGCCGCCAACGCCGACGTCGGCTTCGTCTAATACCAAACATGGTAGGGCGCTGTTGGCTGCCGCAACAATTTGGATGGCTAAGCTAATGCGTGTCTGTTCGCCGCCTGAAGCAATCCTACCCAGTGGGCCAGCGGCGAAGTTTGCATTTGTCGTAACATGGAATTCAACTTGTTCCAAGCCGTGTTCGCTTTGCTGGTCGTGAAAGATCACGCTCAGGGCGCCATCTTTGATGCCCAAAGCTTGAATATACTTGTTCACATCTTTACAGAACCCGGCGCTGTGCCTGCGTCGGGCGGTAGATAATTTTTTCGCGGAAGTTAGGAATTCTGCCTCAAGCGCGCTTTCTTTGACGGTGAGTTCATCTAGCAGTGTGGTATCAGACGCAATGTTGTCGAACTCTTGCTGCAACTCTTGTGCAAAGCCAGAGACCCGTTCGGGTTGGATTTTGTGCTTGCGCGCCACTTCCAAAATCGCGCTGATGCGCTCGTCTATTTCCAGTAGTGCACCGGGGTCAACGACTACTTGGTCTTGGTAGCGTCTTAAATCTCTAGCGGCATCATCTAGTAACGCCAATGCAGAAACGAGAGTGTCTTTGGCGACCGTAAGGTCTTGATGAGAATCATCTAGCTCGCCGAGCATGCGCGCGGTTTGGTGCAGATCATCTAACTCTTCTAAATTGTCATTGGCGCGGCTGAGTATTTCCAGAATGCTTTGGGCTTGTGCCAGCCTTTTTTGCTCTAACTCCAGTTGCGCTAATTCATTTTCGCCAATCGATAAATTTGCGAATTCTTCTAACTGATACTTCAGTAGCGTTTTTCTATCTTCGTGGGCGGTTATGACTTTTTGCAGTCTGGCTATTTCCTGCACGGTGCTCTGCCAAGTTTTATACAACCGAGAGATTTTTTTGCTCTGGGGTGTGAGCTTGCCATAATCATCGAGCAAGCTTCTTTGTACATTTCGATCAAGTAATCGTTGATGTTCATTTTGACCTTGGATATCTACCAAGTGCTCGCTGATGTCTTTCAAATACTGCAAAGTCACCGGAATGCTATTGATGAAGGCGCGCGAGCGCCCCTCGGCACTGATTACTCGACGTACAAGGCAATGAGTGTCGCCGTCTTCGAGCAATTCGTCTGCTGCCAGTTTGGTTTGCAGAAACCCTGATGCCAATATTTCAAATTCCGCACTGATGTCGGCTTTATCGGCCCCGGGCCGAACGCAGTCGGTTTTAGCGCGTTCTCCCAGAAGCAAACTCAACGCTCCGAGGAGTATAGATTTGCCAGCGCCAGACTCTCCGGTAATGCCGGTTAGGCCTGCAGCAAAGGATACGTCCAGGGCGTCTACGAGCACATAATTACGAATGGTCAGCTGTTTCAACATTTTGATTTAATCAATGCAGCAATAATGACGCTTAGATTATCATCAAATGATGCATGATCGTGCTATCACTGGTACTTTCATTACCTCTAACATTGCGATTGTCCATATTTGGCGTTTCGCAGTTGGGTTGAAAAAGCGCAGATGTTACGCAGAAACTTTTTTCTTTTTTTGCAGGGCGACTCGATGCGGCGGCCGTTCGAGAAGCTGGGCGGTAAAAAGCAATTTATTGAGCAACTTAACCAGAAAAAGGGTCAGGTACTACTTACATGGAAAATGATGTCGATCTTCGCGCACAGCAGCTGTTTAAGTTGTTGGTCGAACATTATATAGCAGACGGTACGCCAGTCGCCTCCAAGGCGTTGGCAATGTTGCCTGAGGTTCAGGTTTCTTCGGCAACTGTGCGTAGTGTTATGGGTGACCTTGAAGCCTTGGGCTTGGTGAGCTCGCCACACACTTCCGCTGGAAAAATTCCAACTCAGCTTGGGCTGCGTTTTTTTGTGGATACCCTGTTGAGCGTTGAGCCATGGCAGGATGCGCGAGCGAAAGAAATTGAGGCAGAGTTGCATCCAGATATGTCCTCATCTGAGCTAGTCAACGCGGCCTCTAATGTACTGTCGCAATTTACCCAGATGACTTGCCTCATCACTACGCCGCGGCGCAACCAAGTTAGCCTTCGGCAAATAGAATTTTTGCGCTTAGATGAGCTGCGAATTCTAGTCATTCTAGTGCTCAGCGATCGCGAGGTGCAAAACCGCGTGATTCATCTTGATAAACCCTTCTCCGATAATGAGCTGACCCAAGCCTCTGTTCTGCTAAACAGAGAATTTGGCGGCAAGCCGCTGATACAGGTGCGTAATTCTGTTGTGGAAAGTATGCAAGACGACAAAGACCGTATGGATCAATTGATGCAGCGTGCTTTGGATATGGCAGCCAAGGCCTTTGACTCAAAAGAATTAGAGGGCGATGGTCAAGAACTTTTGGTCAGTGGTGAGCGACGTTTATTAGATTTCACCCCGGATACGGACAAAGTGAAATCATTGTTTGAGGCTATTTCAAAAAAGGGCCGGGTCTTACATTTATTAGATCAGTGTATTGAAAGCTCTGGCGTGCAGTTATTTATTGGTAAAGAGTCGGGCTATCGCCCACTGGGTGATATGTCTTTGGTGACCTCTTCATATAAGGTCAATGGTGAGCTCGCAGGCGTGTTGGGTGTAATTGGCCCCACCAGAATGGATTATAAGGATGTCATTCCTGTGGTTGATGTCACCGCTCGAGTGCTCAGTGCGGCGATGCGCTACAGTTAATCGCGTTTTCTAGGTCTTCGACTTTTCGCCGTCTTTTTGATCTTCTTTTTGATTTATCGGGCACGCTTTATCGGCTAACTCGCCCTCTCTTTCAGATTAATTTATTTTTACCCTTGTTATCGATATAGATACCCTTATATATCCGCCACAGTGAAAAAACTGGGAGGGACCGAGTGAGCGAAGATCAAGAAGAAAATCAGTCAACAATTGACCAGCAAAATTCTGCTGAGCAGCGTGACATTGACGAGATTCCGGACGCAGCAGAAGCGCAAATGGCGGCTGGTGATTTTGGGCAGGCAGAAGCCGAGCCTGAACCTTTAGATGAGCAGTTAGCCGAAGCCAAAGACCAGCTATTACGCAGTATTGCTGAGATGGAAAATGTACGCCGCAGGGCGCAACGAGATGTTGAGAACGCGCACAAGTTTGCCGTTGAAAAACTGCTCGGAGAGCTTTTTCCTGTAGTGGACAGCATGGAAAAAGCCATTGAGACGGCTGAAAATTCAGAGCCTGGCGAGGGCATTAAAGCCATTGTTGAGGGCGTGTCGTTATCTCATAAGCTATTTGTAGATACCCTTGCTAAGGCGGGTGTAGAGCAAATTGACCCGCTAGGTCTGCCTTTTGATCCTCAGCATCACGAGGCGATGGCCGTTGTGCCTAACCCAGATGCTGAACCGAATTCGGTAATGGATGTTATGCAAAAGGGTTACGTACTCAATGGTCGTTTGGCCAGAGCAGCGAAAGTGATTGTGGTTAAGGCACCTTAGTTAGCTAACTCTGAACGGCAATTGAGTCGAGTAAATCGGCTCATCTAGATGAAGGTCAAAAGTGACCAGCCCTTGAAGAAATAGCTGGAGGCCTAATATACAGGCTATGCGTGAGGCACGGGTTTGCCATTAGCGCAGAGAGCCTAAACGCAGAAATTAAGTGGAGATAAAAGATGGGAAGAATTATTGGCATTGATTTGGGCACAACCAACTCATGTGTAGCAGTCTTGGACGGTGGTGATCCTCGCGTAATTGAGAATTCAGAAGGCGATAGAACAACGCCATCAATCATCGCGTATACCGAAGACGGTGAAATTCTTGTCGGTCAGAACGCTAAGCGTCAAGCGGTGACCAACCCTGTAAATACAGTTTTTGCGGTTAAGCGTTTAATTGGACGTAAATTTAAAGACGACGTAGTGCAGAAAGACATAAAAATGGTCCCTTACAAGATTGCCGCTGCGGGTAACGGCGATGCTTGGATTGATATCAATGGCGAAGAGTTAGCGCCACCGCAGATCTCTGCAGAAATTCTGAAAAAGATGAAGAAGACCGCAGAAGAATATCTTGGTGAAGAAGTTACCGAGGCAGTAATTACCGTTCCTGCATACTTTAATGACAGTCAGCGCCAAGCAACAAAAGACGCGGGCAAAATTGCTGGCTTAGAAGTACGCCGTATTATTAATGAGCCAACTGCAGCAGCCCTTGCTTACGGCCTAGACAAGAAGCGCGGCGATACCAAGATTGCGGTATACGACCTGGGTGGCGGTACGTTTGACGTATCAATTATCGAAATTGCACAAGTAGATGGCGAGCACCAGTTCGAAGTGCTGTCCACCAATGGCGATACGTTTTTAGGTGGTGAAGATTTCGACCTTAAAATCATCGACCATCTAGCTGATGAGTTTAAGAAAGAGCACGGCGTTGATTTACATAACGATCCTTTGGCGCTGCAGCGCCTTAAAGAAGCCGCAGAAAAAGCTAAAATTGAGCTTTCGAATGGTCAGCAAGCTGAAATTAACTTGCCCTATATTACAGCCGATCAGACCGGCCCTAAGCACTTAGTGTTGAAGCTCACCAGAGCCAAGCTTGAGTCTCTAGTGGGCGACTTGGTTAGCCGTACAATTGATCCATGTCGTATTGCATTGGATGACGCCAACCTTTCTGTCAGCGATATTGATGATGTGATTTTGGTCGGTGGGCAGACTCGCATGCCTATGGTGCAAGAGCAGGTTAAAGGTTTCTTTAAGCAAGATGCACGTCGTGACGTTAACCCTGACGAAGCGGTGGCTATGGGCGCAGCAATTCAGGCAGCGGTACTCTCAGGCGATGTGAAAGACGTATTGCTACTTGATGTAAGCCCACTGTCTCTTGGTATTGAAACCATGGGTCAGGTGATGAGCGTGTTAATCGAGAAAAACACAACCATTCCAACTAAGAAAACTCAGGTGTTTTCAACAGCGGACGACAACCAAACTGCAGTGACCATTCACGTGTTGCAGGGTGAGCGTAAGCAAGCGGGACAAAATAAATCTTTGGGCAGATTCGACTTGTCGGATATTCCACCAGCGCCTCGCGGCGTACCACAAGTTGAAGTGGCTTTCGATATTGACGCCAACGGCATACTTAACGTTTCAGCTAAAGACAAGGCTACCGGCAAAGAACAATCAATTGTCATTAAAGCCTCAAGTGGACTTTCTGATGAAGAAATTGAGCAGATGATTCGCGATGCAGAAGCGCACTCTGAAGAAGATAAGAAATTTGAAGAGTTAGTGACATTGCGCAACCAGGCGGATGGCCTCATTCATGGCGCACGTAAAGCCGTGGCTGATGCCGGTGATGTAGCGTCTGATGAAGAAAAAACGGCGATTGAAGCTGCTGCAACAGACTTAGAAGATTCGTTGAAGAGCGATGACAAAGACATGATTGAAGCAAAGATCAATACGTTGTCTGAAGCTTCAGGCGAGTTGGCGCAGAAGATGTACGCTCAGCAAGACGCCGGCGCAGATGCGCCAGAGGCTGAAAGCGGGCCTGCAGACGATGCCGTTGACGCCGAGTTTGAAGAAGTTAAAGACCCCAAAGAAGGCGAAAAATAATCGCGATATAGGTTTGAGCTTGATCTCCCTGCAGCGTAAGTCGCTGCTTGGAGAGGAGGCATAAAGCCGGTTTTGACAAGCAGGTAAACTGTAACTAATAACGCGCGGCGTATGTTTGTGGCTTTTGTCACTAACTGTGCCGCGTTGTTGCATGTGGTGGGGCAACTTAGTAAGGCTAATTCATGAGAAGTTATTAGGCTACACTGCCGCCGAACTGTAGCGCTTTTATAGCGCTTATATAGAGAGGGGCTGCGTTAAGTTGCCTAAGATCATTTAGGGAAAGAGATGGCGAAACGAGACTATTACGAAATATTGGGCGTTAATAAAGGCGCTTCTGATGCTGATCTCAAGAAGGCTTATCGTCGTCTCGCGATGAAATTCCACCCTGACCGTAATAGCGATGACGCTAACGCGGAAGAAAAATTCAAAGAGGCTAATGAAGCCTATGAAGTGCTCAGCGACGCGGAAAAGCGCGGCGTTTATGACCAGTATGGTCATGCAGGTTTAGATCAGCAAAGCCAGGGTGGCGGCGGTGGCGCCGGTAATTTTGGCGATGTCTTTGGTGATGTGTTTGGCGATATTTTTGGCGGTCAGCGTGGTGGCGGCAGAAGTGGCCCAGCTCGTGGTTCTGACCTGCGCTATAACCTGCGCCTAAGTTTAGAGCAGGCGGTTAATGGCGATACCACAGAAATCAGTATCCCGGTTTTGGCGGGTTGCGATGTCTGCGACGGTTCTGGTGCCAAGGAAGGCACAACCGCATCTACCTGTCCTGACTGTAACGGCGCTGGTCAAATTAGAGTGGCGCAAGGTTTTTTCTCTTTACAGCAGACTTGTCCGCGCTGCCGTGGCGCTGGTCGTGTTATCACTGATCCATGCCGCTCCTGTAGTGGCGCGGGTCGTGTCGAGCGGCGTAAAAAGCTCTCAGTCAAAATCCCTGCTGGCGTTGATACCGGCGATAGAATCCGCTTATCTGGCGAAGGTGAAGCTGGCCCGAATAATGGCCCGGCTGGAGATCTATACGTACAGATAGATGTCAGCGATCACGCCATATTTCAACGCGACGGCAAACACCTTTACTGTGAAGTACCCATTTCTTTTGTTGATGCGGCACTGGGTGGTGAGCTTGATGTGCCCACGTTAGATGGTCGAGTAAAACTTAAGGTGCCAGCAGAAACTCAAACAGGCAAAGTGTTTCGCTTGCGTGGTAAGGGTGTCACCCAGGTGCGAAGTACCGGCGTTGGCGATTTGTTGTGCAAGGTTGTTTTAGAAACGCCTGTGAAATTGACCGATGAGCAACGTAAGCTGTTGGAAGAATTTAAAGCCTCATTGGGCGCCAGTACAAAGCACTCGCCGCGCGAGAAAAGCTGGTTTGACGGTGTGAAGAATTTCTTTGACGGTCTTAAGCCCTAGCGCATTTTGCTAGGCAACAAACATAGGTTCATTCTGGGAGGGGAGGTCGAATGATTCGAGTAGCTGTAGCTGGATGCGCAGGTCGCATGGGTAAAACGTTGGTTCAAGCCATTGAAGATGCACCGCAACTTAGCTTGGGCGCTGCGTTCGAGCATCCAGGACATTCTTTTATTGGCGCTGACGCCGGCGCTCTGGTGGGTATTGGTGATAAAGGCATCATGATCAGCGCATATCCTGAGTCTCAAGTGGGTGCTTTTGATGTGGTGATAGATTTCACCATTCCTGAGGCAACGCTTGGCTTGGCAGATATTTGTGCCCGCAATAGCAAGGCTATGGTTATTGGTACAACTGGTCTGACTGCTGCACAGCTGGATCAGCTAGCACAGCTTGCTGGACGCACGCCGTTATTTATTTCTCCGAATATGAGCGTCGGGGTAAATCTTTCCCTACGTCTTATTGAGCTTGCGGCCAAGGCCCTGGGCGATGACGTGGATGTAGAAGTTATTGAAGCCCATCACCGTCATAAAGTAGATGCGCCCTCAGGTACGGCTTTGCGTATTGGCGAAGTGCTTGCCAAGGCTTTGGGCCGAGACCTCGATGAAAACGCGATTTATGGCCGTCAAGGTATTACCGGTGCACGAAATGCCAAGACAATTGGTTTTTCTACCATCCGTGGTGGCGATATTGTTGGTGAGCATACTGTGATGTTTGCCGGTGAAGGCGAACGTTTGGAAATTACCCATAGAGCCCACAGCCGCAGCAATTTTGCTCAAGGTGCTCTGCGCGCAGTGGGTTTTGTGCATGGCAAAGACCCCGGCTTGTATAACATGCAGGACTTACTGGGCCTGTAACTCAGGCGTAATTTTTGCTGCATTTTTCGCTATGCCTGCGTACAATTCTTCCTTATTACGTACATTCCAATTTCAGGGAAGACTTTAGGTCATATTGTGCCTATTGCAGGGTTCGCTTGGGCGCTAAAACCAGCTTTTTAAGAGAAGGTTGAGCTTACTACGCCGAGCCCACGAGGAGGCAATAGCGACTTATTGGAGTGCTGGCGAGATAGGTGCGAGATGTAGCGCGAAGTTATTTTCTAGTGATTTGGTGATTGTTAAAGGTCTGCCAATAAGCTAAACAGACCATAGCTGAGAGAGCCCTCGTAAGTGATTAGCTCAAATTAAGGAAAGTTGTTGATACCGGCTTTATTAGCGCTCGAAGACGGTAGTATTTTTCGCGGCCAATCAATTGGCGCGCAAGGTATTACTGTTGGTGAAGTGGTCTTCAACACTGCGATGACAGGCTATCAGGAAATACTGACAGACCCCTCTTATCGTCGTCAGATCATTACCCTCACATATCCACAAATTGGCAATACCGGAGTGACCGAAGAAGACGCCGAGTCTGATCGGATCTGGGCTGCTGGTTTGGTTATTCGTCAAACGCCTAAACGCGTCAGTAGCTGGCGTCAGCGCGGCTCATTACCAGATTATTTGGCCGACCAAAATGCTATTGCTATTGCCGATGTAGATACCCGGCGGCTAACACGTGTTATTCGTGAGAAAGGTGCCTTAGCTGGATGTATTTTGGCAGGGCCTGAAGCTGCTACCGAGGAAGGCTTGAGCAAAGCTTTGTCTGAGGCGCGTGGTTTTGCCGGTTTACAAGGCATGGATTTGGCTCAAGAGGTTTCTGGCGAGACGCGTTCATGGACGCAAACGCCTTGGGATTTGGCTGCAGGTTACGGCATTTTTTCTGCAGCCGATTCAGCTAAGACCTTTCGTGTTGTTGCTTTTGATTTCGGCGTAAAGCGAAATATTTTGCGCATATTGGCGGGCAAGGGCTGTGACCTAACCGTCGTGCCAGCGCAAACTACTGCTGAAGAAGTATTAGCTCTGAACCCGGACGGTATTTTCCTCTCTAATGGCCCCGGTGATCCAGAGCCCTGCGATTACGCAATTACTGCAATTCAAAGTTTACTGAAAACCGGTATACCCATATTCGGTATTTGTTTAGGTCACCAGCTTTTGGCTTTGGCCAGCGGCGCACAGACAGTGAAAATGTCTCATGGTCATCATGGCGCTAACCACCCGGTACAAGATCTAAAGTCTGGTGTTGTAATGATTACCAGTCAAAACCATGGCTTTGCTGTAGACGAAAAAAGCCTGCCAGAAAATTTGGCTTGTACACATAAGTCGTTGTTCGATGGCACCGTGCAAGGAGTCATTAGAACGGATGTACCTGCTTTTGGCTTTCAAGGCCACCCCGAAGCAAGTCCTGGACCGCAGGATTGTGAATATCTATTTGATCAGTTCATTGATTTGATGACTGAAAACACGTCTAAAGGGGTATAAGGTGCCGAAGCGAACCGACATCAAATCTGTCCTCATTCTCGGTGCGGGGCCTATCGTTATTGGTCAAGCCTGTGAGTTTGACTACTCCGGTGCTCAAGCATGTAAAGCGCTAAAAGATGAGGGTTACCGCGTTGTGCTGGTTAACTCCAACCCAGCTACCATTATGACTGACCCTGCTATGGCTGACGCAACTTATGTCGAGCCTGTTGAATGGACCACTGTTGCAAAGATTATTGAGCAAGAGCGCCCCGATGTGCTCTTGCCCACGATGGGCGGTCAAACCGCACTGAACTGTGCCCTAGACTTAGTCCGCGAAGGCGTATTGGAAGAATTTTCTGTTGAATTGATTGGCGCTAGCCAGGACGCCATTGATAAAGCTGAAGACCGTGAGCGCTTTGATCGCGCCATGAAATCTATCGGTCTTTCTACACCCAGATCAGCCATAGCTCACAGCATGGAAGAAGCTATTCAGGTGCAAAGCCAGTTAGGTTTTCCTTGTGTTATTCGCCCCTCATTTACTATGGGCGGTAGCGGCGGCGGTATTGCGTACAACCGAGAAGAGTTTGAGGAAATTTGTACTCGCGGATTAGATCTTTCGCCTACTTCTGAGCTGTTGATTGACGAGTCTTTGTTGGGCTGGAAAGAGTTCGAGATGGAGGTGGTGCGTGACAACAAAGACAACTGCATCATTGTCTGCGCCATTGAAAACTTTGACCCTATGGGCGTGCATACCGGCGACAGCATTACGGTTGCCCCTGCACAAACGCTGACTGACAAAGAATACCAACTGCTACGCAACGCATCCATAGATGTGCTGCGCGAGATCGGTGTAGACACCGGTGGGTCAAATGTTCAATTCGGCATTAACCCAGAAGATGGGCGCATTGTTGTTATTGAGATGAATCCACGAGTTTCTCGATCTTCAGCCCTAGCGTCTAAAGCCACTGGCTTCCCAATCGCCAAGATCGCAGCCAAGTTGGCTGTTGGCTATACCTTGGACGAGTTGGGTAACGATATTACCGGTGGTGTTACGCCGGCTTCATTTGAGCCGAGTATCGACTATGTAGTGACTAAGATTCCTCGTTTCACCTTCGAAAAATTCCCTATGGCTGATGCGCGCTTAACCACCCAGATGAAATCTGTGGGTGAAGTCATGGCAATAGGACGGACTTTCCAAGAGTCGTTGCAAAAAGCGATGCGCGGATTAGAGATAGGTATGGCGGGCTTTGACCCGATGATAGACCAAGCCGATCCGGAATGGCGTAGCGTGCTAAAGCGTGAGTTACGTAATCCCAGCTCTCATCGGCTTTGGTACGTGGCGGACGGATTAAGAACAGGCATGAGTATCGAAGATCTGTTTGAGCTGACCAAAATAGACCATTGGTTTTTGGCTGAAATTGAAGATTTGATTTTAGCTGAAGCCGAGCTCACTACCCGCACGGCGGCGAGCTTAACCAAGCAAGAGTGGCTGGTTGCCAAAACTAAGGGTTTTTCTGACCCACGTTTGGCGGCGTTGTTGAATACGACAGAAAGTGAGGTTCGCGAAACGCGGCACGCTCATGGCGTTAAACCTGTTTATCGGCGAGTAGACACCTGCGCGGCGGAGTTTCCTGCTAGCAGCGCTTATATGTATTCAACTTATGAGGAAGAGTGCGAATCACTGCCAACCAATAGAAAGAAAATTATGGTGCTCGGTGGCGGTCCAAACCGCATAGGTCAGGGCATTGAATTTGATTACTGCTGTGTTCACGCGGCACTTGCCATGCGTGAAGATGGTTACGAAACCATTATGGTTAACTGTAATCCTGAAACGGTTTCTACTGACTATGACACTTCTGATCGACTTTATTTTGAGCCGCTTACTCTTGAAGATGTTTTAGCCATTGTAGAAGTTGAACAGCCTACCGGCGTTATTGTGCAGTTTGGCGGGCAGACACCACTCAAATTGGCTGATGATCTCGCACGGCTTGGCGTACCTATTATAGGGACCAGTCCCGATGCGATTGATCGCGCTGAAGATCGCGAGCGCTTTCAGCAGTTAGTTGTCAAATTAGGCCTTCGTCAGCCCTATAACCGAGTGGCATCTAGTACTGAACAAGGTATTGAGCGCGCAGCAGAAATTGGCTACCCAATTATTGTTCGTCCCTCCTATGTATTGGGCGGTCGAGCGATGGAGCTAGTTTACAACCCGGAGGAACTTAGACAGTACATGCAAAATGCGGTGGATGTGTCTAACGACTCGCCAGTTTTGCTCGACAGATTTCTTGATCAAGCGGTAGAAGTAGACGTGGACGCCATTTGCGATGGGGAAAATGTGGTCATTGGCGCGATCATGCAGCATATCGAACAAGCGGGCGTGCACTCTGGTGATTCTGCTTGTTCGCTACCGCCTTATAACTTGCCGATGGATATTCAAAACGAGATTCGTGAGCAGGTTAAAGCGCTGGCCATTGAGTTAGAAGTTATTGGCTTGATGAATGTGCAGATGGCCGTGCAGGGTACAGATGTCTTCGTTATTGAAGTGAATCCTCGAGCATCTCGAACAGTACCCTTCGTGTCTAAATGCATCGGCGTTTCTTTAGCTAAAGTTGCCGCACGTTGCATGGCCGGTGAGACTCTTGCCAGCATAGGGTTTACTGAGGAAATTATTCCGACCGCCTTCCACGTTAAAGAGTCGGTTTTCCCGTTTAATAAGTTCATTGGTGTGGATCCCATCTTAGGACCTGAGATGAAATCTACCGGCGAAGTGATGGGCGTTGGACTGACATTTGGTGAGGCTTTCTCGAAAGCGTCGCTAGGTGCGGGCGAGCGTCTACCTAGCGGTGGTAGAGCATTCCTTAGCGTGAAAGATTCAGATAAGCCAGGTGTTGTGAAAGTAGCAAAAGATCTTATTGATCTTGGTTTTCAGTTGGTTGCAACTACTGGCACGTTGCGCGTATTGGGTGCCGCGAATGTAGAGTGCAGCCTGATACAAAAGGTTAATGAAGGGCGTCCAGACGTTTCAGATATGCTCAAGAACGAGCAGATAGATTTGATCATTAATACAACAGAAGGGCGGCAGTCTATTGCACACTCAGCAATTATTCGCCGTCTGGCGCTGCTTAAGAAGGTGTGTTACACAACCACCTTAACTGGTGGTGAAGCGTTTTGTATTGCGATTAAAGAAGGCATTGGTGAGCGAGTAACCAGCTTGCAGGACTTGCACCAAAACCTCTCGCAAAAGGGATAATTGATATGCCGATTCCAATGACTATTGAGGGTGCAGAGAGCTTGCGTGAAGAAGTCGCGCATAGAAAAACTGCGCTGCGCCAAGAAATTACTCAAGCTATTTCAGAAGCGCGGGCCCACGGCGATCTAAAAGAAAATGCCGAATATCATGCGGCCCGTGAACAACAAAGTTTTAATGAAGGCCGTATTCAAGAAATTGAAGGCAAGCTTGCTGATGCGCAGATTATTGATGTGAGCAAGATTGTAGCTACTGGGAAAGTGATTTTTGGTTCAACGGTTACCCTGATGGATACTGACTCAGAGGAAGTAAAGGTCTACCGCATTGTTGGCGAAGACGAAGCGAATCTGCGTGATGGCAAAATTTCCGTAATGTCGCCCATCGCTCGAGCCCTTATTGGCAAGTCGCTAGATGATGTCGTACTCGTCGCTACCCCAGGTGGTGATATGGAGTATGAGATTACCAATGTATCCCACGGTTAGGGTGCATTTGCGGTATGTGGCAGAGCTTGTTCTTCAGGGTACAAGCACCTTTGTGAAACGCCGTTGTTATTTGGGGAAAGCGCGGCTTTAGAAATCTTTTGCGTCCACGTAGCGACTGACATTAGAAAGTTTCGCATTTGCATTTGGGTTTTTGCGGTACAAAACGGCGATTTTGCCGATTTTTTGTAGGACCACTGACCCTGTTTTCTCCGCAAGCTCGTTAGCAATCTCTTGCCTCACTGCTCGATCGTTGTCGAATACTTTGACTTTGATGAGTTCATGATCGTTAAGTGCTCTCTCAGTTTCTTCTGTTATGCCTTCTGAGAGCCCTCGCTCGCTTACCGCGACCACAGGGTCAAGATGATGAGCAATGCTTCTAAGGGATTTTTTTTGTTGTGAACTCAGTTGGATATTTTTCATTCGGGTATTCTATAAGACTAGCCTCGCAGAGTATTGATAAAAAGCATGGTAAAACGCAGTAAATCTAGTGATCGTTGGCTCCAACGCCAGCGCAAGGACCAGTTTGTCCGCCAAGCTCAAGGTGGCGGGCAAATTTCTCGTGCTCATTTCAAACTCGAGCAGCTTGATCAGCGCTATAAATTGGTCAAGCCGCATCTGAATGTTCTAGAGCTGGGTGCTGCCCCAGGTGGCTGGACAAACTATTTGGAAGAACGATTGGCTGGCAGTCTACTCATTGCCATCGACCCTCTACCCATTACCAGTGGGGATAAGGCCCACGTTATTGAGGGCTTTGCTGGTGAGCCAGAGGTTGATGAAGAGATAGAGCGAATTTTGGCCGGGCAGAAGCTCGACCTTGTTTTATCAGATATGGCCCCAAATATATCCGGAGTTAGAGCCGTCGACCAAGCCAGATCAATGGATTTAGCGGATGTTTCGCTAGACAGCTGCCACCGCTGGATGAATCAGCGTGGGTCTATGGCGATTAAGGCATTTCAGGGCGAAGGCTTAGATGCTTGGGTGAAGGGTTTGAAAAAGGTCTTTAAACAAGTCCATATGACCAAACCCAAGGCTTCCAGGCCTGAGTCTCGTGAGGTTTTTGTGGTGGCATTGGACTTTTTGCCCGAATAAAGCGTCATCAGACGAGGAATGTCTAAGCTAAAAAAATAGATTTGCCGCCAATTTCACAAGCATTGGCGCAGACTAAGGCTCGAAATCACTTGTCAGTGAACCGAATAGGATGGGTTTGAGACAGGTTGTCTGTTTAAATATGACTATCGGCCAAGATTAATGCATAAAAGTGCTTATTCGGATGTCGCGTCCAACTATTAACATAACGTGAGGTAAGTCCCGTGTCAGATATGGGAAAAAATATAGTACTTTGGCTGATCATCTTGGCTGTTTTGCTGACGGTATTTAATAAATTTGATGTAGCGCCACAAACGCCAGAACTCAGTTACTCGGATTTTCTGCAGGACGTTGAGCAGGGCCAAATAAGTAGTGCCACTATTCAAGGTGACAAAATTTATGCCGAGGACACCTCGGGCAATAAGGTTACCGTTACTCGTTTATCCAGCGACTTGGTTTTGACCGATCGTCTGCGTGACGGTGGGGTGGACTTCAATGTGGCGCCGGAAGAGACGCAGGGTTTTTGGACTCAACTACTGATTGCCAGCTTCCCAATTCTGATTATCTTGGCTGTAGCAATGTTTTTTATGCGCCAGATGCAAGGCGGCGCTGGTGGACGTGGCGGGCCAATGTCGTTCGGTCGAAGTAAAGCCAAGCTACTGTCTGAAGATCAGATTAAGACAACTTTTGCTGATGTTGCCGGTGTAGATGAAGCGAAAGAAGACGTTCAAGAACTAGTGGAATTCCTCCGCGATCCGGGCAAGTTCCAGCGCTTAGGTGGACACATTCCTCGCGGTGTTTTGATGGTGGGCCAACCGGGTACCGGTAAAACCTTACTTGCAAAAGCCATTGCGGGAGAAGCGAAAGTGCCATTCTTCTCCATCTCAGGGTCGGATTTCGTTGAAATGTTTGTCGGCGTGGGCGCATCCCGTGTTCGTGACATGTTCGAACAAGCTAAGAAGCAGGCGCCTTGTATCATCTTTATCGATGAGATTGACGCCGTAGGCAGGCATCGCGGTGCTGGCATAGGCGGCGGAAACGATGAGCGCGAACAAACGTTGAACCAGCTATTAGTTGAAATGGACGGGTTCGAGGGTAATGACGGCGTTATTGTTGTTGCTGCGACCAATCGCCCCGACGTACTTGACCCAGCGTTGTTACGTCCTGGTCGTTTTGACCGCCAGGTCGTTGTCGGCTTGCCGGATATTCGTGGTCGCGAGCAAATAACCAAAGTACACATGCGTAAAGTACCTGTCGCAGACGACGTAGATGCAAGCATCATTGCGCGCGGAACGCCTGGATTCTCCGGTGCTGATATTGCCAATTTGGTTAATGAGGCGGCGTTATTTGCTGCAAGGGCAGGCAAGCGTCTAGTTGCCATGGAAGAATTCGACAAAGCCAAAGACAAAATCATGATGGGTGCAGAGCGCAAATCTATGGTGATGTCTGAACGCGAAAAGCGTAACACCGCTTACCATGAAGCAGGTCATGTAATTGTTGGGCGACTGATGCCTGAGCACGATCCTGTTTACAAGGTGTCTATTATTCCTCGTGGTCGGGCCTTGGGTGTGACTATGTTTCTGCCGGTAGAAGATCGCTACAGCCTCAGTCGCCAAGGTATTTGTTCGCAAATATCCAGCCTCTTTGGAGGTCGTATTGCGGAAGAGATGATCTTGGGTATAGAGCACGTCACAACGGGTGCTTCTAACGACATTCAAAGAGCAACTTCATTAGCGCGGAATATGGTTACAAAGTGGGGTCTGTCTGAACGGATGGGTCCATTGATGTATGACGAGGATGACGGTGAAGTTTTTTTGGGTATGTCTGCAGGTGCAAAAAACAAAAGCCATTCGCCTGATACCGCTCGCGCGATAGATGAAGAAGTGAGGTCTATTGTCGATGGTTGTTATGGCGATGCAGTAAGATTGCTGACAGAGAATCTTGATAAGTTGCACGTTATGGCTGAAGCATTGGTGGAATTTGAAACGTTATCCGCAGACCAGTTAGATGACATTATGGCTGGCGCTAAGCCTCGCCATCCAAGTGATACGCCACCTCCGTCTGGAAAGTCAGATCGCGGCGACACCCAGTCACCTATCGGTGGTCCAGCAGAAGAAAACTAAGATGACACCACCGCGCTTCCTTCGCTGCGCGGAAAAACAGCTAGATTTACAGCACCCCCAAGTTATGGGGGTGTTGAACATCACCCCTGATTCTTTTTCCGATGGCGGCAATCTCTTCGATGACGCCCAAATTCCTCTCGATAAAATTATTACTAATGCACAACGCATGATTGATGAAGGTGCTCAGGTGCTGGATATTGGTGGTGAATCGAGCCGTCCTGGCGCACAAGCCATTACCGTTGCCGAAGAAATTCGCCGGGTGCTTCCCGTAGTGGAAGCTTTGAAACAACTAGACTGTATTATTTCTGTAGATACGCGCAATGGCGAAACTGCCAAAGCCACTATCGATGCTGGCGCGCATATGATTAACGACATCAGTGCTGGGTCAGATGCAAGTGTGATGACTGCGGTAGCTAATTCTGATGTGGCCTATGCGTTGATGCACATGCAGGGTTTGCCTGGGACCATGCAAGATAATCCCCGTTACGAGGAAGTTGTCATAGAGGTTACGCAATTTCTCAGCCTTAGATATCAAAGCTGCTTGAACCAAGGCATTGCTGCAGAACGGATGCTTGTTGATCCAGGTTTTGGCTTTGGTAAGTCTCTGCTGCATAACCTGCAATTGCTGGCGCACATTGAAGCGTTGCGTATAGACGGCTGTCCTATTTTGGTAGGTATTTCCAGAAAATCCATGCTTGGACAAATTACTGGTCGCCAAGTGGGCGATCGTTTAGCCTCTAGTGTTGCGGCCGCAGTCTTAGCCGTTCAGAATGGCGCGAACATAGTTCGGGCCCACGATGTTAAAGAAACAGTGGATGGTCTCAAGGTCTGGTCTTCGTTAACAGCAGCCAGCTGATATGTGGCAGGTAGCTAATATGCAGCTCACCGAGCGGTTGGATGATAAAGCGCCTAAATTTTAAGCTGCTGAAATGTTAGTCGCATGTGACTTATTCGTTGCAGGTGATAAGAGGAAAAATAGGTTGATGGGGCAGAAGTATTTTGGCACGGATGGTATTCGTGGTCGCGTAGGGAGCTATCCCATCACGCCTGAGTTTTGTTTACGTCTGAGCTGGGCCGTGGGTAAAGTTTTTGCTGGTCAAGACCGTCGCGCGCGAGTGCTCATTGGCAAAGACACGCGAATTTCTGGCTATATGCTCGAGTCCGTTATTCAATCTGGGTTAGTTTCGGCTGGTGCAGATGTCAGTCTGCTCGGACCCATGCCCACGCCTGCCATTGCTTACCTCACGCGCACCTTAGGCGCAGATGCAGGCATAGTTATAAGTGCTTCCCACAACCCTTACTACGATAATGGCATCAAATTTTTTGATCGCCACGGCAGTAAGCTGAGTGACGAGATTGAGCAAGAAATCGAAGCGACACTAGATACGTTTATGGTTTGCGAAGACTCGGGAAATTTGGGACGAGCGTCACGCATAAATGACGCGCCTGGGCGTTATGTAGAGTTTTGTAAGAGCTGCGTAAGCAGTGACTTTAGATTGCGCGGTATGCGCATTGTTATTGATTGTGCCAATGGTGCTACCTATGGCGTTGCGTTAAAAGTGTTTGAAGAGTTGGGTGCCGAAGTTGTTTTAACATTTGCCGACCCCGATGGTTTTAACATCAATGAAAATTGTGGCTCTACTCATCCAGAAAATTTGCAGCAGCGCGTTTTAGCTGAAGGCGCGGATCTCGGCATTGCCTTCGACGGCGATGGAGACCGACTGGTTTTGGTGGATCACGAAGGTAGCATTGTAGATGGCGACGAAATTATTTTTGGAATTGCCCAGAGTCTTAAACTAAATAAAAAGCTCAAAGGAGGTGTTGTCGGCACAGTCATGAGTAACTTTGGTCTGGAAAAGGCGTTAGAGGGTCTCTCCATTCCCTTTCTTCGTGCCAACGTGGGTGATCGTTACGTTTTAGAGTTGATGAAAAAGAAGAAGTGGGTGATAGGTGGCGAGCCCTCCGGCCATATTTTGACAATGGATTTAACGACCACAGGGGATGCGATTGTCGCTGCTTTGCAGGTTTTAGTGTCGATGGGAAGCGGGAATGATCAACGAAGTTTGAAAGAGCTGGTTGCTGGTATGCACAAGGTGCCGCAAGTTTTGCTAAACGTCGAAGTAGCATCGCCAGGATTGGTTGCGCAGAGCGACCAGATGCAAACCGCCATAAGCGATCAAAGTAAAGTGTTGGAAGGGCGTGGCCGCGTGTTAGTTCGAGCATCTGGTACCGAGCCTTTGTTGCGGGTTATGGTGGAAGGCGATAGCGAGTCCGAGGTAAAACAGATCGCCCAGACCCTAGTCCAGCAGGCTGTTGATGTGGTGTTACCATCCGATAAATAGGCCCTTGTGTCGGTCAGGGTTGGAAGCTGTGTCGGACAGTTAAGATGCTCCGTGTGGCAGCAAATAAAAAATAGCGGCCATCCGAACCCCTCCCAACCATATATTCAATAATACGTATGCTCGCAGTTATAGAGCGGCAACGTCTTGCGATGAGCGTCGCAGAAATTCTCTTTTCTTGTTCTTAGGTAATTTATGTTTTCTAAATATGTAGGCCGCTTACAGGGCGATTGGCCTTACCAAGCTGGCCGTACACCTATTTTTTATGGCTGGGTCATTGCGTTCATTTCTACGCTAGGTTTTTTGTTCAGCGTGCCTGGCCAAACTATGGGCATGGCGGTGTTCGCCGATGCCTTTATTGTATCATTCGGTTTGTCACGCACTGAACTTTCTCTTGCCTACATGCTAGGCACTATTGGTAGCGCGTTATTTCTGACCAAGGCAGGTCGTCTATATGATCAGTTGGGTGCGCGTATCATGCTTACCGCCTCTGCTCTAGGACTAGGTTGCGCGCTGGTTTTTATCAGTAGTATCGATCTTGTCGCCCAACAAGTTTTGCAGTGGGTGGAGGTCGATCTATCAATCATTACTTTTCCGCTAATTTTGCTCGGTTATTTTGGCGTTCGTTTTAGCGGTCAAGGCGTTATGACCAGTGTCAGTACTAATATGCTATTGCTGTGGTTTATGCGAAATAGAGGGCGGGTGCTCGGTTTTCGAGGAGTTTTTATTTCTCTGGGGTTTTCTCTTTCGCCCCTGCTGCTCGCAGCGCTTATAGACGACTTCGGGTGGCGTGATTCACTCCTATTATTAGCTTTAGTGGTAGGGCCAGGCTTTGCTTTGATCTCATTTTTGGTGGTGCGAGACAGACCGGAAGTTTGTAATTTGCAGATTGATGGTAGTCGCGCACGGCCAAAGGTCGAAAAAGCCAGTGCGGCATTCTCTGAGTCGAGTTCGAGTTCCGACCTGAGTTTGAGTGAGCCCTCAGATCTGGATTTAGCCCAAGTTAAGCGCAACCCGATTTTTTGGCTTTATTCATCCGCTTTATCTATGCATGCGCTTTTTGGAACTGCGGTGACTTTTCACATAGTCGCAATTTTTGCTGAGGCAGGTAGAGGTAGGGACGAGGCTTTTGCCTACTTCATACCTCAGGCAATTATTACGGTGGTCGTTAACTTGGCTGCCAGTACATTGGCGGACTACATGCGGCTTAAACCATTCTTGCTGGTGATGTTAGTGAGTTTTTTATTCGGCGCTGTGGGCTTAATGAATCTAGAAACTAATATTGGTTATTGGTTTCTGGTGGCAGGTTTTGGCGTGGGTAGCGGCCTCTGGGGAACGTTGTCGAATTTAGTCTTTATTCGGCAATTTGGCGCCACTCACCTTGGCGAGATCACGGGTTTAAATACTGCATTTACTGTTTTTGGTAGCGCTATTGGTCCTCTCATATTCAGCGTTGCGTTAGATCTCACAGGCAGCATGTTCAATGCCGCTCTTATTTGTGTTGGTTTGCTAGTCGTTTTGTTGGTGGCTGCAATATTAATACGCCAGCCCCTAGACCAATCACCTACCGCAATGTTCCGCCATGATCAGAAGTAGGCAGGCAAACACTAGTCAAAAACAATAGGCAAGCAATGTTTTGCGTAGCCGGACATTTCGGTAATGATGGGCAAAAGGGCAAATGGTTTCTCTGCGCTGACACCGGACAGCATTCTGAATGCTCTCAGCACTTGGAAAAACTCAGGACAGCGTATAACATAGCGCGCCGCGAAAGGCGGGATGAGTTCGAAGAGGTTTGCATGCGCAGATATTTGATTGCCGCTAACTGGAAGATGCACGGTTCGCTGACGATGGTGCACAAGTTTGCGGAAAGTTTTGATCAAGGCGTTGATTTAGGCGCTGACGTGGTGCTGTTTCCACCCGCGGTTTATTTAGGCGAAGTGCAAGGTGTAACCTCCAAGTTTGTGCAAGTGGGGTTGCAAGATGTAGGCGTTGCTTTAGAAGGCGCGCATACAGGTGAGATAGCGGCCTCGATGGTGAAAGACGTTGGCGGCTCTTGGGTTATAGTAGGTCATTCAGAGCGTCGAACCGATCAAAGCGAAGGTGATGATCTGGTGGCGCAGAAGTTTGCCGCAGTAATTGCAGCTGGTTTGAGCCCCATAGTTTGTGTGGGCGAAACGTTAGCGCAAAGAGAAGCAGGAAAAGCCTTTGCCGTGGTTAGTAATCAGCTTAAGGCTATTATTGATTTGTGTGGCGTATCGGCATTGGCCAAAGGTGCTATAGCTTACGAGCCACTTTGGGCTATTGGTACGGGGCTAACAGCAACACCTGAACAGGCTGGGCAAATGCATGCTTCAATCCGTGATTTGGTTTCTGGGTTAGATCAAGATACGGCAAAAGCGGTGCGGATTATTTATGGCGGCAGCGTTAACCC
The DNA here is from genome assembly GCA_963581445.1 of Gammaproteobacteria bacterium. Taxonomy (GTDB): domain Bacteria; phylum Pseudomonadota; class Gammaproteobacteria; order Pseudomonadales; family Azotimanducaceae; genus UBA4421. The sequence continues at coordinate 34,016 of CAUZON010000013.1, read as the reverse complement.
AAAAAATGCCGGGCTATTGTTCGCCCAAGAAGGGATAGATGGTGCTTTAGTGGGCGGGGCCTCGTTGAAAGCGCCTAGCTTTGCGGCAATTGTCGCCGCGATATAATTCATCAGGGTAAGTGATTAACACAAACCCTGTGCGCCTTATGCGATTTAATAGAGAGAATCTGTAGATGATTCATCTCAGAAAGAGAGAAGATAGATGTCGACTTTAGAAACAGTGTTGTTGTCCTTACTTGTAGTTGATGCGGTTGCATTGATCGTGCTGATTTTGGTTCAACAAGGTAAAGGTGCTGACGTAGGCGCGGCTTTTGGTAGCGGTTCATCCAACACGGTATTGGGTAGCGGTGGCGGCGGCAGCCTGATGACTAGGATAACAACCTGGTTAGCTATTGCCTTTTTCCTCATAGCCTTTGGTTTGGCTTACACGGCTAAAGAACGTGCAGCTCAGGCAAATTCTCTTGGCATTCCCCAGGCGATAGAAGGCACGGTTGAGCTTCCTGGCGCAATGTCTGTACCCGTTGAAGAAGCGCCTACTGGAGACATTCCAGGGCTTTAAGGTCTGGTTTACACAGTGTTGTTTGGTTGGGAGTTAGGAAGTTTTATTAGTTAAATTTTAGTGAATATGCCGGAGTGGTGAAATTGGTAGACACGCTACCTTGAGGGGGTAGTGGGCTTATGCCCGTGCGAGTTCGAGTCTCGCCTTCGGCACCATAACTAAAATATATGACTAAGTCACTGTATCTGTCTCGCAGCTCCCATAGCGGTGGCGACACGTAACTTTGGATATTTGTTAACCCACTTTAGTGCTAGGGAGCGACCGTACAGTCTGTACAGGTATTTCCCCGAGCTATTATCCCGGGCTTCTACTCCCGAGTATTTTTCTTCCTCCCTTGAGCATTAAAAGCTGCTGCAACTCTCTTCTTAGCTGCTTATTCGGTCTTTTCTTCTAAAATAGGGCGATCCTTTTGATAATTAGGAGACTTTTGCTTGCGCGATGCTGCTTAGATCCATATAATTCTGCTCCCAATTGTTGCGGGGTGGAGCAGTCTGGTAGCTCGTCGGGCTCATAACCCGAAGGTCGTGGGTTCAAATCCTGCCCCCGCTACCACAATTGAAAAGACCTCTATATGAGGCGTCTTTTGTCACCGTTGAAGGGGTGACTAATTCAGCGAAAGATAGCGTGAATCTTTTGTAGAAGAATGTGTTGAAGGCAGTATGCCCAGGCTCTTTTTCAGCTGTTGGTCGTTTTGGACCGCTGAGTTAAGTAACAGAGTCAGAGTCACGTAAATGAGATGGGCTATAGGCCCATTTTTTGTGCCAGTAGAAAAAGTGCGCGTTTGATCAGGTGTTTTTGTTCAAGCGCAATTGGCGGTTGAAAAACTATGCGTGAACTGAGCGGGCTATACGGTTGAACAACAAAGAATTGCAGATTGATGAGTTGATCACGCCTACGGTGGAATCTTTGGGTTGCACGGTTTGGGGTGTGGAATACATCAGCCAGGGTAAACATAGTGTTCTTCGGGTCTATATCGACGGCGAAGATGGCATAAATGTGGATCTGTGCGCTGAAGTAAGCCGGCATGTCAGCGATCTTCTCGATGTAGAAGAAATGATGCCGATGGCTTATACCCTTGAAGTTTCGTCACCGGGAATGGATCGATTGCTGTTTAAAGAAGCACAGTACCTAGAAAGTATTGGCGAGCAGTTAGAGATTCGCCTTAATTTCCCCTTCGAAGGACGGAAAAAAATTATCGGCCTATTGGCTGGAGTAGAAGACCGCAGCGTTGTGTTGCAGGAGGCAGGGGATGAGTATCTGCTGCCGTTAGAAAACATTCAAAAGGCACGTATTGTGCCGAATTTTGGTTGAGGTAAGGACGAAGCATGAGTAAAGAAATACTCTTGGTGGTTGAATCCGTCTCTCATGAGAAAGGGGTTCCCAAAGAAGTTTTGTTTGAAGCTATTGAGTCAGCATTGGCTATGGCGACGAAAAAACGTTACGGCGAATTTGCAGAATTCCGCGTGGTCATTGATCGCGAGAATGGTGAATACGAAACCTTCCGCACATGGGAAGTCGTAGATTTTGAAGTGATCGTCAACGATCCTGATCAAGAAGCTAACCCTGATGCTCAGATTGACATCGAGCAGGCTCAAGTCAAAGGCTCTGATATTGCTCTTGGTGATTTAATAGAAGAGCAGGTCGAATCAGTAGGCTTTGGGCGTATTGCTGCGCAGACGGCGAAGCAGGTAATTGTCCAGAAAGTTCGTGAAGCTGAACGTGCGCAAATCATCGAAGCTTACGAGGCTCGCCTAAACGAGCTCGTTAGCGGAACCGTGAAGAAAATGGGCCGCGACAATGTGGTCATCGACCTTGGTGGTAATGCCGAAGGGATTTTGACTCGAGAGCACCTCATACCCCGTGAAGTGCTCAGAGTGGGCGATCGAATACGTGCCATGTTGGTTGAAATTCGTCCCGAAAACCGTGGTCCGCAACTAATATTGTCGCGCACAGTGTCTTCTATGCTTATTGAACTATTCAAAGTAGAAGTTCCTGAAATTGCTGAAGACGTGATTCAAATTCGTGGTGCAGCACGAGATCCAGGCTCAAGAGCCAAGGTTGCCGTGCGCACGAATGACGGCCGTATAGATCCAGTTGGTGCTTGCGTTGGTATGCGAGGCTCTCGCGTCCAAGCAGTTTCTGGCGAGCTGGCCGGTGAGCGCATTGATATTGTTCTTTGGGACGACAACCCAGCTCAGCTCACAATTAATGCTATGGCTCCTGCTGAAGTGGCTTCCATCGTCCTAGATGAAGAAACCCACAGCATGGATATTGCCGTAACGGAAGAAAATCTAGCCCAGGCCATTGGCCGTGGTGGACAAAATGTTCGCCTTGCCAGTGACTTGTGTGGTTGGTCATTAAATATCATGACTGAAGGTGAGGCATCGCAAAAGCAAGAAGAGGAAACCACTAAGTTCGTTACAGAATTTATGGATGCTTTGGCTGTAGACGAAGATGTCGCCGGCGTTTTGGTAGAAGAGGGTTTTACTACTCTAGAAGAAATTGCCTACGTGCCTATCGAAGAGATTGTGGCCATTGACGGATTTGATGAGGAAATCGTCGGTGAGTTGCGTAATAGAGCGAAGGACGCTTTGTTAACGAAAGCAATAGCCACTGAAGAAGCACTGGGAGATGGCGCGCCAGCTGAAGACTTATTGACGATGGAAGGTATGACTCGAGAGCTAGCCTTTAAGCTTGCTGGAAACGAAGTGATTTGCATGGAAGACCTTGCTGAACTTTCGGTGCCAGAGGTATTAGATATTGAGCCAGACCTTGACGAAAAAACAGCAGCTAAGCTAATTTTAAAAGCTCGCGAACCATGGTTTGCAGAGGAAAATGAAGCAGCTACAGACAGCGCTGCGGCAGATACGACAATGGAATAAGGGAGCGCAGCTCTGACCTTTGGGAAGAGCGGCAGGAGTGATTGATGGTTGAAGTAACAGTAAAACAACTAGCAGATACGGTTGGTGCTCCGGTAGAGCGTTTGCTCAAGCAAATGCAAGAAGCCGGTTTATCGCATCAGGCGGAAGGCGACGTTGTTAGTGAAGAGCAGAAGCAAGTTTTGCTAGGTTTCTTAAAGAGAGGCCACGGCGAGACTGAAAAGCCTGCTGAGAAGATTACTCTGAAGAGAAAAAGCACAGGCACATTAAAGTCTGGTCAAGGTCGTGCGGGTAGAGATGTAACTGTTGAAGTTCGCCGCAAGCGTACCTACGTTAAGCGTAGCGAGTTGGCTCAGGATGACGTAGAGCAAGCGGTTAGTACAGAAGCCCCAGCAAACGTTTCGCAAAGTGAAGTAGAAGCCAAGCGCATCCACGAAGAAGAGTCTTCGCGTAAAGAAGCAGAAGAGTTAGCGCGCAAAGCGGAGCAAGACCGTAAAGATGAAACAGAGCGTCGCCAGGCAGAAGAAAAAGCCCAGCGCGAAGAAGAAGCTCGCAAAGAACAAGAGCGCCAAACCCAAGAAAAATTAGATAAAGACGAAGCTGTAGATGCAGCGACCGCTTCTAAAGCTGCGTCTAAGGCACCGGTGTCGGCAGCAGATGTGCAGGCCAAAGAACAATCAGATCAACGCGGCGGCAAGCGTGCTCGTGGTCGCGAACGTCCGGCTGCAACCGCCGGCGGCGGCGGTGGGGACAATAAGAACCAAGGCCGTCGACGCGAATTAAGTTTGAAGTCCGAACGGCGCTCCAAGAAACGCCCAGCTCGCCGCGACACTGCCCTCCATGTTGATCAGCAAGGCGGCGAATTTAAGCCGACTGAATTCATTTCGCGAGAAGTTGAAGTGGGTGAAGTCATATCAGTGGGAGATTTAGCCCAGGGTATGGCTGTTAAAGCTGGCGCGGTAATTAAGACATTGATGGGTATGGGCGTTATGGCCAGCATCAATCAGCCTATTGACCAAGATACAGCCACGCTTGTTGTTGAAGAAATGGGCCATAAGATTAAGATTGTTAGCGAAGATGTTCTTGAAGAACAGCTTGTCGCTTCATTTGTCATTGAAGGTGATGTTAGTAGTCGTGCACCGGTTGTTACGGTTATGGGTCACGTAGACCATGGTAAGACATCGTTGCTCGACCGCATTCGGGATGCGCGAGTCACAACTGGCGAAGCTGGTGGCATTACTCAGCATATTGGCGCTTACAGTGTAGGCACCGAAACCGGTCAAATCACCTTTATTGATACACCAGGACACGCCGCATTTACATCAATGCGCGCACGTGGTGCCAAGGTTACAGATATTGTGGTGTTGGTTGTTGCCGCTGATGACGGCGTGATGCCGCAGACAGTGGAAGCCATTCAACATGCAAAAGCAGCAGAAGTGCCAATCATTGTCGCTATCAACAAGATGGATTTGGAAGGGGTAGATCCCGACCGCGTCACTAATGAACTTGCGTCGAAGGATGTCATTCCTGAAGAATGGGGCGGCGAAACGCAATTCCGTAAAGTTTCTGCGGCGACTGGTGAAGGCGTAGAAGCATTGTTAGAGGCTATCGTACTGCAATCAGAGTTGCTCGAGCTGGGTGCCATTGAAGATGCACCTGCTCAGGGTGTGGTTATTGAATCGCGTTTAGATCGTGGCCGCGGCCCGGTCGCCACAATTCTTGTGCAGAATGGCTCGCTAAAGCAGGGCGATATTGTTATTGCCGGCGAATTTCATGGCCGCGTACGCGCAATGCTAGATGACTCGGGTCAGCCTACGCAAATTGCTGGTCCTTCGCAGCCAGTAGAAGTGTTAGGTCTCAACGGCACACCCGGCGCTGGAGATGATTTTGCTGCCGTGTCAGACGAACGATCTGCGCGAGAATTAGCAGAGTTTCGTCGTGAAAAGAACCAAGATCGTCTGCAAGCCATGCAGCATGCGTCCAAACTTGAAAACATGTTCGCCAATATGGCCGAGGGCGAGAAGAGTATTCTTAAACTCGTTATTAAGGCAGACGTTCGCGGTAGCTTAGAGGCGATTATTCAGTCTCTAGGGGAGCTAGGTAACGACGAAGTATCTGTTCAAGTGTTGGGTTCAGGTGTTGGCGGAATTTCCGAATCTGATGCGACAATGGCAGCTACTTATGGCGCTGCAGTTATTGGTTTCAATGTTCGCGCAGATAAGACAGCGAAAGTGCTGCTTGAAAAATCTGGAATGGAGTTGCGTTACTACAGCGTGATTTACGAGCTGATAGACGATGTTAAGAAGTCACTGTCGGGTATGTTGTCACCTGAAATACGCGAAGAAATTGTTGGTATCGCCGAAGTTCGCGATGTTTTCCGTTCGCCACGTTATGGACAAATAGCGGGTTGCATGGTTACGGAAGGAACAGTTTTCCGAAATAAGCCAATTCGCGTGTTACGTGACAACGTTGTAATTTATGAAGGCGAATTGGAATCGCTGCGTCGCTTTAAGGACGATGTCGCTGATGTTCGTAACGGTACCGAGTGTGGTATTGGCGTACGAAATTACAACGACGTTCGCTCTGGTGACTTGATCGAAGTATTCGATACCAAGGAAATTGCACGAGAGCTTTGAGAGTAATTTTGAAAAATTCTCGAAACACCCATTTTTATACGAATAAGTATGCGAGTAAGGTTTTAAATGTCTCGTGATTTAAGAGTAGCCGACTTTGTGCGTGACGAAGTTGCGCGGATTCTTCAGCGCGATATGCGCGACCCTCGAGTTGGCTCCTTTGTTAGCGTCAACGACGTGAAGGTCAGTAAAGATCTGTCGTATGCAGAAATCTATGTTTCTTCGCTGCAAGCAGAAACAGACGAAGATAAAAGCGAACTTATTTCGGTGTTGAATAAGGCCGCTGGGTTTTTTCGCTCAGAGTTGGCTAAGCGACATACGATGCGCACGACCCCACGAACACGCTTTCACTATGATGAGCTTGTTGAAAGAGGGCCGCGTATCGAAAAGTTGATTGGTAAAGCCGTTTCCCAAGACGAAAGTCGGGGGAACACAGATGACGCAGAAGATTAGTATGCTTTTGATGGTGAGAAAGTGTAGTGGCTAAACGTAGGCGCGGTAGACCTATTAATGGTGTGCTAATTGTTGATAAGCCGCTAGGTATTTCATCGAATGATGTCGTGCAGCGTGCAAAGCGACTGTTCGATGCTCAAAAAGTCGGACATACCGGAAGTTTAGATCCATTGGCGACGGGTGTTTTGCCTTTATGCTTTGGCGAAGCAACCAAGTTTTCGCGGTACTTATTAGATTCAGATAAGAAGTATTGGACGCGTATTAAGCTTGGAGTGACCACCGCAACAGGTGACGCCGATGGTGAAGTCACTGGTGGATCAGATGCATCTCATGTGACCGCTGATGTCGTTGAGCAAGCGTTGGAAAAGTTTCGCGGAGAAATTGAACAAATTCCTTCCATGTATTCTGCGCTTAAACATCAGGGTCAGCCCTTGTACAAGCTGGCTCGACAGGGCATTGAGGTGGAACGTAAAGCTCGTGCCGTAACCATTTTTAGTAATGAATTGGTTAAATTTGACGGCGGCGAACTAGAGCTCAATATACACTGTAGCAAAGGCACCTATGTCCGGACCATTGCAGAAGACTTGGGTCATGCGCTAGGCTGTGGTGGACATGTAATTGGTTTGCGCCGTCTGGCGGCAGGGCCATACGTTGGGTCTGAAGCCATTAGCTTTGAGCAGCTGGACGCGTATACAGATCACGAGTCTTTGGACAGTTTGTTAAAGCCAATCGGTAGTTCAGTGCAAGATTGGCCAAAGGTGCGGATGGTCACTGATACCGCTCACTATTTGCTGCAGGGTCAACCTGTTCAGTTAGCTAAAGCTCCAACCGAAGGTTGGGTGCAATTATTGGAAATAGCTGAGGAAGGCGATGTCTTTCTCGGCGTTGGAGAAGTCTTGGCAGACGGTCGGATAGCGCCACGAAGATTAGTGGTCTTTAGCTAGGAAGGTCTGTAGAGATATTTAAAGTATGTACTGTAAATATGCGCGGTTCATACGGTAATTTTTTCGCGTATTGAAGGAGATGAAAGATGGCACTAACTGCCGCAGTGAAAGCAGACATCGTAAAAGAATATCAACATGAAGACGGTGACACAGGTTCCCCAGAGGTGCAGGTAGCGTTGTTGACTAACAACATCAATACTCTACAAGGGCACTTTAAAGAACACCAGAAAGATCACCACTCTAGACGTGGTCTGATCAGAATGGTTAATCAAAGAAGAAAACTTCTAGATTATCTAAAGAGAAAAGATGTGGCTCGTTACAGTGATTTGATTAAGCGCCTTGATTTGCGTCGATAGTCACAGAGCTTTGTAGCTTCCGAGCAATTCGCTGGGAGCCGCATTTCGCAGATATCAAAAAGATATATAGAACTTGAAAGAAAATAGAAACGCTATAAATAAGCAATTCCGATTGGAGGAATCAATTTGAACCCAATTACCAAACAATTTCAGTTTGGCGATAAACTGGTCACTATGGAGACCAATAAGATCGCTAAGCAAGCCACCGGATCAGTGGTAGTAACCATTGGTCAAACCGTGGTTTTAACCACAGTAGTTGGTGCAAGAAGTGCTCGCCCTGGCCAGGACTTTTTCCCGCTTACTGTAAATTACCAAGAAAAGACTTATGCCGCAGGCAAAATTCCTGGCGGTTTCTTCCGTCGCGAAGGACGCCCTAGCGAAAAAGAAACGTTGACTTGTCGCCTTATAGACAGGCCTATCAGGCCATTGTTTCCTAAGGGATTCATGAACGAAGTCCAGGTGGTTTGTACTGTTGTATCTACAGACAAAAACCAAGATCCAGATATTGCGGCAATGATTGGTACTTCTGCAGCGCTGTCTATTTCAGGCATTCCTTTTAAGGGACCAATTGGTGCGGCCCGAGTGGGTTACATTGACGGCAATTATATTCTGAATCCAGGATATGACGTGCTTAAAGAATCTATGCTGAATATGGTGGTATCCGGTACTGACGGCGCAGTGTTGATGGTTGAGTCTGAAGCAAAAGAATTAACCGAAGACGAAATGCTTGGTGCTGTTTTGTTCGCACATCAAGAAATGCAGACCGTTATTACTGCAGTTGCCGAGTTCGCAACAGAAGCTGGCAAGCCTTCGTGGGATTGGCAAGCTGAAGAAAAAGACGAAGCGCTTTTAGCTAAGGTTAGCGACGCTATTAAAGCTGATCTTGGTGAAGCTTATCGCATCAGTGACAAGATGGATCGCCAAACTAAAGTTGGCGAAATCAAGAGAGGCGTCGTTGAACAACTTGCTGGTGGCGAAGCAGCTGCGTACGCAGGTGACGATGTTGCAGATATGTTCGGCAAAGTAGAAAAAGATTTGGTGCGCCAGCGCGTACTTAATGGCGAGCCTCGTATTGACGGTCGCGATCTACGTACTGTGCGACCTATTGAGGTAGAAGTTGGCGTTTTGCCAAAAGCTCATGGATCGGCGCTGTTTACTCGCGGCGAAACGCAGGCGCTTGTAGTGGCAACCCTCGGTACGTTACGTGATGCAGCGATGATCGATGCGCTTGAAGGATCCTACAAAGATACCTTTATGCTGCACTACAACTTCCCTCCATACAGTGTTGGTGAAGCTGGCTTTATGAGTGGTCCTAAGCGTCGCGAAATTGGTCACGGTAAGTTGGCTCGTAGAGGCGTCACTGCTTCGCTGCCAAATGCTGAAGATTTCCCTTATACCATTCGTGTGGTTTCTGAAATTACAGAGTCTAATGGTTCCAGTTCTATGGCCAGTGTATGTGGTACATCGCTAGCGCTAATGGATGCCGGCGTGCCGATGAAGGCACCTATCGCCGGTGTAGCAATGGGTCTAGTTAAAGAAGGCAATCGCTACGCTGTGTTAACAGATATCTTGGGTGATGAAGACCACCTTGGTGATATGGACTTTAAAGTGGCGGGTACAGCAGCGGGTGTGACTGCATTGCAGATGGATATTAAGATCGACGGTATTACCGAAGAGATTATGGAAGCTGCGATGTCTCAGGCTCATGAAGCACGTATTCATATTCTTGATGAGATGAATAAGGTCATCAGCGTTTCGCGAGAAGAGCTGTCTGACAATGCACCAGCTATGGTGACTTTGAATGTTCATCCAGACAAGATTCGCGACATCATTGGTAAAGGCGGTGCGACTATTCGTTCTATCGTTGAAGAAACCGGTGCTGAAGTGGACATCAATGACGACGGCAGCGTAAGAATTTATGCTGAAGACAGTGCTGCAAAAGATGCGGCCGTTAACCGTATTCAAGAAATTACTGCAGAAGCTGAAGTTGGCCGTATTTACCACGGTAAGGTTGAGCGGATTGTAGACTTCGGTGCTTTCGTCAACATTTTGCCTGGCAAAGATGGCTTGCTGCACATCTCACAAATCGCTGAAGAGCGTGTTGAGAATGTAGGCGACTATCTGACCGAAGGTGAAGAAGTTGATGTGGTTGTTTTGGATGTAGATCAGCGCGGAAGAATTAAGCTGTCTATTAAAGAACTGCCTAACTATCAAGAGCAGGATGCGCCAGAAGAGTAACTTCTTCTCCAGCAAACTGAAAAAAGACCGGCGTATACGCCGGTTTTTTTTGCTTGGATCTTTTTTTCTGGAAACGCCCGATCTTGTACAAATCAAAAAACCTGCGAGGCCAGAGCGCTTTAGTTGCTAGACGTTGTAGCATTGTTGCAGAACTACTGCGGTGCTATTGCCCTGCTATCGCGGAACTCTTACCGAGCGGTTGTCGATCTATTGCTGCACTCGGTTAGCAACTAAGTCATCGACTACAGATGGGTCTGCTAAAGTCGATGTGTCGCCCAGGCTGTCCAACTCATTTGCAGCAATTTTGCGTAAAATTCTACGCATAATCTTGCCTGACCTTGTTTTTGGTAATCCCGGTGCCCACTGGATAACTTCTGGTTTTGCGATAGGCCCAATTTCGGTCCTGACCATATCGATCAACTCTTTTTGTAAGATCTCTGGATCTGAATCATCGCCTGCCATAAGCGTGACGTAGGCATAAATCGCCTCGCCTTTAACATCATGTGGAAAGCCAACCACCGCAGCTTCTGCCACGCGCGGGTGCAGCACTAGCGCGCTTTCTACCTCGGCAGTGCCAATTCTATGTCCCGAGATATTCATTACATCGTCCACGCGCCCCGTGATCCAATAGTAACCATCTTCATCGCGCCGAGCACCGTCGCCGGTGAAATAGTAGCCTTTATAGGTTGAGTAATACGTGTCTATTACCCGCTGGTGGTCGCCGTATACGGTTCTGATTTGCCCAGGCCACGCACCAGTAATGACCAAATTGCCTGAAGCCGCTTGGTCTTCGATGAGATTACCTTCTGCGTCCATAAGCGCAGGCTGCACACCAAAGAACGGTAAACTGGCTGAACCCGGTTTAAGATCAGTTGCACCAGGCAGTGGCGTGATCATGATGCCGCCGGTTTCTGTCTGCCACCATGTATCTACTATTGGGCAGCGGCTATCGCCAACCACTCGGTGATACCACTCCCATGCTTCTGGATTAATCGGTTCGCCGACACTGCCTAGTAAATGCAGCGAGCTTCTAGAACATTTAGTCACGTAGTCATCGCCCTGGGCCATAAGTTGTCTAAGGGCAGTTGGCGCTGTGTAGAAGATATTCACCTGGTGCTTGTCTATGATTTCCCAGCAGCGCGAGGCATCGGGATAGGTTGGAATACCTTCAAACATGAGCGTGGTCGCACCATTCGCCAACGGCCCATAGACGATATAAGAGTGTCCGGTAATCCAGCCAACGTCTGCAGTACACCAATAAATGTCGCCGTCTTGGTAGTCAAAAACGTATTTATGCGTCATCGCTGAATGCAGCAAGTATCCGCCGCTGGAGTGTTGCACGCCTTTTGGTTTGCCAGTTGAACCCGAGGTATAGAGTATAAACAGCGGGTCTTCGGCCTCCATGGTGGCAGGTTCTGCAGTGGCGGCCTGACTAGCTGTGAGTTCGTGGTACCAAATATCCCGCCCTTCTTGCCATGACACATCTGCGCCAGTTTTACGCACGGTAACGACCGTGTGAATATTGGGGCATGACGCCAACGCTTTTTCTGCGTTTTCTTTTAGGGGCACGGCTTTACCACCACGCAAGCCTTCGTCTGCAGTGATTAATGTTTGGCAATCCGAATCTAAAATTCTGTCTTTAAGCGACTGCGGCGAAAAGCCGCCGAAAACGACGCTATGTACTGCGCCGATCCTTGCGCAAGCCAGCATCGCGTACGCTGCTTCTGGAATCATCGGCATGTAAATGCAGACGCGATCGCCTTTTTTAACACCGCGCGCTCTTAAGCCATTAGCCAATTGGCAAACGTTATCCGACAACTGTTGGTAGGTAATGTGCGCGTCGTTGTTGGGTTCATCGCCTTCCCAAATAATGGCTGTTTGGTTAGCGCGCTCAGGTAGGTGGCGGTCTATGCAGTTGACGCTGACATTAAGCTGGCCACCGCTGAACCATGTAACGTTGCCATTAGGCAGGTCTGCGTGAGACACCGTATCCCATGGTTTTTGCCAATCGAGAAATAGCTTGGCTTGGTCTGCCCAAAAGCCATCTGAATCTTTAATGGAGCGTTGATACATTTTTTTGTAAGTATCGCGGTTAATAAGACATCTTTTTGCAATGTTTGCCGGAACGGGATAAATATCGCTCATGTAATTTCTCTATCTTCTACAGGTGTGCCTTGGGAATCGGTTTTTGGGTATTACAAATTGAAACCGCTCAATCGACCATTAAGGCTAAATCAGGGTGGGGTTAGGGTTATAAAATTGTCGTGTACCTTCCATACACAATATTTGTTCAAGCAGCGCTAAAAAATGCTCGTCGTTGTTGGCGAAATCAACTTCTGAAGCATTAACTATGAGTAGTGGCGCTTGTGCATAGTAGTGAAAAAATTCGGTGTAACTGTCGTTCAGCGCATCTAGATAATCTAACTCAATACTCTGCTCAAAATTATTGCCTCTACGCAGTACCCGGTCTTGTAGAGTTTTAGCCGGAGCCTGTAAATAGATGACAAGGTCAGGTACAGGCGGTTTCACCTTCAAGCTAGTTTGAATTTGTTGATAGAGCAGAAATTCTTCTGTATCTAAGGTGAGTTTTGCAAAGAGCTCATCTTTTTCCATCATGAAGTCGGCTACTAAAGAGCGGTCGAGTAAATCGTTGCCAGGCATATCGCCCACTTGTCGAGCACGATGCAATAAGAAAAAAAGTTGGGTGGGTAGCGCTTGGCTAGCACCTTCCGCGTAAAAGCGATCCAAAAAAGGGTTTTCCGTAACGGGTTCAAGCATTAACGGATAGGCGAATACGTCCGCCAATTTGCGTGCTAGGGTAGTCTTGCCCACGCCAATTGGACCTTCAATTGCCAAGTACTTCGGTAAAGGTTGAATTGCCGATGCCGCGGCGATCATTGTAGTCGCTCTTTGCACAGCGCTGACGCTGAAATCACCTATATTACCATTCACGTCCATCAGCGACTGATTGATGGTCACTGAAGAAACTGCAATATCATTTGTTAAGTTTTGTTCTGTCATGGTACGAGTGGGTGGTTCAGGTTTAACCACCATGTTGCCCAAATTTGCGTTACGCTAATCATGGACAAGGGTGGTCTTTGGTTCAACAGCCAAATGCTCAAAACACTCCAAAAGCAAAAAATGTGACATGTTAAATTAATAAACTTAAACAACATCAACTTAAGGTCTGTTGTGCGCAGCTTGCAGATTCCTTGGGCTTACTCGCACGCTTTTTGCGACGCTTCTTTTTTGCGTCCCGAGGCAGGGATTGAATCATTTTCTGTTTATTTTCCGGGTCCGCAGTTTGATAATCAGTCCACCATTCAGCGCACGCTTGCAGCGCTGGTTCAGACTCGGCTCGCAAGCATAAGAAGTCATACCCGGCTCTAAATCGTTTGTGAGTACTTACTCGCTCAATAGCTTTTGGACTTCGATTTATGAGTCTGTCTTGAGTCATCCACACTTCGCGGGCAAAACTACCAAAACGGCGCGGCACGGCAACATAACTTTGCTGGTCTTTCAGTGTCATAAACGCGGCATCTTCGTCGCCTGGCTGCCACTCATTTTTGCGTGCACAAAAATCTTCCCACAACAGCACCGCAACCAGAAAGCCGGGTGTGATAGAGGCGCCGCCCCTAATTCTTTCATCGGTGTTACGCATAGCGGCCAATACCAATGGGCTTTGCGGGTTGCAGCTGGGGAACAATGCACCAGCTAATTTGGTGTCGCGCATTTTGCGCCAAATTTTCTCGCCGTAGCCATTCAGGAATAGTTTTAAAAATTCGTCAAATAGTCGAGCTGGCGGTACGGCGTCTAAACGCTTGGCCGTGTCATCTACAAGGGCGAGAATTTTTTTCTCTACGGTGAAGCCAAGTTTTTCCCCAAATCGTAGGGCTCTGAGTACCCTCACTGGGTCTTCAGCAAGCCGAACTTTTGTTTCACCGATAAAGCGCAGACGTTTTTCTTCTATATCTTTCAAGCCACCAACATAGTCTATGATCTCGTTGGTATTCGGATCGTAGTACAGAGCATTGACGCTGAAGTCTCTTCTAAAAGCATCTTCTTGCAGCGTACCAAACGTATGGTCGCGCAAAATCATGCCTTGCTGGTCGTGCACTACATTGTCAGACATGGATTGCCTGAAAGTGGACACTTCAATTAAATCTCTACCGTAGCGAACGTGAACAATGGGGAATCTGCGTCCGACAATTCTGGCGCGGCGAAAAATTTTACTGATTTTTTCGAGGGGTGCATTGGTTGCAACGTCGAAATCTTTGGGGCGTTCGCCGCACAGGGCATCTCTAACACACCCGCCGACTAAGAAGGCTTGGAATCCATTAGCGTTGAGCTCAGCAATCACCTTCAGCGCGTTCGCATCTAAGTGTTTCTCTTTGATACCATGCTTGGTCACTCGCAGGGCTTTAGGCGTGTTGGTACTGGTGTCTTTGGAAGTCAGTTTGAAGATCCTATGGCGCCGCGTAAGCCGCGATTGCGCGTCTTTTTGCGAGGAATATTTAGTCGTTGTCTGCGTTCCCAAAGGCTTTTTCTACTAATGCCTAATTTCTCCGCTAACTCAGTTTCTGTAAGGGACTCTTCATTGTCTTGCACAAAGCGAACAAAGTAGTCCTCTAATGATGTTTGAGATGGGTCTGCCGCAGCTAAATCAACATTATTCAAAGATTCTTCTGGCTCTATGGCGAGCAAGCTTTTGGTAATGACGCCACCCTCATCCGCCAGTATTACAGCGCGCTCAATAGCGTTGCCTAATTCTCTGACGTTGCCCGGCCAATGATATTCAAGCATGGCTTTTCTTGCTTCATCGCCAATTTTTAGCAGTGGTTTATCGAGTTTGCGGCAAGTCTCAATGAGTAAGTACTCGCCAATCTCTAAAATATCTTGATGTCTATTGCGCAGCGGCGACAAGTTGAAGCTGACCACATTTAGGCGATAGAAAAGGTCCGAGCGAAAGTCGCCATTTTCTGTCATGGCTTTCAAGTCTCTGTGAGTAGCAGCAATAATTCTTACATTGATCGGCTTGGAGTTTGCGCCGCCAACTTTGCGATTTTCGCCTTGGGCTACTTGCAGCAGTCGAGCTTGGGCGCTCGGCGCTAATTCTGATATCTCGTCAAGAAATAGGGTCCCTCCATCGGCAGCTTCCACTAGGCCGCGATTGCCCACTTGGCTGTCGCCGTAGGCCTCTGCGCCGAAGAGTTCTGCCTCGATTAAATTTTGCGGCACGGTAGCGCAGTTAAGAATGATCATTGGCGCGTGGACGCGACCACTTGAGCCATGCAGCCCCTGTGCTACTAATTCTTTGCCTGTTCCTGACTGACCCAATATTAGTACGGAAGAATCTGTTGGGCCAACTTTGTTGATGCGTCGGCGCAGAGTCTTCATCACCTCTGACGAGCCGATCATTTCTGCCTTGTCTAGTTCAGGCACTTTAGCGCTTTTCAGGTGGGTGGTTGCTCTCTCAATACTAGCCAATAAATCGCCAGTCTCAGTAGGCATTGCCAAGTAGTCGGTTGCACCAGACTGCAACATAGTTACCGATTCTTTAATAGTTGGAGTCGATGCTAAAATAATAACGGGTAATTTTTGCGCCGTCTCCACCAAGTCATTTCTAATAACTTCGTCAACAATCAACAGACAGTCGAATTGTGTCAAAGATTCTGAGGATAAATCTGCTGAGTCGCGCACCTTAATACCGTGATTACGGATTTTGTTGGCCGTTTCCGTTCTTCGGTTCGAATTTTTGTCGATAAGAATTAGTTTTATCATGATTGGATGGTAGCAAACCCTCTAGGGCGAGTCGCTCAGAGAGTTAAGTTCTTTATTCTATTTGAGCCACATTTGAGGCTCTTTTTTAGTTGTATATACGACATAGGTTGCCGCGTGCAAAACAAAGTTATGAAGTAGTCGAAAATGGCCTGAGTTTCCCTGGTAGTTTGCTTAGATTCCAGTTGGTTATACCCCACGCCAGCAGTTGTTGAACGGTCCAATTCTCCGCCTTTATCATGGGCATGCCGAGATAGCGGAATGCACTACGCAAATTGCTGGCTGCAAAAGCATCATTTAATGCGGGTGCGAGGTTCTGTTTGGATAATTTTTTACCGTCTGCATAGGTTAGAACAGGGATGTGAGCATAAATTGGAGGGGTTAATCCAAGCACTTGCATGAGGTGTACTTGTACTGATGTGGTTGGGTATAGATCCTGCCCTCGAACAACGTGGGTAATTTCTGCAGCATCATCGACGGCTGTGGCTAAGTTATAGGCTATCAGACCGTCTTTTCGTCGAATGATGTAATCGCCAAATTCTGCGCTCAGATTGTGCTCTTGTATGCCTAAAATTAGATCTTCAAAAGTTGTCTTTTTCTCGCCAACTGATATTCGGGTAGCGGAATGCTCGGTGGCCTCCTTATTATGGCGACAAGTACCGGGGTAAATCGCAAAGTCCTGTAGCTGTTTACGCCTGCAGGTGCAAAAAAAAGAAAGCGGTGCGAGTTGACTTAAAGCACGAGTGTAGGCCGCGGAGTGCTGACTTTGATAATCAATGGGCAGATCGCTTTTAAGGCCGTGAGCGCTGAGAGTTTGCAAAATAGACTCAGCCGCTTTGGGCACTTCGCGCGGCGGGTCTAGATCATCGATGCGAACATGCCAGCGTCCACCCCTCTGTTTGATGTCGCAATAACTAGCCACCGCAGCGATTAGGCTGCCCATGTGCAGTGGGCCGGTAGGCGAAGGCGCAAATCGCCCTAGCAATTTTCGATTGGAATGCATTGGTTCATTGGCTAAAAAATTGATGTTAGCTCAAAGCATGAAGGCTATGGGATATTCATGCAAGGCTGAGCTTGGTGTGGTTACAGGCGGGTAAGTGGCTAAACTGGTTGCCACGCGCAGCGTTTATTTGTGACTGCGCACTGAAGGAGTCTGAAAAGTCGCACTTTAACTTCAGTGCTTCGACGGCGTCACGCTAAGCGCGGTATTTAGGTTCGACGCCTATTCCTACGTCTATTCTTTGCACGTATGATGTGGCGCCTATTTTTTGGCGCCAAATATTCTTCGACCTCAGTTGGCTTAATTAGCCGTGCATCTGTCTCTCTTTAATTTCGTCAAGAGATTTGCAGTCAACGCACTGAGTTGCTGTTGGTCTTGCCTCCAAGCGACGCAAACCAATTTCGATGCCGCAGGTCTCGCAGAAGCCAAAATCATCTAGCTCCAGCAAATCTATTGTTTTATCGATTTTCTTGATTAACTTGCGCTCACGGTCTCTGGTCCGCAGTTCAATACTGAACTCTTCTTCTTGAGTCGCTCTATCCGCAGGGTCCGGAAAGTTTGCCGCTTCTTCTTGCATATGATTCACAGTACGATCGACTTCTTCCATCAACTCTGTGCGCCAGTTGACCAGAATTTCTTTAAGGTGGGCAAGTTGCCCTTCGGTCATATACTTCTCACCACGCTTAGTTTTATAAGGTGTGAAGTTGCGAAATTGAGAGTCTACGCCGGCTTTTGCACGTTTTTTGGCAGTGCGAGTCACAGGAGTTTTTTCTGTCGCCTTTTTTGCTTTTGCATCAGCTGCCATGTTTGTGTCCTTCATTCGGGGTCTTTACAACCCAAGATTAAGAGGGCGCGTAACCTACCAGAAGCGAAGGAGGAAAACTACATTTAAATACGTGAGGCAATTAGTCAATTTCATAGACGTGTGAACTAGTGCAGAATTGGCTCTTCCAAATTCAGGGCAAAGGTTATGTACTCACAGCTTAGCAATGATATCAGCCCCTTTACGGTTATGCAGTTGGTACAGCGCGCGGGCGAGTTTGAGGCTGAAGGTAAAAGGGTAGTGCACTTTGAGGTGGGCGAACCAGATTTCCAGACGGCGGCGCCTATTGTTTCAGCAGCTCACAGCGCGCTAGATGCAGGACAGACCAAATACACCTCGGCCCAAGGTATTATTGAATTGCGCCAGTGCATAGCAGATTTCTATCACAGCCAAGATATAGCCATTCCGATTGGGCGCATATTGGTCACAAGTGGTGCCAGTGGCGGCTTAGTGCTTTTAGCTTCCTTGCTGCTAGACGCAGGCGATGAATTGCTGATTACAGACCCGGGCTATCCGTGTAATGAAGTATTTACCAAGCTGGTTGGCGGTGTACCTATAAAGGTACCCGTTTTTGCTGAAAATCGCTTTCAGCCTACACTCGCTGATATTCAAAATGCATGGGGTGAAAACACCAAAGGGGTTTTGCTCGCCTCACCGGCCAATCCGACAGGCACCATGATCCACCCGAATGAGCTTATTGCTATTCAGAGCTTCGTTGCTGCTCAGGGGGGCTTCTTTATCTTGGATGAAATTTATCAAAACCTCACTCGAGATCATGTGACCTACACTTCGGGTTTGAGCCTTTGCCCAGAAATTTTTGTGCTCAATAGTTTTTCTAAATTTTTTGGGATGACCGGCTGGCGCTTGGGTTGGGTTGTTGTGCCGGAAGCTGCTGTGGAGCCGTTAACTAAGCTGGCGCAAAATCTATTTATCTCCGCCAGTACACCTGCGCAACATGCAGCGGTTGTGGCTTTTGCCGATGACGCAATGTCTATACATAACCAGCGCAAAGAAACATTTGAAGCCAGAGCGAAGATACTTTCTGAGGGCTTAGTAGCGTTGGGATTTAATATTCCAGTGATGCCAGATGGGGCTTTCTATCTCTACGTCGATATCAGTCATACAAATATGGATAGCGCGGATTTCTGTTGGCGCTTGATTGAGGAATATCAGGTTGCCGTAACACCCGGGTATGATTTTGGTGACAGTAATGCTGGGCATTATGTGCGCTTTGCATATACCACCAGCGAAGAGTCTATTGTTTTAGGCTTGGAGCGTCTTGGTAACGCCCTTGCAGATTGGGCGGTTAAAGTTTGAAGCTGCCAGAGTTATTTGAAGGCGTTTTGGTTCGCCGTTATAAGCGTTTCCTCGCGGATGTTATTACTAAAGATGGCGAGCAGTTGACGGTACATTGCCCTAATACCGGGTCTATGACGGGCTGCGCAGTGCCAGATAGTCGGGTTTATTATTCAATATCCGATAATGCCACGCGTAAGTATCCGGGTACTTTAGAATTTGTCGAGAGCGAACACGGTTTGGTGAGTGTGAATACAGGCAGAGCCAACGCACTGGTCGGCGAAGGCCTGACTAATAGATATATAAATGTACTGAAAGAATATTCAGAGGTAAAGCCAGAAATAAAGATTCCCGAGGGCAATGGGCGCTTCGACTTTCTAGCGTCAATTGGTGAGCGCCGAGCTTATGTAGAAGTGAAAAGTTTGACGCTACACATAGAAGGTACTCAAGGCGCGTTTCCCGATTCAGTTAGCGCGCGTGCGCGCAAGCATGTGAATGCGCTGGTGAGGCGGGTTGAGGCAGGGGATCGCGGTGTACTCATTTTTTGTGCACAGCATACTGGGCTTGCCCGAGTTCGTCCTGCACATGAGATTGACCCGTTGTATGCGCAGGCTCTAGAACAAGCCATTGATAAAGGGGTTGAGGTACTTGCATATGGATGTGTTACCGATCTGAACATTATGGCGCTTGGGGCCCAGCTAGAATTTTCGTTAACTTAACTGGTAGGAGGGTTTTGCAAAACATTGCAAGGGTTTGATCTGAGGGCAGCTATCGAAACTAATCAGTAACCCGCCATAACCCTAGGGTGGGTCATAGCGGGTTACTGAGCCAGTATCTGAGGTCGGAGCTAGTTGAGAACTCGCTCCGGGCCTAATTAAAAACTCAGTTTACGAAGCTGGCTTTTAGATCTACATAAGCTTGGATGGAAGTCAGCCGAGCGCCATAGGATTGAATCAGGTGAGCTGCTGCGTGATTTGCAAATTTCGCTGCATCTTGAGGGTTGGCGCCTTGGCTTCTGGCGGCAAGGCACGCTCCAGCATAAATATCGCCGGCACCATTGGTGTCTATAGGGTTGACTGACAGCCCGCTGACATTGATGGAACCAGACTGGGTAACCACTTGGGCGCCGTCGCTACCTAGGGTGATATACAGTTCTGGTGCTATGTCTTTCAGCTCATTGATAGCGATATCTAGGCGGTCGGTTTGTGCCCAGCTCAGGGCTTCTTCAGCGTTACAGAATAAGACATTTACGCCGTTGCCAATGATGCTCGTTAATGAGTCGCGGAAGAACGAAACCATAGCAACATCAGACAGCGTTATGGCTGTTTGGATGCCTTTCGCGCGCGCTATTTCGTGGCATTTTATCGCCGAGGCTGAGCTGGTTGGTGAAGAACTTAGATAGCCCTCGATGTAGAGCATCTTTGCTTGGCTCAGCCCTGCTTGATCAACTTCATTCATTGTGACGTTGCTGGAAATGCCCAGGTCAGTGCACATTGTTCGTTGAGCGTCGTCAGTGATCATCACTAGACATTGGCCTGAGCTTTCGCCGCTTTCGGTGTCGATCGCAGATGTATGAATGTTGGCTTCTGACATCTCATTGGAAAAATAATTGCCATTCAGGTCACCAGCGAGCCTGCAGGCATAGCCCGTTGTTAAGCCAAAGCCTGTTGCAGCAAAAATAGTGTTGGCTGCTGAGCCGCCACTACTTCTATTCATTGATTTGTCACCTAAAGCTTCTACCAACGCACTGATTCGGGCTGAATCAGCCAGGGTCATTTGTCCTTTAGGTAATTCTTGAGCTTGTAAAAAGTCTTCATCGACCGTGACGTCTACATCGACGATTGCGTTTCCTATGCCATAAATATCGTACATTTTTATTTTTCCAGTCTAAGCGTGTTTTGCTGCAATCTGCGTGAACGCATTCTCCGCAGCTTTTAGGGTGAGATTGATGATTTCGTCATTATGTTCGGCGGATATGAACCCGGCCTCAAAAGCTGAGGGCGCAAGATAGACGCCACTATTAAGCATGATGTGAAAGAAGTCATTGAACATTGCGATGTTAGACGCAGCTACATGTTGGTAGTTCTCTGCTTTTTCAATACCAAAGAAAAATCCGAACATTCCGCAAACGTGATTTTCGCAGACGGTGATGCCATTTTTGCTAGCACCTTTTACTAGGCCGGCAATCAGTTTGTCTGTGGCTTTGGTAATCTTGGCGTAGACGTCCGGTGTCAGATGATTGAGTGTGGTTAAACCAGCGCTCATAGCCAATGGATTGCCTGAAAGGGTACCTGCTTGATAGATAGGACCCAGGGGCGCGATGTGAGACATAATATCCTGGCGTCCGCCAAATGCACCGACTGGCAATCCGCCACCTACGATTTTGCCAAGCGTGGTGAGGTCGGGAGAGATGCCGTAAATTTCTTGAGCGCCACCTGGCGCAACTCTGAACCCAGACATAACCTCGTCAAAGATCAAAACGCTGCCAAATTTTTCCGTCAGAGATTTCAGCCCGCGCAAAAACTCTGGATCAGGGAGTATGCAGCCCATGTTCCCAGCGATAGGTTCAACAATTACGCAAGCGATTTGATCACCATAGGCTTTGAAGAGCTGTTCGGTAGACTCCAAGTCGTTATAAGGCGCTGTAAGTGTTTTTTCTGCTAGTGCCTCGGGCACACCTGGAGAGTTGGGCAGCCCAAGGGTAAGTACACCGCTACCAGCTTTGACCAATAATGAATCCGAGTGACCGTGATAACAGCCTTCAAATTTGACGATGAAGTCTCGGTCAGTAAATCCTCTAGCGAGGCGAATAGCCGACATTGTCGCCTCAGTGCCTGAGTTGACCATGCGCACGCTTTCCATGCTGGGCATGATTTCGACAATTTTTTCTGCCACCATTATTTCTATTTCGGTAGGCGCGCCAAAACCTAAAGCTTTGCTGGCTTGTTCGGTTACCGCGTCTATTGTTGGTCGGTGATTATGCCCAAGGATCATCGGCCCCCAAGAGCCAATGTAATCAATATAAGCGTTGTCATCTACGTCATAAATATACGCCCCTTGGCCTCTTTCGAAAAAGATTGGGTCGCCGCCTACGCCTTTGAACGCTCGGACGGGGGAATTGACCCCACCAGGGATAGTTTTGCAGGCTCTCTCCATCAGAGTTTTGGACTTGTCTCTATTCATATTGCTCTCGGTTCTAATTTTCTAAAAGGGCTTAATGATGGCTAAAAGAACGACAGGTACGAGTATGAGTACCGGTATTTCATTAAAAATGCGGAAGAATTTCTCGCTGTAGGGGGTTTCACCCCGAGCGAAAGCTTTAGTTATTTTGAGACAGAAGTGCTGATAACCCACTAGTCCAAGCACTAATGCAATTTTGATCCAGATCCACGTCTGGCCAGAAAGTGCTGCCCAGTTGACTGCTAGCATCCAAATGCCCAAAACTATGGTCAAAATCATTGCGGGGTTCATGATGACCCGCAGTAGTTTGATCTCCATGACTTTGAAGCGATCTCGGCTGATTTGATCCTCGGCGGCGGCGTGATAGACGAAAAGTCGTGGTAGATAAAAAATGCCCGCGAACCACGCTATGAGAGCAATCAAGTGGAATGCTTTGAGCCAGAGATAAATATTCAATGTCTAGTTTCCTAGGTTTGTTTTCGGTTACGAGCGGCCGGTTTAAATGTGGGTCCATTGTAGCCACCGAATGCGTCTAAACAGCACAGGTGGTGCAATTGCTCCAAGTGCCAAAAGTATCAATCGAAATTAGGATTTTTTCTTTCATTAGCGATCATTGAGGTACTATTGGGTTCAACAAACACATTATAAGTAGAACGGTGGATAAATCTCTAAAAAGTCTTGATGAAGTATGAAAAACTCTTTGTATAGGGTTGTGGAAGATCGACCAGCTCGTAAGGGCATATACGCCATAGTGTTTGCGCTCGCGCTATTACTGTCTCTTGGTGGTGGATTTTTTGCAGGGCAGTGGCGCGCCCAACAGGCTATTGTCGAAAACAAAGGGCTTCGAGCAGCCCTGGGTGCGACGCAGGCTGCCGAACAGGAATTACGTAATAGAGTTGTCGATGCAGAGTTGTCATTAGAAACTCAGAAGTTCGCGGTCACGGCAATGCGGGAGCAACTTACGGGTATGCATGGCGAGCGGGCCGAATTGTTTGAAGAGCTAGGTTTTTTTAGGAACCTCATGACCTCCGACGATGGACCGCAAGGGTTACGCGTAGGTGGTTTCGATTTGCTGCCCGGTGAGGGCGCTAATAGTTATAGATTTGTTATTTTAGTTACTCAGGCCGCGAAAGTGAGGCGCTTGGTATCTGGGCAAGCCTCATTGGTTGTGCAGGGTACAGTTGATGGTGGAGAGGCTCAGTTTACTTTGGCAGAGCTTGAGACAAATTCTTTGGATACACTGAATTTTCGCTTTCGGTACTTTCAAGATTTGGACGGTGTGCTAAATCTACCGGAGAATTTTGCACCACAAGCGGTAATTGTGACTCTTCGTACGAAAAAAGGGCCGTCAATAGATAGGTCTTTTCCTTGGGTTGTTGAAGGGGCATAGGATCTAATTGTCGCTTGGCCTCATGTGGCAAATTTGTCGAACTAAACAATCGGCGACAAAGCAGGCCTGCTTTGGCAGCATGTGTTGAAAGAATTTGAAGTTACCGAGAGTTGAACGACTCGGCCGCGTCAATGGCAGGTTAACAACGCACTAATAGACAGAAAGAACATTGAATAAAAAGAACATTGAACAGAAAAAACACTGAACAGAAAGAACGTAGCATAAAAGAGCGGTTAATAGAGCAGGCAAGAGGAACAGCAGGTATGAAAGTAATGAAATCCAAACAAGACATTACCCTGGTAGCTGCAGACAGTGAAATTGAAGGCAGTCTGCATTTTAGTAGCCAGCTGTTTGTAAAAGGTAAAGTAACAGGCAATATTTCAGCTGAAGAGCCAGGCGCTACCTTGGTGGTGAGCCCTGAGGGGTTGGTAGTGGGTGATATTCGCGTTCCTAATGTCGTCATTAATGGTCGGCTAGAGGGCAATGTATATGCTGATGAGCGTTTGGAAGTGTCTGCAGGTGCCGAAGTTCAAGGTGATCTATATTACAGTGTGATTGAAATGCACATGGGTGCCCAAGTTCAGGGTCGATTAATTCATGCGGAAAAAGACGCTGGCCAAAAAGGCACAGTGCATGCGCTGCCGGTAGACGGCGGCCGTTCATAGGATACCCTAGCTGTAAATAGTTGATAAACAGGTCGCTCCTAGTTCGTACATAAGGTTTCCTCTACCCCAGCAGCATAAAGGGTAAGAGATGAAAAGCTTAGCTGCCAAAGCCACTTTACAGAGATGCTTCGTCACATTCTTGCTAGATCTTTCTGTGTTAGTCGCTTTTGGTTTTCTTGCTAAGCCTATATGCTTTGTTTTCAATCAAATTCTTGAGACAGTCGACTCCCATGCTAGCAGAAATCAGTTTTTCAGAAAGCGCCGCGATCAAAGTTAAGCGCCTAATAGATAACGATGGCGATGACTCTCTTAAACTGCGGGTCTTTATAACCGGCGGCGGTTGTAATGGTTTTTCCTACGGATTCACATTTGACAGTGAAGTTGCAGAGGACGATGCAATGGTCGAACGATCTGGGGTAACCATGCTGGTAGATTCTATGAGTTACCCGTACTTAGCAGGTGCGCAGGTCGACTACGTTGAAAATCTAAATGGTTCCCAGTTTGTAGTAACTAATCCAAATGCATCCGCTACCTGTGGGTGTGGCAGCTCTTTCGCCATTTAGGCCGTCTAATTCGCGAGCACGGCTGCTGTTTGAGGGGATTGCGTGCTGGCAGAACTTCTGCTCCGTAGTTGCCTAAGAATGGTCCGTACTGTTTCGTACTCAATACTTAGCTAGCCAGGAAATATGGCGCCGAGAATACGTTTGCCTTTGGCGCCGGTGACCGTGGGCATATTGCCAGGTAAATTGTTCATTCTTTGGTAGGCAAGCCAAGCGAACGCTGCGGCCTCTAAAGAATCTCCATCCACTCCCCAAAATTCCGTCGGCTGGATGTTAATTTTGCTTGTGTCACTGAGCTCGCAGTTTATTGCAAGCCGCTGCATCAGATATTCGTTTAGCCTGCCGCCCCCGCAGACTGCTACGGCTGCGATTTCATTAGATTCTTTGCGTAGACAATCCGCAATGCTCTGTGCGGTTAACTCAACTAGGGTTGCTTGTACATCCTCTATAGCCAGCGTTGCGGGCGTAGATTGACCTATGGTCTCAAGGTGCCGTTCTAGCCAAGGTAGGTTGAAGTATTCTCTACCTGTGCTTTTCGGCGCAGACAAGGCGAAGTATGGATCTTGGAGGAATGACTGAAGTAGGTTTTCGCAAATTTTCCCACTAGACGCCCAAGCACCTCCTTTATCGAATGGTATGTCTTTATGAATCTCGCACCATTGGTCAATCAAACCGTTTCCTGGTCCAGTATCAAAACCAATCAGCGTTTGACCGCCTAATAGGGTTAGGTTACTGATGCCGCCAATGTTCAGAACAGCGACATTGGTATCCAATTTGCCGAATAAAATTTCATGAAAAGCAGGAGTTAATGGCGCGCCGTGGCCTCCTGCCGCAACATCACGCCTGCGGAAGTCTGCAATCGTAGTTATTCCGGTTATCTCAGCAATGCTGTTTGGGTCGCCAATTTGTAGGGTAAAAGGTGTTGTACCCATGCCCGGAGGGCGGTGTCGTATTGTTTGACCATGACTACCAATTGCAGCCACCTCTGCGCCATTAATTCCTAATGCCTCTAGGTAACTGTTAATGCTTAGGCCGATGAATTGCCCAAGCAAATTGTCGCATGCCCCAAGTTGATAAAAATCGTCATCGCTTGGCTGGCCGAGTCTTAAAAGGTCTTCGCGGAGCGCTAAGGGCAGCGCTACAGTTTGAGCGTTAATAACTTTGATTTTTAATTCGTCTCGCTCTAGTTGGATATCAACTAAAGCGAGGTCCAATCCATCGACACTGGTCCCGCTCATTGCCCCAACGTAAAGCGATCTATTGAGTTTTTTCATTGGGCGGTAACCAGCGTGATTTGGTCTTTGTAACTATTTAAAAGTAAAGCATATTGCCTGGTTGCAGCTCGGAATGTGGCCAACTCCCTTTTTGCTACGGGTTCCGCTTTTGGCAATTTTACCGTGCGCGGATTTTTGTGCGTACCGTTTACTAGAAACTCATAGTGTAGATGCGGCCCTGTTGCCCACCCGGTAGAACCCACGTAACCGATGATTTGTCCTTGGCGAACTTTGCGCCCAGATTTTATGTTCTTACCGAATTTTGAAAGGTGCAGGTATTTGGTTACGAACTGTTCGCCATGTTGAATGACAATATATCGTCCATTCGAATTGGTTCGTGAGGCAGTTTTCACGCGGCCGTCGCCTGCCGCCAATATGGGTGTGCCGGTGGGGGCCGCATAATCTATGCCTCTATGTGGGCGAACTGTTTTATGCAATGGGTGTCTTCTGCGCAAGTTGAAACTTGAGCTGATACGCGAAAATTCTACCGGGGCACGCAAAAATGCCTTTCGCATACTTATGCCTTTAGGCGTATAAAAATCTTTATTGCCTGTTGGATTTGTAAACGTTACCGCAGAATATGTGTTCCGTTGGTTGATGAAGTCGGCCGCCAAAATTTCCCCTGTGCCAATGTAATCCCCGTCTAGGTACAGCTCTTCGTAGAGTACAAAAAATTGATCGCCAGGTCTGATGTCTAATACAAAGTCGATATCCCATTGAAAGATTTGTGCCAAACGCATAGTCAATTTGTCTGGGAGGCCCGCTCTTTGGCTAGATAAGAATAAGCTATCATCGATGGTGGCGTGTTTATAAGAAATTACTCTGTCGGGGTAAGCGACATTTTTCACCGCAGAAAAACCTGTCTCTTCGCGGGTAAACTCAAGAGACTCGAGCCGAGAAGGATGGTAAGTGAATTTTACAAGCTGGCCGTTGAACGATGCAAAAGTAAGGCTATTGCCTGGGAAAATATTCTCAAGTTGCTTGCCTAATTTGGTGCCACTTATTTGGTGTAAGTCTTTTGCAGAGTAACCATTACGTGAAAAAATTTTGGCTAAGTTGTCGCCTGCCCTAACTTTGTCGACTGTAGTAACGGGTGTTGGCTCTGGCGTAGGCGTAGGGTGAGGCGTTACCAGTTCACTATTTTTCGAGATTTCGTTGAAGGGCTCTTCGTCGCTGGCCTGATTTTCGAGGTTGATTGTAGCGCTGGCATCTTTACTGGCCTCTTCATCGCTGCTGCCAATTCCGCTAAGTTGTAAAATAAGTAGCCCCAAGCCTGTTATAAGGATTACTCGTTTGTGTAGGGTGGGAAAGTTCATGCTATGTTTTTCTGCTCATCAAGTTAGAGGCATAGGTGTTTTAGGCAGCTTGCTATCGCGGATCAAAACCCATGATGCACGGCTTAGCTGAAGTCCGGGCAGTATAAGGGAAACTCGTGGTGAAAAAAGTCTTACTGGCGGGCACTATTTTGCGTTGGGTCTCTCTGATTTAATATGACGCTCGGAACTAGATGTCCCGATGAGTAATTTGCGAGTTACCATTAGGGTGTTGATCAATCTTTTAAAATTATACTTACGCTTTAAGGTGAATATGAAAACACAGGGTCTCATGCATGAGCTACGTTGGCGCGGGCTTGTAGCGCAACTTTCTAACGCGGCTGGTCTAGAAAAATATTTGCAGGGAGGTTCCAGGTCGCTTTATTGCGGTTTTGATCCCACAGCAGACAGTTTGCATATAGGGAGTTTAGTGCCGCTGCTTGCTTTAAAGCGTTTTCAGTTGCAGGGGCATAAACCAATATTATTGCTGGGGGGCGCGACGGGTCTGATAGGCGACCCTTCAGGTCGCGATGACGAACGTAATTTAAATACGAAGGGTGTGGTTGGTTCGTGGGTAGAGTCATTGCAAACCCAGGTTGGCCGATTTCTAGATTTCGATGGGGAAAATCCGGCGGTGATTTGCAACAACTTGGACTGGACTGAAAAACTAGATGTAGTGAGTTTT
Organism: Gammaproteobacteria bacterium; assembly: GCA_963581445.1. GTDB lineage: Bacteria > Pseudomonadota > Gammaproteobacteria > Pseudomonadales > Azotimanducaceae > UBA4421. Next base: position 5,990 of record CAUZON010000013.1, on the reverse strand, counting down.
TTGCGCGATATAGGCAAGCACTTTTCAGTCAACGGAATGATTCAGCGGGAATCTGTAAAGACGCGTCTTGATCGTGAAGGTCAGGGGATTTCCTATACGGAGTTCAGTTACATGCTTTTGCAGGCTATGGATTTCTTGGAGCTGGCCCGGCGCGAAGATTGTCTTATTCAGATAGGCGGAAGCGATCAATGGGGAAATATTGTTTCCGGTATTGATTTAGTACGTAGGCATGTGGGCAAGGAAGCCTTTGCGTTAACTATGCCGCTGGTGACTAAGTCTGACGGCACTAAGTTTGGTAAGTCGGCTTCCGGTGCGGTCTGGCTGGATGCGAAAAAGACATCGCCGTACAGTTTTTATCAATTTTGGCTGAATACCGCAGATGCTGACGTCGAACCGTTTCTAAAACTCTTTACGTTTCTAGGGGAGGATGAGGTGGCAGATCTTGCTGGCGCGACCATTGCGCGGCCCGAGTTACGTGGCGGTCAACGCAAGCTGGCCCGTGAAGTAACCCAATTGGTACATGGGGAAGACGCGCTGAAGTCAGCTGAGCGGATAAGCGAGTGTTTGTTCGCCGGGGAGGTTGCTGGCTTACAGGAGGCTGACTTGGCTCAACTACAGCAAGATGGACTGCAAAGTTGCACTGGTGAATCGGGCATCGGGCTGCTTACGGCCATGGTGGAGGCGTCTTTAGCCAAATCTACGGGTGAGGCGCGTAAACTAATTCAGGGCAATGGGGTCAAAATCAACGGTCAATTGGTAACGGACCCAAAAATGACGTTATCTTTTGATGACTCCCTGTTTGGCCAGTTTTACCTTATACGTAGGGGCAAAAAGCAATATGGCATGCTCGTGCGCGGTGTCTAATTCGAACTATTTTGCAATTAGTTCAATTTATTGCAATTTAGGGGTTGCGCGGAAATTCTCTTTACGTATTATACGCCTCCCTTGCAGCGAAGCCGAAAGCGGAGCAGCAGTTCTTTAAAAACAAATAGCAAGTACAAAGTGGCCGCGAATAGCAACACATTCGTTAACGACACTTAGTACTAAACAAGCCATTCGTGTGGGAACACGTGATTCGTTTTGAGTAAATGATTAATTGGCATCATGGCGATTTGAAAGGATTTATCCAATCACTTAGCTGAAAGTCGGAAAAATTAAACTGAAGAGTTTGATCATGGCTCAGATTGAACGTTGGCGGCACGCCTAATACATGCAAGTCGAACGAGAAAACACTCCGGTGTGAGTACAGTGGCGGACGGGTGAGTAACGCGTAGGAATCTACCTAGTAGTGGGGGACAACTCGAGGAAACTCGAGCTAATACCGCATACGCTCTTAGGAGGAAAGTGGGGGATCTTCGGACCTCACGCTATTAGAGGAGCCTGCGTTAGATTAGCTTGTTGGTGAGGTAAAGGCTCACCAAGGCGACGATCTATAGCTGGTCTGAGAGGACGATCAGCCACACTGGAACTGAGACACGGTCCAGACTCCTACGGGAGGCAGCAGTAGGGAATCTTGGGCAATGGGCGGAAGCCTGACCCAGCGATGCCGCGTGTGCGAAGAAGGCCTTAGGGTTGTAAAGCACTTTCAGTCGTGAAGAAAAGCTACGATTTAATATGTCGTGGTCTTGACGTTAGCGACAGAAGAAGTACCGGCTAACTCCGTGCCAGCAGCCGCGGTAATACGGAGGGTACGAACGTTAATCGGAATTACTGGGCGTAAAGCGCGCGTAGGCGGTTTGATAAGTGGGATGTGAAAGCCCCGGGCTCAACCTGGGAACTGCATTCCAAACTGTAAAACTAGAGTGTGGTAGAGGGCGGTAGAATTTCCTGTGTAGCGGTGAAATGCGTAGATATAGGAAGGAATACCGATGGCGAAGGCAGCCGCCTGGACCAACACTGACGCTGAGGTGCGAAAGCGTGGGGAGCAAACAGGATTAGATACCCTGGTAGTCCACGCCGTAAACGATGAGAACTAGCCGTTGGGGCCTTTAAGGCTTTGGTGGCGCAGCTAACGCGATAAGTTCTCCGCCTGGGGAGTACGGCCGCAAGGTTAAAACTCAAATGAATTGACGGGGGCCCGCACAAGCGGTGGAGCATGTTGTTTAATTCGATGCAACGCGAAGAACCTTACCACCCCTTGACATACTCGGAACTTTCTAGAGATAGATTGGTGCCTTCGGGAACCGAGATACAGGTGCTGCATGGCTGTCGTCAGCTCGTGTCGTGAGATGTTGGGTTAAGTCCCGTAACGAGCGCAACCCTTGTCCTTATTTGCCAGCGAGTAATGTCGGGAACTCTAAGGAGACTGCCGGTGACAAACCGGAGGAAGGTGGGGACGACGTCAAGTCATCATGGCCCTTACGGGGTGGGCTACAAACGTGCTACAATGGGGAGTACAAAGGGCTGCAAACCAGCAATGGTAAGCGAATCCCAAAAAACTTCTCGTAGTCCGGATTGGGGTCTGCAACTCGACCCCATGAAGTCGGAATCGCTAGTAATCGCGAATCAGAATGTCGCGGTGAATACGTTCCCGGGCCTTGTACACACCGCCCGTCACACCATGGAAGTGGATTGCACCAGAAGTAATTAGTTTAACCCTCGGGAGGACGGTTACCACGGTGTGGTTCATGACTGGGGTGAAGTCGTAACAAGGTAGCCGTAGGGGAACCTGCGGCTGGATCACCTCCTTAAAACGATAGGCCTTGATTCAGTCACATTTGAGGCTGGAAAAAATAGGTCCAACTCCTAGCGAATTGCGTTGTTCCTACACGAATGGTTTGTTGCTAATAATTTTTTTGAGCACTCTGGGTCTGTAGCTCAGTTGGTTAGAGCGCACCCCTGATAAGGGTGAGGTCGGTGGTTCAAATCCACCCAGACCCACCATAATCGACGAGCGGACTTTAGTGCTGACGCTGCATAATGGGGCCGTAGCTCAGCTGGGAGAGCGCCTGCCTTGCACGCAGGAGGTCAGGAGTTCGATCCTCCTCGGCTCCACCATTTGTCTACTATGCAATAGGCCACGTACTTGTTCTTAAGAGTAAGCAGATGCAACAAAAAATTGTTTAGTATTTAGTACAGCGCCTCGTCCTTTCCGAGTTCACATTCGATGTGTTCCCTTAATAGCTTAAGAGAACGAACATTTCCGATGTGAACTTGAGCACTTGCTTAAGTTTTGTTCTTTAACAATTCAGAGATAGTCCGCAAAATTATGCGACGCCATTTATGGTTTCGCAGAAGTTATGCGGGTACAAAAATTTTTTCTAGATATATGTCTTAGTATTCTCTTGTGAATACAACACTGAAGCGCTCGCGTGGATGTTGTGACGTGGATGGACGATCTTGCCGCTGTTCGAGTGGTTGGATCGGAAATTGGCAAGCTTAAGTTGGATCACGGGGAAGGCGAATGAAATAGATGATGAATATGTGATGAAAATATGAAGAGCATGTACTGAAGATGCGTTGGTTTACCAATACATTGGATTATATGGTCAAGCATAAAAGTGCATCTGGTGGATGCCTTGGCAGCTGAAGGCGATGAAGGACGTTATAGCCTGCGATAAGCCTCGGGGAGTCGGCAAATAGACTTTGATCCGGGGATTTCCGAATGGGGAAACCCACCGCTCCGGCGGTATCTGCACCTGAATACATAGGGTGTAGAAGCGAACTTGGGGAACTGAAATATCTAAGTACCCAAAGGAAAAGAAATCAACAGAGATTCCCTTAGTAGCGACGAGCGAAAGGGGACCAGCCCTTAAGTTTATATTTTGTTAGTGGAAGCTTCTGGAAAGTTGCGCGATATAGGGTGATAGTCCCGTACACGAAAGCAAGATATAGATGAAATCGAGTAGGACGGGGCACGTGAAACCTTGTCTGAATATGGGGGGACCATCCTCCAAGGCTAAATACTCTCAGCTGACCGATAGTGAACCAGTACCGTGAGGGAAAGGCGAAAAGAACCCCTGTGAGGGGAGTGAAATAGAACCTGAAACCAGATGCATACAAGCAGTGGGAGCATGTCTTCGGACGTGTGACTGCGTACCTTTTGTATAATGGGTCAGCGAGTTACTTTTTGTGGCAAGGTTAACCGTATAGGGGAGCCGTAGGGAAACCGAGTCTTAATAGGGCGTCTTAGTCGCAAGGAGTAGACCCGAAACCGGGCGATCTAGCCATGGGCAGGTTGAAGGTTGAGTAACATCAACTGGAGGACCGAACCCACTAATGTTGAAAAATTAGGGGATGACCTGTGGTTAGGAGTGAAAGGCTAATCAAGCCCGGAGATAGCTGGTTCTCCTCGAAATCTATTTAGGTAGAGCCTCTCGTATTACCATCGGGGGTAGAGCACTGTTTGGGCTAGGGGGTCGTCTAGACTTACCAACCCCATGCAAACTCCGAATACCGATGAGTACAGCGAGGGAGACACACGGCGGGTGCTAACGTCCGTCGTGGAAAGGGAAACAACCCAGACCGCCAGCTAAGGTCCCTAAATTACAGTTAAGTGGGAAACGATGTGGGAAGGCCCAGACAGCCAGGAGGTTGGCTTAGAAGCAGCCATCCTTTAAAGAAAGCGTAATAGCTCACTGGTCGAGTCGGCCTGCGCGGAAGATTTAACGGGGCTAAAACTGTATACCGAAGCTGCGGACACATACTTTGTATGTGTGGTAGAGGAGCGTTCTGTAAGCCTGTGAAGGTGTGCCGGGAGGCATGCTGGAGGTATCAGAAGTGCGAATGCTGACATGAGTAACGATAAAAGAGGTGAAAATCCTCTTCGCCGAAAAACCAAGGTTTCCTGCGCAACGTTCATCGGCGCAGGGTTAGTCGGCCCCTAAGGCGAGGCCGAAAGGCGTAGTCGATGGGAAACAGGTTAATATTCCTGTACCAAATGTAACTGCGATGGGGTGACGGAGAAGGCTAGGCTAGCCTGGCGATGGTTGTCCAGGTTTAAGCACGTAGGCCGAGAGTTTAGGTAAATCCGGACTCTCTTAAGGCCGAGATGCGATGACGAATTACTCTTATACGAGCAAGAAGTAGTCGATGCCATGCTTCCAAGAAAAACCTCTAAGCTTCAGGTTACATATGACCGTACCCCAAACCGACACAGGTGGTTGGGTAGAGAATACCAAGGCGCTTGAGAGAACTCGGGTGAAGGAACTAGGCAAAATGGCACCGTAACTTCGGGAGAAGGTGCGCCGCTGACGGTGATGGGACTTGCTCCCTAAGCTATTGGCGGTCGAAGATACCAGGTGGCTGCGACTGTTTATTAAAAACACAGCACTCTGCAAACACGTAAGTGGAAGTATAGGGTGTGACGCCTGCCCGGTGCTGGAAGGTTAATTGATGGGGTTAGCTTCGGCGAAGCTCTTGATCGAAGCCCCAGTAAACGGCGGCCGTAACTATAACGGTCCTAAGGTAGCGAAATTCCTTGTCGGGTAAGTTCCGACCTGCACGAATGGCGTAACGATGGCCACACTGTCTCCACCCGAGACTCAGTGAAATTGAAATCGCGGTCAAGATGCCGTGTACCCGCGGCTAGACGGAAAGACCCCGTGCACCTTTACTATAGCTTCACACTGGACTTTGGCTTAATTTGTGTAGGATAGGTGGGAGACTTTGAAGCAGCGACGCTAGTTGCTGTGGAGTCAACCTTGAAATACCACCCTGATTACGTTGAGGTTCTAACTCAGGTCCATTATCTGGATCGAGGACAGTGTGTGGTGGGTAGTTTGACTGGGGCGGTCTCCTCCTAAAGAGTAACGGAGGAGTACGAAGGTACACTCAGCATGGTCGGAAATCATGCAATGCGTATAAAGGCAGAAGTGTGCTTGACTGCGAGCCCGACGGGGCGAGCAGGGACGAAAGTCGGTCTTAGTGATCCGGTGGTTCTGTATGGAAGGGCCATCGCTCAACGGATAAAAGGTACGCCGGGGATAACAGGCTGATACCGCCCAAGAGTTCACATCGACGGCGGTGTTTGGCACCTCGATGTCGGCTCA
>CAUZON010000012.1:0-68282 GCA_963581445.1 Gammaproteobacteria bacterium | reverse complement strand
AATTTATTCAAACTTACACTCCCCAAAACGGCATGTATCAAAAAAGTTTTCAGATATATCTGTTACGTTTACAACCATTGCGTTTGAGGCTGTTAAGCCTCCTGCATTAGTCACCGTAACGGTAATGATTACTCAGTAACCATTGCTTGGCGCATTGAGTCGGTGTCTTCAAATGCTGTGAATGCTGCAACTTTGCCATTTTCAACAACGAACATATGCATGGTCTCACTGTCCAACCCGTCTGCTGTCATTTTGTTGTGAACGTAAACAGTATTACCAATTGCATTAATACTAATAGGGGTAAGTTTGAATGTAGGCCAGTGGATTGCGATCTTCGCAAAGACATTCTCAATAACTGCTTTTGGTCCAATAAATACGCCAGATTGTGGTAGTTGGCCGAACGTGGTGAATCTCAAATCATCCGTATGCAGAGCGGTCCAATCGTCGTTATTTCTAGAGCTAAAAGTTGCATATGCGGCAGTGACTACTGCTTTTGGATCGGCGTGACCCGCGGTTTCACCTTCGGCGTGATGGCCGGCATTAGCCAGCATAGAAATCAGTGTGAAAGCCAGTAAAAGTAGGGTTTTCATTATTGATCCTCATTATAATTGTGTAGCAAAGATAGCATACCATCAGCCAGGTTTCGCTTGGTCCAGCGTGTCGATCCAGCCTGATCGTTAGTGGCTTAATATCACTCTGCCTTTGGCAGTAGCCAGTTCTCGTTGGCACCTTCTCCATCTTGATCCAGCGGATAGACTGGTCGTCGAACTTTGTTGAAAGTAATCTGGTTGTAATCTGAGGTGCACACCCCGCAGCCTGCGCATTCAATGACCTCTTTGGCCATTTCGCGGAAGCCTACGCGATAGTGGATACGGCTTTTTAGCATCACATATTGATAGGCAGTGGGTTCCATGCCAAGGCTTCTGAAACATTCAGGGTCATAGGGTTCTATATGCCGAGATATAATTGCGATATCTACAGAGCCTACTGATAGCACTGCAGATTTACCCATATTTATTGTAAGGCCTCTGGCCATGGCGACTTGCGCTTTAAACTTACCGTTTGATATGAGCTTAACCTCTCCGGTAAGCGTTATTGGCTTGCTTTGGCCAACCAATGCGGGCATCGGTAGTTTGCCTCCCAGTTCCACGGTGACCGTCGCGCCTACGCCCGCTACCGCCATTTGCTCAACCACTTCTGGATCGTAAAAACCAAATACGGCTACCCGCTCTAGTCCAGCGTCTAACACAGCGCTGAGTACTTCGGTGGTGTCCATGGTGCCGCCGGAAGCTGTGTTGTCATAGTGATCTAGTACTACTACGGGACCTTCGCCAGGGTTGGCTGCGGCTTGTGAGGCTTTTTGCATGGAATGATCTAACGGTTCGATTTGGTACACAAATTCTTCTCGGGCCTGCCAAGCCTTATTAAGCAGTTCATTCGTATAACCTTGTGCTACTTCTGGCTTGTCATCGGTCATAACAACGACGCTAAACCCAGCGTCATAGATGTCTGCGTGGGGAAAGCCTGTAAAGACACTTACGCCCAAACAATCATGTTTTTCCAATTCAATAGCTCGCGCCTGCAAACCTTTGTTGGGTTGGTCGTCCGTGCCTTGGCGCATAACGTGGGGCAGCATGGGGGCATTGCCCCAGCGCAGCACCGGTTTTGCGGTGCCGTTGAGCATCGCAAAAAATGCCTCCGCTGCTCGTACAGCCGTACTGTCCATGTCGATATGTGGATAAGTATGGTAACCGGCAAGTACGTCACAATTACTGACCATAAGCTCGGTAATGTTTGCATGCATATCCAGCGATATGGCTATAGGTAAATTTGGGTTGGCCGAGCGAATGCGGCGCAATAGTTCTCCTTCACCGTCGTCAAAGGTCTGGGTAGTCATTGCACCATGCAGATCTAGCAACAGCGCATCTACGCGCTGTGACAAAGCGACAATTGCGTCGCACATATATGCGTAGGCATCGTTTTCTACGGGGCCACTTGGCGGCGCTGCGGCCGCGATGCCCATTTCAATCACAACGTCTTGACGCTCGGCTACCGCAATGTAACCGCCCAAACAGGACGCTGTGCCCCTGTAAGTATTGAGCGCAGCTTCGCCTTCAAGCGGCTTGCCGTGACCGCCGGAAAAGCGGTCAAGATCTGTCATCACCGGCGAGAATGTGTTGGTCTCGTGGCTCATCATTGCAATTCCAATCTTCATGCTGCTTCCTCCGATCCGACATTGTTATCTGTCGCACCTCGATTTTTTTGGCGTTTCCCTTAGCCAGCATCGACGCGCAATTTTTTGGGATTAATCTAGCTTGTGTTTTCTATCCGGTCTTGTCGTAGTGATTTTCTTCTGACTTTGCCTGCGTCATCGCGCATGGGTTCATTGGAAAGCTCAATGGTCCTTGGAATTTTGTAACGCACTAACCTTTCTGCAAGGTGGCTTAATAAGTCTGCCTCGATAATGCCGTTAGGTGCATCGACTATTGCGTGCACATAATTGCCTAAATCTTCGTGAGGTAAACCTATTGCTGCGGATGAGCGAACGCCAGGAAAACTGTCGATGGCTGCTTCAACCTCAGCTGGGTAAATGTTTGCTCCGCCCGATAAGATCATATCGGTCTGCCGATCTGCGAGATATAAATAGCCATCTTCGTCGAAGTAACCCATGTCTCCGATGCTTTCAAAGCCTCCTTCAATGGCTTTTGCCTCTGCGCCAATATAACGATAAGTGGAACCTTGGCCCGTGAGTGGACGTAAAAATACCTCACCTATTTCGTTGGGCGGCAACCGCTCTCCATCTTCATTCACCACAATGATTTCACAGGTTTCATTGGGTCTACCAACGGATCCTCGATGGGTGACCCAATCAGGGCCACTGATCACTGTGCCGCCTTGGGCTTCAGTGCCGCCATAAAGTTCCCAAATGACCTCTGCACCTAACCAACCAATAAATGCTTCTTTGAGCCAAGCGGGGCAGGGTGCTGCTAAGTGCCAAAGCACTTTTAAGCTAGACAAGTCATAACGAGTTCTAGCTTCCTCCGGCAAATTCCAAATACGCTGCATCATGGTTGGTACCATGTACACAATATCTATCTGCTGCTGCTCTATTAAGGCTAAGGTTTCTTCGGCATCAAACCTTGTGGTTATCGTGATTTGGCAGCCTCGGAAGAACGCGCTCATTGCCCATACAAAGGGGCCGTTATGATAAAGCGGGCCCGGTATCAGCATAGAACCTTGTAGCTGCGTGTGTAACCGGTCTGAATCTATGTCCCAAACGGCAGGCTCGGTGCTAACAATAAGTTTGGGCCTGCCGGTGCTGCCGCCAGATGTCATGGCTTTAAACGAGGTGGCAATTTTTTCCGGTAGCTGGGCGTCGGAAAGAGAGGGATCAGGCTCATATCCGGTAGGCAGTGTTTGATAACCCTCGTGAGAGCCCTCGGGAACGCCCGTAATCAGTTTTGGGCTGCCTACATCTACAATTTGATCGCGTTCAAACTGAGGCAACTTGGCAGAAACTGGTTGTGGGGTTGCGCCCACTTTCCAAGTCGCGATAGTGGATTTAAAAAATTCAATACCATTGGGCAATGCAATGGTGACAAAATCGTCTTGCCCAACGCCTAGTGCTTCATAGGCCCTGGCCAGTCTATTGGTCTGGCTGTCTAATTCGCTCCAGGTGATGGTTTCGCCGTCATGGTAAATGGCGACTCTGTCCTTTTGAATAGCGGACCAGTGTTTAACCATTCGGCACAGAGAGATCATTTGCATTTTGTTACTCCAAAGGACGTTTAGTTCGTCGCATGCTTATATTTGGTTTTTGGTTTTGAACACTCGTTTCTCGAGCGTCAACGGCTTTTGGCAGTCTTTTAACGTTCTGCTGACAATCATCAATCACCGTACAAGGTACTAATAAGATCGTCAAACGGCAGTTTTTGCTCAGACCATCGGTGTTGTATAGCCCTCTACCTATCGATAGTAGGCGTCAAAGTATGGCCGTATAGCTGCGCGCTGATGTTAGTGCTCGTGAATCCCAGTATGATTAGGTTTTCCGCCATAGCCGCTTAATGTGAACGACCGCAAGCCACCTCAACAACAGCCGCGTCAGGATCTTGCCGAGATTATTGCCACTCATCTGAGTTCTGATTGGCTGCGGCCTGTTGCGGAGCATTCCCGCGCCGCTTTCGATTCTGTTCATCACCGAGTGCACGATTCCACTGCGCCTTTGATCATAGACTCTTGCTGTGGTACCGGTGATAGCACGCGTAACCTTGCATTAGCGTTCCCAGAAGCTCTGGTGTTGGGTATTGATAAGTCGGAACATCGACTCGCGCGCCACCGCACTAGCAGTAATGAAAATTATTTAATTCTGCGCGCAGACGTTAATGATTTTTGGCGGTTGGCGGTAGAGGCCGGTTGGCAGCCGGCCCAACACTTTCTGCTTTATCCCAACCCATATCCGAAGGCGTCTCAGTTTCGTAAGCGTTGGTATGGCTCGCCGGCTTTTTCGGCTTTGATCGATCTTGGCGGTTTGCTCACTATGCGCACCAATTGGTCTGTGTACGCCGAAGAATTTGTGTTGGCGTTGAATGCCGCGGGTTATCAATCCAGTGGTCGGCAGTTGTTTGATGAAAAGCCAATCACCGCCTTTGAAACTAAATATAAGGAGCGCGGTGATTCACTGTTTGAAGTGGTCAGCGACCTTACGCAAGTAGCGCTGGGCGCAAACTAGTTTGTTGAAACGCGCCTGGCTGATGCTCACTTCGGCTCTGAAAGAAACACTACATACCCCGTAAATCGCAGCCACGGCGCAGCAATATTGGCCGCATTTCTCTGAATGCTGCGGGTGTATGCATCAACGGTATGCGTGGGTAGAGGTGGTGTACCACATGGTATTGCATACCAGACGACACTAAGTTGCCAAAGGTGCTCTTAAACGCCTCAGTGTCTTTGTAGCGGACCTGATCCGTGCCCGGGTGATGGGGCTTCCAGCTCAAATAATAGGGGATGTAAATGTCCGAAATGTGCAGTGGCAGCCACCACAGCAGCGCTACCTCTATGGCGTAACCACTGCACGCAGCAACAAATAACACTAGTGTATAAACAGTGCGTATCGCTATGGCATCCACTGCCACCGCGCTTTTCCCCATCCGCTCTAAGGCTGCACTGTATCGGTCTTTACGTGTGGCATTAACGGGCTGCTTTCGCATTAGGGCATTCCTGAAATACACCCTTCTATTTTCTGCGTGAACATCAAAGTCTGGGTCTAACTCAGGATTGTTGGTGTGCGCGTGATGCTCAAGATGGGTGAAGCGTAGATATTTAAAGGATTGGGCAAACGGTATTAAAGACACGTGGCCCACAAGTTCGTTAAGCCAGCGTAGTTTATGGCCTTCTCGGGCAATGATGCTGTGCTGAGCCTCGTGAGACGGCAGGTAGGCTGCGCATACGTTGACTACAGCAATGGGGAAAGCCGCCCAAATGGGCAGAATGTCCAAGATCACGAGCGGCCAGAGCGCCAGCCAAATCAGAGTATTTGCAAAACCCCAAATAATCATCAAAAGGGGAAATTTCTTAATGTATTTGGCGGAAGTTTTACGCTCCATAGCGTCCAGTTGCACTACGCTCACCTCGTCCCAGTTCACAGCTTGGGTTACTTGATCCAGATCCAGCTCCCTCTGTAATGGGCCATCAATCCCACGCCAACGCCGATAAATAAGCCAACAATTAGGTTAGGCAAAGTGAATATTTGCAGCCCTGCAGCGGTCATAGATTGGGTTATCAGTGGCGCCAAAAAGAGCAACCCAAACACAATGGGTGAAAAGACCATCTTGAGAAACTTTTCCATAATTAGTTCTTCTAAAGTTTTTGTTTCACCCTAACTTTTGCTGGGGCGGGTGTGAAGGGCATTAGAATGCTCTTCAACGCGCATTTCTGCGCTTTCTGTTCTTAGCTTTTAGCTACTGTTTCAATTTAAATAGTGCGCAGGCATCTTAAGCAAGCCTCCTATGCAGGCGGCGAAGTGCGTCGACGAATCTGCGCAAACACCTGTTTGAGTCCGCGGTGTCATCGTGACAATTTCCTCACCAAAGCGCCTAATTGCAGCCACAGGGTTTTAGCCAAAAATACCGGCACACCCAGAGGATTTTGTTTGACCTTTCTGGCGAGCAGTCGCTTAAGCGCTGATGTGCCATCATAGTTGGCTTCGCGTTGGCCGTGGCCTTTGTGCAGATCAATGGCAGGAATATCTATCACATCTAGGTCCAATGACAGTGTGAGGGTTTCTGTTCTTGGCAGCAGACACTCTTGATCTGTGCAGGCCTGATAGCGCACCAATATGTTGATATCAATACTGGGCACGTCAAGGGGCCGACACTCGCTGGCCAATTCGCCCGTTGCGTAAAATGGATAGATCAAGTCTACCGTGCCATGCCAGACGTTTAACTCTGCAACGCCGGGCAGCGTTAACTTTTCTGTTGCGGGTAGCTCAGGGGGCATCACTATGAATCCCTCTGGTCCTTCTATTATGACAGTTGTCGCAATCATGCCGTCTGGCACCGGTGGGCCATAGATATGTAAACCATCTGGCAGCTCGAAACGCACAACTAATTGCCGCACCACGCCCTGTCTTACCGTGCCCTTGCCGCCATGTACGGCGACGGTGAGGTTAATGTCTTGGTCTCCACCCGTTGCTTGAGGGGCGTTTTCATCGAGGGTGAGTTGGCCTAGTGCGGCGTCGATGTAGAGTTCGGGGCTGTCGCGCTTTTTGTATGAATCGTGAAAGAACTTGGCAACGACCACGCCCTCTTCATCTGTGACATATACCCCCGGATACGGAATGCCATACAGCAGTGCGTCGTTTGTTGTGACCTGTTCATTGAGGATGCCAAATTGCTTGATGACCTCTGAGTCAATATCAGACAGTAATGGATAAGAGATGCCTTGTTTTTCGCCGAATTCGATCAGTGTCTCCTGATCGTCATAGGATATGGCGTACAGACAGATGTCGTGTTCGGTAAATTTGCCTAGTGCGTCGCGAAGCTCGCCGAGCTGCGTCCAACAAGGGGGTCACCAAACCGCTGACCGGTAGAAAACTACTACAGATTTTCGACCCGCTCGGTCAGCGTGATAGTCAACCGGCGTGCCGTCTGCACTTGGCAGGATGAATTCTGGTAACCGTTGGCCAATTTCTGGGCCTGTTGAATGTCCTTCAGGCAGGCCGGTTCGACCTGGGTGGCCGAGAGGCGCTGGGGCATCGAAGCCGTGATGGTCTCTTTCTACTACCATAAAGTTGATCCCGATTTTTTACGCAACAGCGTTTATTTGGTTTGTTAATGCAATTCATTATATCCTCTTCGGAGCCATCAACAACCCGCATTTACGTCGCAGCACAAATAGGATGCAAACTCGCTTCTTGGGGCGCCGCAAGAATGGGATTAAAATCCAGCATGCGGGGTGTTAATGATGGAATTGGGGAAATCTGCCCCCCACAATTTAAAATGAATAAATGCTACGAGAGAAAAATGTCATCTATCGAACCCAACCGAGACGCGCTAACTGCAATGGCCGAACAAAACCCGGATGAACCGGTGTACATGCTTAATTTACTAAAATACCGGGACACAGCCGCCGGGGGCTTCGGTGTGGATGGCATGAGCGGGCGCGAGGCGTATCAGGTCTATGGGCGTGAATTTGCCAAACTCAATCCGAGGTTCGGCGGTGAACCGTTATGGATGGGCCGAGCCTTACGCTCCATTATCGGTGACGAATCTTGGCATACAGTCATTTTGGTGCGTTACCCCACCCGGGGGCATTTTATAAACATGTTGGCTGACCCGGATTATCAAGCCATAGCACCCATCAGAGCTGCAGCCCTGGAAGACAGTCGCCTTGTTGAGACAGAGCAACTCAAGGGACTGGCTTAGTGTCGGAATAGAGCTAAATAATGGGGTAAAACGCTCAAAGAACGTTTGAATATCGATATGCGGCGTGCCGTGATGTTGATTACTTTCTTCAATAGCGCCTTGACGTAAAGCTCATAACGCGACAAATTCAAGCACAGGGAAAGTGGCTGTCGGCATATGGATATTTTTATGCGGCACAAATGCCTCCTCCTCAAAGCAAAGAAAAAGAAAGAAAAAACGAGAAACAAGCAAAAAGAATTCAGTAAAAAATAATCTACAGCGAGGGGAGACATTGTGGAATACGATTTAATTATTTCGGGGGGTACCGTCATTGACGGTACTGGGGCAGAAGGCAAACGCGCAGACATAGCCGTTAGCAACGGACGCATTGCGCGTATTGGAGATCTTAGTGCTGACAGCGCGGCGCAGACCATCGATGCTTCAGGGAAGGTTGTTACTCCGGGCTTTGTAGATCTCCACACCCACCTAGATGCCCAAGTTGGTTGGGATCCGCTGATGAGTTCCAGCTCTTACCACGGAGTGACCACTGCAATGATTGGTAATTGCGGAGTTACTTTCGCACCTTGTAGTCCTAAGAATCGACGCTATTTGGCGGAGTTGATGGAGTCCGTAGAAGACATCGCCGCAGACGCAATTATGGATGGCCTCCCTTGGGACTGGACCACTTACGGCGAATATTTAGATTCCGTACAGGCGTTGCGCCCTGCGCTTAACGTTGTCGGTCTTGCTGGACACTCGGCCATTCGCTACGAGGCTATGGGCGATCGCAGCATGGACGAGGGCGCGCAAGCCACCGATAAAGAACTCGATCACATCGCACAAATGGTGAAGCAATCAGTGGAAGAAGGGGCTGTGGGCTTTTCTACCTCACGCTTTTTACTGCATACGGTGCCAGACGGCCGCTGCACCCCAGGCACTTGGGCCGATTTGCGCGAAACCAAAGTAATACAACAAGCCATTGTCGACGGCGGTGGTGTTGGCGCAATGTTTCAGTCTGCCAACGATATGCAAACTCGCTATGAAACTGAGTTGCAGATGTTTAGAGACGCAACTGATGTAGGTTGTCAGGTTTTGTTTTCAGGTGGCACGGGCCCGAAGGATGACGGCGGCGTAGAGCGCTGGAATCAGTTTTTTGAGGAACAAAATGAAGGCGGAAAGCGGCTAGCTAGCCTTTGTCATACTCGCCCAAGCGGTGCGTTTTTTGGTCTTGCGCAACTGTCTCCGTTCACCAAAAGCTCCACTGCTTGGAAAGACTTAATGGCGCTGCCAACCATTGCAGATCGTGTGGATGCCATACGGCATGAAGCAACCCGCGCTAAATTGATCGCCGAAGGTATTGCCGCTGGAGACATGCAAAAGCTTGCGCACATGCTGCACCCCTTTGGTACAAAGGAGACCCCGGATCTTGATTTCAATCGTCGCGCGAGTCTTGCGCAACTGGCTGAAGAAAGCGGCAAAGATCCTGTAGAAATTTATGTTGACCGTTTGCTGGCTTCTGAGGGTAAAGAATTCTTTAATTATTGGATGTTTGGCGGCCACCTTGAAAACCAGTGGAAGTATATGCAATTGCCCCACGTAGTGCCTATGTTGGGTGATGCTGGTGCTCATGTTGGTTTCTTTACCGATACCGATTCGCCAACCGTATTACTCAGCGAGCTGACCCGGGAGCAGGGCGTGTATACGTTACCCGAGGCGATTCATCGTATTACCGGCAAGTCGGCGGAAATTATTGGTTTAAAGCAGCGCGGAGAACTGAAGGAAGGCTGGCATGCAGACATAAACATTATTGATTATGAGAATCTAAGCACCTGCCATCCCGAATACGTAAACGACTTCCCCCATGGAGGGGGCCGTTTTGTTGTCAAGGGTCGGGGGTATGCAGCTACCATAGTTGCCGGTGAGGTGATCATTGCTAATGGCGAACATACAGGTAAACGCCCAGGTCAAGTTATCCGCGAATTTGTTCGCGGATAACCAAACAAATAAAAGTAACCAGAAAAAATAATTCGCCTGTAAAAGAATAAGAAAAGAAGAAAGGAAAAGTAGAAGTGGAAGTGGAAGTGAAAGTCGAAGAAGAAAGAAAGCTGCCTCTTGGTGTCAAAGTTGCTTATGGATTGGGCTCTGTAGCTTACGGAGTTAAAAATAACGGTTTCGACTACTTTCTTTTGCTTTTTTACAGCCAAGTCATTGGCTTAGACGCCCGTTTAGTTGGTGTAGCGATCACGACTGCCTTAGTGTTTGATGCAATCAGCGATCCTATAATTGGTTACTGGTCAGATAATGTGAGATCTAAACTGGGCAGGCGCCACCCGTTTATGTACGTTTCTGCGCTGCCGGTAGCACTAAGTTATTTTTTCCTCTGGAATCCACCAGCAGACTGGTCGGACACGGGCGTATTTTGGTACCTCCTTGTGCTTGCGGTGTTTATTCGCACCTTTATCACTTTGTATGAAACGCCTAGTTCAGCACTTACTCCAGAGCTGTCTGACGATTATACAGAGCGTAGTTCCCTCCTTAGTTTTCGATATTATTTCGGCTGGACGGGCGGCAACGCTATGACTGTTATGATGTTTTTCTTTATTTTCCCAGCGTTGGCTACGGCTACTATTCCAGATGGACGGTTTAATCGTGATAGCTATGAAATCTTAGGAATAATTGGCTCCGTACTCATTTTTATTTCTATAATGGTTTCAGCCATTGGTACTCATAGCCAAATACCTTTTCTCAGGAGCCCGCCACCTCAGCGGCAAATGACATTGGCGAATATCTTTAAAGAAATCTTTGAGACATTGGCGAACAAATCATTTCTAGCGTTGTTCGGTGCCGCTCTTCTAGGTGCAATTGCGTCGGGTTTAGCCTCAGCTCTTGCATTTTATTTTTATACATATTTTTGGGGTTTCACATCTATTGAAACTGGAATTATTACCATGGGTGTTTTCATAGCTGCGCTTATTGGTTTTGTCCTTGCACCGATAGTCACTAAGCATTTTGGCAAGCGAAATGGCGCTATGGGTATTGGTTTGTTGGCATTCATTGGTGCACCTCTGCCAGTATTTTTAAGGCTTATTGATGTCTTGCCAGCAAACGGAGAACCGTTCGTGTTCTGGTTTGTTTTTGCTACAGGAGTGATCGATGTAGGTTTGATTATCTGCTTCGGTATATTGTTTGCGTCTATGACTGCTGACTTGGTTGAACAATCAGAACTAAAGACTGGTCGACGCTCTGAAGGGGTTTTCTTTTCCAGCGTTACTTTTGTTCGCAAAGCAGTTCAAGGCTTGGGGCTAATAATGGCATCTTTTGTATTGGCCCTCGCTGAATTTCCTTCCGGTGCCTCGGTAGAGCAAGTAAGCGATGAATCAATTTGGCTGCTAGGAGCATATTATGTGCCGACGGTTCTCACTTTGTGGCTGGGTATGATTGCGGCGATATCGTTTTACAAGGTAGATGAAGACTCCCACGCGGAGACGTTAAAAGCCCTGCAAATCAAGCGACAGGAAGCTGCTGCTGAATAGGTCCTAGGTATAGGGCTCAAGAATAACTCAGGTCATCGGTTATCAGGAAGGTACTTTCGTAGTTTGCGCATGAGCTTTATTCGATCTGCAAAGTCAAATAAGTCTCAAATAGGAGAAGCTGACGAAGACTAGGTATTAAAAATAATATGGCGCTTGAAGGTCACAGCGGACTGGCGCCCGCGGAGAATCCTCCACTGCCCGCTGTCTCTTTCTCGTCTGAGTCTGTCTGTGTGTACTCCAGCAGTGCAGATGTGCCGCTGTTATGGCCGGCTAATGTTAGCGTGTTGGTGAAGCTTGAGTCGTCGCTTGATGCGCCCAATAAGTAGCTGGCATGACCTGTATTTTCGCTGTCTACATATTGATCAGGACGGCGAGTAGTGAGGGAAACTACGCCTCCAAGTGCGTCGCTTCCATATAAAGAAGAGCCAGAGCCCTTTGCGATTTCAACTCTTTCAAGGCTTTGAACCGAAATAAAATCGCGTCTGGCGTCTAATGCAGGACCGAAGCTAAATTCGTCAGCAACGCGAACACCATCGACTAAGGTTAGAACTCTATTTCCTCCGATCCCTCTGATTGTGAAACCAGATAAACCAAAACGATTGCCGGTGCCTGAAACAGAAACACCAGGTTCGTATTTTACGAGATCTGATATGTCTCGCATGATTTTACTTTCTATTTCTTTTTGGTCAATAATCGATACGGATCTGGCGATATCTCGCAGATTCTGTGTTGTTTTTGTTGCAACAACTGTCGTTGTTTCGATTTCTCGCTCCTCCGAGATAGGTTCTTGTTCCTCAGCAATAGCGGGTAGCCAAGTTAAGGCTACGCCCACCGCAATAGTTTTTAGCAGCCATGGGTTGCTCGATTTTAGTAGCATTTAATTCTCCAGTTGGATTACAGAAAAAGGAACATTTGCTCAGTATTAGGACTGGCGGCCGATTTAGTTTGGTCTATGTCGTGGGGACGAGGTGGTGTTCGGAACAAATCAGTTCTGCTTCAGCTCCTTCAAGCTGATAAACGTTGAGCGTGCCCTCATAACTTAGCTCTGCTTTACCAGGGATTTGGCCTCGCTCGTGGGCGAGATGGGTAAGCCAACGTCGAGCAGCCGTATTTTCAAGCGTGTGTTTGCGGAATAATCCATGCGCTGTGACAACGTCTCCAAGCATTTCGGCCGTGAAAACTAATTTGCCGTCTGGCACCTTGAATCGAACAACATCTTTTGCTTCGGGGTCCTTAATACTTGCCCAACATCCGGCCGCGGGACAAACATCATCTACAAGGCCAACGATGCTAAGCTTTTCGTTGACGTATTTATCCGGGTTTGCTGCAAGATCAGAGATTCTGACCTCTATATGCTGGCCTGGATCGGCATGAGCGATGCTCCCTAAGAGTAGCGTTATAATCGCTGCTACGTTGCAAACTAGGTATTTTACCGACATTCTTTTGCCTCTCTTTGGCTCGTCTTTTATGAGAATGCGAATCATTATTATTTAGATTAAGAAAGTCAAGGCTCGATTTGAATAAGTAATAACGAACACGGTACGGAATTTCATCTTGCACTCAACCAGTGCGTGACTGATTATGTTTCGGTCACATAGGGCGGTAGTGACAAAAAGATTTGCTAGCTGGTAATTTAGAATAGTAGAGCTTGTTATGAATAAGAGTAATCAGGCAGAAGAGCGCCAAATCACCGAAACTGTGCTGTCTTATTGTGAGAGTGGCGGAACACATTTACAGCCGGGTGTAATGAAGATACCGGTCGTTGAATATACTGATCCCGACCAGCTGCGCCGAGAAATCGATATTCTTTTTCGCCAATTTCCAATCATAGTCGGCCATATCAGTCAGTTGCCGGCCCCCGGCACGTTCTTTACACACAATGCCACTGGCGTACCCATGTTGATCACCCGTAATCGCGACGGTGCGGTTAAAGCTTTTCTAAATGTATGTCGCCATCGTGGCGCCCGGGTAGAGCAGCAAGCTTGCGGCAAAGCCAATACCTTTTCTTGCCCATATCACAGTTGGACCTACGATCTAGATGGTAATTTGCGCGGCTTACCAAAGGACGCAAATTTTGGTGATATTGATAAGTCTGAATTAGGTCTGGTTGAGTTACCGTCGTTTGAACGACACGGCTTAATTTGGGTCAGGCCATCTAACAGCGCAACCCCCGTCGATATTGATGCGTGGTTGGCGCCTATGGCGAATCAGCTAGAATCGCTAGACCTGCAAAGTCATTTGGTTTTTAAGGAATGGGTTGTGCCTCGTGAAATGAATTGGCACATAGCGCTAGAGGGCTTTCAAGAGCAATACCATTTTTGTTCCGCCCACAAAAACACGGCATGCGCAGGCTATTTAGACAACCAGGGTGTGTTCCTTAATCAATATCCCCACGTTCGTCACGCAGTACCCTTAACCGGTATAGAAAAACTCAGAGACCAGCCAAGTGATGAATGGTCATACCGCAAAAACTTTATGACGCAAAATTACTTGTTCCCGTGTAATTTTGTGCAAGTTATGCCTGACCACGTATACATTCACACAATCATTCCCACCGGGCAAACAAGCTGCATATTTCAATGCCTGATGCTCATTCCGGAAACCGCTGATACCGAAAAAGCGCAGAAATATTGGCAGGCGAATTACAATGTGGTGCAGCAGGTATTTGATGAAGACTTTGTCATAGGCGAGGGTATCCAAGCCGGTCTGAATGCAGGTGCGAATGAGCATTTCACGATTGGTCGTTTTGAAAGCGGTCTCCAGATGGCGCGGCAGTCGTTGAACGATGCGCTAGCAGGGCGTTTACGGGTTTAATTTGTAAGTGTTGGCTTAAAGCTGGTTGAGCTTGGATTAATAGGTCGCTGATCTTTTTTTTTATCGAAGGAGGGGGGAGCAATGAAATACATAATTATTAGTGTAGTACTGCTCTGCGGATTAGCTTGGGGCGGTATCGCTAATCGTCACAGTATTGTAATTGAGATGATGAGCAGCGGCGAACCGCCGCCACTCAATGCTGCAACTGATGAGGGTGCCGACACTGTTTGGTTTGATGATTACTTCACAGTTCAAGCACTCGATGAGCGTACCTTTGCCATTGGGGAACCGCGTTATGCTCAGCAAAATTACAGCTATCTGATTATTGGTCGCGAGCGCGCTGTGTTGTTTGATGCAGGCCCAGGCTTCCGCAATATCCGCGCGGTTGCCGAATCTCTGACGGATTTACCCATAACGTTTGTTCCCTCGCACTTTCATTACGACCATACCGGCAATGAAATCACGTTTGATCAGGTTGCTGTGGTTGATCTGCCCTATATCCGCTCGCGCGCGCTAGACAATAGGTTAACGCTAAGCGCCCCAGAGCACCTTGGTGTGGCAGAAGGGGTTGCCGCTCCAACCTTGATTATCAATGAGTGGCTTGTTCCAGGCTCAATGATGTTTCTGGGCGACCGTCAGCTACAGGTGCTTTATACGCCAGGTCATACGGACGATTCTATTTCGCTACTGGATTTGACCAGCGGCTTCTTGTTCAGCGGTGACTTTATTTACCCGGGGCCGTTATATGCTTTTTTGTCTAATAGCAATATGGGCGACTACCTTGCCGGTGCTGAAACAGTGATAAACCAGCAGTCTCTAGTTAGCGAAATTTATGGCGCCCACCGCGTAAGGCCGCCGGGTGCGCCCAAGCTAGGCATAGAAGACGTTCAAGACCTGCGCAAAACACTACTCAATATTCGCGCAGGCGCAGTCAGTGCCAATGGTGTTTACCCACGCGAATACATAATTAACGAACGCATGACATTGCTGGCCGAGCCTGAGTTTTTGCAAGCTTGGCAGTCCACTAATAGGGAGTGAAATGAACATAGCAGTTAGCGCAACAGAACAAGAGTTGATTGCGGCGGCGGAAGCACTTCTGCCTGAGCTGGAACGTCGCAGCGGAGAAATCGACAAGTTACGACAGTTACCACAAGATTTAGCAGACAAGCTTGCCCAGCTCGGCTTTTATCGTTTGGTGGTGCCAGAAGACCTCGGCGGTCTGGGGGTTTCGCCAGAAGCCTTTTGTAAAATTTGCGAAACTCTGGCCATGGCAAACGGTTCAACAGGGTGGTGTGTATTTATTGGCGCTACCTCTCAATATTTATTTGGTGCGCTGCCCGCAACGCAATTACAGGAAATGTTGCAAAACCCAAATGTGATCACCAGTGGGGTGTTTGCAGATATGGGCACTGCGTTGTTTGAGGAACAAAATGGTCAGCCTGGGTATCGTATTAATGGCCACTGGCGTTGGGGTTCAGGTTGCCGCAATGCACAATGGATTTCGGGCGGCGTGCACGAAGTAGATGTTGAAGGCCAACGCATAACCCAAGGGGCGTCCCTGACCCGAGTGTTTTTCAAACCTGGAGAAATTGCTATACATGATAACTGGCACGTATCTGGTATGCGTGGCTCAGGGTCCAGCGATTATGTTGCAGACAACGTTTGGGTGTCCGCAGATCGACTTTCAGGCAATGTGGAAGACACGGCTCAAGCATCTAAACCTATATATCAGTTCCCCAAGTTTGCATTGTTAGGTATTCCCATTGGTGCAATTTGCTTGGGTATGGCCCGGGCTAGTGTGGAGGAAGTAATACGGGTCTCCAAAGAAAAAACACCTCAAGGTAGCCGGCGCACATTGGCACTACGACCTTCCTTGCACATAGATCTGGCTGAAGCTGATACGGCGCTCAACGCAGCAAAAGCGCTATTTTACCAAAGTATCCAAGAGGGTTGGCACGCTGCGCAATCTGCTCCCGGCAGCCTGGAAGATCGCCGCGCTATGCGCACGGCAACCGTGTATGCGGTAAACGTGTCAATTCAAGTCATTGATAAAATGTATAGCGTCATGGGCGGCACTTCCGTGTTTGAGACCTCTTGCCTGCAGCAACACTTTCGTGATGTACATGTGGCATCTCAGCATATGATGGTAGGTGAACCGATCATGGAACTCGCTGGACGGGTAATGTTAGGTTTAGATGTAGAAGCTGTTGGGCTCTAATTTTTGCTTGAGTTGATTGGAAGTAAGGAATACTAATGGATTTAAAATTTGGTCTTGGAACACCAAGCAACCTTTGGTCATTGGATTGGGAGGCGCGCAAACAAGCGGTGAGCGAAATAGCCGACTCGGGTTTTGATCATATTTTTATGGCGGACCATGTTTCGTTCAGAAACGGCTCAGGCACAGATGGCTTTGTTGAGGTGGCGTCTCTCTCGCAGTTGCATCCGACCATTGGAGTGATGACTAGTATTTACCTATTACCCCTTCGGCATCCTTTGCCCGTGGCTCGGCAGCTTGCCAGCATGGCCAGAATTGCCCCCGGCCGATTGATTTTTGGTGTGGGTATTGGCGGCGAAGATCCGCACGAGATGGAAGTGTGCGGGGTAAATCCGCGTCGTCGCGGAGTGCGTGCTAATGAGTCGTTAGAGATCATAACGGGGCTGCTTAAAGGTGATTCTGTGACATTTTCTGGGCTGGAGTTTGACGTCACTGATGCAATTATTAAGCCCATGCCGAAGATTCCCATACCCATCATAGTCGGTGGTCGGTCTGATGCAGCGCTTACACGAGCCGCGCGTTTCAGTGAGGGTTGGATTGGCGTTTGGTGTTCAGCGCGTAGGTTTTCGGAGGCGGTTGCAACTGTCGCCCGTGAGGCCGGCGAGCTGGATCGCGGCGATGTTAGCTGGTGTCATGGTTATCAGCCATGGATTGGTGTGGACAGAAACGATTCTGCAAAAGCTCATAAAGCGGTCAAAGAGGGCATGGAAACGTTTTATCAAATTCCCTTTTCTAAGTTCGAGCGCTACACACCCTCCGGCACGCCTGCCGAAGTAGCAGAACAGCTAGTACCCTACATAGAATCGGGTTGCAGTTTGTTTAATCTCAAGGTCTGCGCCGAGCACCCAGAAGAAGAAGTGGCTTTAGGCGCCGAGGTAATAGAAGAGCTCCGACGTTTAGCGGGTTAAAAGATACAGCCGTTATAATCAATGGGTTACGCAAGCGCGGTGTAACCAAAATTAACAAAAAAATGAGTACGAGCCGCGAGCAAGAAAAGGAAAGGAAAGAATATGGCCAGAATAAAATTGTTAGCCGATGAGGAGTTGGATGAAACAACTCGGGCTAATGCACAAGCTATGGAAGCGAGGGGACTAGACACCTCTACCCTGCGGGGTTTGGCGAATAGCCAGGACTTTTTTAACTTATACAACCAGTTCTATTACCCAGCTCGTAAAGGTCACTCGTTGCCCGAGGGTCTTATTGAAATGGTTCGGCTTAGAATTGCCAGACACAATGACTGTTTCACCTGACTAAATGTGCGCCTCCTGCAGTCTGCAGGAGATCTGACCGAAGCAAAAATTGCTCAACTTGACCTAGATAAAAGTTTAGATGCTTTTACAGAAGACGAGCAGTTGGCGTTGGAGTACGCAGATAGGCTAGCCACTGACCATCACAACATGGACGATGATTTTTTCGCTCGAATCAAAGACCACTACAGCGACCCGCAGGTGTTGGAGTTGGGTATGATGATTGGGCAGTTTATTGGTTTTGGCAGAGTGCTGACGGTACTCGACCTAGAGTCGAAGTTCTGCACGGTGGATGATATGGGCAACTAATGGCCGGATAGCACTGACAGTGGGAATAAAGCGGCTGGCAAGGTCGCCACTGTTTGCGCCTTGACTGCTCAACGAGAAGTTTCTAGTGAGACCGTCGCTTTGTTATTCTAATCCGGCGCAAACTTTTGCCAGCTTAATCCACCCGTCTCTGCGGGCCAGGAAAAAAGCGGTTAGTGCGCGCTTGGTATTGAATATAATCAGGTCTCTTTTGCATAGAAAAATGCTCAGACGGCACCGCCCCGGTTGTATACACCAATGTGCTGTACATGGCTTTGGAGGTCATTAATAGACCGGCTCCGAGCAACACCCACACTACGATATTCTCAGTATTTTGCAGCGCAAGCCATGAAGGTACTGCGGCTAGCGCAATGCCATTCCAAACCATCCACTCATAGAAGTAATTTGGATGGCGGCAGTAGCGCCACAAACCCACATCGCACACTTGGCGAGTTTTGCCCTCGCGCTTCGTCTTGACCAAAAAACTGACCTTTTGAAAATCTGCGACACTCTCCAGAGTGAATGCTATAAACCAAATGGCAAGGCCTACTAACTCAAGCAGCGAAAATTGCGGACTATTATTGGAGGCTATAAGCAGAATCGGCAAGGCCAAAAAAGAAGCATTAGCCAAGCCCTGGGATAAAGCTTCTACCTGTAGTGCCAGTGCCGTATTGGTCTTGCCTTCTTCGGCAAACCGGATATGTTGATATTGGTAGCGAGGAAACTCTCTTTTTAAGAGCCCTAAACGCCATAGATTCATCGCACCTATGCCCATGCGCAGTCCAACTAGAATGACCACGGCGCTGAACAAGAGTGAGCGTAGCCAATAGCCATCACTAAGCCAGTAACTGAGTAAGCCGAGTAACACCAAGCCCCAGGGCCAACCGATGTCCACATAGTTCATACGGCCCGTGCGCCAAATGGGTATGCAAACCACTAACGTAAAGAGAACCAGTTGGGCTAAGCCGTTAACCAGTCCTAGAAAAGAGAAAGTTGTGCTGACTAAAAGCAACACCCATCCACATATGAAAAGGTATAAGGGGCGAAAGTAATGCATAAGAACGGATCGAGCCTGTGTTTATGAGCAGTTGAAGAAGCGGTTGGGCGGTGGTTATTAATTTTATAAATTGCGCCGCCGGACGGGGTAGGATATTACCTCAACAACGGGTTTTGTGCGTTGGAGATTGCGGGATAAGCGTTAGCGCCCGCTTAGGGTGATTTGGTGGGTAAGGCTATTTATTTTTTTGTTCACCTTCACCTTCACCCGCACTTGCGCCTTCACAACCTGCTCCTCAGATCGCCTCCTGCAAAATCGCTTTATGGGATTTCGAGTTGCGTCTCGACTTGTCAGGTTTTATTCGTGCTCATTACATTCACTGATTAATGTTTTTTTGACTTTCACTGGGCCATTGCTGCCGTTCGGGTTTTCTATCAAATGGCAGAGTGTAGACACAATCTACATTGCTTCGACCCAGGTCGGTGATGACCAAGGCGCTGCTGAATTGCAAATTTTAGTCCTTCCTAGGGTGCAATGTCGGCCGTCAGATCAAGTCATTTGCAAGTTTTTAGCTCGCTGAGGAAGTTCCCAAAGCAAGCGGAATTTATTTTGGATCTGGTCCGCACGATAGAAAAAAATTGCCCAGCTTGTTGTAGATGAAATTAAACGGTCAGAACCAGTATGCTTATTGAGTAGATAAGAAAAAGCGCCGACCACAACTTGAATTGCCTGGGCATACTGATGACAAATATCATTAATAAAATGCCTATGGACGGAACAATCAAAGACGGCAGAACTGAGTAGTTATACAAAAATATATTCAGATAAGGTCCAACGAAGAAATATAACAACATGGATAATGCTGAGAGTCGGCCAAACTGCTGGCTTTCACTAAGCATATCTAACGTGCCTTCGCCAGGTTCGCTTAACGCCATTTCAGCCGCGCCGTAGAGGCACGAACAACCGAAAACCAGAATGATGAAATCAATAAACTGCCACTCTTCGACTACGCGTAAACCCCATCCTACCCACCAAAGTTGCAGGATATACAGCATAATGCTGAAGGCCCAAATAGCAGATGACCAGTGAAAACTGATTTTATCTTTTGCGCGGATGAGCATTGCCGCGTTGTGCAGCAATCTTGTTATGGCCAAACCTAAAATTATAGATACTGCAATGAAAATATATTCATGTTGGGTCATTGGGTGTTCTCATTAGCGCAATGGCAGCTATACAGGCAGTGGCTATCTCGTAGCTGAGTGCGCCATAGGTATAGGCAGTAATCACCTGCTCGGTCATCAATAACGAAGCGAGCCGTGCTAGGGCTAAGCTTCCTATACCCAAAAACAAAATCATCAAGCCAGACCGATAAAACTCTGGTTTTAAAAGTGCCAACAAAAAAAACAAGCCCAGGCCGATCTGAAGCCCGCCGTACATTGCGCCGATTTCAGCGAACCCATCGCCATTGCTGATGATCAAGCCGGCATACCCTGCGGGGGTAGTGGGGGAAATTAAACACACCACGCCGTAGGAACTTAAAATGAGAGCGGAGACGCCGAGAATAGTCTTACCTAACATCATTTTGTCCTTGCCTAGATTTCGCAGCGGCTAGGATACAGGTATTAGGCGTGACAAGTGATCTGCTTGAGTAGAGAAATGGCCCTGCTTGATGATCTCTTTGCAGGGTGCCAGTATACCGAGAAGGGAGATTGTTATGTTTGGAGCGGTTTACGCCTGCTCAGTTTGGTGAGCTAGAAACTGAGCTCTGGAGGCTTGAAACAGCACTTTAAATATCACTTTAAATATCACTTTAAAAAGCGGGGAAAGCAAAATGGCCTACGTAGAAAACCGAACTATTCACGATGCGGATGCTCATGTAATGGAGTTTCCAGAAAAGATTGTTGAATATATAGCAGAGAAATTTAAGTCAGAATTTAAGCCTCATATCAGAACCCGCGACCAAAGGTGGGTGGATGAGACAACGGCGCTGCACGACGACCCTCAATTCAAAGCCGGTGCTGAAGCTGAGATCATGACAAGACGCGGGCACGAGGCCCTTGGCGCGTTTCGCAAGGAAGATCGCGCCGAAACATTAGACTACCTCGGATTTGCCAGCCAGCTAATGTTCACCTCGGACGCACTAGATAATTACGGGTTAGAGACAGGGCAGAACAATGCTTTGGCCTGTGAAGTGGCGCGGGCGCACAACCGTATGATGGCGGATTTTTGCAGTGTCGATAAACGCTTGCTGGCCACCGGCTATGTGCCTTTAGTGGATATTCAGCAAGCACCTAAGATTGCCAAAGAAGCACTGGAAATGGGTTGTAAGGGTTTGGTCATTCCATCGCGTTGTCCTCCAGGCCACAGCCCCAGTCACATAGGCTTAGAACCGCTATGGTCTTTGGCAGAAGATGCAGGCGTGCCCATTTTGTTTCATGTGGGTGGCGAGCATAAGATGAACCCGGACTACCATGAAACAGGCCAAGGCCCTGTGCTGGATTTCCACGGGGGCGCTGAGAATTTCACCTCAACAAGTTATATGACAATACCCCTGGCCCTTTGGCAAACTCTGTCTGTGTTGATTGTCGACGGTGTGTTTGACCGCCATGAAAAGCTCAAGTTCGGCGCCATTGAACTGGGCGCGAGCTGGGTGCCAGGTTGGATGCGCTATCTAGACTCCGGTGCAGAGGCGTTTAAGAAAGGCGAAGACCGGTTAAAGAATCTCTCAGCTAAACCAAGTGAAATTGCCCAGCGCCAATTCCGTGTAACGCCTTATCCTCACGAGCCCACAGATTGGATTATTGAGAATACAGGCCCAGACGTTTGCTTGTTCTCCTCGGATTTTCCGCATGTTGAAGGTGGGCGCAATCCGCTTAAACGCTTTGAAACTGCTTTAGCCAATACGTCTTTCGAGAAGAAGCAGGGTTTTTATCGTGATAATTTTATTGATCTGATGGGAGCTGGACTAGATGCATCGCTGCATGGTCAGCCGTACAGCGAGTAAGGGTCTTTCAACCGAACAACGTAGTCTAGGTTTACTGCCTCATGTGTTGCTACTTGAGGTGCTTAATTTTTTTGGGGAGTAGTGATAGTGTCTTCTGCATTAACAAATACGGTCACAGGGCCTTGGCGTCGACCAAAAAATACGTCGGCAGATGAGAAGGGGGGTATTCATGATGATGACACCGCTCTAGGCTTAGGCTTTCAAGGCGGCACCATTGCCGGTTCTATCCATATGGAGCAATTCCCGTCAATGTTGGTAGATTACTTTGGCGATGCTTGGTGGTCCAACGGCGGTATATCCCTTTACTTTAAAGCAGCCACCGTGGATCACGAACCGGTGCGTTGCCTGCTTGAACCCATCAGTACAACCAAAGTGCGTATCTGGATGGAAAACGAAGTGGGCGCTGTTGTAATGGAAGGCTCGGCATCGTTAGGCGATGACGAAGATTCGGAAGTGAGCAGGCGTATTGCCGCAAATAGGAAAGCTACTGATCTGCGCATGATGGCAGACGTAGTTATTGGCGCGCCGTCGCCACACGGCACTGTGCGGGTCACTGAAGAAAGTATCAATGCACGACTCGCTGTCATTACTGAACCCATGGACTGTTATTCCCAGGCAGCGGACTATGGCGGCAGGGTGGCGCCTATGGAGGAGTGTATCCATTCTTTTCGAGGGGTAGAGGAGGATATTATTCCTGTTCACGGGCCTTATGTCGGGCTCTACGGGGCTATAGAGATCCAGTACTTGGGCGCGCCCGTTGTATCGGGACGGGACTATACGGTACACGGTCATGTTGTTGCGCTGTCTGACAGTCCGAAGACGGAAATTGTTTGGTACACGGCTTGGTTGAGTGATCCAGTTTCCGGCGAAAAGGTGGCGCGGATGACCAAGATGGATCGTTTGATGAAAGATGCCTCGCCGCTATGGACTCAAGCCTAGCCCCTAATTTTCGTCGTTTTCGTTCGACCTTTAGCTGGGTTTTTAGTGAGGCTTTTAGCTTGGCGTTTAGTGAGCTCTATGCTTTCAATACCCGACAAAATATAGCGCACAGCAAGTTCAATGGTCTCGTCGTGATCTAGGCCTGCCTGGGCTGTAAGTTCTGCTGCGGCAATAGACGCCCCAGATGACATACGAATAACTAATTGCGCTTGGTGCTGATCCAACTGGTAGTGCGTAGCTGCCATGTCCACCAGAAAACGCGCGCTGTGCCGCCGGTGTTTATCTTGTCGATCGTCTATGGCGTGCGCAATCTCGGGTTGGGGAAGCAGAAGCGGCAGGATGTTCCCCGGTGCCTGATCGTCAAAGTTACGGGTCACAGAAATGCGCACAATGTCTTCAAACGTCTTTGCATCCAGGACCACCGTAAGTTTTCACCGTTCTCAGGGGAGCCTGTGGTTTGGATCATAGACAGTATTGATCCTGAGATGTTGGTGTTTGCATCAGATTACCCGCACCCAAAAGGTACAGCTGGTCCCATCAAAAGGTTTGAGCGCAGCATGCCCAACTGCGATCAAGAGGTAATGAAAAAATTCTACTACGGCAATATGTTAGAGCTGATGGGTGGCGCGTAAGCGCCCCGCATATCAACTTTTCTTAGCTTAGCAGGTCAGTGGGTTAGGTCTGTTCTTCGACGGCGCGCCAAGCGGCGTCGAAAGCTGCATCCATGAGGGCTAACGCCTCGGAATCTGAATTAGCGATTGAAATACGTCCAAACTGCGCCCGTCCAATCTCGTGGGGTGCTTGGCCTTTCTTCCACTCGGGGTCATCTAATGCGAGGTAAGGGTAGGCATAGCCGTGAGGAATACGGTTTACCATGACGGCGAGAATGTCTTTTTCGTGGTCAAACCCTTGTGCCCCCATGAGTGCCTGTAGTTGACTGCGAATTTGCGCCTCATAGCTGGCAAAGGGTGTAGCGTAAATCTTATGCCGTCCTGAACGCAGCTGTTCGCGCCCGGTTAGGTTGCCTTTGGGGTCGGTCATCGGTGAATGCATCAAACACAACACCATGGGGTCATCTGGTCCGCGCGGCGGTTCGTAACCACCCACTGTCATAGTTGGGGCGCTGCTCACCCATTGAAATGTATCGTAGGGACATTGAAAAAAAGTGGCGCCTAATTTTGTAAAGGCGTGTCCATTTTCCAACAGCACGCTGGCGTAAACGAAGGGTGTTTTTACACCGTAACTTAGGCCCTTTTTCTGACGCTCAGGCATTTCCGGACAGAGGTGGGGTATGAGGTTGTTGTAGCAGGCCAAGACGCAACTATTAGCCGTTACCCGAAGTGCCTTGCCCCCACTGACATAGTCCACTTCCACCCTTTTTTTCTCAACTTCGCGCACGCCAACCACAGTGCTATTAAGCCGCATTCTAGTGCTGCGCCCGTTTATGTCTAATTCGGAGTAGTCGAAGTGGGCGATAGCGACGTCTTCCGGACCCTGCATAGTTGGCGCAACGTCGGGGATAAGTTTCTGTGTGAGCAGTCTAGCGATAGAGGCATTGCCATCGGGAAACATGCGCACCTGTATAACGCTGTCGAGAATAGAGCCGCCTAACGAGGCCAAAGTCTTGCCAACCCAGCCCATTGAATTTATACCGCTGGCGACGTTGCTGATTGCTTCTGCCACTGTGAGGTGCCACCCAGAAACGCCGCCCATATGAATAATAACGGCATTCAAAATAGGGAGGGTTGACTCCTCAAGACCAACCTTTTCCATAAGGAATTGGTTGTAGCTGACGGTGTTTATATACTGCCATTTCTCGCTTAGGGACAAGCCTGCTAGGAAGTCTTGGCTGCCGCCGAAAAAAGCAATGAGCTTATCTTGTTCTCTCCGTGCAATGGGGAGTTTGCAAACTGTGGAGGCATAGCCTTCACCGCCGAACATGGCCGCAAACCAGTTACCACCGATGACCACGTGGCCGTTTGCGCCGGGCAGTGCAATGCCATTGTCTGCGTCAAACTTACCGGCCAGCACCATATCAGCCGGCGTTTGTTGGTCCATGGCGGCGATAAAATCCTCATCTATGCCTATGTCATTCATCAGCTGCGCCGCTGTGTCACTGTAGTCACTTGGCGCTTCCAGATTCTGAGCACCCCCTAAGCAGAGCATCATTCTACCGTTATGGTGAAATTCATTGCGTTTGGCGTGGCCGCCAAAGTCGTCGTGATTATCGAGTAGCAGTATGCGTGCATTAGGTCCCATTTTTTTACGGTAATACCAGGCGGTTGCCAAGCCACTCATGCCTGCGCCGACAACCACTAAGTCATAGTGCTCATTTAGAGACTGGTACCGCGCGGGTTTTTCGCCGCGCCAAGCCAGTGCATGGGCTACTTCGAAAGAGCCTTCATGACTGCCACGCATGCCGGTGAGGGTTGGCGGATAGTAAGTAGAAGGAGAAGGTGAGTTAGGCGCTGGGCTTGAACCGTTTGACGCTGCGGCTAACGCTTTTACGTCGGTGCCAAAACCTTGCAGAAACAGACCACTGCCACCGATGGCCACGCCATTCAAAAAATCTCTACGGCCTATTTTTGTCGCCATTGTTATCTCCAAACACTTCCGTTGGTTAACATTTCCTTCTAAACGTCGCTTCACATGTCGCTTTACATGTCACTTCACAGATTCTAGCATGTCGATTGACATGTCAACTATTGAGGTCTACCCACATTGAGTGAGCGCAAAGAACAAATTTTGCAGACTGCCATCGAGATCATCGCCGATGAGGGCTACAGCAGCCTGACCATGCGTGCGTTAGCCCGAGCAAGCGGGCTGAAACTAGGTGCATTGCAATACCATTTTAGAACTTGGGAAGACATGGTGAGGGCCTTGGTCACCCACATTGCAGGTCACTACCGGAAATCCTTTGTCGCGATTCAAGTGGGTGGAGCGCCTACAGTGCGCGACTGTGCTTTGTTCTTGCTCAGTGAGCCAGCAACTGACGCCAAGTTAAGCGACAGGCTTTGGCCGCAGTTATGGGCGATGCAGCAGGTTGAGCCGCTGGTAGCCGATTTGCTGGACGATGTTTATTCGGAATTTTTGACAACTTTCGAAACAGCCCTGGCGCTAGAGGGCAGTGAGGCACCTCGAGCAGAGGCGTTGGCGTTGCTGGCCATGCTAGAAGCCGGGTCGCTTTTTACCGGTAACGGTAGACGCTGGGAAAGTGATAGAGCGGATGTGAACGCCGTGGTCATGGAATTTATTGATGCCAGATATGGAGAAAAACTTTGAACCTAACAACTTCTATTAATCACAGACTCTGCTATTCAATATACAGGCTGGGTTTTTGGTCAGCGATTATTGCGATTGTGACGGCGGTAGTTACTTTGTTTACCCCACTGGACGCGCCAGGGGGGTTCTCTGCTGAACATGGCGATCGCGTAGCGTGGTTGAATGCGAATCGAGGTGTTTTTATCGTCGGTTGGGTAAATCAAATTGTCGCAATGCTCAGTTTCTCTGGTGTGTTTTTTGCGCTCGCATGGCGCATAGTCGGTGAGAGTCCGCTACGCGCCATACTCGCGGCCATGGTTGTGCTGATGTCAGTTATGGCCTTTATCATCCCCAAGTTTATTGCCGTTTGGACGATCCCTCTACTGGCTGACGCCATTGCAAGTGGTGCAGCGAATGCTGATATTGCGGATCCTTTGCTGCGGCTATTGAATGTCTCTGTACCCTTTTCGCTTTATACGTCTTTTGACTATCTGGGGTTCTGGCTCTATTCCGTGTTCGCCTTATTGGTCGCAGCACCCCTCTATAGCGAGGCCTTTTCGCTGAAAGTTTGCTCCATATCCCTAGGCGTGTTCGGTGCTATTTATCAGTTAATGCTGTTGGCATTATGGCGCGGTGACATCGCTGCAGTAGACATTGAAGGCTATTTTCTCAGTGCAGCTGGGCTGTTGATGATCGCCGTGGTTGCCATGGTATTTCACTCAAGGGATGCGATGACATTGCTCAAGATTGAGGACGGTAGCTGAGCGTCGAATTTGCTTCTACCCAACGGTAGCGATCGCCAATCTCAACGAATGTGGATGGTTTGAATGGTTCGATTGGTTTATGCGCCGCTTTGATTGTTCGCTATGGGTGTTAACGCAGCTCACAACAGGTAAACGCATCGGTAGCGAATTTGATGGTAAAACCCAAGCGCGGGTGCATGCTAAAGACTTTGCTTTTTTTTTGACCCTGTAATAGCGTTATTGCAAATTGAGGGGAGATAAGCGGTTTGGCGCACTCAGAAAATACAGCGGAAAATAAAACAGAGCACCAACCTGAAGCAAAGACAGGTAAGCCCTGTGATCTGCATGAGATTCCTACCGTTAATTGGCTAGATCTCGAAAGCAATCGCCACAAGTTCATGCAAGACCTGCGCTATGCGCTTTCGGAATGCGGGTTTCTGGTGCTGACCAATGCTCCGGGACTAGATGAGGACTTTCAGCAACGCGCCTTTAAAGAAGTGCGTGGGTTTTTTAATGCGCCTGTGGATATTAAAAAGACAGCGCATATTTCCAACACCCCGTATTTTCGCGGCTATACCCTGCCCACACCAGCAGATCGTGGTCATGGCCAAGTGATTGAAAATTTTCAATACGGCTTTGAGCAGCAACCCGTGTGCGCTCATGATGATACCTCGCAACCCATTCATAAACGTTTGTTTCGTGGGCCCAACACTTGGCCAAAGTCTGATTCAATGGCTGGCTTTCAACCGCTGATAGAAGATCTGAATCTTATCTATCACCGTTTGACTCACCAATTGGGAGAGCTGATTGTTGAGTCGCTGGGTGAAGATCCTGCGCAGTTTAGCGAGTATTTTGACTTTGATGACCCAGACCTTGCGGCCAGTCTAAACCATAACTTCAGCATGGATGTGTTTACAGAAGAAGCACAAGAACAAGTCCGCACCTCATACGAGCAGTTCGACAGCAAAACTGTTGGCGCGCATATAGATGGCCCCCCATTTGTTGCCCTGCTGATCAATGACCGCCCCGGTTTACAGGTGGTGGCGGGTGAGGGCCGTTGGATGGATGCGCCTGTCACTTGCCGTACGGCACCTGGAGACTATTCCGTGCCGGTGATTCCCGGATCTGTGATTGTTAACACCGGCGGTACGCTGATGCATTTAAGCGAAGGGCGCTACTCCGCCACGCTGCACCGGGTGAACACCACGCTCATTCCCAAAGGGGAGACGCGGGTGTCTATGCCTTACTTCTTGCTGCCAAAGATGGAAGGCGACCTAATACCCTTTGGCAAATCTAAGGTTTCTGTTGAGGGAGCGGCGGGTTACAAGGCAGGGCGAGATCGCGGCGCTAATGCCTGTGTGAATAGAATGGGCACCTTCCCACAGGTGACACGTCGTTGGTGGGTGGAGGAGTTTAAAGAGTTGAGCAAACAGCAGCGCGAGGAAGTAGAAGCTGAAACCGCAGCGGCTTATAGTTTGGCGGCGCAGCGCGGCAAGCGTTATAAAGAAAGTGCCAGTAAATAGCCTGTAACAAGTTTTTAGGTAGCTGTTAAATAGCGTTCGCCAAACATCAAACTCGGGGAGATCTAAGTATGAGCACAAGCGAAAAAATAGCTTTTTGGATAGTCACGGGTGCGTCGTCGGGTATCGGCGCGGCGGTTGTCAGAGCTGCAAGACACACTGGCGCCAATGTACTTGCCCTAGATGTAGATGAAGCAAAAGGCGTGGCTTTGGCCAATGAGACCGGTGCTATGTTTAGGCGCTGTGACATCGGCGATATTGCTCAGTGGCAGCAATTGGTCGAATTCTTAAATTTATCCAAGGCCGAGTTCGGGTCGCCAACACATATCCATTTAAATGCTGGCATTCAAATCGCACCCCCAGACGCGCCTCTTTCTGACTATCAATTAGAAGCAGTAACCCTTGAGCGCTACAGGCGCATGATGAGTGTCAACGTGGACGGCGTGGTGTTCGGCTTGCAGGCGCTTTTACCGCTCTTATCCGCTGGCGCTGCAATTGTTGTGACCGCATCACTCGCCGGTGTAACCCCTTATTCTGTAGACCCGCTATACGCCATGAGTAAGCACGCGGTAGTGGGCTTGGTGCGCAGCCTAGCGCCAGAGCTAGCAACGCGCGGTATCAACATTCACGCCCTATGCCCTGGCGCAGTGGATACCGCAATTATCCCTCATGCACAAAAAACTAATGACGCGCGTTTTATGACGCCCGAAGCGTTAGCCACGGATGTGGTTGAGCTAATGGCAGAAACCCAAAGCGGTAAAAGTTGGATCAGGTTGAGTGAGGACAAACCGCGCTATGTGATCCGTGCGCCCGGAGACAAAATAGCTTAAGGAGAATTCACATGTTCGTATTGAAAATAGCAGCAGTCTTTTCAGATAAAGCAGTAGCAGCAGAAGTGGCTGGTTTAAGCCAAAGCCTTATGTTTGAAGCAGCCGTTGATGACACTCAGCACTTACCCTTTGCGGCGCTTGTGCTCGGCGCTTCTCCAAACCTTATGGATTTTCAGGCGCGCGCAGATGTGGGTTTATACCTAGTCAGCGAGCGCACCCTAAAAAATCAGCCTCTGAGCAACCTCAATCCAGACCAGTTACCGGTTAGTGTGGGTGTCTTTCCAATGGTAGCCAGTCCTCAAATTGGCCCCAAGGCTGCGGACAAGCATTGGTATGAGCAGCATGGGGTGCTCGCACTACAGGTGCATACCGCCATGACCCATTATTACCAGCTAACAGTTATGCATAGATTTTCTGGCGCGCACTGGAACGGCTTGGCCCTTTGCTGCTTCGAAAGTGAATACGACTTACGCAATAAATTTTATAATTCAGCAGAAGGCAAACAGCGGGTTGCAGAAGACGTGCTCAAATTTGCGGATACACAAAATTCTCCGCGCCGTGTTGTCACCCGCCTGACGAGCAATTCTGTAATTTAGCGGTCTGCTTTGTGGATAGGCAGCAGGGTTGGCGCGAGGCTGTTTTTTAGATACCTTCCCTACTTGGAAAAAACAGCAATTTGTAAGTAGGGGACTTCATGAACGCCAAGAGCTTTAACTTTGATCCAGAGGCATTGGGCCGTAAATACCAAGAAGAGAGAGACAAGCGAGTTAGGGTAGATGGCAACGACCAATACCAAGAGGTGACTGGTGAGTTCGCCTACTTTGTTGAAGACCCCTATATTAATAGTGAGCTTAAGCGCGAGGCCATTGAGGAAGAGGTAGAAGTGGTCATTATTGGTGGTGGTTTTGGCGGCATGCTAGCAGCAGCCAGACTCCGCGAAGCGGGTATAAATGACTTCAGAATTATCGAAAAAGGCGGCGACTTTGGCGGTACCTGGTATTGGAACCGCTACCCAGGTGCGTCCTGCGACATCGAGTCCTACGTATATTTTCCGCTGTTAGAAAACACCGGGTTTGTGCCAAAGCAAAAATATACTAACGCACCGGAAACTCTAGAATACTGCCGCGTGATCGCCAAGAAATACGCGCTGCACGATGGCGCGCTGCTACAAACATTGGTCACCTCCACAGACTGGGATGAGTCTCAGGGCCGTTGGATAGTATCAACGGACCGACAAGACACCCTTAAAGCGCGCTTTGTTGTGCACTCTAACGGTCCGTTGAACAGGCCCAAGCTGCCAGCCATAAAAGGCATCAGCGACTTTAAAGGTCACACCTTTCATACCAGTAGATGGGATTACGCTTACACCGGTGGCGACGCCTATGGCGGCCTGACCGGTCTAGCGGACAAGCGCGTGGCAGTGATCGGCACCGGCGCAACCGCCGTGCAATGCGTGCCTCACGTAGGCGCATCCGCCGAACACCTGTACGTATTTCAGCGCACGCCATCTTCTATCGATGTGCGCAATAACAAACCTACTGATCCCAACTGGATGCAGGAGCAGGCGCCAGGCTGGCACGATGAAAGACGCCGCAATTTTGAATCCATTATGGTTGGCGGAGTCGTTAAGGAAGACCTTGTGTCAGACGGCTGGACCGAAGCGTTCCGTCTGCTCTTTGGCAATTTGAAAGACAAGGCCCCTTCAAAAGCGCGCATGGCGCTTTGGGCGCTGACATCAGTTGTGTCAGTAGAGCGTTACAATCAGGGCTTTAAGCCGTATATGACCAAGAAAGTCACCGACTACATGGACCTAGCTAGAGAAATGGAATTGGCCGACTACCAAAAAATGGAAGGCGTGCGTTCACGCGCAGATCAAGTAGTTGAAGACGAGCAAACCGCAGAGGCATTAAAGCCATACTATCGTCAGTTCTGTAAGCGCCCCTGTTTCCATGACGAATACCTACCCACCTTCAATTTACCCAATGTCTCGCTAGTGAATACAGACGGCAAAGGGGTAGACCAAATTACCGCAGACGGCATCATCTTTAACGGTGAAGAGTACAAGGTAGATTGCATTATTTTTGCCACCGGCTTTGAGGTGGGTACAGATTATGCACGCAGAGCCGGATATCAGATTAATGGTGTTGCTGGGCAATCTATATCGGAAAAGTGGGCTGACGGTCTGTCCACTTTTCATGGTATGCACACCCGAGGGTTTCCCAATGCGTTTTTCTTTGGGCCTGCGCAATCAGGGTTTACTGCAACCTACACCTATTCGTTAGATGAGCAGAGTGTGCACCTTGCGCATATTTTGACCGTGGCTGGGGAGAAGGGTGCAAAGCGCATTGAAGCCAGTGAAATCGCAGAAAAAGCTTGGGTACAAACGATTATTGAGAAAGCCCGGCTCACCGCAGACTTCCAAGCAAAGTGCACGCCCGGGTATTACAACAATGAAGGTAAAGGCAATGCCAAGCCGCAGAACAATATGTATGGCGGCGGACCCATTGAGTTTTTCTCGCTAATGAAAAAATGGCGCAGCAAAGGTGATTTGAAAGGCCTAGAGCTGAGTTAGGGTCCCAACTAAGTGCATAAATAAAAAGGCAATCTGCGCTGGCTGTCTGCGCAGATCTTAAACTTCTCTAAACGCCGCTTTCACAAAGAGGTGTGTATGTTGCTATGATGAAAATCACAAAATTGTTGCTCATTATGTCTTTGTTTGTAACCACCCCCGCAGGCGCTGTAGCCAATACGACAAAAGAAATTCTGCTCACCTCATTCGATACGCAATCTGCGGATTTAGCCTGGCGTGTGGTCAACGATGGCGTGATGGGTGGCCGCTCAAGCAGCGACTTTAACCTTGCGGACGGTGTACTCACGTTCAGCGGCGTAACCAATACCAACGGCGGTGGCTTTGCCTCCATTCGTAGTGGCTTGATGGACTTTAGCTTAGCTGGGTTCACCCATTTCGCGCTGCGCGTGCGCACGGATGGCCGCTCTTATACCTTACTGCTGCGGCCAAAAAATCAGCGCATTTCTTACCGTATGGATTTTCTAACTCAACCAAGCCAATGGCAGGAAGTTGTATTGCCTATTGAGCAGTTTCAGGCCAGTTGGCGTGGTCGTAAACTTAACGAGCCGCCCATTGATCCAGCGAATATTGAGCAAGTGGGTATTATGATCTCCGATGGCCGTGACGGCGACTTCAACTTCGAGATAGATTGGCTGCAAGCACACAGATAGCCTAGGGCCATTCGCTTCGTCGTTATGCAAATAGTATCTGCGCTGGTTTTCAGCCCGTCAGCTTGCCGTTCTGGTCAGTTGAGGCGGAAACCAATCACAACTAATGACTTGCTCGTGTCCCTCATAAACGCGCATGCCCAGTAGATAACGTCCGCTGGGTACTGGCAGCCAGTTAGCAATCTCTAAAGGTCGCTCTGCACTCAAGGTAATAGTTAGGCTGCCGTCAGCATCATAAACAAGTCCGGGCGTGCTGTCGCTAATAGACCAGCGATCTATTTCGTTTTCTACCAAATACATGTCACTGCCGTAAGCCGTTAACGACCAAAAAGCGCTGCATGGTGGCATGGCGTTGGCTGCAAATCTGAGTTGCAGTGGGCGAGTGCCATCGAGTTTTTCTTGCTCAGAGTCATGCTGCGCCACATAAGATCTGTTTTCTATGGCTTGGTGACCACCCAGGCCAAATTTGGCACCTGCTGCTCGGCGCACTATATCTGCGCCAAAACCTTCAGCGCTGCGACCGGTACTCCAACCGTTTTTGCTGACAGTGTCGGCTTGATTAAGACCAACAATATGCCGCTCTCCCTCAATTATGCCAGCAAGCAACACTTCCTCAGAAACGCTGGAAGGATTGTCAACTATGGCCTGTGCCCCGGGCGATAGTTGCGGATGCCAGGGTGCCGGTGGGTCTATGTCAATATAGGTTTTCAGCTCTCTGTAAAAGTCCACGCCAGATTTGGCAATAGACGTTGCACGACCAGCGCGCTCAGTGCGCTGATTAGGGTGGTTACTGGGGGCGGTCACTTGGATGCTGCGTTGCAGATTTCGCGCGGTGTCTATGTCCTCTGGAAATTCCACCAGCACCCTAATAATGACCCAAGCGGTAGGTGTGCCAATAGTCACTACATCGCCGTCGTCGTTAGCAGGTGGGGTTGTTGGGTCTAATGTCACCCGCACCCGTGTGCCCGCCACGCCGTGGTGTCTGCGGCAAACGTAGGCAACGTTTGTGTAGCCGTCTAAGACCATTACATTCCAGTATCTGTCCGGGTGGTCCATTGCTGGCACGTCAATGCTCAGGTCGCCATGTTGCAGGTCATACCACGCTGACGAATAAAGCGTGTCGTTGTTGGGTACCACGATAGCGCGGTCGTTTGGGGTTGCCAAATCGTTGACATGATTCATCGTGCCTGTGTCTGTCTTTGAGCAGAGCAACAATCTAGTGCGGTGCACAGACATTAATGGGAAACCCCAAATATAGGCTTCAGCGGCGGGGGAAAGTGTGTCTTGCTTGGCTGAGTTAGTCATGATTAGTGCGATTCTTTGGTAATAAATAGACCAGCATACCAGTCGCTTGCGATCAGATAACGTTGTTGCTGTGTGTAAGCATCGATTAGCTAAATGACGGCGTGGTTTGCTATTGCTCGGTTTCAGGGAGGGGTAGCAAGGTTTGGGTAGAGCGGTTTAGGCGGTGTGGTTGAAGCTAGTCCTTTTTTGAATTGCTCAGTCCAACGATGAAAACGTTTACCATTTTTTTGGCTCGGTTTTCAAAGGTCTTTAGATCCCGCGTAGCATGCTTATACAAGCCCGAGGGACTATTCTGCGTCCAGCTAATACCTGTGTCTGTGTGATGGTGCGGCCTAGTTTCGGAAGAGTTTCGGCAGAGTTTGGTTATAGACTGGTTTTAGTTTCGGTATAGCAACAGCGCGGCACTGGCCATACAAACAGGGCCGGAAACACTAGGTCTCAGGGGTGTTCTGCTAGTGGCCCGCATCCTTTTTAGCGCCACCTCGTTGCCCAGCGTGCATCCCAGGGTCTTTCCTGCATCTTTGCTGCATCTACTCTGTGTTTTTACTAGGTCTTCCCGTAATGACTGCCAAAGTGCCCTCTAAGGCGCTCATTACACGCGTATTTTTTCCTTTTTCCCCAATATTTTTTGAGCGGAGGGAAATGTTTCGCAGCGCCTGTTATTTGTGATTCGACCACGCATTGTGCTGTTGCTTTGTCGTCGTGTGTAAGTGAGTTAAGGTATTGGTATAAAAAGGGAGTAGGTTGTTATGAGTGATTCAACGCAGGCGTTTAGGGTAGGGGAAGTCGCCACGGGTTCGGTGGGGCAGACCGCCCATCCGCAGCATTTAGCGCATTCAGAACGCTTAAAAGAGACTTTTTACAAAATAGGCGACAGCGCCTGGTGTTACGTCGGTAACGGTCTATCTAATCAAACGTTCATTA
Source organism: Gammaproteobacteria bacterium (assembly GCA_963581445.1). Lineage (GTDB taxonomy): Bacteria > Pseudomonadota > Gammaproteobacteria > Pseudomonadales > Azotimanducaceae > UBA4421. The sequence goes on along the minus strand of CAUZON010000012.1, from coordinate 33,446 downwards.
AAGGGCCAGAGGGCATCATTGCTATCGACACGGGCGAGTGTCAGGAGGAGATGTGCGACGCCATTGCAAAGCTTCGTCAGCAAACCGACGCGCCCATAGTCGCCTGTATTTACACACATTTTCACTACGTGGCCGGCACCACGGCCATTGTAGAAGACCGGGGAGACGCAAATTTCCCGATCTACGGACATGACGGCATAGCCGCAAATCTAACCCGTTTTGGCGGTGAGGTAGGCCCTAGAGGTTCGAGAGGCATGGTGCACCAGTTCGCCATGATGCTGCCGCAATCCGGTCCTGATGCCATTGTGAATATCGGCCTGGGGCGCTTTTACCGCAACCCCTCCCACGCGCCCTATACACCAGGCCACATGCCAGCCACCCACACCTTCACCGAGCAAAGTCAGGTCACCATTGCGGGTCTTGATGTGATTTTTTATCCCGCACCGTCGGATGCCACAGACTCGGTGAACATCTGTTTTCCCCAGTTAGACCTGGCCGTGAACAATATATTTTGGCCCACGCTGTTTAACATTTTTGCCATTCGCGGCGAAGAGTACCGTGACCCTCGAGTATTACTGCAAGGACTAGATGCATTGGCAGAACTCAATGTAGAGCACCAAATCGGTGCGCACGGGCCGCCAATGTCAGGCCGTATTGAGGTTAAAGCGTCTATTCTGCGTTATCGCGATTCTATTCAGTTTATTTGGGACCAAACGGTGCGCGCGGCGAACCAGGGCCTGACCATTGACCAAGCCATTGAACGCATAAAGTTGCCACTCAATCACGAAGAAGATTTTAGAACCCAGCAGCTTTACGGCGTAGTTGAGCATCACGTTAGGCAGGTTTACACCGGTCTGTTCGGCTGGTTTGACGAAGACCCCAGCAAGCTCTTTCCAACCCCCCAGCCAGAACGTGCAGGCAAGATGATTGCCGCATTCGGTGGCAGAGACACGGCTCGTGCTTTATTCGACACCGCCTTAAAGGAAGAAGACTATCGTTGGGCTTTGGAAGTGGGCAGCTACTTAGTGTTCGACCAAGACCCAATTGATGCCAGCCAAGACAAATTACGCTTGGCATCGGCCCTGCGCGCAGTGGCCTATTGCTCAAGTGCCGCAAACATCCGCAACTGGTGTTTAACCCAAGCGCTAGAGTTAGATGGCAGCATAGATCTCACCCGTTTCAAGATACACCGCTTCCGCGAGCAAGAAGTGCTTGCTGGACCAGCAGATCGCTGGGTACCCATTTTGCGGGTTTTGCTTGATCCACTATTAGCTGAGTCAGTGCAGGGCAGCATCGGATTTAAATTTGACGATGGCGGCTCTGCCGGACTGATGATCCGTAATCAGGTGGCAGCAGTGGTGGGCTTTGACCAGTGCGATTTAAAACTGTCTGTGACCAAAAACGCATGGGCAAAATTGTTAGGCGGAAAAATGGCTTTATCAGAGGTGTTAAGTGGCATCAGTGACCTCTCAATGGAGGATGCCAAGAAGGCAACTGAGCTGCTGGCCCTTTTTGATTTAGAAACCTTAAAGCGCTAGCCAGTGCTTTAGACGATTGATTGGGCAGTTGAGTTTTAGAGCAAGAGTCAGCTGCAAGCATAAAAGGGGATAAAGAGGATAATGATGGAACTGAATCCAACGGCGGCAGGTTTTTCTGCCAAGAAGCTGGAGCGTATAGAACAGCATTTAAATGAAAATTATCTGGATGCTGGCAAAATCACTGGCTGCCAGGTCATGGTGTCGCGGCGCGGTATCCCCGCGTATTTCAAATCTTTTGGCGACATGGACCGAGAGCGCAGCAAGCCTGTTCAGGATGACACGATTTATCGCATTTATTCCATGACCAAACCCATTACCTCGATCGCCTTAATGATGCTGTTCGAGGAAGGCAAGTTTCAGCTCAACGATCCCGTGTCTCGATTTATCCCCTCGTGGAAAGGGCAGCAAGTGTGGGTAGCAGGGCGCGGGGACAATATGCAAACCCGTGCACCCCAAACAGTTATGACCATGCGCCATGTGCTGTCTCACACATCAGGGTTGTCCTATGGCGGGTTGCTGCCTGGCGACTCGCAGCCAGTAGACGAAGTTTATCAAAAGCTTGGGGTAGACCGAGGTGAGGGCGAAACTGTTTTCAGCTTTGCAGAAAAACTCTCCCAAGTACCACTGCGCTATGACCCCGGTTCACAGTGGCTGTATTCCCTAGCAACAGATGTATGCGGCTGTTTAGTAGAATTTATCTCTGGTCAGAAATTTGAAGACTTCCTCAAAGAACGCATCTTCAATCTGCTAGATATGCAAGACACCGCGTTCTGGGTGCCAGAAGACAAGCTCAGTCGGTTTGCTGCCAACTACGGCCGCGGGCGCGACAAGTCGTTAAAGCTGCTGGATGACCCTCAAACCAGCAAATACGGCAAAGCACCGAGCTTTCCCTCAGGGGGCGGTGGTTTAGTCAGCACCACGGTAGATTACGCAAAGTTTTGCGAAATGCTCAGGCAAAAGGGTAGCTATAACGGCAAAGAGATTATCGGCAGCAGAACGCTGGCATTGATGACCAAAAACCACATCACTGAGGGTCGAGACTTAGGTCAAGCCGCAATAGGCTTTTTTTCAGAAACCGCTTATGACGGCGTAGGCTTTGGGCTGGGGTTTGCCAGCACATTAGATGAAGTGTCGTCAGGCACCATTGGCGCCGGGGATTATTACTGGGGCGGCGCAGCCTCCACCATTTTCTGGGTGGACCCGGTAGAAGATCTGTACGTTGTGTTTATGACCCAGCTTATGCCGTCGGGGACTTTTAACTTTCGCGGCCAGTTAAAGAATATTATTTATGGGGCAATAAACGATTAGAGGGCACGGTGCGAGGCAGGAGCGTTGTTTTGCGACGTTCAAGCTACTTGCGCCTTAAGTGCATGTATACTCATGAGTCCCTTACTCCAAAGCCTGCAAACCCTCCAAAAACTCCAACACATCTTTTGCCGTACGCGCTGGATCTTCCTCCATCGGCATATGCCCTAAATCCTCATAAATCACTGTGGTGGTGTTGGGCAATCTTTGCTCAAACAGCGGCACTACTGATACCGGTATCACGGCATCTTGTGCGCCCCACATAACTAAGGTGGGTTGGGTGAGTGCGCTTAGATCGGGTGTTTGGGATGCCGCTCCACCGTATGAGCGGCTGCGACTGAGTATTGCTCCACGGGTACCTTCGCGCATCATCAGTTCGTAGTAGCGGTCGATGAGTTCTTCGTCCACCACGGGTGAGTTGTTGTACGCCGCGCGCAGCCCTTGGCCGATGAGTAGTTTTGGATCGAAATAGCGCGCCATAGCGCGGAACCAGTCTTGGCGCAGTAGACTGAAACCCGCTACTGAGGGCTTTTTGTCGTTTTTTTTATTGTCTTTTTCACTGCCTTCGCTTTCTTCCTCACTTGGCCGCTGCCAGTTCCCTGGTGGGACTGAGCCCACCAGCACCATGGCTAACACGCGTTCTGGATGTGCGAAGGTATATCGCCAAGTTGCGCCGCCGCCCATTGAATTGCCACCCAGTATAAATCGCTTTAACCCTAGGTTGTTGGTCACGGCGTGAATGGTTTGGGTGAAGGCCTCGCCTCCATACTCTGCGCTTGGCACGGTTCCGGTGAGTCCGTGGGCGGGCAGGTCTAGGGTGATCATCCTGTATTGTTTTCCGAGGATGGCTACCCACGGCTCCCAAGTGTGTAGAGACGCCATGGCGCCATGAATCAGCACAACGGGCAGGCCGTTTTTATTGCCTTGGTCTCGATAATGCACCCGACTGCCGCCGTTCATGGTCAGGAATTGAGAGTGTGCATTGGTGTATTTGGCGTCAACTACCGCTGCGGGTAGGTCGCCTTTGAATAGAAAAACACCAGCTAATGCAGTGAGTACGGCAAGAATGCCTAGCGACCACTTTGCAATTTTCAATTTGGCTGCCCTTACTTTTTTATCGATTCGGCAGCCTAGCACGAAGTGCAAGTGCAGTTGCGCGGCACTACCTCTTACTTTTTACTGCTCGTTAACCTTCAGTACCATTTGGCATTCTCTAGTACTGTTTAGTTTTGCGTAGATCCAAGTTATGCAGATTGCTCCCAGCCTTAAAACGTGTTCTATTTCAGGGTCGCAGATTTCCTGCTTTGTGCGCTGACAGTCAGTGGATTCAGTGTGAGCAGATTAGTGTTTATTAGAATAATTTTGGGAGAGTGCTTTGAGTGATTATAAATTATTGATTAACGGCCAGATGGTCGATGGTGCAACTACAATGAATGTAGTGAACCCAGCCAATGAAGAGACTTTGGCCGTTTGCCCGCGCGCAGACGAAGGCCAGCTAAATGAGGCGGTTGCCGCTGCTAAAACTGCGTTTGAAAGCTGGAGTAAAACCACCATTGACGAGCGTAAAGCGATTATTTCGCAAATCGCTGATGTCATTGAAGCCAATGGTGCTGAGCTGGCTCAGCTGTTAACCCAAGAGCAGGGTAAGCCACTGGCTGATGCAACTGGCGAAGTCTACGGCACCGCTGCGTTCTTTCGTTATTTCACTGCGTTGGACTTGCCGATTGAAGTGCTTGAAGACAGCGAAACTCGTAAGGTTGAAGCGCACCGTAAGCCGCTGGGTGTTATTGGCGCTATTGTGCCGTGGAACTTCCCTATGATTTTGATGGCCTTCAAAGTGCCGCCTGCATTGATCGCAGGTAATACCGTTGTACTCAAGCCGTCGCCTACCACGCCGCTGACCTCCCTGCGTTTGGGTGAGTTGATTAAGGACATTGTGCCTGCCGGCGTTTTGAATATTGTCACTGATGCCAACGATCTGGGCGCGCCATTAACCGCACACCCAGATGTGAACAAAATTTCCTTCACGGGTTCTACCGCAACAGGTGCCAAGGTTATGGCCGGCGCTGCGGGTTTGATTAAGCGTATTACCCTTGAGCTAGGCGGCAACGATGCAGGTATCGTTTTAGACGACGTAGAGCCTAAGAAAGTAGCGCAGCAGTTGTTTGATAGCGCGTTCCAAAATAGCGGTCAGGTTTGTATTGCTATGAAACGTCTGTATGTTCACGACTCAATTTATGACGAAGTAGTTGATGAATTGGCAAGCATTGCTAACGACACCATTATTGGTGACGGCCTAGAGCAGGGCACTAAGCTTGGACCACTGCAAAATAAAATGCAGTATGAAAAAGTTAAAGAGCTCATTGAATCTGCGCGTCAGGACGGCAATATTGTTGCTGGCGGCGAAGTGCCTGATCAGTCTGGTTATTTCATTCGTCCAACAATTGTGCGTGATGTTACTGAAGGCAGTCGTATTGTTGACGAAGAGCAGTTTGGCCCAGTGCTACCGGTTATTCGTTTCACCGATGAAAGCGATGCTATCGCTCGCGCTAATAATTCAGACTACGGTTTGGGTGGTTCGGTTTGGTCGAGTGACCTTGATCGTGCGTATGACGTAGCTAACCAAATGAATACTGGTACCGTATGGATCAACAAGCACGCTGAGCTAGATCCGGGTATACCTTTTGGTGGTTCCAAGCAGTCTGGCTTAGGTAATGAGTTGGGTATGGAAGGTCTGAAAGAGTTTACTCAGTTGAAGATGATCAATATGGCGCGATAGTACCTGTTGCCCAGAGCGCGCTTACGTAAGCGCGCTCTGGGTAAGAAGAAAACACCCGAATGGGTGGATGCAAAGAGGTCATTTACTTTGGTGTTTGGCCTTTTTTTTTGGAACTTTTTCGCTGCAACTTTTGTCCATAACTTGCGCGGTAGATGGTTAGTGGACGCTTGCTTTCAAGCTATAAGTTAGCATCACCGAAGGCGCGGAGTTCTATCAGCAGCGGTTTCATTTCGCTGCCCAGCTTTGTAGGCACATATTCAAAGCGAGAGGGTTTGCTTTGGTAGGCCACTTTCACTAATGCGCCAAAAGTCACCAGTCGCTTGAGTCGCTCGGACAATAAATTGGTTGGAATGCGCTCTGGCCGATTGCAAAAGTCGGCAAAGGTTCGGCAATCAAAAAACAGTGCGTCGCGCATAATTAGCAGCGTCCATTTATCGCCGATTAGATCTAGGGCGCTGGAAATACCACAGTCCGAGCGCTTAACCCGTGGCGCAGCTTTGACTTCGTTTGGGACTTTTTTTGCGGCCTTGTTAGAGACGCCGGTCGTTTGCTTATCCATATAATTACCAGCTCAATTTTCCGATGGCCGCCACGCACCAAATTTCAGCGCGCCGGCAATGATGATCGCATAACTTATCATGCCTAGTGCAGCGCCGTAATAGATGCCCACTAGACCAATGTCAAAGATAAACCCTAATGAGAATGAAACACAACCCGCCACCAGCACACGTAAAATAGCGGCTAACACTGGCCAAAGCATGGCGTTGGCACCTTGTGAGGCAAAGTACAAAGACAGGCCTAAACCTTGAAAGAAAAAGCACGGTCCGGCAATTTGAATAAAGTCTTTCGCTGAAGCGTGTACCAATGGGTCTTGGGTAAACAGTGCTATCCAACCGTCGGGAAAAATGGCCAATACTATGCCAAGTACGCCTGCAATTATTCCCGCGCTTAAGCCGCCAATCCAACCAACTCGTTCTGCCCGGTTAATGTCGCCTGCACCTATGCCCATGCCAACCAATGAGGTCATTGATGAACCCAGACCAAACACTAAGGGAATAATTAAAAACTCTATGCGTGAGCCTATGCCATAACCAGCCAATGCCGCCTCGCCAATGCGGCCGGCGAAAGCGGTGAGCATCAGTACCGTGGCAATGGTCAAAATGGGCGACAGTGATGCTGGCAGTGCAACCTGCAAAATATCGTCGAAGTGTGCTTTAGAGAAAGACAGCGCAGACAGGCGTAATTTAACAATGCCGTCGCTGGTGGCTAAGTGGCGCAACATCACTAGGCTGACCATCAACCCCGACGTTATTGCAGATACAGCTGCGCCAACGATGCCTAATTGAGGAAATCCGTAGACCCCCAGAATCAGGCAGCCGGAGAGGGGAACTTGTATAAGTGAGCCGAGCATCATCGCCAATGCAGGATATTGCATATTCCCCATGCCCCGGAATATGGCGCTGGTGATGCCTAGCATCCAAACAAACACCCCGCCCGAGAGCAGGACCAATGCGTAGGTATAGGATTGTTCTAATACCTCGCCACGGCCGCCCAGCAGCATGATGAATGCTTCGCCGCCAAGGAGAAAAATGACGAATAAAGCCAAGGCGCCCATCACCCCCATAGCAAGTGCGTGCCAAACCAAGGTTTCAGCACGGGCCACGTTCCCTGCACCCAACGCCCTGGCAATGGCTGATGCCACCGCGCCACCCATGGCGCCGCCGGAAAGGGTCTGTGTGAGCATCAGTAGTGGAAATGCTAAGGCAATGGCTGCTAATGAAATGGAACCTAACTGACCAATAAACCAGACCTCGGCCAGACTCACCACGCCCTGGATCAAAAATGCCAGCGTACTGGGTGTAGCCATGCGCGCCAATAAAGGTAGGGGCGGGGCGGTAAGTAGGTGTTGAGTGCGTGGATTCATATATAAGTTCTTCTAGTTACTTTAAAAAGCATAATAATAACTTTAAATATGAAAGTCACTATAGTTGATGGGCAATGGGCAATGGGCAATGGGCAATGGGCAATGGGCAATGGGCAATGGGCAATGGGTAGGGTGCAGGTCGGGCGCTAGGCTAGAGAGAACGGTAGTGAATAAATACAGCAGTTGTTTTGATTGAACGCATAGGGCTGCTTGGTAAAGCTTTGAAATGTCGCTTTAACCAAGGGCTGACCTATTGCGTAGGTGGTTTTGGGCGTGCTTTTCTTTTTGCGAGGTGCTATTTGGTTATTAGACTTCTTTCCTTACCGCTCCCGGCTGGGAGGGGGTATTTAAGAATGTGGCGACAAAGTGCACCAGTACTACGAGCGTTAGATCGCCTGAATTATCCAGCAGTCGGCTTAAACCAACGCCGCCTAAAAAAGCGAATAGACAGTTTTGCCATTTCCAGCGCAACGTAAAGTAGTGCAGCCCAGCGAAGAGAAAGTTGCTCAGTACAACGGCTGCAATAAGGTCCATGGACGATTCCAGTATAAGGGGCAGAAAAAGCCTGAAGGCCAATTCTTCAACAATAGATATGTACAACAGGTAGGCGACCCATAACCCTTGCGTTGGGTTTAGTGTTAAATCCTTGCGCAGTAAAACCACGTAGAAAAATCCAAGAATTGCCAGTAAAACTAAGGCGTAGTTTGCGGGGCTGGTTGAGAAACCTTTCATTGCATCCCAGAACAACACCGGATTGGAAAGAAGCCATGCGGTTAAGCAGGCAAAGATGCCCATGGTTAGGCCGTGGCGATACAGTACATGTAGGAATGTAGAGACCGGCGCAACAGTGCCTGCGTAGTCTCTTTGTAGTCGTCCCATTTGTACTGCTCCGTTCTTTGATCGATAAAAAGGGGGGGGGTGCTCTCTGGTGCCGCAATATACGCAATGCGAGCAGGGTATCCAGTAAAAGTTTAGCGTCTAGGGTCTAGGCGCCTGTATAAGATCTTTGCTAGCGGCGGTAAAACAGATCGCGTTTGTTGCGACACTGTTTCTTATGCCACTATTGAGCGTTGCCCGATCGACAAAATAAAAGAACAAAATAGGGATATCCATTCAGCTATATTTTACCCAATACGCTGTGGTTATTTTTGCCTGAGCTCAGCACGACAATGATTGGCGGAACACCCCGCCAAATTATAGCAAGCAAACGCAAGCAAAAAGGTCGGATTTGTTCTTGAACTGGTTTGCGCCGAAGGCTAGTTTAAGAGTGCCGGGGAAAGAGAGGAGAGCAAAATGAGTAATGTTCCAAAAGAATTCGATCCAAATTTCATTGCTGAGCAGTCGGCAAGTGAAATGCACATGTACCGGGATGAAGTTAGCTCGAAAGAGCCTATGGCCTCGGTCCTGAAAAATAACCCCGGAATTTACTTTGTAACGCCTAAGGGTCGCAAAGATTGGGGTAATTGGGCGTTCAAGCCTGGCGCTTATTACGATACGACCATCGGCTCAAAGCACGACTACTGGCGTGATGAAGATTTGCCTAAGCCCAGTAAAGACATAGCAAGGCTGCGTAGCGATATGCTGCGTTGGGGATACTGCAAAGTGGAAAATGGCATGTCGGCAGAGCAGGTGGCGACCATTCGGCAGCGCGTATTGGAACAAGCGGAAGGTGAAAAGTTGGCGGGCATAGCGCAACGAACACCCAGTGGTCAAAATATTAACTGTTGTGTGAACAAAGGCCGCTGTTTTGAGTTATTTGTTGAGCAGCATCCAAGTATCGCCCAAGGCGGCCCGTTAGTTGAGCAATTGGTTACTGAAGCCCTGGGGCCTGGTTGGGTTTGCACGTCTTTGATTGCGGCGATTTCGCTAAAAGGCGGCGTGCCTCAAGCGCTCCACCAAGATCAAGGTAATGCGCTGGACTCTCGCAGCCCAATGACCATTAATATTTTAACCGCCATTACTGATGTAGATGAAACTAATGGTGGGACACTTATCATTCCCGGCAGCCATTTGGTTTTGTCCGAGGCGGTTCGCCAGGGCAAAGCTGTTGGTAAGTTACCGCCGGCAATTAACCTAGACGCTAAGGCGGGCACCATGGTTATTACCGATGGCCGGCTATTGCACGGTACAGGCATTAACCATACTGATGATGCTCGCATCGTTATGCTCAATGGCATGCAGCAGCCGTGGCTGCGCCAGCAAGAGAATTGGATGCTCTCCGTGCGCCCTGAAGTACTGCAGAGGGCCAGTGCAAAGTTACTACACCGAATGGGCTATCAAGCCACCACAGGTACGCAAACCAACGAAGGCCATGGTTTTGGTGCCAGAGGTCTACCTGGGGAGGCGGCTGGCGCCACTGTGGACTTTCGTATGGCCGACGACCAAGGTGAATACCACCGTGTAGGAGAGCTAGGCCCTGACTCATCTAAAGCAGAGTTAAATGCTGCGTACACCCTGAGAGACGTGGTGGGTAAGGCGCGTGCCGGTGGTGTTAGTACCCCAGTGGGTATTGGTGAGCGCGGGTTGGTTTAACGACTAATTTAGATTTGCGTAGCCTAGCCGCTTGATAAAAGTGGATCTTAGCTAAAGTTCGTAACTGGGCAAAGTTAGGGGAAGTTTGCATGCTGAAGGAGTCGCTAAACAGTAATGGTTCGGTAGGCTGGCGTCATGTGCGTACCGATTAGGGCGTCTATTGAAAGTTGAATAAAGGAGAGAGGATAAATGGAAATATCGGGTAGTAAGGGGATTTTTGTTGGTGGCAGTTCTGGTATGTGTCGTGCAAGCGCTGAGCGATTTGCCCGCAAGGGTGGCACTGTAGCCATTTTAGATTTGGCTTCTTCCAATGGAGCTGAGGTTGCCAAAGAACTAAAGGGTAAGTTCTATCCGTGTGATGTGACGGATTACGTACTGATGGATGAAACCATTACCCAAGCGGCGAGCGATATGGGCGGCTTGCACGTTGTGATCAATACTGCAGGGGGCGGTTCTCGTTCAGTGGGCGGTCAAGCTCAAAGGACTGTCGGCAGAGACGGCTCACGTCACCCTACAGATGTATTTGCCAGGGTGCTAGAACTGAATGTTGTTGCATCATTCAACATCAATACGATTGCAGGTCAAATCATGGCGAATAACGAGCCGAATGAAGATGGCGAACGTGGCGTGATGATTAACACATCTTCTATCGCAGCCTTCGAGGGCCAGGTAGGGCAGGTTGCTTACAGCGCGGCTAAAGGTGGAATCTCTGCAATGACGCTCACTATGGCGCGAGACTTGGGTAATTTAGGTATTCGCTGCATGACGATTGCGCCAAGCTTATTTGCTACAGGCTTAACTGCAGGCATGCCCGATGAAGGGGCCAATATATTGACTAAAGACGCCGCATTTCCGAGACGTATGGGCAGACCTGAGGAATTCGGTACTATGGCCATAGCTATCATTGAGTGCGCAATGATGAACGGTTCTACTATGCGGGTAGATGCCGGTCAGAGATTTGCTCCGAAGTAACAAGTCATGCTGCGTGCGTAATTGTAGGATAAGTAAAATAATGAAAAGTAGTTGAGGTCGATTATGAAAATACTAAATATATTTATTTTCTTGGCGCTAACATCTTCAGTGTCGGCTGCGGATCATCACAAATCCGCGCCTCTATTAGACGCCGCCGGTTTCGATACGATGATGAAAGAGATTTCTAACTGGGGACGTTGGGGTGAGACAGATCAGTTGGGTACATTGAATCTGATCACGGCGGCAAAGAAAGCCCAGGCTGCTGCATTGGTGAGCTCGGGTGTTTCAGTCTCCCTGGCGCTGCCTATGAATAAAGTAGCCGATCATGTTAATGAAAAGCCCTTCAAGCATACGCCGTTTATTTTTCCCACGGGTGCAGGCCCAGACTCAGAAGCGGTCTTAGGGATTGATCCATCAGCATTGCCTCAGGCAGCTGGGGATGTGTTTGAAATTGACTACCATGGTTTTGCGCATTCGCATTTGGACGCCATTAATCACTTTGCCTACCAAGGTGAAATGTACAACGGCTTTGCCTTTGAGCAGGATGAAGACGGCTTCGCTAATCTTGGTATTGAGAATATTGCGCGTGAGGGCATTGTCACCCGAGGGGTGTTGGTAGATTTTCCAGCGTTTTTTGGTGTGGACTATTTGCAGCCGGGTAAGGTCATCACTACAGAAGATTTTCTGGCATGGGAGAAATCCACAGGTATCAAAATTGGTTCTGGGGATGCGCTAATTGTGCGCACTGGGCGTTGGGAAGCCGTTGCTGACAAAGCACCGTGGAACTTTGTGGAGGCGGCCGCAGGCTTGCATGCCTCAACAGCTATGTTTCTTAAAGAGCGAGATGTCGCGGTGATTGGCTGTGATGGTGTTACTGACGTTATGCCATCTGGTGTGGGGCAACGTTTTAATCCCACCCACGAGTTGTTGATTATTGGCTTGGGCATGCCGATCTTCGACAATTTAGATCTTGCCGCTCTGGCCGCTCAGGCGAACAAAGAAAAGCGCCATGTGTTTATGCTGGTGGCTGCGCCACTAAGCGTAGCGGGTGCCAGTGGTTCGCCGCTGAATCCGTTGGCCATATTCTAAAGTAATAGCTTAACGTATTAAAAAGCCCGCAATTCGCGGGCTTTTTAATACTTGACGTTTTGTGCCGGTCTTCTTTGAGCCTGAGCAAACTTACTCTTTCGCCATTTCAATATGGCCGACTGCTTCATGGTCTAGGTCTTGGTCGTCGTCTAGGTCTACTGTGACCTTGATCAAAGTGCCAGTGAAGTTGAACGGCGAGGCATAGTTGCCCACTGTTGTGCCTCGATCAAAACCCACGTCTAGCCCTGACCAAGAAATCATTAGTGCGAAAATAAAGTCTGTTTGCATGGAGGCGACTTTCTTGTCGTCTACTAATAAAGCGGCAGTACCATTAACACTACCGTCTATACTTTTGCTGCGCCGCATACGTAGGCACAGTGTATGGTGTCCTGGGGTTAGCGGCTGCGCGGATTTCAATAGTTGGTGGTTACCACCAATATTTAGATCATGCATGAGGTAGCCATCTTTTAAGTACAGTGAATAACCACCGGTGGCATCGCCATGTGCAATGAGTACGCCTTGTTCGGTGGCTGATGCCAACTCTACTGTTGCGCTAATGGTATAGCTGCGACTGCGCAGGTCTGGGGCTACCTCGCTGGGCAAGTGGCCCATGCCAGGCCAAAAGGTGTAGTGGGTGCGGCCGCCGCGGTGTCGCTCGGCATTTTCTGCAAATCTTGGCGCAAAGCGATCGTCCAATGGCAGCACTTGATTTGCTTCGGCTTCTTGCCACCAAATAGCCTGCATCTCGGCTAATCTCTCAGGGTGAGCATTTGCTAGGTCATTGGTTTCGTTGAAGTCTTCATCTAGGTTGTACAGCTCCCACACGTCCTCCTCAAAGGCGCTGCCCGGTGGGTGATAGGCAACGGCCTTCCAACCGTTATGCACTATGCCGCGGTGACCAAACATTTCGAAATATTGGGTGGTTTTTCCTGTATTTACATGTGAATCTGTCAAGCTGCTGGCGAAGCTTGTGCCGAGAGAACCTGCGTCTTCCGCTTTAGCTACTTTGATATTAATCAAGTCAAGGATTGTGGGGTTGAGGTCGCTGACGTGGCAAAACTGATGGCGAATACTGCCATCGGTAGGTATTTTTGCCGGCCAAGACATAACTAACGGATCGCGTATTCCGCCGCCGTGAGTGTTTTGCTTGTAGCGTTTTAGTGGCGTGTTGGACGCCATTGCCCAGCCCCAAGGAAAGTTGCTGTGGGTGTCCGGGCCACCAATGTCGTCCAGGCGGGCTAGCTTTTGCGCCATTGATTCTGGTTGTAGGTTGTAAGGGCCCATGGCATTGATAAAGCCGTTTGGCCCACCTTCCTGACTTGCGCCATTATCGGACAACAGCAGTACCAGTGTGTTGTCGACTAAATTTGCTTGCTCGAGAAATGCCATCAGACGAGCCAGTTGCTGGTCTGTGTGTTCTAGCATGGCTCCGTATGCCCCAGCCAAGCGTGAAAACACTCGACGCTCGTCATCGCTATGTTCGGCCCAGGCTCTGACTGAATCATTTCGCGGCGGTAGCGCTGTGGCTCTGGGCACTATGCCTTGCTCAATTTGTCGCGCCAGTCGATCAGCTCGTGTGGCGTCCCAGCCTTTGGCAAAAATTTTGTCGTACTTGTCTATTAGATCTTTGGGCGCTTGGTGTGGGGCGTGACATGCGCCGGGGGTTAGCATCATGAACCATGGGATTCGTGGCGACACTGCAATGTGTCCTTTGACGTAGCCAATGGCTTGGTCGAATAAATCTTCGGTAAGGTGGTAACCACTTTCGTAGTTGCCGGGGGCGGCAATGTGGCTATTGTCGCGCACCAGTTCTGGCGAGTATTGATCAGTCTCGGCGTCCAAAAATCCGTAGAAGCGGTCGAACCCTCGGCCCAATGGCCAGCCATCAAACGGTCCCGTTGGCCCTGTTTCTGTGAGTGGGGTGACATGCCATTTGCCGACCATGTAATTACGGTAACCCACATCACGTAAAGTTTCGGCTAAGGTGGGTGCATCTGAGGATATTTTACCGCGATAGCCCGGGTAGCCGCTGTCGAAGTTAGCCAGGCAACCTACGCCGACTGCATGATGATTACGGCCGGTGAGTAAAGCCGCGCGGGTTGTAGAGCACATGGCGGTGGTATGAAAGCCGCTGTAACGCACGCCTGTCTTGGCAACGGCGTCTATTGCAGGGGTGTCTATTTCGGAGCCGTAGCAACCAAAGTCTGCGAAACCCACATCGTCCAGCATCATTAAAACAATATTTGGACTGCCAGCTGGCGGGGTTAGCGGCGTTGGCCAATGTGCTGCGGGTGTTGGCTGTGCATTAGGGCGCGATGTTGTGTGCGGCTTTTTCATTTCAGAGAGTCCAGCAAAAAACGTATCTTACCATTGTCTCTCAAACTGCCTTGCGAAGTTTTACCGACGCTTTAAAGGCCTTGCCCAAAAGCAAAGCAAACTCAGTACTAGCCCTCAACCGGGACCTTAGTGTCTTTGTTGCGGTCCATCCACCTGTCGAATTTTATCAATAAGGGCGGCAAAAAGAATAAGTCTAAGGCCCATGCAACGATGATGATTGGAGTGAGCAGTGACGCTACGCTTTGAAAATAGGGGGTAGATGAGAAAACTAAAACGAACGTGCCTAGGGCTAGACTTAACGTGGTGATAGTAATGGCTGAACCTGCTCTATCTAGGGAGTAAATAGCAGCGTTTTCAGGCGACATGCCGTCTTCTTTACCGCTGATATATTTGCTCAATATGTGTACCGAATCGTCTACAACCAAACCGATGCTGATTGAGAACAACATCAGAATATAAGGGCTGAGTTCGCCGACAAATACCGCCCATACGCCAAAGACGATGGTGGCTGGGAAAAGGTTGGGCATGATGCTTAAGAGTCCGTAGCGCAGACTTTTGAGGCCAATAATCATAGTAATGGTGATGAGCAAAAAGCTCAGCATAAAGCCTTGGATCAGTTCCTCAGTAATACGTCTGTCTAGCCGCACATAAAGGATACTGTTGTCGCCATGAAGGACCTTGTATTTTTCTTGCACATTGTCAGCAATCCAAGCATCAATACGATCATTGAAATCAAGTAACTGTTTGTTAGAGAGATTCGACGTTGCAATCACCAACCTTACCGCTGAATAGTCGGCGTTGAAGATAGGCTGCAAACTGGGCTCAATTTCCTGTACCAGTTGATAGCCCACTAAGTAGTCGATTATTTGCAGTTGGTCGTCGGGCAATATTTCGAAGGCCTCGTCATCGTCGTTGTCGGATTTGTTGCGCGAGCGCAGGTAGTCGGTGTAACTGGTCACGAAGCTCGCTTCTGGTTGCGCCTCTAACCAAACTGATAATGCTTCTACTTGCTGTAGAAATTCAGGTTGGGTAATGCCGTAGTACTCGCCGCTGTCTATGCTATAGGCAAGCGCTTGGTCGTTGCCAATTTTTTCGCTTAATGCTGTGAGTACATGATGGGCATCTGATTCTTCATCTATGAAGGTGAAGCGATTGAAGTCTAGTTTGTTAAGCGGCAGTAGGCCGAGGGTAACCACAATGATGACCGCGCTGCCCCAAAAAAGTACGTTGCCTCTTGTTGTAACAATTTTAATCACAGCGCGGATGAATCCCGCAATACCCAGCGGTTGAGGCACTTTGTTTGTTGGCAGTAATAAGACTAGAGCTGGCAGAATAGCCAGCGTCACTATGTAAGCCCAAACTACACCGATAGCGATAATGTTACCGAAGCCATAAATTCCTGGAGAAGAGCTGTAGTTGAGGCTAAGAAAGCCCATGGCAGTGGTCACGGTTGCCAAGGTGATGGGCTGAATATTGACCCGCAGGCTTTCGCGCATTGCGTCCATTTTAGCCATGCCTTTGTGCAAACCTTGGGCATAAATAGACAACACGTGAATGCCATCTGCTATGGCAATGACAATAACCACCAAAGGCCCAAGGGTAGAGATTTGATTGAACGCAATATCGAGCCAGCCATAGGTGCCCATTGTTGCCGCAAATGACAGCGCTGCCATGGCCATTAGCGTGATAGAAAAGGACAGTGAGCGCAGGCAAAACCAAAGCAGCAATATGCCGACTATCAGCACTAAAGGCAGTAGTACTTGATTGTCTTTTGTGCGGGCATTGATGCCATCTAGTTCAAACATCAATCTGCCGAGCACATAAATGTCTACGTTCGGGAATTCTTCGCGTAGGGAGTCTCTTAGGACGATGACTGATCGAGCAATCTCTAAGCGTGTTGCTTGATCGTCTTCAGCATTTTTGTAGCGGATATTAGCCAATGCCATATCGCCTGCTTTAGACAGCGAGTTTTTTACTATATCGTCGTCGTTCAGCGCAATTTCTCTAATCGCTGCGGCGTCGCTTTCGGTTAGGCCAGCAAGTTCTGGTACCAGATAATCTCGATCATGGATTTTTTGATCAGAGTCACTGAGGCGTTGGTTTAATAGCGATCTTACGGCTATGGCAGACTTTACCTCTGCGTAACGTTGGGTCAATGCCTCCATTGCTTGCAAGGATTCTAGGGAGAAAACGTCCTCGGCTTCGAATGCAAAAAGCACCCCGGTAGTGGGCGGGAAGTCTTCCTGAGCCATTTCGACTTCTAATTTGAAGGGGTCGTTATCACTGAGCAAAGACTCGCTGGTAGCAACCATTCTGGTGGCTCCCAGGCCAACTGCAACGACTAGGCTTAAGGCCAAAGTGACGAACGCAAAAAGGTTACGTTTTGCTAACAGCAGATCGATGATGAACTTCATTTTTTTTGTGACTACCGACGAATTATTCTTAATTAAGGGTATGCTACGGCAGTAGGGAGATATTTACACACGGTAATAAAATGAAAATTAGAAAAACCTTTTTGGGCGCTTCTCGCAGGTCATCTCCAAGGCTAGTTCTGAGCCTTGTCATGGGCATCTTTGTCAGTTTTTGCGCCAGTGCTGGCTTTGCCACCAGTGATGACAAAGTCGGTGACTTTGCGCTGTTGGATAACAGCGGGAAATTCCATCAATTAAGCTATTACGGCGACTATAAAGCTGTCGTTATTGCAGTTCAGGGGCTAAGTGGCTCAGGACTTGCTGAAGATGCGGCCAACCTTAGCGCTGTTAAGCGTGCGGTGGGCGAGCAGGACGTTAAGTTTTTTATCCTTAACCCACAACCAGCCGATCCGCGTGACGCTGTCGCAGCAAAAGCTGACGAATTGAATCTAGAGATTGCGATCTTGCTGGACCAGTCCCAGCTTGTGGCTGAAACCCTCGGCGTTACTCGCTTAGGTGAGTCGGTGATTGTTAATGCTGACACTATGTCAGTGCTATATAGAGGCGATACAAGCTCCATTGCCCAAGTGCTGCCTGGTCTTCTAAATGGAGGTGGTGTGGCAGTTGCCAGTGTCCAGTCTACTGGGCAGCTCATCGACTTTGCGGCCAAAGCGGTTCATCAACAGGCGTCCGTTTCGTATACAAAAGACATTGTGCCCATCCTTCAGGAGAACTGTGTGTCGTGTCATCACGACGGCGCAATTGGCCCATGGTCCATGTCTAGCCATGCCATGGTTCGAGGTTGGTCACCCATGATGCGCGAAGTGGTTATGACCCGTCGCATGCCCCCAGGCCAGATTGATGGTCATGTTGGCAAAAAAATTGCGGAAGTTGCAGGTCTGACTGTTGAGGAAAAGCAAAAGCTGGTGCATTGGATAGATGCAGGCGCGCCAATGGGCGAGGGCACCGACCCGCTGCCATTAATGACCTTTACCGATGGCAAATTTAGCTTAGGCGAGCCAGATATGGTGTTTAAAGTGCCGGCGCAAACTATTCCAGCTACGGGTATTGTTGATTATCGCTATGTGCCTGTTGAGCTGAACTTAGACCGAGATGTATGGATTCGCGCAATGGAGTTTGTGCCAGGGGATCGCGCAGTTTTACACCATGTAATTACCTATTTATCTAGTCCAGCGGACAAGTCTGGTAGCGAGCAGAACAAAGCAGCTGAGCGCGGTGACAATATTGGCGGTTTTGCACCAGGCCGACAGCCAGACGAGTTCCGTGATAATAGCGGCCGCTTTATTCCAAAGGGCTCCAATTTTTTGTTGCAGATGCACTACACCACTTCCGGTCGCGAGACCGTAGATGAAACCGAAGTAGGGTTGTTCATCTACGACAAGCCGCCGGCTTTTGTAATGTCTGGCGGTGTAGCCGGTCAGCGCCGTTTTTTGGTGCCTCCCGGTGCCAAGGAACATATGTTGCGTGGCGAGCAATTGGTAGAGCGCGATGCCTACCTCTATGAGATGACGCCGCATATGCATTTCCGCGGTAAGCATATGAGCTACAGTGTTGAGTATCCTGATGGCAAGACTGAGCAGCTGTTGTCTGTGCCAAAGTACGACTTCAATTGGCAGTTCAACTATCGCTTAGAAGAGCCACTGTTTTTGCCTGCGGGCAGTAAGTTGATTGCCACCGGCGCTATGGATAATTCAGACCGCAATCCGGGCAACCCAGATCCAACCAAGCCAGTGTTCTTTGGCCTGCAAACCATGCACGAAATGTTCTTTGGCTTTACCACGCTGCGTTACGAGGGCGACGCCCCGGATGAGGTAGCTGGCGGAGAGGCGGTGACTGAAGTCGCGGGAGACTCGGTTGCTGGGTTTGAATAGATTCTGAACAGACCGTAAACAGATTCTAAACAGGCCTTAACGCTGTCTGTTTAGAATTGACCTGGAAAGACAGTTCCGTTTCGATTGAAGTGTTTTTTCCAAAGTCCTCTTCTATTCAAAGACCTTTATCCGGTGACCTTTATAGAAAGTCCTTTATCGAATGCTCAAGACATGGGTGAAGCGAGTTAAAAACCCTCTGGCGAAGCCAAGCAATCCGACACTAATTACCATAGAGTCCAATGGGCAAATGAAGCACGTAGCGTTCAAAATCTTTATCTGTCGTGAAAATTTCGACCTCAAGTCGCATAGCCACTGCGCAGAACAAAAAATCTGTATGTGACCCCTGTACGACGCTAACGCTGTAGTGGTTAGAAAGCTCTGCTGCGGTTGTATAATCTTCACCCACCATAGGTTCGTCGGAAAAATGCTCTAGAGGCCCTTTTAATTTTAAAAAATTGATTGCTGTTGCTATAGCCAGAGAGTGGTTCTTGTCTAATCGGCCCAATTTTTGGCGCTTCGCCAACGTTAATAATAGCCGCTAATTTTGTCGAAATATCTCTGTCCCTGGGGGTATTACTAGGCAGAGCCAAAGACCAAATACAAGTATCAATTAGCACTTAGTTTATGCGCTGGCTTTTTTTATAGTCATAACCTTCATTACCGGGCATAGAGCCAAAGAGAGCAATAATCTTTTTTTATTTTCTGCGCTCAACAAATTCCTTTAGGGCCGCATTGACAGTGTCCTTTATTTTTTTAGACCGCCGATTTTCAGCGCTGCTGCCAGCAAGCGGTCATCTAACGCCATGTTTGTAGCCATATCATGCATCTTACGTTTTGTGATTACCTCGATAGGTTACACATTACCCTCCACACAAACCCACACTTAGATCTACGCATAAACCTGTGCTCAAGAGCACAAAAGACCACACATAATTCCGCCTGTTAGCCGGCACCTAAGTGATTCTTCCCATTGACCAAAAAATGGGTTGAGCATCGGGCGTCGAACTTGCTCACTGGGTTTAAGTGTCTCACCCTGGCGCTATGTTTTTGTGCGCCTTTGCTGAAGAGGATCATAAGCGATGGGCGGTAGTGGCCGCGTGTTAGCAAAAAAGTGTATCTGTCCACACAAACTTATTGTTAGAAGTGATTGTTAAGATTTATTGGCAAAATCTATTGGTAAGCGTTAGTGGTAAAATCTAGCGGAGATACTTGTAGCGTGAATTTATCGCTAAAGACGGCTGCATGGCGCGACGCTATTTTAGTCACGTTAGTGATTCTGTTGGTTACTAGTTCGAATAGTGGAGCAGACATTGGGGCGGACAATGGTGCAGAGGGTGGCAATATAGCGGGGCAATTAGTCTGGCTGAGCCGTCTACTTGCTGTTGGCTATTGCTCCAGAACTATTGATCCAGAACTACTGTCCCAAAACAATGCCCGTTGTGTCCCAGTAGAAGTAACTGTGTGTGTCTTCGTTGTCTTGCAATAAAAACAGCGTCGCCCCCAGTTCGTTGCCTTCTGGGCCAAAGAGCGCACCTTTTAAATAGCCTTCACCGCTTATGGTGCCGTTGGATGTGACCACTACTGAGGCGTCTAGAGTGGCTGTGATTTGCCCGTCTGCCAAAGTGCCGTTAACTACCGTCATGGTGATATTGGGTATGCCTGCAACCAGTGCGTAGTTGGTGCTGCCATTATAGACATCCGCATAGTTGTAGAACTTGTCTAAGACCATAGTGCCGGTAACGGTATTGCTCGCATAGTTTACGTTGATGTTGCCGCTGCCCTTAGCGACCAATTTGGTGGAAGTGTTTCGGTCGTTGTCCCAGTACTGAAAAAGCATATCGGGTAACAGAGCAAAATCTTGATTGGCCGCGGTTTTGACGTCGCCACTCTCTGTGAACCCGCCATAAATGAGGGGTAGGGTATGCACTGGGTCGCTGCCGGTATAGGTGACTTGCGCCGCAGCGCCGTCAACATACTCTATGCCTTGGGAGGCCAACCACGTGCTGTCGTAGGTGCTGACGTTTAACTCCGCACCTGCAAGAGATTGTTGATAGTTATTGGCGACTTGGAAGCCAGTAGGGTCATAAAGGGCCACAACAGTGTCTGAGCCATCAGTATTGACGGTCCAGCTATAGTCTAAAGTGATGTTGCCATTACTTTGTCCTGCTGTAGTGATTGCGTAGCTTTGTCCATTTTCGGTGAACGATGTGGTCATGTTTTGAATATACTCGCCATTCAATGTCGATCCGCTGTCGACTATT
Organism: Gammaproteobacteria bacterium; assembly: GCA_963581445.1. GTDB lineage: Bacteria > Pseudomonadota > Gammaproteobacteria > Pseudomonadales > Azotimanducaceae > UBA4421. The sequence goes on along the minus strand of CAUZON010000012.1, from coordinate 12,406 downwards.
TTTGCTAATGAAATAGCGTCCCATTGCTGTGCAGAATATGCGCCCAAAATTTTGTTGTAGGAAAAAGTGCTGGCTGGCGTTTGTGTAGGTGTTCCGCTGGCGGCAGCCGGTTCTGCTGCAGTCGGGGCACTGCCACCGCCACCGCCGCATGCGCTCAGCACGCTCAGTATGGTTATGCCCGCTAGAGAATTCTTACAGGGGTGCTTAGACAAGAGAAAATACCTCGGTTGTGCTTTTATCCTCACTATTAGTTAACACATCATTAATAAAAGTGTTACAAAAATCTGCTTTGCTGGCCTGGCCTAAACTAATGGGGTTGACTTAGATGGAGGATTGAAGCTGGCGTGTGGGGCAAAGTGAAAGGTTGACCGCTCGGCAAATAACCTCTTCGGACGCGTATGTTGGGGTTGAGTATTCTTTCTGAACGGTTACTGTTTACAGATTGCGCTTCGACCCCAACAGCGATTAAGCAGACGATTAACAAAGGATAGTGTATGTCAGGTACTAGTGATTCCGCAGGGAAGAAGTCTTTTCTGAAATCAGTATGGCTAAAGGGATTTGTCGCATTTATTGGCTTGATGCTTTTTCTGGCGCTAGTGGTCTATACCAACTCGTCCAGAGTCGTCGTGTTGTTGGACGAGCACTTTTATGAAGAAACACTAGCCACCTGCGTGGTGGTATTTGGTTGGGTTGCTCCTGATCGGCAAAAAGTAGAGTTGCAGACCTTTTGTAATGTCGCGATGTTTACACTTGCTGCGAAAAGTCTAAAAGAGCTTGATGACTCTAAAAATTAGAGAGTTCAATTTTTGTCTGCGGTAATTCAAGCGGTCGAGGATACGTTTCGCCAGACATAGCGCTTGTCACAGCGTTAGGCATAGTACGAGATATAGCTTCAGTAATTACTCGAGGCCTAACAGCAAAAGCAATATCAGCCGCAACAACGAAGCGGGCCGCTAAAGAACTGCTTAAAGAAGTAACAAGAAGCATAGCGGCGCCTGAACTGTGCACTCTGTAGCTATCCACCCGCAATTATTGCTTTGGCCAAATTCGCTCCACTGATAAACGCATCTTCGGCGGTATTTCCCGTGCACCAGTCGCCCGCTGCGGCTATGCCTTGCGTTCTATCCAGTAGATAAGCTTCGCCTAATGGTGCCTGAATGCCCGCGTGCAACCATCTGTGTGCTTGGCTATGCACTACCTCGGGTATTGGCCCGTATAAGGCGCCTAACTCAGCAAGCATGAGCTGGATAATTTCTTCCGGAGTTGCTTCAAGGTGAGTCTGACTAAATGCACGGCTGGCCTGAACCACATATTGGCCTTGACCGACAAAAACCCCGGCTGGGTCTGACTCTGTCTGTACAGCTTGGCGCCGAGGTTTGCTGTGTTCTGCCATTACCCGGGAAATGTTTGCGTTTGGTTCAAGTACTAGATCTGGCGCTGTCAGCGGCGTTTGAGTCACCAGCATCAATGCCCAGGAGCAATAGGTTCGTAGACCGCCTAAGCGTTGAGTAACAGCGCTAGCGATGCTGGCGAAAATATCCACAGACTGAGGGGGTGGGGCGGTACTAACAACTATGTCGAATGGGCCAAAGGATTCACCTTTGTTGGTTGTAAGCCGCCATCCTTTTTGGCTGGCGCGGGTAACCTTGGTAATGGTCGTGCCTAGATGAGTGACGAGATGGGTGTTTAAGCTGGAGGCGTACTGTTCGGCTATCTGGGCAGCAATATTTTTAGCAAGCTCATTGTTGCCGTTAGCGCCGACATAAAACCTATCACCAGTGCCTGTGGGTTGCCAGGGCAGAAGGGCTGCTATGTGGGACAAGAAGTCAGGGTTTGTGCCAGCGAAGTAGCCAGTGCCATGATCAAAGCGCCAATCGTTTTTGCGCCGGGTAGATGTGCGGCCACCAAAGCCGCGGCTTTTGTCGAATAGGGTGCAATTAATCCCGTGGTCTAGCAACAGGTTGGCGCACCGCAATCCGCTGATACCCGCTCCAATAATGGCTATTTTTTGATCTTCTATAGGGTGCAAAATTCAATCCTAGGTTTGCTGTCTGGCTGCGGTTAGGCACCGGTCATGCGAGGGTCTTTGCGTAAGCTCTTTAGTAGTCGGGTTCGGTGACATACTGCGTGGAAATTGTTGAGTCTTTTGCCCGACACTGTGCTCGATAAAGATGGACAATAATAGACGAATTATCTTTGTTTGTTAAAAAACACACAAAAAATGGTAAAAAATTCATAACGTCTAACTATTGTATAGTTTGAAGTTAGATATTGTGTTGACGAATTTCATGGCAGCCTCTATCTTTTGCATAATGGAAGTAAGCATGCAAATCAGTCGACCAGTCCCAAAATTTATCGCAATGGCTAAGGTGCGGAGAGTGGTTTTAATACCGTCCTTGGACGCTCTGACACTGGTTCTAGTATCAGCTTCTACAACCTTTTATATGTTGATGTTAGGTTAGTAAGGGTCCCTCGAGCGCCTGTCTCTCTTCTCCCCTCTCCTCCCTAGGTTGAGGCAGGCGCTCCTTTTACTCTATGTTCCATTCAATAACCCGCAATTCGCTGACTTTCCAAGTGCACTGACTGCTCTTTCTTTAACCATTCATTAATCTAGGATGTGCGCTTATGAGCCGCAATAGACGTAACTTTGACGCCCCATTAATTCTCCGTGGTATTGCAGCGGATCTGCCGGCAGTAAACCAGGTTATAAGTTCCGCCGTGGAAGCTTGGCCTTCTTCAGAGCGCTTGAAGCGTCTTGCGCTGACAGCATTGCACTACACAAATGCGGATGTTCAAGATTTTGAATTCCTGTTGTGTTATAAAGCGCACGCTTGTTTAGGCGTTGCCGTTTGGGAACCAGAGAATGTCGGTTTTGTAAGTCACAATTCTGCGGTCGCTCTCTTGCATGGTCTGTATGTTGGTCAAGAACATCAGGGTCACGGGGTAGGCAAATTGCTTCTCGATGAAATACATCTGAGAGCTGAAAAACGTAATTTTTCTGGCATCTATGTCAGAGCAGAACGTTTTTCTGCGAGTTACTTTGAACACGTGGGTTATTGCCAATTGTTAGATAACCAAGGGCCGGGTGCCGCTAGTTGTGCCTACCCACACAGGTTCTTACGTGATTTAGCTGCTTGCCACTCTAATGCTGCTTAGCATCATTCGGCGTCCTAACTTGCAGTAACAAAAAATTGACTGGTTAAAGGAAAGCGGGAAATGCTTAAAAGAGTCCTGGGAAGACGAATACTATCGGGTCTATGCCTCCTTTTGGGAACGGCGCTGACAAGTCCAACAATTTTTGCGGCTGATGAAGGCGCAGAGCTTGCTTGGAAATACCATTGTACTACGTGTCATGGGGTCACTGGTAAATCAAACGCACAGCGATACCCCAATCTTGCGGGTCAAAACAGCATCTACTTAGTCAGCCGACTCAAGTATTTTCGTGATGGTGTAGAGCCTGGCAATCAAATGAATGCTCAAGCTGCTCCTTTGAGCGACGAGACAATCGAACTACTGGCTGATTACTTCAGTCGTCAATCTAACTGAGGTCTAGGCAAATGAAAATAATTTTGATGATTTCTAAGTGGATTGCTCTGTCATTAGTTATGAGCTTTGCGGCATGTGCTGGCGAAGCCCCGGATGGTGCAGCTTTGGTTGTAGAGAAGGGTTGCGTTGCCTGTCACGGCGAAAAGGGTGGGGCGATTGCGCCAATCTATCCGCACTTGAATGGTCAGTACGAAACCTACCTGCGATTGCAGTTAGCCGCATACAAATCTGGTAAGCGTGTTAATGCAATTATGAACGGTATGGCTGCCGACTTAAGCGATGAAGACATTGCTGCGTTGGCTGCTCACTACGGCAAGTAGTTCTAAGCACTCGTCCGTGAGCGGGTGCGCCAAGAACTGTCTTTCTGCGGCTGGCTTAGTTCTAAGTCGGTTGCTTCGCCGAGCGCTATGGCAAAGGCTAACCCGGCGTTTGAGGCGGGCTTTAAGTCTAGGCCTAACGTGCGTTAGGTGGCTGTGGTTAGATGAATAAATATTTAGTTCAGGTGCTGCGGCAGTTCGCTATTGTCGGCGTCTGCATGGTCGCCCTTGGTTGCTCAGACCAGGCTGACGATTCAGCGCCCGGGCATACGCTGCCCATTACGCCTTCCATAACTTCCTCGCCCGCATCTCCTATGCAGAGACTGACTGGCGACAAAGCTCTTGCGATAACAGCCAGCTATATTGGTTCCGAGACTTGTGGCAGTTGCCACGCTGAGGCTTATAAATCTTGGCAGGACTCCCATCATCAACTCGCCATGGCTGAGCCGTCAGCAACAACGGTCATTGGCAATTTCGATAATCAGATTCATTTAGCTGGCTCGGTTACTTCTAAGTTCGCAAGTCAAAACGATACTTACTCCGTGCAGACTGATGGTGCGCAAAATAATCTAACTGAGTATTCGGTTCGCTATACTTTTGGAATTTCACCTTTGCAGCAATATTTAGTAGATGTGGGCGGCGGTCGCTTGCAGGCGTTGCCGCTGGTTTGGGATACGCGTGGGTCAAAAGATAAAGACCAAATGCAAGGTTGGTATCACCTCAATCCGCAAAGCTCTGGTGTGTCCGATGATGTAACCCATTGGACAAAGGGCGGGCAAAACTGGAACCATATGTGCGCGGACTGTCATTCCACCGCAGTGACCAAAGGTTATGATGCCTCTACCGATACCTTCGATACCCAGTTTGCTGAAATCAGTGTGGGTTGCGAGGCTTGTCATGGACCGGGTTCTGCTCACCGAGCGACGCCAACGCAACCCTTTCCAATGCTGTCATCAGCAAATAGTGCTGCGGCCGCCGAGCAAAATACTTGTGCTAACTGTCATAGCCGGCGCGCACAGTTAGCCGAAGGCTTTACCCCACAACAGACGTTTTTAGATTACTACCAGCCAGCTTTGTTAGAGCAGGGTTTATATCATCCAGATGGTCAAATTTTGGACGAGGTGTATGTTTATGGGTCTTTCGCTCAGAGCAAAATGCACGCCCAAGGGGTTACTTGCAGCAATTGTCATGATGCGCACTCGGCCCAGTTAAAATTCCAAGGTAACGCGCTGTGCACTCAGTGTCACAATCGAGCTGGACGCGCTGAATATCCAACGCTTAAAAAAGCGTTGTATGACTCGCCCAGTCATCATTTTCATAACGCCGCTGAGGGTACACCTAACAGTGGCTCTGCATGTATCGACTGCCATATGCCCAGTCAAACTTATATGGGGATTGATGAGCGGCATGACCACAGCTTTCGTATCCCAAGGCCAGATTTGAGTGAAAAAATTGGCGTGCCAAATGCCTGTGCTGGCTGCCACCAGGTGGAGCAGGGAGCTAATGTCAATCGGTGGGCAGCAACGGTGATTGCTGAACATTTCAACCACGCACAAAAGCGGCCAAAGCCTCAGCATTTTGGCGAGGCCTTGTTCGCCGCAAGGCGGGGTAAAAAAACGGCCGAGGCAGGATTGGTTAATGTGGCAATAGCCCCGCAGATGCCTGGTATCGTTCGCGGGACCGCGTTATCACTGCTTGGCGGTTATGCTTTAACCAGCGGTTCCCGTGCCATAGAGCAGGGGCTTAAGTCGGCTGACCCATTGGTGCGTATGGGGGCCATTAGAGGTTCGGAGCGCTGGCCTGGGCTGCGTCAATGGCGGGCGCTGAAGCCTTTGCTGGGAGATCCGCTGCTGGCAGTTCGCCTCGAAGTTGTCGCTGCAATAGCCGATTTGTATCCGGCGCTACCGCCGCCGGAGCAGGCAGTGCTCAAGGATTCTATTGACGCCTACATTGATGTTCAGTTGGTCAGTGCTGACCGTGCAGAATCGTTGTCAAATATTGCTACCATGTACCTTCATATGGGTGACGTGCCCCATGCGGAACAGACACTTAAACGGGCTCTGCAGTTGAATCCCCAGTGGGTGCCGGCTCTGATCAATTTGGCCGACCTTTATCGGGCCACAGGGCGCGATGAGCAAGGCGTTGACTTGTTAAATGCTGCGTTAGGGTTAACGCCAAACGCGCCGGATGTTTTGCTGGCCAAAGCGCTTTGGTGGGTTAGGCGGGGTGACCGCGCTCGCGCCATTAGCTTGTTGGCCCAAGGCTATGATGCCCAGTCGTCTTCTTCGCTGAATTATATCTACGCGGTGGCACTGCATTCCAATGGAGATGCCGCCAAGGCATTAGAGGTGGTAGATGCAGCGATAGATGCCGGGCTGAACGCGAACCAATTGGTACAGCTAGGTTTGAGTATTACCCGCGAAACCGCAGACTTGGAGCGCGCTCGACGTTACCAAGCCTATATAAGCCGCTGATTTTTATAACATTTTAGCGCCGTTCTTTAATTTAGGTTTTCAGCGAATTAATCGTCTTTAGCGAAATAGAGTTTTATTGTGTGTAGCGGTTGCTTGTTCAAAATAGCCAGCAGCAGGTGCATTTTGCGGTAGCTGAGTTTGCCTTGCTGGAACAACACAATGCCACGAAGAGGCATATTGTTAGCCATCTCTGTAAACATCTTGCGAATGGTAGCGTCGTTGTTGCCAATACCCATGCCCTTAAGAAATCGGTCTACCGTTTTCGCTTTTACTTTTGCACCTAACCAAGTTTCACCGATTTCTGCTAAGGAAGAGTTGGCATGAAAGGGGCGTGGCGATTCGCCTGTTGGTACATCCTTGCCGAGCATTTGCGCAAAGGTTTTATCCGCTACTTGAATGGAGGCTTGGTTCAGTTCGGGGCCAGGGCAGCTTTGCGCTGCAAGGCTGGGTTGGGCGATTTTCTGCTGACTATGATCTTCTATAGTCAATTCCAGCGTCTGTCGAATGTCTCTGCTAGACGCGCCAATGCGCAACTCGTATTTTCCTGGTTCCACATTTGATTGATTGGCTCCGTGATCAAAATATGCAAAGTCGGCTGCGCTGATTTGAATGGTTACCGTACGTTGTTCGCCGGGTTGCAACTCTACTTTAGCAAAGCCGCATAGTTCTTGGTCGGGTCGATAAATTTGGCTGTTTAATGCATGGCGATAAACCTGTACACATTCAGCCCCAGCCATTGTGCCGGTATTTTTGATCGCAACAGATAGCTGTATTGCTGTGGGGTTGTTTAGGTCAGCAGGCACGGTACTTGCGCTGCTTTGAGCTTCGCTATAGGCAAAAGTACTGTAGCTTAGGCCGTGACCAAAGGGGAATAAGACAGGGCGGTTGGCGCTGTCGAAGTAACGGTAGCCTACGTATAAACCCTCTCTGTATTGAATTTGTCGTTGCTCGCCAGGAAACCAAGCGTTTGAAGGCACGTCAGTAAGACTTAGGGGAAACGTTTCCGCCAATTTACCGCTTGGGTTAGCCAGGCCCAGCAAAATATCGGCAACGGCGCTGCCGCTGGCTTGGCCGGCTAAATAGCCCTCTAAAACTGAGGGTACTTGGTCGATCCAAGGCATTTCTACGGGGGCGCCGTTAGCCAGTACTACAACCGTTCTGGAGTTAGCTTGGATAACGGCTTGAATGAGGCGGTTGTGTTGCTCTGGTAGCTGCATGTGTTCGCGGTCGAATCCTTCGGACTCATAAATGCCGGGTAAGCCTGCATAAACTATGGCCACGCTGCACGCCTTGGCCGCAGCAACGGCTTCATCAATTAACCCCTGGTCTAACTCGCTGTGCTTGGCGTCAAAGCCCTCCGCGTAGACTAGGTTGTCGATACTTTCGCTAAGCGCGTCAAACAAGGTGTCAACCTGGGTGGGCCGAACCTGTGAGCTGCCGGCACCCTGAAATCTTGGTTTTTTTGCGAACGCGCCAATGAGTGCAACGCTTTCGCTGTTGCTAATGGGCAGAAGGTCAGTTGCGTTTTTAAGCAATACGCAGGACTCAATTGCTGCTCTGCGCGCAAGTTGATGGTGTGCATCAAGGTCAATATTTGGATTGCGCTCTGGCAACTGAGCGCCAGCTAAACTAATGCACAGATTTCTAAGTACAGTTTTGTTTAAGTCGGCCTCATTCAGTTCGCCATCTTGCACGGCTTGCAGCACTAACTTATCGTTAATGCCGCCACTGCTGGGCATCTCTAGGTCGAGGCCAGATTGCACACCTAACACGCGATCATTTGTGGCGCCCCAGTCAGTGACAACAGCCCCATCGAAACCCCATTCATCGCGCAGAACTTTGTTTAGCAGCCAATTGTGCTCGCTGCAATATTCTCCGTTCAAGCGGTTGTAGGCGCACATGACCATCCACGGCGCCGACTTTTTAACGGCTATTTCAAAACCCTTAAGGTAAATTTCGCGCAAGGTGCGTGGGTCTACTATGGCGTCCATATACATGCGCCCAAATTCTTGGTTATTCACTGCAAAGTGCTTTAGGCAGGCACCCACGCCTTGGCTTTGAATGCCCGATACTAGTGCTGCAGCAATTTCGCCGGAAATCAGTGGGTCTTCAGAAAAGTACTCAAAATTTCTGCCGCACAATGGGTGGCGCTTTATATTCATGCCGGGGCCGAGTAAAACAGTGACGTTTTCTTCAACGCAGTGCTCACCAAGTGCTTCGCCAACATCATGCATCAGCTCGCGGTTCCATGAGCTTGCCAGACTGGATGCGGTGGGGAAGCAGGTAGCGGGAATGCTTTTGTTTGCACCTAAATGATCTGCGGCTGCGCCTTGTTTGCGCAGGCCATGAGGTCCGTCTGTGACCATTACTGGGGCTAGTCCTAAGCGTTCAATACCTTCCATGTGCCAAAAATCCTGCCCAGAACAGAGCTTCGCTTTCTCTTCTAAAGTGAGTTGCGCTAATAGTGTTTGGGCAGATTTTTTGATCTCAGTTGAGATTTGTCCTGAATTACCTTCTGCGTGGCTCACAATAAATCCAATCAATTTTAGTGTCGCTAGGGTCGCAAAGATTTGTTCTTTTGCCTAGCGGTTGCTTAGGCTTTGTATTGGCGGAAAATGCCTTGCTAGATGTCTTTTTTCGGGTCATTTGCGCGCTTGTTTCAAGCACCTTGCTATTACCTTAGGTGTTGGCACATTCTTAGCAATAACGTTGGTCATTGAATAGACCGACCAATTAATTAACCGAATTTAGTGAGGCGCTATGTATAGTCCCAATCAACCCTATTCATCTAATCGCTCGCCGGTCGCAGCCGATAATCTGGTAGCGACCTCGCAGCCCCTGGCTGTACACGCTGGCTTAGATGCTCTGCGCTATGGTGGCAACGCTGTGGATGCGGCGCTGGCAGCGGCCATTACCTTGACTGTGGTTGAGCCGAATAATAACGGTCTTGGCAGTGATTCGTTTTGTTTACTCTGGGATGGCAGTGAAGTGGTTGGCCTAAATGCCTCGGGTCGAGCGCCTATGGATTGGAGCCTGGAGCGTTTTCAGGGTCTGAAGCGAATGCCGGAACTGGGCTGGGACAGCATAACCGTGCCCGGCGCGGTGAGCAGTTGGGTGGCATTGAGTGATCGCTACGGCAAGCTGGCTTTTGCAGATCTGTTTAAGTGGGCTATTCATTATGCAGAAGAGGGTTTTTTGGTGGGGCCAAAGTCGGCCTATTACTGGCAGATGTTGGCAAGCTATTACGATGAGTTTGCTGATTTTGGTGAACACTTTTTGCCGGCCCCAAAGTCTGGAGAGCGCTTCCGCCGGCCTGATCTCGCTAAAAGCCTGCGTTTAATCGCACAAAGTCACGGTCAAGAGTTTTATCAGGGTGAATTGGCCCAAGCCATCACTGACGCGTCAGCTGCGGGTGGTGGCGCTTTGAATATGGCGGACATGTTGAGTCATCAAGCAGATTGGGTTAAGCCCATTGTCCAACATTATCGCGGTGTGGACCTCCACGAAATTCCGCCCAATGGTCAGGGTTTGGCGGCGCAGATTGCGTTGGGAATTTTGCAGCATTTGCCTGTGGGCGAATTAGATACTGCGGCCCAGATGCATAACCAAATTGAGGCGATGAAAATTGCCGTGCATGCCTCCCAGGAGCATTTTGCTGATGCTGGGGCGATGTATTTAAGCCCAGAAGATTTGTTGGAAAAGGGTTCACTAGAGGCGGCAGCCAGAAGCATTGGCGATAAGGCCCAAGGTTTGCCACCAATGACGCTGCCGGTGAGTCACGACACCGTGTATCTCACCTGCGCTGACAGCTCGGGCATGATGGTGTCTTTTATCCAATCTAATTTCCGCGCCTTTGGCTCGGGCATTGTAGTGCCGGGCACTGGCATTGCTATGCAAAATCGCGGTTCTGGGTTTGTGCTTGATGCTGAGCATCCCAACTGTGTGGGACCCAATAAGCGACCTTTTCATACGATTATTCCAGGGTTTGTAACAAAGGACGGCGCGCCATTGCTCAGCTTCGGTGTGATGGGTGGGCATATGCAGCATCAAGGGCATGTGCAAATGGTCAATAGAATTTGCGACCACGGGCAAAACCCTCAGGCTGCCAGTGATGCGCCACGATGGCATGTTTATCCAGATATGAGTGTGGGTTTAGAGGAGGGGATTCCCGAACCGGTCGCTCAGGACCTTAAAGATCGCGGGCATGATGTACGCTACGACGATAAAGAAAGCACATTTGGTGGTGCTCAGTTAATTCAAAAGCTAGCTGACGGGTATGTGGGCGGCTCTGACCATAGAAAAGAAGGTATGGTGGCAGGCTTTTGATTTGTCTCGGGTATTTCGCTATCTCAGACTGTTCTATCTGCACATGGCTGTAATGTTGCGCCGCCTTGCTGTCGCGATATGCAGTTGTAAGTATATAAATAGCTAAAAGATCTATGTAATCGCTGTTAGTGTTATAAGATATGTGAATAATGCATTTCACGACAAATTTAATAAGCAGTGGTACGGATTATGGAAATTCCTCAGGCGCTTCGCGACAACCCAATAGAGGCTGGTTTTTGGGACATAGCGCGCGTACATGAAATTTTTCTCGCTACCGAAGGTGAACGTTCGCTGCGTTCTACCGAACGTTGGTTAGAAGCTGCAACTTGGTTGCCCAAGGCGATTGGGCTAGCAGAGCTTAAGGATGAAGACGGTCGCGGGCTGAAAAGTGCAGTGGTCGATAGTTTGCAGGCGGTGGCCAAGCGCAAAAGACAGCCGGTGTTTTTTCTGCAAATTTCCAGCGGTGAATTGGGTTCCATCTTGGTCCTCAATGACGGCAGACTATCCCGTCAGTGGCGTTTCTTGCCGCCAAATTATGCCATTGAACATATTGCAGATGCCCTTGCGTTGGCCTTAGGTGACAAGTCCGGTTTGGTTTGGCCTTTTGGTTCAAGCATTGAACTGTGCCGTGAATGGGTTGCGCAGGCTAAAACGCACTACATCACTCTGCCTTCGGCAACTAGCTTAACTATCGGTTTGAGTGCCTTTCACCAGCCCAAGTCTGCCTCAATAGCTGCTGTGTTGCAGAAAAAAAGCGCTAGCCCGAATGCGCAACCCGCAGGTCGTTCGGTGTCTAGCAAAGAAATGACCCACCTTGACCGCCTGGAGGCCGAGAGCCTCCATATTATGCGAGAGGTGGTGGCTCAAGCTGAAAACCCGGTGATGTTATACAGTGTGGGTAAAGACAGTTCAGTGATGCTGCATTTGGCGCGCAAGGCATTTTACCCAAGCCCGCCACCGTTTCCATTGATGCATGTAGACACCCGCTGGAAGTTTCAGGCCATGTACGACTTTCGTGATTATATGGCGAAAGAAAGTGGCATGGAGCTTATCGTGCACGTGAACCCTGAAGGCGTGGCAAAAAACATTAATCCATTTGATCACGGTAGCACTATTCATACCGATGTGATGAAAACTCAGGGGCTGAAGCAGGCGTTAGATCAACATGGCTTTGACGTGGCCTTTGGCGGTGCGCGCAGGGACGAAGAAAAGAGCCGTGCCAAGGAGCGCATTTTTTCTTTCCGTAATGCCAATCATCGCTGGGATCCAAAGAATCAAAGACCAGAGTTGTGGAACTTGTACAACGGCTACAAAAACCCCGGCGAGAGTATTCGGGTATTTCCATTGTCTAATTGGACGGAACTAGATATCTGGCAATATATATACCGGGAGCAAATAGCCATTGTGCCGCTGTATTTTGCGGCCGAGCGACCGGTGGTGGAGCGCGACGGTATGTTGGTGATGGTGGACGATGATCGCATCAAACTGGCACCTGGTGAGCAAATTGAAAGTAAATTAATTCGCTTTCGCACATTGGGTTGCTACCCTCTCACCGGGGCAGTTGAGTCTGATGCAGACGACCTTTCGTCTATCGTTTTAGAATTGCTGAATAGCCGGACCAGTGAGAGAGAGGGTCGAGCCATTGATTCGGATTCATCCGCTTCCATGGAGAAGAAGAAGCAAGAGGGGTATTTCTAGTGCAAACCCAGATAGAAAATTTATCGCCAGAAGAGGCGCGCCGTC
>CAUZON010000011.1:0-75775 GCA_963581445.1 Gammaproteobacteria bacterium | reverse complement strand
GAGATGTGAAAAACTCAAACAACTCTATCAAAAGGAGAGCAATATGTTGGACCCTAACGATTATGTAGGTGTCACCTTCTGGATTATTTCCGCAGCCATGGTTGCGGCGACTTACTTTTTCACCGTTGAACGCGATCGCGCGGAAGGCAAGTGGAAAACATCTCTGACGGTTGCTGCGATGGTGACTGGTATCGCTGCAATTCACTACTTCTACATGCGAGGAGTTTGGGTGGATACAGGCCAAAGCCCCACAGTTTTCCGCTACGTTGACTGGCTACTGACTGTGCCACTGCAGATTGTCGAGTTCTACTTGATTCTTGCAGCTATCGCTGTGGTTCGGGCTGCTCTTTTCTGGAAGCTACTGATTGCGTCTCTCGTGATGCTAATCTTCGGTTATCTTGGAGAAGTCGGTGCGATGGACTACTGGGTCGCGTTCATCATAGGTATGGCCGGTTGGTTGTATATCATCTATGAGATCTTCATTGGTGAAGCAAGCCAAATAAGCGCATCCCAAGGCACTGCTGCCAGCCAAACGGCTTTTAACGCACTAAGAATAATCGTAACTGTAGGCTGGGCTATCTACCCTATAGGTTACATCTTAGGTGGAGGAGCTGAAGGCTCTGCTGCTGGGCTTAATATCGTTTACAACCTTGCTGACTTTGTTAACAAGATTGCATTCGGTGTTGTGATCTGGGCCGCTGCTACTTCTTCGTCTGAAAAGGCTTAAAAGCCAGACATTCGAAACTGAGCGATAACTTTGGCGTTACGGGGCACATTCTCCCCGTAACGCCAAAACCCATAAAACTTAATAGCTACAACAATAAGCCTCATAGACTTTCTACTCTAATTAGATTTTTGAACGCTTGATTTGGGGGAAAGATGAAAATTACTAGTCTCAACCTTGCGCTTGAAAATATTGTTCGCACGTATGGCGAAGACGCTGGAGCGCTCTCACAGGCAGCTTGTCACCACTTAACCACACCGGGCAAACGCACTAGGTCCAAGCTCCTATTTTCCACTTCACCATCACCTACACACATAGAATTGCTATTGCATGCCGCCGCCGCCGTTGAACTTGTCCACGAAGCATCTATTGTCCATGATGACATTCAAGACCTGACAGAGTTCAGACGAGGAAAACCTTCGGTCTGGCATAAATTTGGCGCCAATACCGCCTTACTCTTGGGTGATCACTTTGTTTCCGCAGCTTTTAGAACAATTGCGGAAGTAGAAGTAAGACCAAACGTACAGGTGAAGCTTTTCATAATGCTATCTCAAGCGATAAGTCGCGCCGCCTCAGGCCAGCATTTGCAACTATCGAGCGATGCTAAAAGCGAGGAACTCGCAAAAATCTACAACGAAGTTGCAATTAGCAAAACCGGTGCGTTCATTGCATTGCCGTTGCAGTTTTCTAACCTCATCGGACACGAGCAAACTCTAGATACTGAGCCCGCGCGATTATGCGGCGAACAACTGGGGCTGGCCTATCAAATACTGGATGATCTACGACCTTTCTTAAAACCCACGAATTTGGCTCGCAACGAAGATATTTTAGCTAAGGTAATTACCGCTCCAGTTGCCGCTATGCAGTCGATAACACCCAACGAAGACCCGTTCGAAGTATTAATAGAGCAACCCTATCAGCGCAATCTGGCATTAAATTTATGTAAGTCATGGCAGGCGCAAGCCATAAAAAATGCCCTTGAACATGCCAACAAACTACCCACTCAAAGCAGTGATGTGATCAACAAATTCATTGAGGAAAGACTGATTATCAAAGCGCCGAGCAACCCACTCAAAAATACAAGTGCGAACAAACAAAAGCCTCGAGAGTCATACCAACCATGGCAAAAACATGGCAACGCGAGCACTGAAATAGGATGAGTAAACAAGTCATCGTTATTGGCAGCGGCTTTGGCGGCATAGCAAGCGCCTTACGCGCGCGAAAATTGGGTTTTGACGTAACCTTGGTGGAACGCTTAGAACAACTAGGTGGGCGCGCACAAACCTTCCAAGAACAAGGCTTTATCTTCGATGCGGGGCCAACGGTCATCACTGCGCCATTTTTATTCGACGAACTATTCGAACTATATGATCGCGACATCGCCGATTATATAGAGATGATGCCGGTCACTCCTTGGTATCGCTACGAATTTAACGATGGCTCATACCTCAACTACGGCGGTAGCCTCGAAGATACATTGGCAGAAATTCAACGCATCAATCCTGCTGATGTAGAGGGCTACAAAAAATTACTCGCACACTCAGAAAAAATCTTTGATGTAGGCTTTACCCAGCTAGCCCACGTGCCGTTTAACCGTCTTTGGTTCATGCTTAAACAAGTCCCTGAGTTAATAAGGCTGGGCTGTTACCGCACTGTATGGCAGTTCACAAAACGCTACCTTAAAGATGATCGCCTAAGACGCGCCTTTAGCATTCAACCTCTGCTAGTAGGAGGCAACCCCTTTAGCACCACTAGCATTTATTCACTCATCCACTATTTGGAAAGGCGTTGGGGCGTTCATTATCCACGTGGCGGTACCGGTGCATTAGTTCAGGCATTAGGCAAACTGATGGTGGAGGTGGGCATAGAGGTGCGTCTCGACACGGATGTAAAAGAAATACAATTCGAAGGGGGCAACGCTACTGGCGTAAACCTTGCCGACGGGGCCTCACTTCGAGCAGATATTGTGATTTGCAACGGCGACCCTGCGCACACCTATAAGCACCTTATTGCAGAAAACCTACGTAAAAGGTGGACTAATAGGCGTATTGATAAACTCAAGTATTCTATGGGGCTTTACGTACTCTATTTCGGCACGAATAAAAAATATGAAGATGTCGAGCACCATACAATTATCTTTGGCGACGAGTATCAGCAACTGTTACAGAGGATTTTTGACGGCGGCGAGGCCGGCGATGATCTAAGCCTATATCTGCACCGCCCGACTGCCACAGATCCGAATTTAGCACCGCAGGGTAAGGATGCCTTTTATGTGCTTGCCCCAGTGCCGAACTTACAGCGCGATGATTGGGGGCAGGTAAAAGCCCAAGTCAAAGAGCGGGTCCTCGATATTTTACAAGAGCGCATTCTGCCCAACCTACGTGAAAACTTGGAAGTGTGCTTTGACTTCGACCCAAATGATTTCCAAGCGCAATATCAATCTCAATGGGGAGCGGGCTTTTCGATCGCACCGATTTTTAGCCAATCGGCATTTTTTCGTTTTCATAACCGTGCTGAAGACTTCTCCAATCTCTACTTCGTTGGTGCTGGCACTCATCCTGGTGCCGGCGTCCCTGGGGTTTTAAGTTCAGCCAAAGTAGTCGAAAATTTACTATTGCAAGACCACCCTAAAGCTACGAGCAATCATTATGAATAGCCAATTAGCAAAAGCGGAAGAAACGTTTAAAGCTAATGCAAAAACATTCTCGTTAGCCGCACGTTTTCTCGATAGAGATCGTTACGAGGCGGTAGCAAGGCTTTACGCGTTTTGTAGATATGTTGACGATCTTGCAGATACGGGCAACCCCGGTAGTAACAGCGAGGCGCTAACGACACTTCGGCAGAGCATTTACGCTGGCCAGAGCAATGACGATCAAATCAATGACTTATTGCAACTCAAGGAACATCACAATATTCCTACAGAGCTGATATTAGATTTCGTCGACGCCATCATAGAAGACCAATACCCCCGCGAACTGCAAAGCGTTGACCAGTTAGTCCGTTTCTCTTACGGAGTAGCATCCACCGTTGGTCTAATGATGTGCCATGTATTTGAAGTCCGGAATCCCAGCGCATTTCCTTTCGCTATTGACCTTGGCATCGCCATGCAAATAAGCAATATCAGTCGTGATATTCTCGAAGACGCCGAACGCGACAGAATTTATATCCCAGCAGAGTTGTTGGGCGCGCCAATAACTTGCGAAGGACTGCTAAAGGGCGACCAATCTATGCGCGACAACGCTTATGAAGCCGCCCAACAACTTTTGCAGATAGCTGACGAATACTACGCCAGCGCCGCACTGGG
This sequence comes from Gammaproteobacteria bacterium, assembly GCA_963581445.1. Lineage (GTDB taxonomy): Bacteria > Pseudomonadota > Gammaproteobacteria > Pseudomonadales > Azotimanducaceae > UBA4421. The sequence goes on along the minus strand of CAUZON010000011.1, from coordinate 71,747 downwards.
CTATGGCTACCTACCCAGAAGTGTAAGGCATACGATTAAGGTTGCTGCACGTCTATATCAGGCGATAGGCGAAAAAATCAGTGCCTCTCCAACGACCTATTGGCAGCAGCGCAGCTTTGTTTCACGTCGTCGAAAATGCTCACTGATTTTACAAATGCTATGGCAACGAATGAACGAAGGGTCTAGCACTTTACTGATAGGCAAAGTCAGTCATTGCCAGCAACTACACAAGGCCTTGGGCGAAAACAAATTCTCCGCCTAAGTACACTCCGTGTCCACTGAGCCCCGCACTACAAATTGTGATGTAGTCATCCTCGGCGGTGGCATGAGCGGCCTGGCCCTCGCGTGTCATATCGCTGATCGCAATGATAGACACGTAGAACAAGCAAAAACCGTTTGGGTAGTAGAACCGCGTGCAAACTATCAACAAGATAAAACATGGTGCTTTTGGCAACAGCACTCAACACCTTTCGATGCTGCGATCACCCACCGCTGGCAGCGCTGGCAGATAAGTTCTGAAGGTCAGACCCATACCTGCGAGTGCCCAGAACTACCCTATGTAAGAGTGGACAGCGGACGTTACTACGCCATCGCCCAGGAGCGCTTGGATAGATGTTCATCAGTAAACTTGCTAACTGGAATACGAGCAAACACCTTGCAAGTAGACCAAGCGAAGGTAACTGTATATTGCGAAAACCTTCAATTTGTAGCTGACTATGTTTACGACACGCGACCCAAAGACATTGCCGACGACACACTTTTACAGCATTTTGTCGGCTGGGAAGTAGAGACCGATAACGACGCCTTCGACCCGCAAACAGTAACGTTGATGGATTTTCAAACCACCACTGATGGCGACATCCACTTTTTTTACGTCCTGCCCTTTGACAAACGACATGCGTTGATTGAAACCACTCATTTCTCTAAAACCCTGCTAGACGATAAAACCTATGCGAGAGAGTTAACTGACTATTTAAGTGCGCAGCTGGGTGTTTCAAACTGGCAGATCCAGCGCAAGGAACGCGGCGTTATACCCATGCCAAAAAACGCTCCGAATCCTGCACAAAGAGAGTATTGCAACGTAATTCCATTTGGTCTTCATGCAGACACTGCTAAACCTTCAACCGGATATTGCTACCCCCACGCACAATGCCAAGCGCGACATCATGTGCGCAGCCTCTTTGCAGCGGAAGTGCAAGCTGCCGATGCTCGAAAACCCCTTGCGCGCTGGCTTGATCAAGTATTCATTAGTTTTCTTGAACATCGACCCGACCACGCAGCCGATACATTTCTGCAGCTGTTTAAACGGGTACCTGCGCAAATATTAATACGCTTTCTAAGCGACAATGCCAGGATAACCGACTACCTCAGAGTGATAACAGCAATGCCCAAACTTTTACTCATCCGCGAAGCCATCCGCTGTGTTCGAAACAAATAGGCCGTTGCAGTTTTTTTTGTTGAGCTGTGTGGCAGCGGTAGCCTGTAGCTTGGTCTTTGGAGCGCAGCACAGCTGGATCCTAATTGGCTGTTGCATAGTTATCCTAATAGCCGGACTACCTCATGGCGCATTCGACATCTACATCGTCGCGAATCTTTTCCAAAACAGGGCTTTTGTCCTTGCGATAGCCGGTTACCTCAGTCTAATTGCAGGTACGGTAATGTTGTGGTGGGTCAGCCCCGACATTTTTTTGCTGGCGTTTCTCAGCTACTCTGCTTTTCACTTTGGCGACTCGGACTGGCCGACCGCGTCGACAATCCATAAGACCGCCTGGGGCATCACAATTATCGCACTACCCTGTCTATTGGCGAATCAGCAAGTAACGTTCCTATTTACACTAATACTTAACGCCGAACCGCCCTCACTAATAACAAGCGGTTTTGGCTATCTGGCGATACCCGCAGCACTATTTTGCAGCCTAAAAACTACAACGCATCAACCAAATCTAACGACACCAGTATTGTTGATCGCCTACGCTTTAGTTTGCATCATCGGTGGTGCTCTCCCAGCGTTTACCTGCTATTTTGCGTTTTTGCACGGGCCACACCACCTGCAACGTTGGCGATTTAAATTGCCTAGCAGTGGAAATTCGGGCGTGTATCTTTTAAGCTTTAGTGTATTCGCGATCATACTCGTACTCGTCGTACTGACCTCACAACTCAGCCCAAATGATCCATGGGTCCTCTCGGGCTCCTCTCTCGACAGTAGCGCCATCCGCTATACCTTTGTTGCGTTAGCAGCACTGACTGTTCCGCATATGGCCTTTCTCTATATCGCTGGAAAGCGCGGCTAATTTGACGTATCTAGCCAAAGCCAAAGTCGCAATACAGCGCCATGTATTGCATTGGTACGCTGCCAATGTAAGACTAAATCTCACACCTTGAACAAATACCATACCGAAAACAGTTTTGATCTTATGATTAAGTCAGGATATAAAAATACCGCAAGAATAATTAGCAGCGGGTGTTGTATCACTCAAGTATCGACCAGCGCCCAGACTTAACAAAGCACCCCAAAAGCAAATATAAAGGAACTAGATATGCTCAGACTTCACGGCTTTTCTGCCAGTAATTACTACAACGTACCTAAACTCGCATTTTTGGAGAAAGGTGTATCGTTTGAGGAGGTCGAGTCCTACACAGGCGTTGGCCCAAAGTATAAACCCGAATATCTAGACAAAAGCCCACTGGGTAAAGTGCCCGCACTTGAGACAGAGGAAGGCTTTATTAGCGAATCTCGGGCGATTTTGGAATATATCGAACGCGCCTACCCCCAGCACCCATTATTGCCAGCCAGCGCTTTTGGCACAGCCAAAGTACAAGAACTGTCACAGTTCATTGAACTCTACTTTGAGCTTGTGGCTCGTCGCGTAATACCAAATCTTCTCTCAGGCACCACGCCAGAGCCCACAGTATTGAAAGAGGTTCAGACGGGTCTTACTAAAGCAACAGATGCACTGGGGAAACTTTCTGCTTTTAAACAATTTGCCTATGGCGATACATTTACCATGGCGGATATCGCGGCTATTTTAAACTTACCCGTGGTACGTAACGTTGGTAAGCAGTTCTTAGGTAAAGACCCCTTGTCAAAAGTGCCCGGATTAGACGCTTATTGCGCTCGCATGGAAGAGCGCCCCCATGTCAAGACAATCCGCGCCGATGCGGCAGCGAATCGTCCAGGTTTTATGACGCACCTAAAAGAACTCTACGGGATCTAGTACTGACAGGAATCTACTGCGCTCATTAACTAGATACGGTTTTCGTAGCCCATCTATTTCTGCACGCAGTCTTGCAGTTCTCCGTGAATAAAGACTGAACTACCGCTACCTAGACCTACAAACCCCGCGAACTGATTCGCGGGGCTACATCTATGCCACCTTGCATGCTTTCTGGAGTCACTAACCCGCACTACAAGTCACTATCGCTCAGTGTTTATTAAAAAATAAACAAAGCCTCGCGAACCAGTAACACCAGTAACACCAGTAATGCCACCCAAGAAAGCACAAAGATACCGAAGCGCAAAACAACGACATTCACCGTTGCCTGAATGAGCGAGTGCACCACACGAAGAACGACGAACGCCCATGCGACATTCACTGCCAAAGCATCCACATGCCCGGCTACCGCGATAGCAATACAAGTGGCGTAGAAGAGGGTAGGCTGCTCAAACAGATGATTGTAGTTATCTGCAATGCGGCGCACGTGGGATGGCAGATAGCTCATACCAACCGGGTGACCCATTTCATCCTCAGGAATATCAGCGCCAGCAATAGCTGGAATACGCGTGACATACATCCAAATCATCATCACCCCACTCCAAAGACCAAGCGCTATAACCGGCTGTAAAATTGCATTAGCGTCCATTTCCCTCTCCCTGTTAATTTGACAACTCAGCTTGAAGCAAGTCATTCGGGTGGACTTCTTGGCCCCGCTGAAGTCTCCTAGCAACGCCTAGAATCTATTTGCCAAGGCGAATACTGGCGGCAAACCAAATCTTTTCTCATGGTAGCCAGGTCGGTACTCAACGACTCAGAATTGAATTACCTACCCCTCTTTGCTACTAATACGATAGTTACTAATTAGCTCATACTCTGACCGCGCCGCCCAAATTGCGGCGCACCTCCTGTTTAAGGGCATTGATAACCAACAACATGTACGGCCAATTTTTGCGGGCACTTGTTGGCATTTGCAGTACTCAAAGGATGTTTTATGAAATACCCTCTTCGCAATTGGCTCGCTGCTTTACTGTGTATGGTGAGCTTTGGGTGCGCTGCACCCGCTGAAAAGCCAGACCATAACGACCCTACTAAATACACGCTTGCGCCCGACATACTTTGGGCATCACCGGACGGTTTCGACCTGACCATGGATATCTACACACCAACATCAGGTAAAGACAGCTACCCAGTACTGATAATTTTCCATGGTGGCGGCTGGCTGATTAACGACAAATCGATTATGGATGAGCCAGCAAAGTACTTTGCCACGAACAGCGAATATGTGATTTGCAACGTCAACTACCGCTTGCTCGGCGATCAAGACAATACCGTAACTATTGATCAAATTGTCGAAGATACATTTGGCGCTGTGCTTTGGGCAAAACATAATATTCACCAATACCAAGGCGACCCAGCCCGAGTAGCTGTGACCGGCGACAGTGCCGGAGCGCACCTTGCTGCGATGGTAGTCAACCAAGGACAGAGGCTGAGCTCCCAGGGGTACAATGCCCAAACGTTGGGGTTTAACCCCTCCTACCTAGCACCGGGCGACATCGCTGAAACGGTCGTTGAAAATGGCGGCATAAAAGTACAGGGGGCACTTTTAAGTTATGGCGCTTTCAACCTTTATCAACGCGGCTCTGATGGCTTTGAAACTTGGAAAAACCCTTTTTGGTATATGGGTGGAGCCCTACCACGCGGCATTTTCGGCGGCGAAATAAATTCAACATCCCACCCCGAAATGTACAAGGGAGTGTCCCCTGCTCATACAATACCCTTAAGTACTAACCGCGCGCTGCCTCCACAGCTATTGACTGTTGGAAGTGCTGACACACTTACTACTCCGGCACAGGTACAGGACTACCTAACGAAGTTACAAGCCGCCGGACACACAGCGGAATACTGGGAATATGCCGATCAACGGCATGCGTATTTAGATTCCGGGCACAACGCTTTTCTTGGCGTTAGCTTTGCAGACAACGCACCACCTGCGCTAGACGTTATGATTACATTTCTGGATGGCATCTTTTACCCGGCGGAAAACCCATAAGCCGTTCGACAGTCACCCAGTACGACGCCAGCAAGAAAAGTTAGTCTGCGACCTCCACAGCAAAAGTGGTGTAAATCCTGCGAATGCCCGAAATTGCCACCGGCGCATACAAGGCCAACGCAACACCTACCCAAACTGTGGGCAGCAGCGCAAACGCCGCAATCCAGCAACCAATAAACCCAACAAGACGCATAAGTACTAATGGAAAACGTTGCATTGGGTTCACCCCGTCGCCCTGATAGGTAAAAGCTTTAGGCCGCAGAAACCAGCCGTGAGCCATCAACATCAAAGAGAACATAAAAAAGGGTGGCGCCCTACCGCCTGTAACAGGGGTTTCATCTAACACCGCGTCAGCGGCTGAAGACTCGGCAAGAGATGCCTGAATCCGCTGCCAAACGTAATCTTCCGTCGGCCGCCCCCCAGCACCACCCATGTTTTCCCGGCTGGGAACAGACTGCCAACGATAAAGCGTACGGTCAGAATTCAGTGCGAGCACACCCGGCTGATAAAAGCCCTTCGGGTGGGTAGCACCCCATGAGGTATCGCGGGTAATAAACTCGCCAACTTCGCTTGTACGCAGATCTAGCATACCTTGCTGGCGCGCAGCATCAGCGATCTCTTGATGAGGGTCACCCACACACTCAAACGAAAGTTCCCAATCTTGCTGAGCGCGGGAAGACAGCGCCTGGGGCTCACTTGTCACAGCATACACTTCGCCACCCGCTGCCCGGATAGCATCCACCACACCGCTAAAAACGTAGCCTCGTAACTCGAGGCGACAGGGAGGTCACCAGAAGCCACGATAAAATAACAACACAGCAAAAGAATGCTGCCCCGCCACATCAGCTAGCCATGCTTTTCTTGCCCCAGGAGGTGGATCAAGTTCAGCCACACCAAGGCTGTCTTGCGCGTGATCTATACCCAACCAAGCAACCGTGGGCGCACCAGCAGAACCGGCAACTCTAAAGGTTTCCTGGCGGCAAACACCCTCACCACACAGCACCAAACGCAGGTCCTGACCGCTTTTTGATACAGCTGGCGGATCAACAATGCCCGTCACTTCAAAGGACGCGTTTTCATGTGAGTTAAACCAAGCCAAAGCGCTATCCACTTCGGCTTGCAGATTTTGGGGAATTATTTCGTGTACATTTGTCATGAGCCAAAGCTAAACGAAACGCCATATATCCGTCAATTAGTACAGTTTGTCGTATTTTTTCAGTATTGAGTCGAATGCGCTTGATCTAGAAAAGTTTCAGCTCTTTGCTTTGCCGACCTAGGGGTTTGCACAACTACCAGGCGCTATTTCCACAAGAGCACAGTACTACCGTTATGATAGATGTATTCCCATTCATTAAGGTTCGAAACTGGCATAGTGGATGCCCGCGCACACATTCCAGATATTATGAACCTGGTTGCCAGCGACGCTTTTGACCCGTCAATAGTGATCACACGTATTGCCGAGTAGCATGGCGCGCCAGAAGCTTTAAAAGATGAAGGGCCAAAGGTTGTGGTGACGAGACCTCGGCTAAACCCCTAGCACCCGTAGGCAAATCTGATTAACGTAGTGACTTACGTGCAAAGCTTGCAAAGCTCGCAGCACAGGGTTTTATGTCGGCTTAAAGGGCCTAGGGGAGAGATGATGAATGTAATAGTACAAGGGCACTGCGACCCTCGATTCGAAAAGGTAAGAGCAACGTTACAAGCTAACTTAGACAGCGGCGCTGACGTTGGCGCGTCCGTTGCGGTTACCTATAAAGACGAGTTGGTAGTAGATCTTTTTGGTGGCCACCTAGACGAGGACAAAATTGAACCGTGGCAAGAGAACACCATTGTTAACGTTTACTCCACCACCAAAACCATGTCGTTCCTATGCATGCTTATGCTGGCTGATCGCAAGTTACTAGACTTTGACGAGAACGTGGCCACCTACTGGCCAGGGTTTGCAGCTAACGGCAAAGAACAAGTCAAAGTCTGGCACCTTATGAACCACGCAGCTGGACTGTCTGGCATGGACGTCGCAGTTACCTCAGAAGACATGTACGACTGGGAAAAGATCACAAGCTTGCTTGCCGCCCAAGCACCTTGGTGGGCGCCAGGCAGCGCCATGGGCTATCACGCTTTAACCCAGGGTTATCTGCTGGGCGAAGTGCTACGACGTATCACCGGCCAAACTATGGGCGCGTTCTTCAAGCAAGAAGTGGCGGATAAATTAGGCGTGGACTTTCATATTGGCGTACCTGATGACGCACTGCCCCGTATCGGCCACCTTATCCCTCCGCCCAACCGCAGGCTGGGGAAAGATACTGCTGGAGACAGCATTGCCGGACGCACCTACACGAACCCTGCGGGGGACGCTCGAGACAGTTGGACCCTTGCGTGGAAAAAGGCCGAAATTCCAGCGGCTAACGGTCACGGCAACGCCAGATCGGTAGCAAAAGTTCATGCGGTGCTCGCAAACCTAGGCGAATCTCAGGGTGTACGCTTGCTCTCGGAGGAAACCGCGCGCTCGGTTATGGTGCCGCGCATTAGCGGTCACGACCAAGTAGTAGACGTACCTATGACCTACGGTCTTGGCTTTGGTATGCCCCCGGGCAGCAACCGCAACTTATGTTTTTGGGGCGGTTGGGGTGGCTCTACCGCCATCATCGACCAAGACCAAAATTTCTCAATTTCTTACGTCATGAACAAAATGCATGCGGGGCTAATGGGTGATGAGCGAGGTATATCTATTTCTCAAGCAGTATTTACCAGCTTGGCGGGGTAGAGGCTAAAGGGGCGCTCTAGCGCCCTTAAGACGCCTTTGAGCTTACTCGCAAAAGATCAACCGCTAGGCTAAAGCCTAGCTGTTCACTTACTCACAAACTTTTACCTACCTGTATATTGCGGCGCACGCTTTTCAATAAAGGCCTGCATGCCTTCTTTGGCATCCTTAGTGCGGCTACACAAAACCTGATTACGATTTTCCACCGCAATAGCCGCCTCCAAACCCGCGGCGTCAATGGCTACATTTAAACCGTCCTTGGTCAGCCGCAAGCCCATTGGTGAAGCCAGCAACATTTGTTGAGCATAGTCATTTGCTGTGGCAAACAGGTCGTGTTCGGCCACGACCTCAGACACCAAATTAGTACTCAAGCACCGTTCTGCATGAATGAATTTGCCGGTTAACATCAGCTCGGATGCAACCGATGTACCTACGAGCCGAGGCAAGAAGTAGCTGGTGCCCATATCGCAGGCGGACAAACCGACTTTGATAAAGGCCGCATTCATCTTGGCTGTATCAGCTGCAATACGTACATCCGAGGCTAGAGCGAAAGCAAACCCACCCCCACATGCTGCACCCTGAATCATACTGATAATAGGCTGGGGGCAACGGCGCATCTTGATATACACATCGGCAAGATAGCCCTGAAAACCCATGCCACTACCAAAGGGGCGTGCCTGACTAGGATCACTAGCCGACTTGATATCTAGCCCTGCACAGAATGCTTTGCCACGCCCGCCCATTATCACCACTCGCGTATTTTCATTTTCAGCCAGTTGATCGAAATAATGGCGCAGCTCAGTGACCATGGGCGTGTTAATTGAATTAAGTTGTTCAGGGCGATTTAGCCATAGAATGTCTAGTGCGCCCTGCTGCTCGATCTCAATAGTTTTATAATCGTTGATCTCCATGTCCTCTCTCTCCTTCTCAGACTTTCCTACAGCTTAATTATTTGTCACCACGAATACTATTAGACAAGGCCATTGTTGTAATGACAGCACTGGCCTTATGCGGAACTTATGGCCTACTCTTAGATTAATATTGGGAATTTAGATCGCGCTTGCGGCAAGTTGTGGCGAATTGAGGAGAGAAAATATGAGCACTTTATTCATGGTTAAAAGTGACGCGGCTGATGGGCGCGAGGATGAGTACAATACTTGGTACAACGAGGTTCATCTACCGGAGGTGTTGCAAATTGAGGGCTTTCAGGCTGCGCAAAGATTTGCGCTGAATGAGCACCAAGTACAAAAGGGTCAGACCCATGGCTATTTGGCCATCTACGAAATAGACAGCGATAACGTGGCAGAGACCCTACTAAATCTGCAGCAAGCTACTTGGCTAAACATGAGCGACGCCATAGACCAGCGGCATGTCGATATATCTGTCTTCAGCGCAGTTACCGAGCATATGAAAAGTACTAGTTAATGCGCTCTAGAAGCTTTCCACTAATTCTAAAAAAGTACCGTCTGGGTCTTTAAAACAAAAGAAACTGCTGCCACTGGTTGCGTTCATATAAGCCGTGGCCGGTGGCGACAATACTTCAACCCCCTGGGCTACCAAGAAATCGTAATCTGCCTGCAAATTGGTCGTGCGCAACGCCAACCGCGCCAACCCCGTTCGATACAAATTGGCATAGGGTGCACTAGTGTCTCGCGGTGTTAGCCATTCCAAAAGATCAATCAAAACCGCTGGTTCAACGCCGCGCAACTTCATGATGGCGCCGTTAACACGGTAGTCTTGCATGGCCACTGCTTGATTGACCTCTGGCGTATTGGTCTGGGGCACCTGCCACACATGCTCAAACCCAAGCATTTCGTAGAACGCTTTGGAGCGCTCAAAGTTACTGCAATTAATATTGATGTGTACCAGACCACTAATATTCATCGTTGAATTCCTCAGCACAGAAAAAACTTCTGTTGTTTAAAAATAACCGGCCTAACCTAACGGCTGGGCCTTTCAACTTAGACAACGGTGTCGCCATTATCTACAACCATTTCCGTGCCATTCACATGTTTCGACACGTCCGAGAGCAGATAGGCCACCATATGCGCCACATCGTCTGGTTCACCAATCCCCATTGAAAGCCGCGCTTTCTCCTGATCTTCCATAGCCCCGAGGTCCACATCCACGAGTTCTTTCAGTGCATGGTGAACCATTGGGGTATTGATACTGCCGGGGTGCACGGAGTTGCAGCGGACCTTAAGACGCACGCGGCGACAATGAATGGCTATGGCCTTAGTCATTGAGCGAATACCACCCTTAGCCGCGGAATAAGCTAGATAATCGGGAATGCCGATGAGCGCAGCTGTTGACGACATATTTACGATAGACCCACCCCCGCTTGCTTTCATCAGCTTGATGGCCGCCTGGCAACCAAAGAACGTACCATCCAAATGGACTGCCATGGTATTGCGCCAAACCTCAAGCGAGGTATTTTCTATATTAGCGATATGGGCAACGCCTGCGTTATTCACCAACCCATCTAAGCGACCATATTTCGCCTGCACACCCAACATAACTTGGCCCTAGCGATCTTCATCTGCCACATCATGCACCAAAAAAATTGCACCTATTTCTTTCGCCAACGCCGAACCACGTTCAACATCTATATCCGTCATGACCACATGAGCGCCTTGACTGGCGAGCAGTCGCGCATCGGCAAAACCTAGCCCGGATGCCGCACCTGTAACAACCACCACTTTCCCTTCAATACCACTCACTGCACCGCTCATACGTTCCCCACTGTAGATTTATTGTTGATTTACTCTCACTCGGTTATCGCCAAATTAGCTTTGCGAATAACGTTGTTGAAATGCCACTAGCTCGCGCTTCACTTCTGGCGCTAACAAATACAGTCCTATCAAATTTGGAATTGATATTAAGAAAACCAACGCATCGGATATGTCTATAACAGACTGCAAGTTAATGGCGCTGCCTACTACTATGAAAAATAGAAAGGTAAGTCTAAAGATCATGCTCGATAACTGGGAACGTCCAACTAAAAATTCCAGAGCAATTAACCCATAGTAAGACCAAGCCAGCATGGTAGAAAAAGCAAACAAAGTGGCAATAATAGCCAGCAAAGGGGACGAGCCGGGTATAGCTGAGTCAAACGCGCGAATCGACATTTCTATCCCACTGATGCCGCTGGTAGCCTCACCCGGAATAATCACCAGAATCACAATGACCAGTGCAGTCATTGTGCAAACCACTACCGAATCAATAAACGGCTCGAGTAGCGCCACCATGCCTTGGGTCACTGGCTCGTCCGTTTTAGCCGCTGCATGAGCAATGCCCGCTGAACCCAAACCCGCCTCATTAGAAAATACGGCACGCTGAAAACCGATAATCATGGCACCTATAACCCCGCCACTGACACCGTTGGCGGTAAAGGCTTCGCTGAAGATCAGAGCAAAAGCATCGTCTACTAAAGAATAATTCAGACTGAGGACAATAATAACCAGCGCCAAATAGACAACTAACATTATTGGCACCAAGCGCGAAGTCACAAACGCAATACTCTTTAGACCGCCGATAATGACCAAGCCAATGGTCACGGCCAAAATAAGTCCCACTAGAATATTTGAGTAGGCGAAATTAGCTTCGCCCAATTGAGACGTGAGAATAACCGCGGCCTGATTGGACTGGAACATGTTGCCAATGCCAAAGCAGCCTATGACCATACACAGCGCATAAAACTTAGCCATGGCGTTACCCAACTTCGGGCGACCTATTCGCGCCAAACCTTCTTGCAGGTAGAACATGGGCCCACCGGCCACACTGGCGTCATCACGGTTTTGTCGATACAAAGTACTCAACGTGCATTCACAGAACTTTGTCGACATACCTAAGAAGCCTGCGACAGCTAACCAAAAAGCAGCCCCAGCGCCGCCTAAAGAAATAGCCACTGCTACACCGGCAATGTTACCAATGCCTACCGTACCTGATACTGCAGTGGTCAACGCCTGGAAGTGTGTGATCTCGCCAACTGTACCCTCTTTATATTTGGGTTTTTGGGTGAGCAATTTTATTGCCGTTGCAAAGCCGCGGATGTTGATGAAGTTGAAATAGACCGTACAAAAGACCGCGCCCATAACCAACCAGAGCACAATGAGGGGCACCCCCACGCCAAAAAATTCGACTTTAAAAAACACTATAGAGGTAAGGGCTGCGGCTAATGTTGCCATGGCAGTCTCAAGAAAATTCAGCATACGGTGCACTCACTTCATCTTGTTAAATATTCATTTCGATCAACTCTGATCTTGGCTATGTACTACTAAATTAATCGGCTGCTTCATTTTCCGCAGAAAACACAGTTATGCCTCGAGCGATGGTTTGCAGCACTTTGATATTTAGCAAATCCTCTTTTGCCATACGCAAAGGATTTGCAGACAACAATACGAAATCTGCCTGCTTACCCACTTCAATAGAACCTTTACGGTCTTCCTCAAAGTATTGATACGCTGCGTTCACGGTCACAGCTTTCAAAGCCTCCTCTACGGATATGCGCTCGCTAGAACCTAGCACTTGACCGCTGCGAGTCAGTCTATTGCTAGTGGCCCATACCAAACGCATAACATCTGGGGGTACGATAGGCGCGTCATTATGCACGGTAAACGTGATGCCTTTTGCTAAGCTGCTGGCGGTGGGACTTATACGACTACCGCGCTCTAAACCAAGCACAGAATCTCTGTGCCAATCACCCCAGTAAAAAGTATGCGCCGAGAAATAAGATGGAATGACGTTCATTGCCGCCATGTCGTCCAACTGGTCATCGCGCACGGTTTGCGCATGAATCATAACGCTTCGATGATCCTTCGGTTTTTTGCCCTCTAAGCTATTAGTAAGCGCTTGTATAAACAAATCCGCAGCAGCATCGCCATTCGCGTGGGCAAGGATAGGTATCTCAGCGTCGATAAATTTATCGAACAGCGCATCCACAGAAGCCGCCGGCATGATGGGGTAGCCACGATAGTCGGCATGCTGCCCGTGAGGCTGCACTTCATAGGGTTTCGTTAGATAAGCCGTTTTACCCTGAGGCGAGCCATCTAAAACCATCTTCACGCCACCAACACGAAAACCATTCTCATATGGCGCAAGAATCGGCAGGGCTAAAGCGGGATCTTTTATATAGCTTTCATCAGCACGTTGATAGGCCACTACATCAATAGGAAACTCGCGGTAAGTCGCTGAAGCTTGCAACAACTGCACTACTTGAGACGACGCTGCGCCATCCTGCGCGGTAGTGATGCCATAGCGCGCATAATCTAAAACGCCCTGATGAATCTCTTCAAAGGGCGCATCGCTGGCAGTCATATACTTTCTTACCGCATAGGTCGCGGTCTCTTCCAGCACGCCATTGGGTTTGCTTGTACCAGGATAGCGTCTAATAACTCCGCCCTCAGGGTCTTTGGTATCCGCATTGAGATTGGCAATTTCTAAAGCCCTAGAATTCACCGCGGCCAAGTGTCCGGACACATGCATCAGCATAATAGGGTGGGTTGCAGACACTATATCTAAATCATCTCGTGTGGGATGACGCTGCTCAGTCAGAAGCGAGTCGTCGTAGCCCATACCAATAATCCACTGACCACTAGCCAACTTTTTACTATCTGCATAGTTTTTAAGTTCTTGCACTAGATCGGAAATGTCTTTGGCAGGACCAACAGGGGGTGAAGCCACATTGGCTAAACTTGCCACGCGCGCATGAAAGGAAATATGCCCATGAGCGTCAATAAAGCCCGGTAGTAGAGCCTTGCCATCGAGCGGCACAATACGCCGCGCACTACCCCGCCAGTCTTTACGCAGGCCAACAAACACGATTTTGTCATTCTTCACAGCAACAAAATTAGTTGGCGAAGGCTGATCAGCAAAGGTAAGAATGTTGTTGCCGTAAAAAGCAAAATCCGCCGCCATCGAGATAGGCTGGGCAGTAGTAACTGTGGCTGACGGCGACACGCTAGCAGCACTTAAGCCGCCTGAGCCAGACAATAAAAGCGCCGCGTAAACCACTAATGCTAAGTTTTTCATATTTCTACCCCCATAGATTTACCGCGCATAATGACATATGAGCCCCCTATGCCGGCCGGCAAAAAATCTTTGCCGAGGCACCCCTTGAACCATCAATATGCTGCTAATCTTGGAGAAAATAACAGGAGTTTGCTATGTCTACATCTTTATATGATTTGAGTGTTGGGTCTTTTCTGCAAATGGCAGAGGCAACGGTGGGAATTATGCAAGTTGGCCAGCAGCATTGCGCTGACAACAGCATTAACTTAGGTGACGTTGTTGCAAACACGTTGCACCCAGATATGGCTGGCTTTCACTTTCAGATTGTCTGCGTCACGCACCAATCTTTGGGCGCTATCAGAGGTCTACAGAACGGCGAATTTGGACCACCCAGTGGTTACGAGCAAATGGACTACGCTGGCTTGCTTGCGTTAACGCAGCAAACTATTGATGCGCTTAAAGCCCTAGACCCTGCGAGCATTAACGAGCTTAGCGGCGGTACTGTTGTGTTCAAAATGGGTAAAACAGAAATTCCATTTACCTGCGAAAACTTCATTCAGTCCTTCGCTCTGCCAAACCTATACTTCCACGCCACCACCGCCTACGACATTTTGCGTATGCAGGGAGCACCCCTTGGCAAAATGAACTTTTTGGGACAGATGCGTATTCGGGTGTAGTTTTAAGTCGGCGTTCGACTGGCCTTTAGTCGGAGCTCAGGTTCCGGAGCTGCCGGCAGCAACTAAGCTAAATCTTAAAAATTCGGTTAATCAAATGAGAATAATAATATCCCTCCTTGTTATGGCTACTATTACAGCCTCAGCTGTGCCAGCACTGGCTGAGGACAACCACCAAATATTTGAGTTGGGTGATTTCACCCTTGAAGGCGGCACGGTACTGCCCAATGCCAAGCTTTCATTTGTGACGCACGGCAAATTGAAAGCCGACGGCAGCAACGTAATACTGGTGCCTTCAGCCTATTTAGGTGACCACCATGGATTTGATTATCTTATTCAGCCAGATATGGCGTTAGATCCAGAGAAATATTTTATTGTTGCAACGGACATGTTCCAAAACGGCCTTTCGAGCTCGCCAAGCAATACACCCGCACCCTTCAATGGCCCCAACTTTCCAGCAATATCAATACGAGACAACGTTCATGCCACCTACCGGCTGTTAACTGAAAAATTTGGCGTGAGTCATATTAACGCGGTCATGGGTTTTTCCATGGGTGCGCAGCAAGCTTTTCAGTGGGCAGTGAGCTATCCGGATTTTATGATCAAAGTAATCGGTCTGGCAGGCTCGGCGGTAGAGTACCCGCATGGCGCAATTCGCTTAGAAGGCTTTAAAGCGGCTATTAAGGCAGATGCAAATTTTGCTCATGGAAACTATACGCAGCCACCAGTTCGAGGACTTAAAGCTGGCGGCACCCACTGGGCCGCTTGGGGCACATCACAAGAGTGGTTTCGTTTAGGCCTCTACCAAGAAATGGGCCTAAAAAATCCGGACGATATGATCGGCTTTATGCAAAACTTAGTCTTAAGTTGGGATGCCAACGACTTACTAGGACTGGCCGCAACTTGGCAAAATAATAATGTGGGCGACACACCTGGATTTAGCGGTAGCGCAGAAAAAGCACTTGGCTCAATTAAGGCAGAGGTACTTTACATGCCGTCGCAAACGGATATGTATTTTCAGATAGACGCTTTACGTGCAGAAGCTACGCTCATTCCAAAGGTGACTTTAGCGGTTATTCCTACTCTATGGGGCCATCTAGCTGGACTCGGCGTGGCACCGCAAGACAAGTCTTTCATCAATGACAATATAGCGAATTTTCTCAACCACTAGAGACCTGAGCGCGGCAAGAAGGCGGCAGTATTTTATAGATTTGGGGCAGGCAGGCGCATGACTCAGCGAGTTGGGTATAGCGGCATAAAAAAAGGCCGTTACAGCTTTTGCAAAAACCTCTAATTCATATCTCAACGGGTGACTGAGCGTTAGCGTACCGCGCGATACATGGGATGTACCGGCGGCGAAGTTGCCGACTGGATTTTACCCATCACCTCAAATCCATGACGCTCGTAGAGCGAGATATTGGCGGGGTTTGAAGATTCTAAATAAGCTGGCAAGCCTGCCGCGTCACATTTCGCTAGAGCATGTTTCATTAGCAAAGCACCTAGCCCACGCCCTTGGTGGCAGGGATCCACTCCAATCAACGGCAAATACCAGCAAGGCTCTGTCGGGTGATAGGCCTCCATTTCACCCAAAACGCTGCCCACCTCTTCCATACGTTCTTCAGCAACTGTTTTACTCAACAGCACAGACACTTCAGATCCGTCGTCTGCATGACTGTCATCGCTGGGCGGCACCCAAAGCGCGGCGCCAGCGTAATTATCTATTTCAAAAGCTGTACCCGCGGCAAAAGCCGCGCCACCAAAATTATCGTAAACCTGCGCTGCGTAGGTCAGATAGACATTTGCTTGGGGGAAAATCCAACGAGTCAAAGGATCTGCTGCGAATGCAGCGACTATGGTATTGAGCGCCACGCCGCGATGCTCAGGCTCAACAACGGTTACCAGTGGTAAGTTATCAGTCATACTTCTCAACCTTAATTTTTGATCTTATCTTATTTTACGTTTTTACAAAATTTTCAACGAGGCAATTCTCATAGCTTACACAGCTCACATAGATAAGGTGTCGCTATTTTCTGACAGCCACTTACGCTTAACTTTGTAATCTGGCATCACACGTGCCACTTCGGACCAATATGCTGGGCTATGGTTGTGTTGCAGAATATGGCACAGCTCATGCACCACCACGTAATCCAAAATTTCTACGGGGCCATGAATAAGCCGCCAGTTAAGCTGAATTTGGCCATTCTTTTTACAACTACCCCAACGGGCCTTATAGGCTTTAACCTGCAATCCGGTGGGTCGCACACCAACTACAGGCGCAAAAAATTCTAACCGCTCCGCGAGTAATATTGCAGCCTCGTCGATCAACCAACGCTCGAGTACCAGCCGCACATACAATGAATTTGCTAACTCTTGAGTTGCTACAGTAACCAGCACCCGCTCACCCAGCAGCTCAACTTGGGGCGGACCGCCAGTCTTGACCTTTAGGCGGTAGGTTTTACCTAGGTAGGGTATTGGGTCACCATCTTCGAAATCCAGCAGTGGCCGCGTCGTAAGAGAAGCCGCATATTCCAGCTTTTTTCTGATCCACGGTGTCTTTTTTTCTACTAGTTCAACAATCTTCTGGTGCTTAATGTCATTCGGCACCCTAAAGGAAACGCCTGATTTATCTACTTTAATCGTAGCGCTACGCCTGCGATCTGAGCGAATCACAGTCACATCAAAATATCTGAACGCCAGAATTTCGGGCATTAAGCTAACTCTTTGGTTATCCGGGGCCAACACAGCATCATGCTAAGCACCTGCGGCCAGTTGCTCAAGTAAATCTGCAGGGAAGCTGCCTTTAAAAGCGCTAATCCCAAGCTCAGTACGCACGGTCGCAATGTCTTTGTGCCAGTGCTCTTCCCACTCAATAGCCATAAATGATGGTGCTTGGCGACCGTGCTGCCAAGACTCTGCAATATTTTGCATTAGTAAACCAAAGCCTTGGGGGGTGCGCACATGGCTCATGGTCGCTCCCGTGGCCAAAAACATAGCCGAATAATTATGCCCAAACTGAGCTAACTGAAAAGATGAGATGGCTATTTCGTGCAAACTGGTGGTCTGATAGCCGCCAGCCAAGTGCCAGACATCATGCATCTGTAAAATCCGCGTATTTAAATAGCGCAACGCCGGCGTCATTTGATCTAACCCAATTGCTTGCCTATCTAACACTTCTGGGTCGAACCCGTTATCTACCCACATGCTATATAAATCGCGCCCTAAACTGCCTTCAGGCAAAACTTTGAGGGTTTTTAAAGCAAGTAGGGGCGGCACTGTTTTTGCTGTTGGCGAATCCGCGCCAGGGTGGGCAATAGCCGCCGCTTCCGAGAGCCCACTATAATTTTCGTCAAGTACTCCGCCTAGAGCGGCAACCGTAACCGTAATGGAAGTTGCATCATAACCGCCTTTTGGTCCCTCTACGGTTGCCACAAAAGCACGCCAAAATTCCTCAGGCAAGGTCGTACAGGGAACATTGCAATCATTACGCGACAGCGGCAGGCCTAGTTGAGCATCCGCAATGACATCAAAAACATAAGGAATACCAGCTGGCGAAGCAAAAGCAGACCAAATCATTGCACCACAAACCTGAGCCTGATCTTGGCGATCTCCCTGCACAGCGCCGCTTACCGCTTTGTACAATGCGTATAAATCAGGTTGCACAGAATACTTATGTAACTCCGCAATATACTCTTGCATCAACTCAGTGCTTTGCACCTTTTGTGTTTTTTGCATCATTTATTCCTCTTAGCCGATGCCTCAATTTACCGACACAATACGCGCTAACACAAGATTTATAGCCGCTTGTCGTAAAAAAACCCTATCCCGTGCGAGCGGCATATATGTACCCTAGCCGTTCAAGAAAGCATCACTTATTGGACAATATGTTATAATGTAAAAACCATCTGAAAGTTCAAACTAAACCACCTCTGGTTTCTAGGCTTACCGCAGGACAATCGGCGCATGTCTAACCGATATTTTTCAGCAACCGCATCTGTAGCCAAAACTTGCGCTAATACGAGTGCTGGATGGCTGTTGGCTTTTAGGTTGATACTGATGGGCTGCTTAGCCCTATCTCTAGCGGCTTGCGGCGGCGGTGGGGGCGGCACAGCAACCACCCCCGTGGGCATCAGCCCAACCAACTCCGCCCCTGTCATCTCAAACCCTGGCCGATTGTCAGTCCCGGAAGGCACGCGTTCAGTTGTCAACATGTCCGCTGTAGACGCCCAAGGACAAACCATTACATTCGACGTTCTCGGCGTCGACGCAACCTTCTTCAATATGACCGGCAACGGGTCGCTGTCCTTTAAAAGCGTACCGAGCTTTAACAACCCGCTGGATGCCAACGCCGACAATATTTACCAAGTAAGCGTACAAGCCTCCGATGGCATTGCTGCATCCTTCCTGGCCTTAAATATTGCCGTAACCAGCGGTATGGTTTTCGCACCCGCCAGCGATTTTGCCAATCGATGCGGCATTCCAAGAACCGGTGTAGACCCGACATCTGGGGCCCCCTTCCCAGATATTCGAGGAACTTTCGCCGACGAGAACAGTTTCTTGCGCTCTTGGAGCAATGACCAATACTTGTGGTACGCGGAAATTGAGGACGTCGATCCAACAACCAATGCCAGCTCCGCTCAAAACGTGGAAGCCTATTTTGAGCTCATGCGCACCTTTGCTAAAACGCCGTCAGGTGCGGACAGAGATCGCTTTCACTTCACTTACGACACAGAAGAATGGAATAGCTTTTCATCGTCTGGGGCGTCTGTTGGCTACGGGGCGCAATTTATTTTGCAAAGATCATCGCCGCCACGCGCCTTAGTTGTCGCCTTTGTCGAGGCCGATAGTTCAGCCTCCAGCCCATCTGTAAACCTGCAACGAGGCGCGCAGATTATCAGCGCAGATGGTGTGAACGTAGAATCAGGCACCGATACAGCAACACTCAACGCGGCCATATTTCCTGCAAACGCCGGTGAAACCCATCAATTTGAGGTGAGAGACGTGGGCGCCACTAGCACCCGTACCATTTCAATGACTACCTCGGCCATCACCGTTGATCCAGTACCCTTACACAAAGTTGTGGCCACGCCAGCTGGACCAGTAGGCTACATACAGTTCAATGACCACATTGCCACTGCAGAAGAAGAATTGGTGAATGCTGTTACCGATTTAGCCGCAGCAAATATCACAGATTTGGTATTAGACATGCGTTACAACGGCGGCGGTTATTTGATCATAGCCAATCAACTTGCCTATATGATCGCCGGCCCTACCGCGCGCAACCAAGTGTTTGAAACGCTCAAATTTAATGACAAGTACCCAAGCGTTAACCCTGTTACCGGCGCCGCATTGCAACCCTCCCTATTCCAAGAGCAAACTGTTGGCCTGACCCTTACCTCAGGAGTAAACCTACCCACTCTTGGACTCAACAGAGTATTTGTACTCACTAGCAGCAGCACATGCTCCGCGTCTGAATCTATTATTAACGGCTTACGTGGTATCAACATTGAAGTTGTGCAAATAGGCACCACCACCTGTGGCAAACCCTATGGCTTTTATCCCCAAGAAAACTGCGGCACCACCTACTTTTCCACCCAATTCCAAGGCACTAACGCTGCCGGCTTTGGTGACTATCCAGATGGTTTTTCACCACAAAATCTGAACGTAGTAGAAGGCGTTGCTATACCGGGATGCAAGGTTGAAGATGATTTTTCGCAGCTTTTGGGCAACGAAAATGAAGCTTTATTTGCTGCGGCCCTAGTTTATAGAAATGCGCCCGGCACCTGCCCGGCATTACCTACTAGCCGTGGCCTAGCGCTGCAGCCAAGCACAATAAAACAGCTACCTGGCGGCAAAAATCAGGACTTGCTCAACAGCCGAGTAGCTCCTGGCAAAATCCTCAGGTCGAACGCTCTTTAGCCTATCAGCAACTCGCTAGCACCGAAACTCTGCGCAAAAAAGCTGAAGAAAAGATTTAGATAGCGATGAACGTTTGTACATTATTTCCACGCTAATGACTGTGGCTAAGTCTGCGGCATTATGACACTGTAAGGCGGGTTGTTTTTTGCTGCAAGAGCGCCTCCAAAAAAGGACTGAAATCAGGAGAAGTCGTGAAAACACCGAGCAAAACTGTACTTGTTGTGGAAGACCATAAGGAACTAGCTGAAACAGTGGGCGCCTATTTAGAGGCCAGCTCCTATATTGTCGACTATGCTGCTGACGGCCTCACCGCTATGCACCTAGGCGTAACCAACACCTACGACGCCATCGTATTAGACGTTATGCTGCCTGGCGCAGATGGACTAACCGTGTGCAAACGTTTACGTGAAGATGCCAACGTGACCACACCCATCATCATGCTTACGGCCAGAGACCAACTTAATGATAAGCTCCAAGGCTTTGCCTCTGGCGCTGACGACTATCTAATTAAACCCTTCGATATGGCCGAACTAAAAGCACGGTTAGACGCAGTAATTAGGCGCAGTCAGCACCTAGAAAAAGAATTCCTTGTCAGCGACTTAAAGTTAAACTTGGACACCATGGAAGTTACCCGGGGCGAAACGCCCTTGATGTTGTCCCGCACCCTATTCAATATTTTGCACATACTGATCCGTGAATCACCTAAAGTTGTTCCACGAGCGGCACTTGAAAGAGAGCTTTGGGGCGACGAGCCACCCGATAGTGATACGTTAAGAAGTCATATTTATAACCTGCGACGGATTATAGATAGGCCTTTTGGCAAACCGCTTTTGCAAACCAGGCAGGGCCAAGGCTACTGCCTGAAAGAAACAGCGGAAGCTTAACCTTGCTATATATGGCTGCCACTGCATGCTGGCAGCCCACCTATTATAAGACCGCATAGGTCAAATCTCAGAGACCCCACAATGCCCAACCTAGTCTGGTTCCGCGCAGATCTTCGCGTACGTGACAATCCAGCCCTCTACTACGCCTGTCAATCTGGCCCAGTGGAAGCACTGTTTATACTTACCCCAAGCCAATGGTTAGAGCACACCATATCGCCTCATCGCTTAGCATTAATTTTGCGAACACTAGACCAACTCAGTCACGATCTAGCTGAACTGGGTATCCCGTTAAAAATTGTCAAATCAGACAACTATGCTAGTTGTATAAGCGTGGTCGTAAAAAATGCAAAAGCCATAGGCGCCACTGGCGTTTTCTTCAATGACGAGGTCGCTCTCAACGAAGCGCGTCGGGACGGCGAGGTAATTGCAGCCTTGCACAGCGACGGCATCGCTTGCGAAACATTCAATGCATTTACTTGCCTAAAACCAGGCAGCGTACGCAAACCTGACGGCTCCGCTTATTCAGTCTTCACGCCGTTCAAAAGGCGTTGGTTGTCTGTATTAACGGAGGTCGGATTAGACATTCTGCCAGCGCCCAAGGCACAGGGGCCATCAATCACACCCAATCAAGCACCGGCAAAAATTGCCGATACGAGCAAAGACTTTGGCAGTGAACTTTGGAAGGCAGGGGAACGCACCGCTCTGAGTCAACTCAATGCATTTTGTAAAAATCGCGCTGACAACTACCAGCGCGACAGAGATATACCTAACGTTCGCGGCACCAGTGGTTTGTCGCCGCAACTGGCAATAGGTACGATTTCTGCCAATCAATGTTTAGCTGCCGCTTATAAAGTTAATGGCGGTCGTTGGGTTGGACCGTCAGAAGGTATCAACACTTGGGTTAGCGAAATTATCTGGCGCGAATTCTATAACCACATTTTGGTCGAACACCCCAGACTAGCAATGGGCCAGGCATTTCGTCGCGAAACCGATAATTTGCCCTGGACCCAAGACACCGAGTTATTAGAGCGCTGGCAGAAAGGCGAAACGGGATTGCCCTTGGTAGATGCAGGCATGCGCCAACTCAACAGCACTGGCTGGATGCACAATCGCCTGCGCATGGTCACGGCACAATTCCTCGCCAAACATTTATTCCTAGACTGGCGCTTGGGCGAGCAATACTTTATGTCAAAGCTAGTCGATTGCGACATTGCTGCCAACAACGGCGGCTGGCAGTGGAGCGCATCTACAGGCACAGATGCGGTACCCTACTTTCGCATGTTCAACCCAATCCGCCAGGCGGAACGCTTTGACGCCAACGGCGACTTTGTAAGAAGTATGGTCCCCGAACTGGCTAATGCCGGGAAGAAGCAAATCCTTGAACCATGGAAGGTCGGCGGCTTTGCTGGTTATCCTGAGCCAATCATAGATCTGGCGCAAGGCAGAGACAGTACGTTAGCAATTTGGAAAACCATGCGCGCAGGCCTTAGCTAAAAATTAGCTAGCCATATTTCTTCGAGACATTCGCAAAGGGTAGCTATAAAAACTCGGGCTAAGCGCATTCCGTGTCACCCGAGACCGGCAAGCTGATGCTTATTTTAGTGCCAACACCCTCTTCACTTTGCACGTCAATGCGGCCACTAAACTGTTCGACCATTCTACGCACTATAGACAACCCTAAGCCGTGACCTGCATTACTGACCCGGGCACGATCGCCTCGGTAGAAGGGCTCAAACGCTTGGTGTAATTCATCAAGGCTCATACCTATGCCCGTATCAGCAACCACAAAGCCGGTGGCGCTCACAGAGACAGTGACCGCACCTTCATGGGTGTAATTAATGGCATTGCGGAGCAAATTGATCATCAATATCTGCACGACGCGTTTAGGTACATTGGTCCACAAATCGCCAACAGATTCGCTTACTAGGGAAATACCACGCTCATCTGCAAGAGACGCAAGTTGCTCAACATAATTAGGCACCAAGTCGTTAATGAGCGTTGGTTCGCCGTGCCGATCTACTTCTTCACCTCGAGCAAGTAACAGCATAGTTCCAATCAGACCTTCCATGTCGTCCACGGTGCGCCGCATTCTATCTAGGGCTTTCCAATCCCTTTCAGGACGATCTGATTTAAGTTGCAGCAAATCTAACGAACCCTTAAAAACAGCGATTGGTGTCCGCAGTTCATGACTGGCATCTCGAGTGAATATACGCTCTCGTTCGATAAAGGTATCTAGGCGCTCAGCAAAGCCGTCGATGGCGTCAATCATCACGTCCACCTCGGGGTTGGCAATTCTGCGCAAATCTCCAAGATCTACTGCCGGTTGATTGAAGTCACCAAAGCGAAATTCTTCTAGATAGTCTGCCAACTGCACCAACGGTGAAATAGCTTGATGGGAAAGCCTGTAGGTAAGAAACGAGAAGCCGTAAATCAACAGCAGTGCAATAGACAGAGGCAGAATGCCAAACAAAAACGCCAACTGAGAAACATCTTCACTGGCAAATAGTAAATACAAGCGCGGCCCCACGCCGGGCGCTTGCTGGCTGACATAAAGTGTTGGGTTAGTCGCGCCCAGATCGACCCGGCCGAGAAATCCAGACTGATGCGGTCGCAATGCTACCGGCAACCCAGTTACATCTTCACCATGAGACATAAAGCCAATCATATTATTGGTATTGGGTAAAGATTGAGTCGGGTTGTCCTGGTAAAGCATCCAGTAATGATCGGCTTCATCCTCCAATGCTTCGCTGATCAAAAAGTCGTCAACAATGGTATTGGTGGTAAAAATGCCGGCAGCCACTGCAAGACTGACGAGCGCCACCTGCAAAGCAAACACGCGGCCTAATTTAGTACTCAGTCTAGTTCGTTGAATATTCAAAACTCACCTGTTGCATTAGAAGAAGACGCAACCTATAGCTTAAAGGAAGACAGCGGCCTTCGAGTAAAAGTTGTGCCGCGAAAATACACCAACAATATGCAGGCTCATGCCGAGATCAAGCAGACTGAGTAATAGGCGCAACTTCATCTTTCGCCTCACTTCTACCATTAACGTAATTTGTTAAACTGAAAAGCCCGTAGTAGACGACAAACCAGATGAAGCCAAGAATGGCCAAATTTTCATAGGACGGAATGACCACAGCACCAAAACGCTCACCTGCCATATAAGAGAAAGGCGCACTAGCGCCAATCAACAAACCACCAATCAAGGGTCGCTCAACAAAAAATATCAACCCATGGTTCAACGACAACCCTACAGCCACCCACAACAAAACAATCCACAGCGGCGCTAGTGTGATACCCGCAATAGACAGTGACGCTGATGAGGCATAATCCAGCACGCCAAAATGCATCCAAGCAGTGTCTAAGAGCAGACCGAACAGCCCCAAGCCCACGGCGTAGGGCCAGTCAACAGCAATATTTCTTTGATATATATTTAGGCACAGCATGGCGAACACAACACCAAGACCATAGCTATTACCCCCTACCACACAGGCCACCCACGCGACTTTGAGGAACAACGCGTTAACGAATTTGCTGCTAGACAAATAATCTGAAAGCTTCACTAATAATGATTCCTTTGCTTTGATCGGCTGAGTAAGAGTAGCGTTTGACATATTTTCCTTTCGCTTCTACATCGGTTCTGCATCAGTTTAGACGAACCAAATCAGCAACGCGGCCTACTTGCGCAGGTCACTTTGGTAGTCCGGCCGATGCTTTCGAGTAAGCGCTGCCCAGTCAAACAATGGTCTATATTTTTCTCTCTGCGAACTTCAGAACACGATTTTCGACTTTCTACGCCCTTGCGTGAAGATTCCGTGAAGTAGAAGAAAATCCCCATCACCAATGCTTCACGAATGCGTGTCTACGCTTGGACTATGAAAAAGCTTACTTACTTACTCACAGCACTTGTTATCGTCACCGGCCTTGGTTGCGCGTCTCAAACAGATAAAAGCAACTCTGCTTATCCAAATGCCTACAGAGAGGCTTTGAGCGACTTTCCGGGAGACCGAACAGTCGACGAAGAGACGATTAATGAATTCACCCAATTCTTAATGAGCCTTGGACAACCCGGAGCGGCAGCTACCGCGAGCGAACTCTACGCCGAAGAGTTGCATTTCAGTGATGCGCTGATGCATACAAGAGACAGAGAAACAGTAGTCACTCATTTTGACGGCCTAGGCAAAGCAGGTACAACAGTGGATGTAGAGATGCATCAAACACTGATATCGGGCGCGGATGTCTATTTAGTTTGGTCCATGCGGGCTACCTTCAAGCCTATCATTCGCACCGTAGAGAGCGACACTTTGGGCATTACCCATCTGCGCTTTAACGAGCAAGGGCAAGTCGTATTACATCAGGACTTTTGGGATTCCGGTCTTGGCTTTTACGCCCACTTGCCCTTGTTGGGTGGGGTAGTCAGGGCGGTTAGTAAACGCTTCCAAGCAGAATAGCGAGCTCAAATGCTGTCCGCACTTCTTGCCTTAGCTGCCATTCAAGGGCTTGCAGCACTAACTTGGTTTTGGTCGCTGAAACGTCATGACATGAGCGTTGCTGACATATTTTGGCCCCTTTACCATGTCGTCGCAGCCATTATTTTTTTCACGGTTAGTGGGCAGGACGATTTATTCGCCGCTGCGGTACTTGGGCTGATTATCATCTGGGGCCTGCGCTTGGCGCTACACATCAGCGCGCGCCAAATGGGCAAAGGTGAAGATCATCGCTACACAGCCGCACGCAGAACCAAAGACGATAGGTTCCCCCACACCAGCCTCTACATAATCTTTATGCCTCAAGCGCTGATGGCCTGGGGGGTGAGTTTGGTGCTACTCCCGATACTTAAGTACACGGGTGAAGCCAGCTGGAGCCAGTGGATGTTCTTGGCGCTCGCCTTAGGTGGTCTCATTTTTGAAGTTATGGCTGATTTGCAACTGACTCGCTTTAGAGCGGAAATGCCAGCCAGCGCGGTTCTCAGTTCAGGTTTATGGCGATATAGCCGCCACCCAAATTATTTTGGAGAGTGGCTTTTTTGGCTTGGCATTTGCCTTGTCTCTATGCATCACAGTGTCTTGTGGCCCATATTGGCAATGGCTCTATTAACCTTTTTGCTTACTCGGTTCACTGGCGTAAAGCGTATGGAATCAGATATCGAGCAGCGGAGACCTGGATATACTCACTACGTAACGAGCACTTCCAGTTTTTTCCCGTGGCGACAGCTCATCATCGCAGGTGTCGTTATATTCACCGTGACACCAGATGTCAGCGCTAACGATACCACCCCAGCCGGCTACGCCGCCTCTTCTGGCCACACCAACTATGCTCAAGGCGAGCCAGCCCAGGAAAATTTTAGCGGCAAAACAGAAACTTGGCGCTTCAAAGCGTTTATTGACAAAAAGGAAGTCGGCTATCATTCGTTCAAAGCCTACTACCACTCCTCTGGCATTCGGCTTGAGGGCGAAGCAAAATTCGAATACAAACTCCTTGGTATCACCTTGTTCTCCTATGAGCATGCGGTGGTTGAAGAATACGACAACAATTATTGTCTACAAAAGATCACCAGCAATACGCAAATCAGAGATAAATCTCTTTCTTTGCAGGGTAATCTGACCCCCCAAGGATTTGCAGTTGACGCCCCCACCAATGAAATTCATGACACTCAATGCGTTGTCCCCTTCGCCTACTGGGCACCGACCTTCGTTGCACAAAGTGAATTACTCAACGGCCAAACTGGCGAGTTAGTACCCGTGTCCATAACCCCAGAAAGCCAGTTAAATGACCTAGAGACAAGCTATCGCGTTGAAACAGACGAGATGTCGCTCGCTGTGCGATACGACGCTACTGGTAATTGGATAGGTTTGATCTCAGATCTGCCGGCAAAACGAAAGCTCATCTACAAAATACAAATTTATAAAACTGAGAATCAGGATTTTCTGACAACAGTGGAATAAGTATTCCTTTATCAAAAGTATTCTAAATAGGATTTGCATTAGCGCGCTCAGCAAATCACCCGCAAAGCCCAACATCCGCTTTAGACCAAAACCCGAGTGCAATAGCGGCCTTCCACGAGGCTTTTGATTGGTTATGCAATCTATCCGGACATTGGCAAACACTCCAATAGCGCTCTGAAACATACATAATCGCGCCAAACTAGTGCCCCCACCGAAAGAATTGTTATCTTTCCATACAAACCACCATTTTATCCAAAAAAAGCACCTCTTTAGAGGTTTGAATTTCTAGAAAAAGCCTAGGCTGCACACCACCCTACTTTACAAACTCGTCATCTAATTTCAAAACACCTTGAGTATGCAATGCGCCTATCTCGTCTACCGTCTTATTTAACCAACCGGCCAAAACATCAATATTGTGCTCACCCCTATGCGGTGCTGGACCTCTAACCCCACTTTTAGCGGCGGAAAATCGATAAGGCGACTGGGTTATGGGGCGGGTACCGCCAGCCCGATCATCAATTTGTACAATAGCGCCACGTGCGGCAACCGTTGGCTGCTGTAGCAAATCAGCTGGCGCTCGAACACGCCCCCAGGCCAAATTCATTTTCCCCATGGACGCCTCCACGTCATCCCAAGAAGGTAATGCGGCTAAATACTTACCGACAATTTCGTGACGAATGCGAATTTTTTCCGCTAATTCCATTTCTTTATGAGTGGGATCGTCAACATCCATCAGGCGCGTGAGCTGCTGCCACAAGAAACGGAAATCCGCCGACAAAAGAATAGGCCCAGCACCCGTTTCCCACGTGTCGTTGGGTAAGGCGGCGGTGTCTTCCGCATCTTCAATGGCGTAGTGCACTTGGTCATCTGTGGCGACGGTTGCATCAATCATCGCAATATCAATATGCTGCCCCAACCCTGAGCGATGGCGCAAAATAACCGCAGCGAGCAAGCCCACCAAACCATGCAACGAGGCATTGGTGTCTGCTACAGATAATGGCAAATCATTAAATGGCAGCCCACCACGATCTGCTTGGCGATACATAAGCCCCGCTTCGGCGTGAACTATAGGTGCATAGGCGGGTCTATGCGATTCTGGCCCACCGTGACCAAAGCCAGAGATAGACAGCATAATGAGCTTCGGATTAATAGCCTTTAGCGCCTCATAACCAAGGCCTAATCTGGGCATCACATCTGGGCGATAATTTTCGATCAAAATGTCCGCCTCTTTAACGAGCTCAAACACCAGTTCCTTGGCACCTTGAGCACGTAAATCCATACAGATATTACGTTTGCCAGCGTTCTGCTGATGGTAATAGCCGGGCAAGCCCTGAATCACCTTGCCCCACAGGCGCGTGACATCGCCATCAGGCGGCTCCACCTTGACCACGTCGGCACCAAGATCACAAAGCATCCGGCCAGCAAACGGGCCCGCCAAAACCCGTGAAAAGTCCAAAACCTTTAAGCCCTCTAACGGATATTCTTGCTCCGACATACGTTCCCCTCGTTTTCATTATGCCAACATTAACCTGAGTATAAACCCCAGCGTCAAGCAAATTGTAGGCTTCTACCGTAGGTGCATCACTGGTAGACATCTTTTATGTCGGCTTTGAACGATCGACTGTAGACCAAGCCGCGCAAAAAGCAGCTGACATCCAAGGCCGAGTGATCAAAGGTGACCAAGACCCTAGTAAAGGTTACTTCTAACGCTCTGATCATTTCAGTTTGGCGAAGATTGGAGTGCCATCTCTGAACTTTGAAGGCGGTGAGGATTTACGCAACGATGGCGTGGAAGCAGGCAAAGCGTTCAACGAAATTTATACCAACCAAAATTATCATCAGCCCAGTGACGAGATCACCGGTAAGTGGTTATTTGACGGCATGGTGAACGATGCTCAGTTTGGTTTTTATGCTGGCTGGGTTCTGGCTAAACAGACTGAGTTGCCCGCCTGGCACCCTGACGATGAGTTTGAAGCAGCGAAATTAACTGCGCTGAAGGCTATAGAGGCCCCATAGTCGTTAGCTACAAAAGTCAATTACCACAGACTTGTTCTAATGAACATCAGCTGCGTCACCCTGCGCTTGGCGCAGCTTTTCAAAATCAAAATCTGGTTGCTGGGCAGCGCCAATAATGACTGCTTCGCGACGCACAATTTTCGCTGCCGCTGCTTTAACCTGGGTCACTGCATCGTGAGGTATAACCACCGCGCCATGTTGATCTGCATGAATCACATCACCGTCTACTACACGCATACCTGCAACATCTACCGGACGCGAAAAGTCCACAACATGAACAAAAGCATGTGAAGGTAAAACACTAGCCGCAAGCATTTGAAAGCCCGGCGCAATGTCCGGCAAATCACGGACGCCGCCGTCAGTGACTAAACCAACGCAGCCAAAACCTTTATGTATATTAGAATTCACTTCGCCCCATAAACAGCCATAGCCGCCATGACCATCCAAATCTTGAATCACCACAACACTGGGCCTAGCCCCTTGATCGATATAGGCATAATAAGCATCAGATAAAGCTCTGGCATCAGCGCCACTTAAGTCACTTGGGTGCGCGGCTCTGATTGTAGCGGTACGGGCGATGCCCACCATAGGCGGCAACTCTGGACGAGTGCAAACCAAATGCTTGGCCGTAAAACCGTAACCGCGCCGTCTTGGCACTATCAGCTCCAGAGCATTACACACCGTTGGTGTATCCATGGTCTGCAGTTCTGCTATGAGCCGCGGAGTCAGCACACCATCCCAAATCTCTTGCTCTTTATCGCTCATATTGCCCCTCGGTTAGGTAACTACTATTTCATCACTCAGATATTGGCCTATTTGCACTGACGCTACCAGAGCATTGAACTGCGTTAGTTACGCGGTTTGCTCCTGAACTTTTTTCGACTCACCTGCGCCCGGTGTAAAGTCGACAAATATGTTGTACAACGCAGGCACCAGAATCAGCGTAATAATTGTGGCAAACAAAATGCCAAACGCTAACGAAATAGCCATTGGAATAATCATCTGAGCTTGGGTAGAGGATTCGCTCAAGATCGGCACCAGGCCGAAGAATGTTGTTAACGAAGTTAAAATAATTGGCCTAAATCTTTCCGTGCCCGATTCGATAGATGCCTGAGCATGAGACATACCAGCGCGGACCTTTTTATTTACAAAGTCCACCATAATTAAGCTGTCGTTTACCACCACACCACCAAGCGCAATAAACCCTAGGAGTGAAATAATACTAACGGTTTTTCCGAGGAAAAAATGCCCCAAGATAGCGCCAATTAAACCGAAAGGAATCACGGACATAATGATCAAAGGCTGGAGATAAGATTTCAGCGGTATAGCAAGCAAGGCGTAAATACCGGCCAAGACAAAGAATACGGCTACCCAAAGTTCTCTAATGGCAGCACGCTCATCCTTTGAACTACCGTCAAGCTCCATGGAGACACCGGCAAAGTCTCTAGCCAAAATTGGTTCAAAACTTTCTCTTATCTGACGCAGTACATCATTAGATTCTACCACCGAAGAATTTACATTAGCGCTGATGTTCACCGCACGCTTTTTATCAATACGCCGAATAACATCATAACCTTGAGCCAGCTCAAATTCTGCCGCAGAAGAAAAGGGGATCTCTTGGCCAGCAGACACCTTAATCCACATGCTTTCGAGATCTCCAATAGAGCGCCTGTCGCTCTTTGGATACCTCACCATAACTTTAATTTCTTGGCCGTCACGTTGGAAACGTTGTGCTTCGGCGCCATAAAATGCTTCACGCACCTGACTGGCTAAATCCACTAACGTAATACCCAAAATTTCAGCCGAAGGTTTTATCTTCAAACTCAACTCTTGCGGGCCTTCGTTTACCGAGGCTGCCACTTCGTAAACGCCATCAACAGAGGATAGATGCTTTTGTAGTTCCGCAGCTGCGGCCTCCAACTGCAGGGTGTTTTTGCCCAGCAACTTAAATGCCACCGGCGCGCCGCCCATTTGCTCTTTGGAAATAAATTTCATTTCAGAAGTACCGGCAATTTCACCAACATCTTCTCGCCAACGGCGCTCTATCTCTTCAGGCAGAACCTGTAGTTCCTCGTTAGGTAAAAGTTCGATAAGAATAAAGCCCTGCTTGTCTTGCGCAACAAATGCAAAAACATTCTGTATGAAACCCGTGTTGGTGGGGGATTCGGCGAGAATTTCATTTTCTATACGTATTGCGCTGTTGTACATGCGGTCAACTATCTGCTGAGCCAAACCAGGGGGAGAACCCTCCAACACCTCAACAGAGGCGCGCAATATCGGCTGATCAATATCGGGGAAAAACCCATATTTTATAAATCCACCCCACATTAACCCAAGCACAAGCATGATCATGCCAACAAAGGTGGCAACCGTTGCGTATCGAAACTCAATCGCTAGCACAACAAGGGGTTGATACACCTGCTTTATAAAACGCTGAAGTTTTTCATCCACCCATTCAGGGATACCGCGTTTTGTTTCCTTTGGCGGAGGCAACATAGCTAAGTGGGAGGGCAGAATAAGCTTACTTTCAACCAACGAAAAAAACAGACAAAATATCACCACCCACGCTGTTGCCGCAGTCAAACTAGAGGGCGGGCCTGTAACCAACAACATTGGCGCGAAAGCCATAATGGTCGTGAGCACGCCAAATGTTGCAGGCACCGCAACGCGTTGTGCGCCAGCAACAATGTTGTGCAAATTGTAGCCGTCTCGTTCAGTCTGAGTGTGCACGCTCTCCGCAATAATAATTGCGTCATCAACTACAATACCCAAGACCAGTATGAAGGCGAATAGGCTAATGATATTGATGGTGACACCCACCCAGGGCATCATTAATGCGGCACCAAAAAATGCAATAGGCAGACCAATAAGAACCCAAATAGCCATGCGCAGTCTTAGAAAAAGACCCAATACTACGAAAACTAAAACTGCCCCGAGCATCATGTTTTTTACCAACATGTCGATTTGGCTTTTCAAATAGAAAGAACTGTCGGCCCAAACATCTAGCCTGATGCCTGTTGGCAGCGTGGCTTGGCGAGCTTCAACATAAGCGTGCACTGCTTCGCTTATTTTAATCTCGCTCTCTTGGTCCGTGGACTGCACTTCAATGGCTAGACTGGGCTTGCCGTTAAAAAACGCATAGAACTCCTCTTCAACAAAACCGTCAGTCACCGACGCAATATCACCCAGGCGCAAAATCGAACCATCAGTATTAGTGAGAACAATGATGTTCTCGAACTCTTGTGCAGAATAGGCCTGCCCCATGGCGCGCAAGCGGATGGAGCCCGCTTCAGAATTTATCGTGCCACCTGGAATATCAGCAGACCAACGCCTTATGATTTGCGCCACCTCAGATAACGACAAATTATATTCGCGCAACCGATCTTCCGGTATTTCGATAGCTACTTCGAAGTCGCGCCCACCCAAAATTGAGGCATAGGTAACTTCCGGTAAAGCGGTAATTTCGTCCTTAATGTCGTTCGCAAGGTATTTCATTGCGGTTTCGTCTAGATTGCCAGAAACCGCAACTCGCAGCGTCTGCATCTTCCGCTCTACTTTTGAAATGACAGGCCGTTCACTGTCTAGGGGGAAGGTGGAAATACTGTCTATCGCTAGTTTTATATCATCTGTTAGATCGGCAATTTCAAAATCAACTTTGGCCCGGACGTCTACGCTGGCCAAACCCTCTCTTGCGGTACTTCTTATTTCTTGGATGCCTTCAATTGAATTGAGCGCCTCTTCAATTTTTACAACAATACCCAGTTCAACTTCCTCTGGGCCAGCACCGGGGTAGGCGACATTAATGCTTACCCTATCGAAGACTATGGACGGCATGCTCTCTTTTTTCAGATCGAAAATGGCCAACAAGCCAAAAGCAAAAATAAACACCATGAGCAAATTTGACGCTACATGATTGGAAGCAAACCACCCGATAATACCCGGCGGTGGTCCTATGACATCAACCACTGGAGGAGCCTTTGAGTTTTCTGCGACGTTCTTTTCAGACATATGACTTAGCCATTCACTCTAACTTTTTGACCGGGCAATGGTTTATCTAACGGGGTTATGCAATATCTCGCGCCCTCAGGTATACCGCCGTCTATGTAGAAGAACAACTCATCGGAGCGCACTATGGACACGTCTTTAGGTTGAATCTGCTGATGTTCATCTACAAGCCAAAGAGTTTTGCCTCGATGCAGAGAATGGCGTGGAATAAGAAATAAATCGCCACCGGACCTACCCGTAATTTCTGCTGAAACATAGGTGCCAATGAGCAGGGGAATTGCGTCGCTCTTGCTCAGCAACTGATAGGGGTCCTGAATTTGCGCAACCAAATAGAGGACTCGACTGGCGGTATCAAATACACCTTCAGAACGGGTAATTTGGCCCTGCCAGGTGAATACAGTGCCGCCCAATTCAGCGGATACTACAACAGGTAAAGGTTCACCACTACGGATCTTACTGATATCTAAGAAAGCTAAATCACGCTGGGTAACGGGCAGCCTGATCTCAGCAACGTCCACCGCGACTGTTGTGGCCAGCGCAGAGCCCATGCTCACAAATTGGCCTACATCTGCGCGCTTCTCAAGCACCATGCCCATGTACGGGGCGCGAATAACCGTGCGGTCCAAATCACCTTCGGCTTTCTCTAATTCCGCTTCAGCAAACTGCAATTCCGCTACCGCTTCTAAAAGTTGAGGTTTACGAAGGGTCAGGGCTGAGGCCGGGCCAGTGCCTGGCTTTAATTTGAGTAAGCGTTTGTAATCTTCTTTGGCGTAACCTGCTAACGCACTTTCTTTTGCCAGTAACGTCTCAGCCTTGGCAACACTGGCACGCGCTCTTTTTACTGCACTCTGATAATTTCGTGGATCAATGCGCACAAGCACGTCACCAGTGTTGAAGAATCCACCACTGACAAATGCTTCAGATACTTCAATGATCTGGCCTGAAGCTTCAGCCATTAGATTAGTCTGAGTACGCGCGCCGACGGTGCCCTGAGAGCTGATGGAAAATTCCACAGGCTGCCGATTGGCTGTAGCAATATCTACAAGCAAACTCGGCGGCTCAATAGCTATTTTGGCTGGAACCTCCCGGGCGTTCATCATGACTATAGATAAACCAGCACAGCAGAGCAAAATGACTGCAGGCAAAATTACTTTTGTTTTACTTTTCATAACGAACGCGTCTTTTTGATTAACTTTCTTAGAAGCCCTTTTTCTACGCACTTTTGATAAACGCTTTTACTAGGCGCTTATCGGTACAGCACCGATATATAGCTATTATTATCACGACAAAGATTGCCTCCAGGTGAATTTTTGTGATTTTGCTTATAAATGCCAAACTTATGCGCGCACCAGCGTAAAATCTGTTCCTAACGGTCAAAAACCTAGCGCTACAAACGCTTTATGATCAAACAGGGCAGGTCTGCTCAAAATCCCGCAAAACAGTCTTGCGACCGCTGTTGCCTAGATCACGATATGTCTTTAAATTGGTTCAAGAGAGCGTGATATTTGAGATTAAGAGGGAGAATTGGGTGTCTGAGCGAACAAGAGCTGAAGTACTAAAAGAATTAACGGCTGCGGGGCAGCCTTACGAGCTTGTACCCGGAACCGTCTTCGACAGAGCGTGTTTAAGGTTTAAAAATGCGCCGCCTACTTTGCGCGACCTTTTTGCCGAAAGCCGCAGTGATGTGGAGTTCATCATTTATGAAGACCAGCGTCTAACCTTCGATCAGGCCTACATTGAAGCCTCGAAAATCGCCATGATCCTTATGAACGACTACGGTATCGAACCCGGCGATAGAGTGGCCATTTCTATGCGCAACTACCCTGAATGGATTTTGGCATTCATGGCCACCACCTCCATTGGCGGCATCGCTGTGGCAATGAACGCTTTATGGCAGCCAGAGGAAATGGCTTATGGCCTTGCTGACAGCGGCGCAAAAGTGCTGCTCGCCGACGAGGAAAGGCTTGCTCGCTTTGCGCAGATAGCCACGCCACCCAAAGTTGATCTCATTGCGGTAAGAACTACTGCTTATGCAAATGCGCCGGAACTTGCCTCACTGGTTACAAACCTTGAGCAAAGCGGCCAAGCAATTGAAATGCCCGCCCAGGGCGCACAACCTGAAGACGATGCCACCCTGCTCTACACCTCGGGTTCTACGGGCCACCCCAAAGGCGTTGCCTCTTGCCACGTAAATATTGTCAGCGCACTTATGAGCTGGGAGCTGGATATGCACAGTGCAGTGGCATTAATGGATGAACCACCAGAAGCCCCCGCACACCCACCAGCATCGTTAATGGCTGTGCCGTTATTTCACGCCACGGGATCTCACGCGGTATATCTGGCCAGCTATCGCCACCAACGCAAATTGGTCTGCATGTATAAGTGGGACCCAGTCATTGCGGCGCAAATGATTGAGGAAGAAAAAATCTCGACCTTTATTGCGCCTGCAGCAATGACTGGCGACCTGGTGTTAGAAGCGCAACGCTCCCAACGCGATTTAAGCTCGCTTTCTTCAGTGGGCGGCGGCGGCGCACCGCGAGCTCCGGAGCAAGTACGAAATATTGAAAAATCATTCGCTAAAGCACTGCCAGGAACTGGTTGGGGCATGACCGAAACTAACGCCATTGGCACCGGTATTGGCGGCCTCGATTATCTAGAGCGCCCAGAAAGCTCAGGCCGTTGCAGCGGTGTAATGGAATTGAAGATCATTGATGAGCCAGGCAATGAACTACCCGCTTTGAGCAGAGGCGAATTACTCATACGTGGCACCGCCGTCTTCCGTGGCTACTGGAATCGCCCTGACGCAAACGCAGAAACCTTCTTACCCGGAGGTTGGATGCGCACCGGAGATGTGGCGTATTTAGATGAAGAAGGTTATCTATTCATAGTGGATAGAATTAAAGATTTGGTCATTCGCGGCGGCGAGAACATTGGCTGCGGCGAGGTAGAGGCAGCACTGTTGGAACACCCCCTCATTCACGAGGCATCTGTTTACGCTGTGCCTGATGAGAGACTAGGCGAAGAAGTAGGCGCTACTATCTACACAGATCAGCCTATTGATGAGGAAGAGCTGAATGCATTTTTGCTCACTCGCCTCGCTCGCTTCAAAGTACCCGCATACACTTGGCAGCAACACGGGCCACTGCCCCGCACCGCTTCAGGCAAAATACTCAAACGCGACCTGCGCGAAGAGGCTTGCCTAAGGTTAACTACTTAAACGGAAATAAACATGCAAGCCATTGCCAAGTTGATTCGCATAAATCTCACTCTGGCAATTTTGTTGTCGATTAACCTGGTGGGTTGTACGGAAAAGGAGGCTGGGATGAGCGCTGATATGCACAAAGAGCGGGTCAATCAAGTCTCCACCGAGTATGGGATGCTTGAGGGCTCATGGTCAGAGGCAGACGCGAGTATTGGCGTATTTCGCGGCATCCCTTACGCACAGCCACCTGTTGGCGATTTGCGATGGCGTGCACCCAAAGGTTTAGCATCTTGGACCGGCGTGCGCCAAGCAACCACGTTTGGTGCAGCGTGCTGGCAATCCTACAGCGACGATGCCTTTGTCTGGAGTCGCGGTGAATTCCCACGCAGCGAGGACTGCCTACACCTAAATATTTGGCAACCGGAAAAAGCCGGTGCCGCAGCCCCTGTGATGGTTTGGTTTCACGGCGGCGCGCACACCGGCGGCTTTGCCCACGTTGAATTATTCGACGGCACTGAACTGGCGCACCAAGGTGTTGTGGTTGTTACAGTGAATTACCGGCTTGGCCCTTGGGGATTTTTGGCCCACCCAGCACTTGCTGACGAATCCGAGCACAACAGCACTGGCAACTATGGGCTAATGGATAAAATTGCGGCGCTGAAATGGGTACAAAAAAATATCCAAAGCTTTGGTGGTAACCCAGACAATGTGACCATATTTGGTCAATCCGCAGGGTCTAGTAGCGTCTGCGCGCTAATGGCCTCACCACTCGCAAGCGGCCTGTTCGATAAAGCGATAGGGCAATCTGCGGCTTGCCTGGTGAAAGAAAAGTGCGACGCTAACGGTCAACAACGTGGCGCACGACTCGCGCAACTTGCGCTGGGTGAATTAGGTGCACGAGGCTCTGAGGCTCAGATAACCGCAAAACAGCTACGCGGCATAGACAACCAGAGTTTGTTGTCCGCTATGGAGAACAGTAATTGGAGCGAGGGCAGTCGCATAGTGGTAGATGGCCGGGTACTGCCTGAGGCCCCAGTGGATGTGTTTAACGCCAACCAACAAGCAAAGGTGCCGTTATTGGTAGGGTCTTTAGCCAACGAAGGCCATGAACTGCTGCCACTAAACAATGCCCTGACAGAATCTGAGTTAGATCAATATCTGCGCAAAACATTTGCCGATACTGCACCCAAGCTCAAGGCTCTTTACGCCGAGGACTTAGCTATTTCCCCCGGCATGGCGCTGCGACAAATTCTCACGGACGCGTTTATGGCCATGTCTATGCGTAGTTGGGCCCAGTACAACCACAATGCTGACCAGCCTACCTACCTTTACTACATGGACTATGTGCCACCGGCCTATCAAATTTACCTCTTTAAAGAACCGAACCTCAACCTACCCGGCGGTCCGCGCAGCACCGGGGCTTATCACTCGGGTGACTTAGCCTATGTCTTTAACAATGTGGGGAAAACTGGTGAATTTTGGCTAGAGGAAGACTTTGCCATGGCCCGCGCAATGAGCGGCTATTGGACAAACTTTGCTAAAACCGGCAATCCAAATGGGACCAACTTACCGAACTGGGCGCGGTACGAGCCACAAAATCACAGCACACAGCTGCTCTCAAATCCAATCAAGACCATTGCCGGGGCTAAACGCGAAAAGTTAGATTTGCTGGCCCGGCGCTACCAAGCAAAAAAATAGTAATGTTTGTATAAGCCAATGGTTACAAAGTAACTGTGAGCGTTTAGCATACGCTTTTAGCATACGCTTTTAGCAACGCTCACAATATTTTTACGAATGTAAGCAAGCACTGGACTACTTAAGACAATGACCGAAAAGAAGAAGACTGCAACCAGCAAAGAAGATGACGTTAACTTTGAAGCAGCAATGCTTGACCTGGAACAGTTAGTCAGTCAAATGGAAAATGGCGATCTCAGCCTAGATGATTCGCTTAAGGCTTTTGAGCGGGGCGTGCTGTTAACGCGCCATTGCCAAAAATCTTTGGCCGAAGCAGAACTGAAAGTTAAGATGCTCTCCGCAGAGGGTGTGATAGACGACTTATATATAAGCGATCTAGATGCTTAGTGATTTTACTGCTCTGCAGTTGCAAATAGAAGAGTCATTGCAGCAGCACTTACCCACCAACTCGCAAATAGCCCAACCCATGCTCAATGCGATGACCTATGCGGTAATGGGCGGCGGCAAAAGACTTAGACCAATGCTGGTGTGTGCCGGCAGTGAAGCTTTCGGTGGAAACTACTCCAAGGCCCTACCAGCAGGCTGCGCCTTCGAATTTATCCATGCTTACTCGCTGATCCATGACGACTTGCCGGCCATGGATGATGATGATCTAAGACACGGCCGACCGAGTAACCATGTAGCTTTTGGTGAGGCCAACGCTATTTTGGCCGGAGACAGCCTTCACTCTTTAGCCTTCCAATCTATCAGCGAAGCTGCAAATATTTCTCTAACAAGCAAGCTGAGCATCATTACCCTACTCTCAAAAGCCGCAGGCTGGCCCGGCATGTCTGGCGGCCAATGCCTAGATATAGAAGCTGAGGGTAAGGCCTTGTCGCTGTCAGAACTGGAAGTGTTACATGCCGCAAAAACCGGCGCATTGATCAAATCAGCCCTTGAAGTGGGCGCGCTGTGCGCGGACGCAGATACTAGCTCTACCGCTTACAAAGCCATTGGAGAATTTGGCGCAAAGATCGGCTTAGCATTTCAGGTGGTGGACGATATATTGGATGTCACGCAGACAAGCGAGGTGTTGGGCAAGCCCGCCGGCTCAGACGAAGGCTTGAACAAGAATACGTTTCCTCAACTACTGGGGTTAGAAAAATCAAAAGAGAAGGCAGAGGATTTGCTGCAGGAAGCATTATATCTACTGGAGCAAAACAATCTGAAGACGCCGCTACTGGAAATGTTGGCTAATCGCGCCGTACACAGAACGTCCTAACGCCCGCATTCGCAGTTATTGCCCTTTGTTTGAAGGCTAACCTAGCAAACAAGAATAACTAAAGCTGAAGCAGCAACCAAATAATGCCAGCGCTGATCAAACCAGCCATCATGTCGTCTGCCATGACACCTAAGCCGCTGTGCACGTTAGCGTCGAGCCACCCCACAACTCCAGGTTTGACGATATCAAAAAGACGAAATAGGCCGAATGCGAGCAATGCCACCCACCAAATCTGCGGCGCAAAAATCAGCGCCAGCCATACACCGGCCACTTCGTCCGCAACTATCTGCGGTTCATCTTGAACACCAAGGAGGTCAATCAATCTACTGCATAGCCACCAACTGATAAGAAAATAACCAACAATTATCAGTAACTGTGTGAGAGCTGGCAGCTCAGCGAGAAAAAACCACCAAAAGATCAATCCACCTAAAGACCCCCAAGTACCTGGTGCTGGCCGCAAAAAGCCCAGTCCAAATGCTGTGAGCCAAAATACTGAAGGTTGAAAAATTTGACTTGGACTAAGCATCGAAATGTTTGTATCCCTTAATGTCTATGGATTTACCATTCAGCCAAATGCCTTTTTCTGTACACAGTTCGCCAATGTGAAAAGCATCAGGATGTGGCTGGTCGCTGGCAAATAGCAGCTGATAGTCATCACTGGCGTTCAGTGCATCCGCCAAACTTGCGCCGTCGGTTAACGGAATCTTTTCTTGCACAAGTCTGGCACCACAACCGCTGGCCTTAGTTAGGTGGCCTAAGTCTTGCAACAGGCCGTCAGATATATCTATGGCACACGAGGCAGAACTCAACCTTTGCTGCCAGTCAAATCTCGCTCGGGGTTTATAGTAAGCCTTTTGCAATTCATTCATTGCCTCAACCTGAACTGGCAGCAGCATATCTTGACGCAGGCAGGCACTAGCGCCTCCTAACGGTCCAGAAACATAAATCTTGTCGTCAGGCCTACCACCGGAGCGTCTAATCTCACTGCCATGAGCCACTTCACCATTAGCACTAACAGCAATATTTAGCGGGCCACGCGTCATGTTTCCACCACAAATATAGGTACCACTGTCCCGGGCGGCTTCGGCCATACCTCGACTTAACTCAGCCAGCCAACTACCATCACCAACATCACTTTCAGTGAGGGTCAAAGCAACAACACAATATCTGGGCGCAGCGCCCATTGCCGCAAGGTCAGACAGGCTAACCATAAGCGCTCGGTAACCTATTAAAAATGCTGGGGCCCTTGCGGGAAAATGCACGCCGGGAACAAGAACATCAATGGAGGCGACTTGGTCAAAACCGGGGGTAGTTGTAATGACTGCAGCATCATCGCCGGGGCCTAAATGCACCCACTCGCCTTGAGCGCGATCACCCATGGCCTCAACGATGAGGTCTATTAGCGCAAATTCATCCACGCCCACTACCTTTAGCCGCGTTGACTTCAATACTTCTTGCTGTACTAGCCAACTGGTCTAATACGCCATTAACATACTTGTGCGCATCTTGCGAGCCAAACAATTTGGTTAATTCAACGTATTCATCGATGACAACCTTATAAGGAACATCAATACGCTGAATCATTTCTGTTGCGGCCAAGCGCAGTATGCCCCGCTCAACCACATCTAATTGATCAATGGAGCGATCTAGCAAAGGGCTTAGCGCGGCATCTAGTTCTACGGTGGTGGTCATCATCAAATGGAGTACTTCACTAAAAAAATCAGCGTCTGCCTTGTCTAACGCTTTTTCACCAAACTCTTTGCGTAACTGAGCAATACTAGTGCCAGACACATGCCATTGATAAACAGCTTGGACTAATGCTCTGCGTGCTTTACGGCGCGCCCACATATTTGGCTTCTTCGGCGATTTATCGGGCGCTTGATCGGTCATTTAGTTTTTGTTCTCTTATGTTCTTTCAGACGACGCCAAGCGTCAGCTATAGGACTATTTGGCTAACGGACGCAGGGTCAACCGAATGTCGCCGCCTATTCTAGCCTGATCCACCACTTTGGCATCTATGCTATCTGCAAGTTTTTCAATATTAAAATCTGCCAACTGGCGAACGTTCTGGCCCAAAGCCTTGGGTGCCAGGTAACAAATCCATTCGTCCCACAAATTAGCTTGAAGAAAACTACCCACCACACCCGGACCCGCTTCTACTAAAACTTCATTACAACCACGATTGCCCAACTCGTCTAACAAGGCTGCAATATCGGTTGGCCCATCTTTTAAATACAGCCGACTGACACCTTGTGCATCCTTGCCAGAGACCTCTAATGCATCGTTATGAATAAGCAAAGTTGGCTGACCATCACACAGGAGCTTGCTAGATGAAGGCGTGCGCGCTGTGGAATCTAAGACCACTCGAAGGGGCTGATGACAATGTGCGTACTCAGCATCACGGACATTGAGTTGAGGGTCGTCCGCTATGACCGTGCCGACGCCAGTAATCACCGCGTCGCTGCGCGCGCGCCAGTACTGCACATCCATTCTAGCGCTTGGGCCAGTAATCCACTGACTTTCGCCATTTGCTAGAGCAATTGCGCCATCAATACTGCTGGCTGTTTTAAGCCGCACCAGTGGTCTATTGGTAGTGATGCGTTTAGCAAAACCTGCGATGCAGACCCGCGCTTCGGCTAAGCCCAACAATTCTACTTTGATGTTTGCAGCTTCGAGCAGGGCAATTCCATTGCCTGCGACACGAGGGTTAGGGTCTAAAGCACCTATAACCACCCGAGCCACACCTGCATCAATTAGCGTCCGCGCGCAGGCAGGGGTTTGGCCAAAGAATGAGCATGGCTCGAGGCTGACATAAACCGTGGCTCCTTTCACATCGCCGCCGGCATCTGCAATTGCGTTGACCTCGGCGTGGCCTTGGCCCGCGTACTGGTGATAACCCCGACCAATGACCTGGCCATTAAGA
Organism: Gammaproteobacteria bacterium; assembly: GCA_963581445.1. Classification (GTDB taxonomy): domain Bacteria; phylum Pseudomonadota; class Gammaproteobacteria; order Pseudomonadales; family Azotimanducaceae; genus UBA4421. Next base: position 29,191 of record CAUZON010000011.1, on the reverse strand, counting down.
GTAATAATGCACCCGACTGTTGGGTTAGGCGCACAGGTGAAACGTCCCCCTTCAGCAAGCTGAACAGTTGCCTGAATAAATAGTCGGTCAGAAGCTTTCATAAAAGATCAGGATTCTTTAGCGAGACTGAGTTTTTGAATCTCATCGGCAAATTCGCTCAGATCTTGGAAGTCGCGGTAGACCGAAGCAAAGCGCACATAAGCAACAGGGTCGAGGGCACGTAACTCAGTCATGACTTCTTCGCCTACCTGTAAAGAGGGCAGCTCGCGCTCGCCGGTGGAACGCATGCGATGCTTGATGTGGTTGAGAGAAGTTTCAATTTCATCGACACTAACGGGGCGCTTCTCTAACGCCTTGGACAAACCGTAGCGCAACTTGTCTTCGTCGAAAGGTTCTCTGCGGCCATCTCGCTTAATCAGGTGAGGCATCACCAACTCAGCAGTTTCGAAAGTGGTATAGCGTTCTCCACAGGTTAGGCATTCGCGTCTACGACGCACAGCTTCGCCATCCGTCACCAGACGAGAATCTATTACCTTTGTGTCTTCCGCACTACAAAAGGGACAATGCATGGCCAGTTACCTTTCGAATGAGCTATTATTCCAACCTTGATCTAGTTTTTCGGATAAACCGGAAATCTACCACAAAGCTCGAGGACCTTGGCTTGAACAGCCTGATTCACTTCTTCGTTTTCAATGTCGTCTAAGATATCGGCAATCCAACCCGCAAGTAAACGGCATTCCGCTTCTTTAAAGCCTCTACGAGTCACCGCCGGAGAACCAATACGCACACCACTGGTAACAAAAGGCGAGCGAGGATCGTTAGGCACGGCATTCTTGTTCACGGTGATATTTGCCTTACCAAGAGCGGCATCCGCCGCCTTACCGGTAATGTCTTTGTCGACCAAATCCAAGAGCAACAAGTGATTGTCAGTACCACCAGATACCACGGAATAACCACGATCCATCAAACCAGCGGCAAGCGCACGGGCATTAGCCAAGGTTTGCGTTTGGTAAGTCTTAAACTCAGGGGTCATAGCTTCTTTAAACGCCACGGCTTTAGCAGCAATGACGTGCATCAAAGGCCCGCCTTGGCTACCAGGGAAGAGCGCTGAATTAAGTTTCTTCTCAATTTCTGGGTTAGAGCGCGCTAAGATAATGCCGCCTCGTGGACCGCCCAAAGTCTTGTGGGTAGTAGAGGTAACAACGTCTGCGAAGGGCACAGGGCTGGGGTATTCGCCAGCGGCAACTAGGCCAGCAACGTGGGCCATATCAACCAGAAGGTATGCACCTACAGAATCGGCGATTTCACGAAAGCGCTGCCAGTCAATTTGGCGCGAATAGGCAGAGAAACCAGCGAGTAAAAGTTTAGGACGATGCTCTTGGGCTAGGCGTGCCACTTCATCATAGTCGATGGCGCCGGTCGCAATGTCGATACCATACTGAACTGCGTTATACAGTTTGCCAGAGAAGTTGACCGAAGCACCGTGTGTTAAGTGACCACCATCTGCAAGGCTCATACCTAAAACCGTATCGCCACCTTCTAGTAAGGCCAAGTAAACTGCGGCATTAGCCTGAGAACCGGAGTGCGGTTGCACGTTGGCATAATCCGCGCCAAATAATTCTTTAATCCGTTCAATAGCCAGCACTTCCACTTTGTCGACGTGCTCACAACCGCCGTAATAGCGCTTGCCCGGGTAACCTTCGGCATATTTATTAGTTAATACGCTGCCTTGGGCTTCCATAGTTCTTGGGCTGGCGTAGTTTTCCGAAGCAATCAGCTCAATGTGCTCTTCTTGACGACGGGTTTCTTGGGCGATAGCGGAAGCAACTTCTTTATCAAAACCAGCAATGGTCTCATTTCCTGAAAACATGAATAAACCTCTTTTAAATGGGGCAACTTGAAATTGTGCGGCGGGAAAAACAAAACCGCTTTAAAGCTACAAAGTATAACTTAAAGCGCAGGATCATAGACGTGAAAGAAGCGCCATTTTAGTAGAAATTCTTTCATATTGTTTAGACAACAGGCACCCAAACCAAGCAAAGGCGACAGCAATTCAAAAACGCCGCGCAAAACTAAAAGCAACACTTAGCGCTAAGCTAAAGTCCAGATACGCCCGGTAGTAAGAAGGTAACGGCGAGGTATGGGGGGGAATAATTAAAAAGTAATGACAAAGTTAATTTGCCAGTTCGCCGTATAAGGGATGGCATGGCGTATATATGACCGTATACTGCCGCTTTTGTTTTATCAGGAAGATTAATGGCGCAGTACGTTTATACCATGCAAGGGGTGACTAAAATTGTCCCACCACAAAGAACCATTCTGGAAAATATTCACTTGTCGTTTTTCCCTGGCGCGAAAATTGGCGTGCTGGGCCTAAACGGTTCAGGTAAATCTAGCCTGCTGAGAATTATGGCGGGAGAAGACACCGATATTGAGGGTGAAGCCAGACCGCAAAAAGACATTCGCGTGGGTTACCTGCCTCAGGAACCAGCGCTAGATGAAGACTTAGACGTACGCGGCAATGTAGAGCTGGGCGTAGCGGAGATCATTTCTGTACTGAAAGAGTACAACGAAATTTCCGACAAGTTCGCAGAGCCTATGGACAACGACGAAATGACACGCCTGTTAGAACGCCAAGGTGATTTGTCTACCCAGATAGACGCAGTAGATGGCTGGGAAATCGACCGCACATTAGACATTGCCGCCGACGCGCTGAGATTACCCGCGTGGGACACGCCCGTGAACATGCTGTCAGGCGGAGAGCGCAGACGTGTAGCCCTATGCTCACTGTTATTATCTAAGCCAGACATGTTGTTATTAGATGAGCCCACCAACCACTTAGATGCAGAAAGCGTGTCTTGGTTAGAGCGCTTTCTCGATGATTACGCTGGCACCGTTGTGGCAGTGACCCACGACCGCTACTTCCTCGACAATGTCGCTAGCTGGATTTTAGAGTTAGACCGCGGACGCGGGCTACCCTATGAAGGCAACTACACCAATTGGTTAGAAAACAAAGAGGCACGACTGGCACAAGAAGCATCACGTGATGAAGCCAAGCAACGTGTGATTAAGGCCGAACTAGAATGGGTGCGATCCAACGCCAAAGGTAAGCGGACAAAGAGCAAGTCACGGTTGGCGCGCTTTGATGACCTGGTTGCAGCCGAAGAAGAACGACGCAACGAAACAGGCGAACTGTTTATTCCCACAGGCGAGCGTCTTGGCGAGAAAGTCATGGTGATCAACAACTTGAGCAAGGGCTTTGGCGAACGATTGTTGATAGACAACTTCAACGCCATCATCCCTCGCGGCGCAATCGTCGGCATCATTGGCGGCAACGGAGCAGGTAAGTCGACTTTCTTCAAGATGCTAACCGGACAAGAAACCCCCGATACCGGCAGTATTGATATTGGTTCAACCGTGCAAATGGCCTACGTTGACCAAAGTCGCGATGAACTTTCTGATGACAAAACTGTATGGGAAGAAGTCTCTGACAACCAAGACATCATGCGTATTGGTAAGCACGAAATCGCCAGCCGAGCATATGTAGGTAAATTCAACTTCAAAGGCACCGACCAACAAAAATTTGTTGGTAAACTTTCTGGCGGAGAACGCAACCGCGTACACCTAGCAAAACTGCTGCGCAGAGGCGCAAACGTATTGCTGTTGGATGAACCAACTAACGACTTAGATGTGGAAACACTGCGCGCACTGGAAGAAGCCATACTCAGCTTCGCAGGTACCGCTTTGGTGATCTCACACGACAGATGGTTCCTCGACCGAGTCGCCACCCACATCATCGCCTTTGAAGGCGACAGCGATGTGATTTGGTATGAAGGCAACTACAGCGAGTATGAAGTAGACCGCAGGAAACGCTTAGGCGATTCAGCACCCACCCGGGTGCAGTACAAGCCTATTCATAGATAGAGAAGAGAAAGATTGGGATAGGTAGAGGTAGCCGGAACAGGCTACCTTTATCATAGTCGCTTGATGCTTGCAGGCTGCCTAGCTAATAATCTATTGCCTTATCCACATCAGCTTTGCCAATTTTCATTTCTTTATTTTAATGGCTATTACACCGAACGCCAAGTTAAATAGCGGGCGCCTTTTGCGCGTCCAGTAAAGGCCGCTTTTTGGCCGGAACGATACTTGAGTGTATTGTTAGCAGTTCTATAGTGATACATCTTCTTTACGACCTTTTCTTACCAACCAAGTAAGATACTCAACACCCAAGTTTGTGATGTGTATTTGTTCCTCCTGATGAACGATTAATAACTGAGAATATAAAAAACTAAGATATTGCTCAGATGTCCGTTCTTTCTATTGAAAAAGGTATAGTTCTTTTACACGTTTGATATGGTTATTTACATACTCTGTTGTTCTGCCATCACCTACGACTTCATTGAGTTTCTTTAACAGAAATATTTAACTACCAAATATTGAGCTGTGTATCTTTCCAACTGCTAAAAACAATTGAGTGCCTGCTAAATACTTTATAGGGACATTTGTCGTATCTCCCTCTATGGAGAGCCCTCTTACAGTTAGATCATTTCTAATGGTTTTTTCGGTTTCATTAATTACGATTGGACTACCTACTGCACCTAAGAGTTGCTGAACTGCCTCGGAACCAGTCTGTGTTTTACCGTGTTGATTTTCTAGTGAAAATTCAGCTGTTAAACCTCCCTTGTCAATTTTTGTTGTTCTCGAAATAAACGGGGAAGTTGGGCTGGCGAAACACAAGAGTGAAAGTTAAGGCAAATAGAAATGCCAAGTGGTGCCATGTAATCGTATTTAATATTTCTTCCATATGTACCTTGTACTGCTAACATTTGTATATTGCGCGTGCGCATTTAGCTGCTTTCTTTTGTTTAAGAAGACATCACTAGGTGATTTATTTTGTTGGGCATTATTCCTAATCGGTACGATTCTTTCCAAATAAAGTTTCCATGCGCAATAAGCCTTTCTGCGATACGCGTTAGTCCTTTACACGAACAGAGGACTATGGAAACGGTTTGCGCTCACTAGGATTCAGACAGTTAAAATGTTTTTTTTCGGCATCCGGTTAGAGAAACTAATCGGCGGGGATTTTTAACTATAGACCTGCGACTACTTCAAGCGCGGCGGCTAAGGTCTTTACGCCATGAACGGTCATGTTGCCGAGCTTTTCTTTGGGGCTGTTAGCAAAAGGTACTATGGCGTGTCTGAAGCCGTGCTTGGCGGCTTCACGCATGCGTTCTTGACCGTTAGTGACCGGACGTAACTCTCCTGTTAGTCCAAGTTCGCCAAAGACAATAAGGTCTCTGGGTAATATTCGGTCACGGAATGAACTGAGCACCGCTAACAATACTGCGAGGTCTGCACCGGTCTCTGCAATGCGCACGCCACCTACTACATTGGCGAACACATCTTGGTCACCCAAGGCTATGCCGCAATGGCGGTGCAATACTGCCAAGTGCATGGCTAGCCGTTGTTGATCTAAGCCCACTGCTACACGCTTGGGGTGGCCGCCGGCTACGTCATCTACTAAAGCCTGTAGTTCTACCAACAAAGGCCGAGTTCCTTCCCAAGTAACGGTGGCAATACTGCCGGGGGAATCTACGTCGCCGCGCTGTAGAAATATGGCTGATGGATTGGCGACTTCTTTCATGCCCATATCGGTCATGGCGAAGACGCCTAGCTCGTTCACTGCGCCAAAACGATTTTTGTGTCCGCGTAGGGTTCTGAAGCGGCTCCCTGCTGGACTGTCTAGCATCATAAAGCAGTCGATCATATGCTCTAAGACCTTGGGGCCAGCAATGCCACCTTCTTTGGTGATGTGGCCGACCAGCACAATGACCACGTCTTTTTGTTTTGCCAAACGGGTAAAGTATGCGGCAGTTTCTTTTACTTGGGTAACCGAACCTGGGGTGGAATCTACCGACTCCATTTGCATGACTTGTATTGAGTCTAGTATGACTACCGCGGGCTTTTGCTCTTCTATTAGGTTCGCTATGATCTCTGCACGGGTCTCTGCTGCCACATTGAGGCCGTCTAACGGCAGGTTGAGGCGCTTGGCGCGCATGGCTAATTGCTGCAATGATTCTTCGCCGGTGACATACAGTACCCCTTTGCTTTGGGCCAAGGTGGTACAGGCTTGCAATAGTAGCGTGCTTTTACCTGCACCGGGGTCGCCGCCAATTAACACCACGGAACCAGGCACAAAGCCGCCTCCCAAAACGCGATCTAATTCTTTAAAGCCCGAGGCGATACGCGGGGATTCTAAGGCTTCTATTTCACTGAGTTTTTTGACTTGCGCGGTAACACCCGCATAGCCTACGGCTGCATTGGCAATGGGCGTTATATTAACTCGGGTTAGAGTATTCCAAGCACTACACGTGCCGCACTGGCCCTGCCACTTACTGTGTTCAGCGCCGCAATCTTCGCAAACAAATGCAGACTTAGTTTTACTCTTGGCCATGTCGCCTTTTATCCGGTTTCTTTAAGCTGTTTGTGTAGCCGACGAGGGTATGAGTTAACGAAGCCGCTGATGTTAGTCGGTAAAGTCGTTGTACATTTCGTGGGCGAGGTCTTCAAATTTGGTTAAATTGCCGGTGAATTTCATTTTCACCCTACCAATGGGTCCGTTACGCTGCTTGCCAATAATGATCTCTGCCAAACCAACATCTTCGCTATTCTCGTTATACACCTCATCTCTGTAGATGAAGAGAATAACGTCGGCATCTTGCTCGATAGCGCCTGATTCACGTAAGTCTGAGTTCATTGGACGTTTATCCGGCCGCGATTCTAACTGACGATTAAGCTGGGAAAGCGCAACCACAGGGCAACTCATTTCTTTGGCCAGCGCTTTCAGTGAGCGGGAAATTTCGGAAATTTCCGTGGCTCGGTTTTCGCTTGATTTCGCCGTACGCATTAATTGCAGATAATCAATTACGATCATGTCCAGACCACCGGCCTCACGGGAAACTCGTCGCGCACGGGAACGTACTTCACCTGGGGTCAGGGCAGGGGTGTCGTCAATGTACAGGCGCTTGTCTTTCAACTGACTCACAGCACCCGTAAAGCGGGTCCAGTCTTCGTCTTTCAGCTCACCGTTGCGCAATCTCGTTTGGTCAATACGACCTAGGCTTGAAATCATACGCATAACAATTTGTTCAGAGGGCATTTCCATACTGAATACCAGCACTGCTCCACCCGACATGGCGGCGTGCTCAACCATATTTACGGCGAAAGCGGTTTTACCCATGGAAGGTCGTGCTGCCAAAATAACAAGATCCGAGGGCTGCCAGCCTGAAGTCTTTTTATCTAGATCTTTAAACCCAGAGGAAACGCCGGTAATGGCGCCTTTAGATGCGAAAAGAAATTCAACCTTCTCAACGGCTTTAGCCAACAAGGGCGTGATTTTTTCTGGGCCATTTTCTTTAATGCGATTTTCTGCGATTTGAAAAACAGACTGTTCGGCCAGTTCAAGCAAGGTATCTGTATCGCGCCCGTCTGGGGTGAACGCTGAGTCTACAATCTGATTTGCCGCGCCGATAAGCTGGCGCAGCACAGAGCGCTCGCGGACAATTTTGCCGTACGCCAAAATATTACTGGTGCCCGGGGTAGATTCTGTAAGTTCTGCTAGATAAGCAATGCCGCCAGCTTTTTCTAGTAGGCCTCTGGATTGTAGGCGCTCGGAGACGGTTACTGCGTCTAGGGGCGCATCATCAGTGGCCAACTCGTTCATTGCGGCAAAAATAATTTGGTGCTGGGTGCGGTAAAAATCGGTGTCTGCCACCACCTCTATGAGATCAAACCAAGATTGGTCGTCTAGCATTAAGCCGCCCAGTACCGACTGCTCTGCCTCATTAGAGTGGGGCGGCACTTTCAGCGCGCTTAAGACGTTATTTTCTAGGGAATACTCAGGCATGGGCGATTCAATTTTTGCATTTACGGGCTTTCTAATTGCTACGACGGCGGCCAGTAAGTCCGCAGGTCGCTCTTAGATATGGGATAGAGAGATTGAGCAGTAAACGTTGGGATTGCAAGTCATTGAGTTATCGACTTAGCGTTGCTCGCATCGTAATTCTACAAGCTGAAGTTTCAGCAGGGTTAATTAGGTTTTTGTTAAACGCTCTTTTGTTCAACGTTCTTTTACTAAAGAAGGCCCCAATGCATAAAAGCACTGGGGCTTTGTCATAATAGATCTATTTAATCTACTGGTTACTCTTCAACAACAGCGACTTTAATGCCGGCTGTTACGTCTGAGTGAAGCTGCACGGCGATGTCGTACTCACCTATAGCGCGAATAGCACCATCTGGCAGGCGAACTTCGCTACGCTCTACTTCATGTCCATCTGCTACTAGGGCATCTGCGATGTCCTGAGTACCAACGGAACCATATAAACGACCTTCTTCGCCAGATTTAACCATGATGGTCAAAATGTGGCCTTCTATCTTCTCTGCGCGAGCCTTAGCTACACCCAAAATACCTTCGGCTTTCGCTTCTAGCTCTGCACGGCGTTGCTCAAAAACTTCACGATTTGCCTTGTTCGCTTGAACAGCTTTGGCATTTGGAATTAGGTAGTTACGAGCAAAGCCTGGCTTTACAGAAACTTCATCACCCAAATCACCAAGGTTGTTTACGCGTTCTAATAATATAACGTTCATTGACTTTCCTTATGCCAGCTTATTTATGCTGGTCGGTATAAGGCAACAATGCCAAATATCTAGCGCGCTTAACTTCTTTTGCAAGATTACGCTGGAATCGGGCTGTTGCGCCGGTGATACGACTAGGAACGATTTTTCCGGTTTCACCAATAAACTGTTTTAGTGAATCCAAATTTTTGTAGTCCACTTCAATTTCTTTGAACTGGACTTGTACTCTTCTGCCACCGCCTCTCATCATGATGCTTCTCCTTCAACAGGTGCGTCTGCCGCAGGCTCTGCAACCACTTCGGCTACTGGTGCCGCTTCAGCTGCTGTCTCTGCTGCTCTGCTAGCAGATTCTTCTTCGCGACGACGATCACGTTCACGATCCTTCTCTTTGTCTCGCAGTTCTTCTTCATAAACTTTAGAGTTACCAGTGACAGCGCCTTCACGTCTGATAACCATGCTACGAATCACTGCATCGTTAAAGCGGAATGCGCTTTCTAGCTCATCAAGAATTTCTTGACCCACTTCGATGTTGAGCATGATGTAGTGTGCTTTGTGCACTTTGTTGATTGGGAAAGCCAGTTGGCGACGGCCCCAGTCTTCGGTTCTATGCACCGTGCCGTTTCCGCGTTCTATCATCCCGTGATAGCGTTCGATCATACTTGGTACTTGATCGCTCTGATCAGGGTGTACCATGAAAACAATTTCATAATGTCGCATTGCGCTTCCTTATGGTTGACGTCAGTCAAGCTGGCGAGTTACCTCCAAGGATTTACGCTTTCGCTACCATTGTGAGGCAAGGATTAAACCCACAAAGCTACTAGCTCCGCGGGCGAGCATTGTAGGCGGGCGCGGCGTGGCGTGCAAGGCCTTTGATTAGGTTAAAGCACCCTATGGTAGGGCTTTTACCTCTATCTGCACTGTCTTAACACTTCATCTAGGCCTTACTTTTAGGCCTTATCTTTGCTCGTTACTTTTTACGCGCTGCGTTAGAGGCTTTGTTATTAACGTCGCCATCGTCGACTAGGAGGCTTTGGCCCTAGCCGCAACTGCTCGTTGCCGGACCATTTCATACAGAAGGACACCGGTAGCTACCGATACGTTGAGGCTTTCAACGCTGCCAAGCATGGGGATACTCACCAGGTGATCACACAAACTTCGAGTCAACCGGCGTAAGCCTTTGCCTTCGCTGCCCATGACTAACGCGTTAGGGCCTTTGGAATCCATGGTATCCCAGACAGTGCCGCCCTCTCCGTCGGCTCCCAGCACCCAAACACCTTGGCCTTGCAGCCAGGCAATCGTCCGAGCAAGGTTGGTCACTTGAACCAAAAATAAATCTTCTGCGCCGCCTTGGGCAGTTTTTAACACCACCGGGCTCAAAGGTGCGCTGTTACGCTTGGGCATTATTACTGCATCAACGCCCGCGGCATTGGCCGTGCGTAAACAGGCGCCCAAATTACGCGGATCTGTTATCTCATCCAGGATCAAAATCAGCGCTTCGCTACCAAACTCTGGCCACTTGTCTTTGAGGTCTTTCTCATCGGCCAAAGTGCGAGAATGACACTCAAGCAATACGCCTTGGTGAGCTATATCTGGCGCTCGACGTCGAAACCAAATTTCTTCCATGGTTTGAAACCGCACGCTGGACTCTCGCGCTAGGCTAATTAGCTCATTGTAACGAGCATCGCGACGGCCTTTCATCAAATAGAGACAGCGCGCCAATGCAGGGGCCTCTCGTAGTGCAGCTCTCACCGCCTGAATTCCTACCACTTCATCCATCTAAATAAACTCGCTCTCTACTTTTGTAACTTTTATGATTTTTACAGCTCTTGTATCTCTAATAACACCCCCCGGCAGTCCTAATAATTAGTTAGGCCGGTACTTGCTACCAAGGTTTGTGTTAACTCTTATCAGCAAATTTGCTGCGCGGTTTGGCTCGGACCTTCTTCTTTACTTTTTTCTTGCCAACATCCGCGTTGCTTTTGCCCTTCTTCTTTTGCTTCTTGCTGGGGCTAGCTTCTGCCGCTGGGTTCTCTACCCCCGCTGCATCTGCTTCAACCCTATGCCTGCGTCGGCTTTCCCTACTGCCTGAAGTACCGTCTTCTTGGCTCGCGCCTGTAAGTTCTGCGTCAGCTTTGGCTTTAATCTTGCGCTTACTGGCTGCCCAGGGATCGTTGGCATCCGCGGCAGTATCTTCCGGGCTTCTCAGCTCAGGGCTGTTTTTATCAAAGCGCTCAGGGCTGTTTTTACGCCGGCTCTTAACTTTCCGTAGGTCATCGCCTCCACCAGCATTTGGTATAAGGTGTAGTTCGATTTTACCTTGGGGTGGTTCTACGTTAATCACGACAACATCTATTTTGTCCCCTAGGGTAAAACGCTTGCCGTTACGCTCTCCATACAGACATTGGCTACGTCGGTCATAGCGAAAGTAGTCGGAACCTAAATCGGAGATATGCAGAAGGCCCTGTACATAATATTCTTCTATCTCAATGAACAGTCCAAACTCGGTAACTGTCGCAATGGTGCCGCTTACGGTTTCGCCTACATGCTGGCGCAACAGTTCACACTTAAGCCAAGCTTCAACCGTCCAACCCGCAGATTCTGAGCGACGCTCGTTGTTGGAACATAACTCCCCAAGGGCTGCCAATTTTTCGTCATCTGGCACCCACTTGCTGCGATTTTTATCGACTTGCACAATTGCTTTAATAGCACGGTGCACGAGCAAATCTGGATAACGCCGAATTGGGCTAGTGAAGTGCATGTAGCGCCCTAAACCCAGACCAAAGTGGCCCTTATTTTCTGGGGTATAAACCGCCTGCTTCATGCTGCGTAAAACCAATTGCTGATAAAGCCAGCCGTTGGGTTTCTCTGCCATTTCACCGAGCAAAGTCTTATAGATTAGGGGGCTAGGCACGCCTTGAGGAATGCTCAGACCAATAGACATTAGGTCTTGGCGGAGCTCCTCCAGTTTGAGGGAGTCGGGCTTATCGTGAACCCGGTACAAAGAACGACTTTCATTGGCCTCAATAAACGCTGCAGCGCAGACATTGGCATTGATCATGGCCTCTTCAATAATCTGGTGAGCCATTAGCCGTGGCACGCTGGCAACCCCAGTAACATGGCCGTGCTCAATTTCAATAACACCTTCACGGCTATTAAAGTCGAGCCCGCCGCGATCATCCTTCGCCTGACTAAAGGCCAAAAATACCTGCTTGAGCGTGGCAACTGAAGTTAGCACGCCCGGCATATCTTCTTTATTGCAAGGCAGTGCCTCATCTTTATCTAAATGTGCCTGCACTTGTTCATAAGTGAGCCGGCCGTGAGAGCGAATTATCGCCTCATAAAACTTGTGCTCGCGAACAACACCTTTCACCGACACTTGCATTTCGCACACTAATGCCAAACGATAAACGTCTGGTTTTAGTGAGCACAATTCATTCGATAAACCCTCGGGCAGCATAGGCACCACAAAACCCGGCAAGTAAACCGACGTGGTTCTATTTTGCGCTTCAGTGTCTAAGGAGGAGTTGGGCTTTACGTAGTTGGCCACATCAGCAATGGCGACAATAACCTGCCAGCCTTTGCGCCCACCTAGCGACTTGGCATAAACCGCGTCGTCAAAATCTTTTGCTGTTTCGCCATCAATGGTCACCAGCGGCGTTTGGCTTAAATCAACGCGATCAGGATGCTGGCCAAGCTGCACCGACTTAGGCAGGCGAGCGACGGCGCGCCCAACGGCGTCAGGCCACTCGGTAGGAATATCCAAACTGTCTATGGTGGAACTAATGGCCTGATCAATAACCGAATCAGACTTTAAAACATCGACCAAAACGCCAAATAGACCGTTTCGATCTTGGTCGAGGATCTGCACACGAACCGTGTCGCCGTGGCTTGCATTGTCTGGCTTGGCATCCAACCTGACGCGACCGCTAAAACCGCGGCCCAGAGGGTCTACCTGAGGAAACTTACCCTTGAGGTTAAGTACGCCGACCAACGGACGGGGGCTATATATGAGTATGCGAGTGACCACAGCCTGTTCATCAACAACTTTATATTCGATCTCGTCGCTGGGTCGGCCAGAAAGCCCGCCTCGCTCTGGCTTTGCAAGAGCAATGCCATCGACAAATAGACGCGGGCCAAGGCCCGTTACTAAACCTGTCAGCGCGCCAACAGTTGGCGCAGACGCGACACTAGACACGTTATCTTCTGACGGTTCGTTCACCGCTGACTTAGGGTCTGTGCCTATATTTGTGACCGTATCTGTGCCTTGGTCTGACGTTGAGGCTGGGCTTGGTGTCTTATTTCTTTTCCGAGCTTTTGCAGGCGAAAGTAAGTATTCGCGATGCTCATTAGCAACAATTTCACCTAGTCGAACCAAACCGCGCAGTATTTGCCGAACACGCTTTACGCCATGAGGCTGTGGCACATCTAGTATCTCAACCATTTGCTGCCAAGTAATGGGCACAGGGTGCTCAACTAACAAATCGATCACCCGACGGGCGTTCAAGACGTTTTGCTGTGCACTTCCAGCCGAAGTATTCGTACCATTAGACTTCGACAAGTTTGACACCCTCTAGTAGTTTTAAGTAAAGTCCGCGACCTTATCAGTCTGCACATGCCCAGGTGGTGAAATTGGTAGACACGCTAGCTTCAGGTGCTAGTGGCCGTAAGGCCGTGGAGGTTCAAGTCCTCTTCTGGGCACCAATTTCGGGCATTCAATGTGGGCCGCCTCTGGCGCACCGATCGCACCCAACCTTATAACCAAACCACCTCAGAAAATCGCTGCAGGGCGAGCATTATTTCGATGCGCCACAATAACAGAAGAACCACTGCTATTGGCAAAGAGAAATGCTTTTAAGAGCCTAGACTAATAGCTTGTTGCATTTTCCGGCGTCACGGAAAACCTATTGCAAAACAAAGCGTTAAATAGCGAGAGAAAAAGACAAAAAAAGCCCGGATGCTTACTGCTACACCTGGGCCTCAGTGGCTGAAATCTCAACCTATTTATTCACTTACCGCACTTGTGGCGACAATGATTTGGCACTCGGTACTGCTGAGTGCACCCTTAAATCGTGCAACAATCAGGCCACTCAGAACCGGCCAAAATCGTCTATCTTGGCGTTTTTTCGTAATAAATTCGCACTTTAGGCATTTTGCCTGCTCCGTTTTAATGCGCTAGCGTAATTCGTTGCCGGGAAAACACTTCGCCGAACATTGAGTATTTCTTGATTATTTGCCACATTTCCCGCCAATAAGAATAATAAAAAAACGAGAGAATTATGTGGCAATTAGCCGTACTGCTAATCGGATTAATGTCCACCGCTGGGCTTCAAGCTGAAAGCTCTGCAGCTGGCGACACCGGTAATTGGGATTTTTACCAGCGCGGCGACGCCTCCGAGCACCATGCTCAGCTTGACGCCAATAGTTCTGAGTAATTTCAATTTGGTGCACCGCAACTGGTCCTATATTGCATTCAGAGCCAAGGAAGTTTTGGCGTCTTTGTCAGCTGGAACCAATTCATTGATAACACCATCCACCCAAACCGCCTGAAAGTTGATCAGCAGCCCACTTTATTAATGTCCTGGTTCGCAGGCGTTGAGGGCGAAAATAGCTGGCTGCCTGCGGGTCGCATTACCAGCAAGGTACGGTGCGTACGCGGATAATTGTACTGGCCCAAGCCGAGTTTCAATGACGCGACTTGATCTGATTGGAAAAATGCTTGGTGCACAGGATATAAGCGTGGAGACCACAGATAGTGATGGCAAGCCTTGGTCTGCGGTATTTACCCCAAGAGGCATGAGAATGGCTGCCCGAGAAACCCTGGGATTTTGTGGCATTAACGCTGACGCGCGGTAGGCAACAAACCATCTCATTAACTCCTCACTTGCGCTCACCCCTGCTTCACTGAGCTTTCACACGGCATTCGCAACCACAGGCTTTTACTTACATTCTCAAAAAAGGTTAAAAACATGAAGAATGTAATTACGACGATCTTAAGTGTGGTCTCGGTGCTACTGAGTGTTTCCGCGCACAGTATTGAAGCCCTCGGCTACGCAGTACTTGCCAGTGAGGGTGACATTGAAATCCGCAAATATGAGCCTCACTTGCTCGCCTCTGTGAGAGTGGCTGGCGACTTTGAGGATGCGGGCTCGAAAGCATTCCGCCCGCTGTTTAAATTCATAACTGGCGAAAACACCAGTGATTCCAAAATTGCTATGACCGCGCCTGTAATTCAGTCCAGCGACGACAGTGAATGGTTAATCTCTTTTGTTATGCCTAGAGAATACGACCTAGAGAGTTTGCCTGTGCCGGCGTCCGCGGTAGTTGAAGTCAGTAGCGAGCCAGAAATAGTTATGGCTGCAATGCAGTACAGTGGCGGATGGAGTAAATCACGTTATCAAAAGCACGAAGACCTCATGATGCAGGCGCTTGCGACTAGCAACTATAAATCTTGTGGCGCGCCAAAGTGGGCCCGACACAATGCGCCGTTTACACCCTGGTTTATGCGCAAAAATGAAATCTTAGTGCCGCTTTGTAGTGCGCAGGCCTCGAGCCTGTAAACGTCAGCGTCTTAGGCCAATGCAAAGTAGCTTCTTCCTCCACCACTTGGAAAACTCCAAGGGCTGTCTAAGTCTACCAAGGCAATTGGCTGCCATCTAAACGATAGAACTGTCCTGTTCCTTCGGGGGTAAGCTTTTCAATAAGAAGATCCAACTTCTCAGCACAGGTCTGCGCTGATTGCAGCGGGGCCTTGCGTTGTTTTACAAAAGCCTTGGATAAGTTACTCACCGTGGTTCCGGGGTGAATGGCCACAATTGTCGGCTCATTGCGCCACCGACCTGCCTCAATGGCCAAGCAGCGTATCCCCATATTCAGTGCAGCCTTTGCCATACGGTAACCAAACCACCCGCCCAATTGATTGTCTTCAATGCTGCCCACCTGAGCGGAGAGAAAAGCTGCCTTAAAGCCGGGAACAATTTTTAGTTCATTCGCCATTGCCGAGAACAACAAAATAGGGCCGATGGAATTTACCGCAAAATCGTCATGCAGCTTTGCGCCGCGAATATTGCGCATAGACTTTTCTGGCCCGCCTAAGGGACCTTGCAGATAACCGCTGGCACAGACCCATCGGTGAATGGGCAAGTCCATGGCTGTTAATTGTTCGACACAAAGATCTATAGATTGTTCATCGCGCAGATTGCACTGGAGCCAACGCACTTTGTAGTGAGCTCCGCTCGCAGGCAGATGATGAATTGCCACAACCTGCTCTACCTCGGGGTTATGCAAGTAGCGCTCTAACAATGCGGCACCAATGGCACCAGCCGCTCCAACTATAAGAACATTCATAAAATTTCCACCCTAAAAACCGCCTGTTATCAAACCTAACCGTCTGGTGTCTGTGGTCGAAGATAACACTACCTCCACCAACAAAAACTTGGACAACTTCGCATGAACTCTTTGTCCAGCGCTATTATTCTCAAAAATGTCTAAACTTGTCTAATTTTAATTTGACATTACATAACCAATCCGCGACTATCCTTCCTGAGTATAGACATAACTACCACGGATTAGAAAATGACTAAGCAAAGTAGAAGAGACTTCCTAGCAACTGGAGCAGCACTTTGGGCAACTGCACTGATTCCTGTTGTGGTTCGCGCAGAGCCTTCAGCCCCCATTCTGCAGGAAACGGACGGCATCGCCATAGCCCTCGGGTATAAGAAAGACGCTACCACAGTGGACACCGCCAAGTACCCGAAACGCGCAGGAGCTGCAGGTGCCAGTCAGTTTTGCTCCAACTGCAGACTATATAGCGCAAAAACAGAGGGACTAGGTGGATGTTCAGCTATTCCAAATAAATTGGTTGCTGGGCCAGGCTGGTGCAACGCTTGGATTCCCACAGTTTAGACAGACTTACAAACGAAGTAGATGAACAGCACTTTGACATTACCGGTCTAAAAATAGACAAAACTAGATCGGCCTGCTATGTACACCTGGCAGGTGCATTTTCAAAAGTTACTAAAAGACATTAGATAGACGATACGGCACGGAAGCATAGTTAGACACAGTCGGCACAGAAACCAGCACCACAATAGGCATGGACAACATGGATAGACTCACTATAGGCGCAGTAGCAAACCTCACAGGGGTGCCCTCGCATACACTTCGAAAGTGGGAAAGCAGACATTCAATAGTTGTCCCTCAGCGCAGCGAATCTGGCCGACGCTTTTATGACAACAGCCACGTGCATAGACTGTTACTGGTTAAGCGGTTAATGTCCGAAGGTCACGCCTTGGGCGAGCTCGCTAGACTAGGCACGGAGGCACTTGAGAGCCTCAGTTTACGTCACGACAAAAGTCGCTCAGAAACTCTGGTAGACGGGGTAGACGTGGTTGGATTGAATTTGGCACCGCTATTCGAGCGAACCGAACCAAAAATTTGCCTAGGTCACAGTATATTCGCCCAAACGCTGGAAAGTTGGTTAAACCAAACGAATCGACCTTTACGCCATCATAAAACGTTGCTGGTTGAAAGCGACACACTCCCAGACACTACCGTTGAACAGCTAATCAAACTGCGGAACGGCGCATACCAGCGCGTGATTATTGTTTATACGTTTGCGCCTAGACGTATAGAGCAGCTCCTGGCCAGTCACGGCATCCAGGCTTTGAAATCGCCAGTTACCGCTGACCATTTGAGAACCATGATGAACACAAAGTCACTGGATGTGTCTTCAGAACCGGCGCAAATTGGCGTCAGCGCGTTCACCCCTGAACAGTTGTCTAGCATCGCTAGTATATCTCCCAGCCTGCATTGCGAATGCCCCAACCATATTGCCAAACTGCTCATCGACATTACCGGCTTCGAGAAGTATTGCTTGCAGTGTAAAGATGACGACCCTAAAGAAAAGGCACTACACGCACAACTCGCCGAGATGACGGCGCGCGCCAGAACTATTTTTGAAAGCGCCCTAAGGTCAGTGGCGGTCGTAGATGGTTTAGATTTGAATAATCTGCCTTAGGCCAAATACTCCACCAGGAAGAAGGCACCCGCAGTAATTTAAGGAATGCGTGTGCTTTCTTTCCGCAGCATGCGGTACAGCGTCGCAGCGGTCGCTGAGCAAAGTCTTGCATTGACTAATCCCACCTCTTTTGCTCGAACTTCACGGCGGGACGGTTTCGATATTGCATCTGGAACCTTGTACCTTAGCTTGCGCCCTAACCCATCTGCCTTACTCTGTGCATTTTAGTCCGCGCATGTTTAGCTATATTTTTTCAGCGCTGCTTTTGGCGTAGTTAGTGATGCCCACCAGTAAATTTCTCGGTAGACTAGCCTAAAGAGCAAGCTCACAGCCTTGTGTGAAATGTACCAATAGTCAGAGTAAAAAGATGAAACCTGAAACTGCTGTGTCGCCACTTATTGTCGTGGACTGGGGTACGACCAACTTCCGCGCCTACTTGGTTGAAAGACACATTGACCACTACGGGACCTGCCGAGACAAAGTGGCAACAAACGAAGGGTTGTTGAGTATTCAAGGCGACTATCCCAGCATCTTGAATAGGCAGATCGGCCACTGGCTGGATACCACACAAGCTATTCCAATATTTCTCTGCGGCATGGTTAGTAGCCCCAGAGGGTGGCTAGAGGTGCCGCATATTCCTTGCCCAGCGAATACACAAAAGCTTGCCCACAACGCCCGTCAAATAGACGGCTTTAACAACGGCAATACATGGATTATTCCAGGCTTATCGGGCGTAGGTGTCAGCGGGCATTTTGACGTCATGCGCGGCGAAGAAGTGCAGTACTTTGGCGCCACAAAAATCATCCGAGAGCAAAACTTGCCGACCCCTGATGTTATTTGTTTTCCCGGCACGCACAACAAATGGATCAACACCAGCACAAACACAGGGGGTGAATTGAACCAGTTCTCCACCTCTATGACTGGTGAAGTTTTTGACCTGATGGCCAGCCAATCGCTGCTGTCTAACTCAATTAGCAAACAAGGAATCTGGCAAGAGCATGCGTTTCTTGAAGGCTTAGACAACAGCGCCAGCCAAGGCGGAATAATGCACCAACTGTTCACCGTGCGTTCGCTACAATTATCCGGTGCGCATACAAAAGACGAAGGCGAAGCCTATTTGTCTGGCTTGCTGATTGGCAGCGAGATCAGATCCATGCTGAAAGCCACAAACAAAGACAATGGGAGAGAGGTCGCCATTGTCGGCGCTAATAATTTGACACTCAGATATACATCAGCCATCGAGCACCTTGGGCATTGTGCCTTCACAATTGAGGCAGAAGAGGCGACTATTGTTGGCGCTTTAGAGATAGCTCAACACCTTAACCAGCAGGCTTGAATCACAAATGAATCACTCACTTTCGCACTACTTAGACCAGATGCCTTTGGTGGCTATTTTACGAGGCATTACCCCACTTGAATCTTTAGATGTGGTCGCCTGTCTTTTTACAGCGGGCATTCGGATTGTTGAAGTGCCGCTCAACTCACCAGATCCTTTGGACAGCATTAAGTTAATTGCCGACAATTTTGGCTCACAAATGTTGATAGGCGCTGGAACCGTTTTAGATACCGAGCAAGTAGAAGGCGTTGCCGCGGCCGGTGCACGTCTAATTGTCGCACCCAATACTAATGTGTCCGTCATTCAGGCTGCCGTTGCACTGGATAAAATTTGTGTTCCGGGCACGGCAACACCTTCCGAGATATTCACGGCATTGGATGCCGGTGCAAACGGCGTAAAGGCATTTCCAGCAGAAATGCTGACTCCGCAAATTATTAAGAGCTGGCGCGCAGTATTACCTAAAGATTTAAATATATTGCCGGTTGGCGGCGTATCTACCGACAACATGCGAGGATACTGGCAGGTTGGCGCAAATGGTTTTGGCATTGGCGGCGCGCTCTATAAGTCAGGAAAAAGTATTAACGAAATTAGTGCCAGCGCTAAAGAGTTTGTTATGGCTATGAACACACTACGACTTGAGTCTTAAAGCTACCGTCAATGGGCGAAGTCCACAAAAGACTGGGGTCGCGGCTCGCCCGAAATCCCTGGCTCGTGCGGTATTAGCCGCTAGCTAACATTGCCGTTCGCCTCAATACATACCGACTTCACCACGGCTGCGATTAAACTCTTTAAGGGCCACCCATAACGCCGCCAGCTCAAATAAAACCGCGAAACCAACACAATATGGTTAATGAGGACATTATTTGTCGTGGATGGGTTCGCGAGATGTTTAATGTCCTGATAGACAGAAAAGGCACTAGCCATAGCGAATATCTACATAGCGACAATGAAGCTCCAAAATGCACTTCTTTGCCATGTCCGAATGGCAACAGTTTACTCGAAAGGAGGGTTGCGCGGCCCACGCAACAGCATGCCTTGGATAACGGTATCTATCAGTTAGTGAGCACCTTCGCTCATCAGTGCAGCGCTGCCGGTATGGACCGAAGCTGCAACCTTAGTAACAGATGTTATGAAAATGCCAACTAATACGGCGTAAATAGCTTTTTGCAGAACCAGACAATGGCAGTCTCCCAGATAGTTAGACTGTAAGAACGAACCATCTCTAGGGGATAGGTTGATAGCCCTGATCTTTGCCCTTGGTGAATACACCTACAGCGTCATGCGCATGCAGACTTTCATGATGCTCAATGCGCACCCAAAAATCGTTCCAGCGATGGTCGTCTTCTAAGACTGTTTTTAGCCTTCTGCCCGCGTCTTCAACAAACATTGGGTTCTTACCATTGAGCCGGGCAAACTCCTGCTCGTCTTCTCGTTTAACTGCGCTTTGTACTGGCGTTTTGAGTGCCCCCTCAAGCTGGTCTACCAATGCAGTGATGGGAAGATCGTCGTGAGAATCGTCCAAACGAACCAATGCTTTGGCGGTACTACGCTGACTGTGAGGCGTCGCCAGAATACCCTCTTCGGTGCCTAACCAAGCGTGCACATCGTCGATTTTGATATCGCCTCGAGCACCAAAGTCTTTTGTAAACTGCTCTTGAATGAGCTGGCGAGCCAGTGCCGCAGAACATGGGCAGGTAGAGGAATACTTCACGGCTACAGAAAGTTCTATCGCAATCTCGCCATTGATCAATGTGCCTTTAACCATTACCGGATATGACGCCCAACCGACATTGTCGCTGAGCAATGCTGGACGGCGAATGAAATGATCAAATTCGAATTGAACAAATGCATTGGTACTCAGGTCACTATGAGACTCGAGAATTGAATGCAATAGAACTTTCAATCCAGATGCAGTCAGCGGGTTAGACGTTGCATGTTCATCTAAGAGCAAATACAGGCGCGACATGTGAATGCCTTTCGCCATTGGGTCCGCTAGGTTGACGTAGACTTGAATGCTGGCGTGAGCTTCTTTGTTCTGTTCGCCATCTTTCACTTTGAGCGGCTGGTGAACCTCACTCATTCCAACCCAGTCAAGGGTCTTCTGCGCTTTGGTAAGGGTCTTGTTCGCCACATCCGGCATGTCAAGAACAGGTACAAGCTTAGGAGTGCTCATCAAATTTCCTAGAAAAAATATGGGCCTTAGGTTAGGGCTTTAAAGGTCAACGAAGTGTGAACGAAAAGTGGGTATTTCTTACTTCAAAGCGGTATTTCTTTTACAAAACCTACCAATCAGGCGCTTTTTCAACTACCCACTTAGGCGACTTGAGGTTGATCGCGATATTTTATATATGCTACCGCATTTTTAGTGCGGATCAATATGGGCCGGCGTCTACGCCTTCTACACCCTCTGCGCCTATCGCTATAGCTGCTCTAGATCGGCATCCGTTAGCTGGCGCGCTTCATCTGGCAGCAATGAGGGAATACCGTCAGCTATTGGGTAGGCCAGCTTGCTCACGCGACACCATAACTCCGCATGCTCACGCATAAAGACCAAGGATGTTTTACTCACTGGGCAAACCAATAATTCTAATAACTTGGAATCCATTACTTTATATCCTCCCTTACTCATTCAGTTGAGACTGAATGCAACCGAAGTTTCTTCCGAGACTTGAGACCTAGCCGCACATTTGACGAGGTATTGATCCAGCGACCAACACCTTCGATCTAGAAATACCTAGATATCAAATGGGCTTCTAAGGACGATCGTTTCATGACGATTAGGACCAGTTGAAACAATATCTACCGGCGCGCCGATGGTCTCTTCCACTTTGCGTATATAGTTCTTTGCCTCAGTAGGCAGTTTGTCAAAATCAGTGACGCCCAATGTTGATTCCTGCCAACCAGGTACTGCTTCGTAAACAGGTTCTATGCCTTCATAATACTGGCTGCCAAAACTTGGACTGCCGTCTTCATCTGCGCCAGCGTAGCCGACGCAAATCTTGATGGTTTCTAAGCCGTCCAAAACGTCTAACTTGGTTAAGCAGATACCAGAAATACTATTGATTCTGACCGCTTGACGCAGGGCTACCGCGTCGAACCAACCGCAACGTCTTGGTCTGCCTGTCGTAGAACCAAATTCATGGCCGCGTTTTGCGAGGCCTTCGCCCACGTCATCAAACAGCTCTGTTGGGAACGGCCCAGAACCTACCCGAGTGGTGTAAGCCTTAGTAATACCTAAAACATAGTCCAGATAAGTTGGCCCAAATCCAGTACCCACCGCTGTACCACCGGCAGTGGTATTAGAGGAAGTCACATACGGATAGGTACCTAAATCCACATCCAGCATGGCGCCCTGAGCACCCTCGAACAAAATATTTTTTCCTGCTTCGCGCATGTCATGAAGAAGCGGCACCACATCAGCTGCCATAGCCTTAATTTCGTCTGCCACCTGGACACAGTCGTCTAGCGTCTTGGCAAAGTCTACTGCTGGTTTTTTATAGTAATTAGTCAGCATAAAGTTGTGGTATTCGGCAACCTCAGCAAGCTTGTCAGAAAAATTTTGCCAATAAAACATATCACCCAGACGCAGCCCGCGACGCGCCACCTTGTCTTCATAAGCCGGCCCAATGCCTCGACCAGTAGTGCCAATTTTTTTCAAACCGCGCGCTTCTTCACGCGCTAAATCTAACTCAATGTGGTGGGGCAGAATCAGTGGGCAAGCTGGAGAAATCTTCAGCCGATCCCTGACGGGAACTCCTTTGGCTTCAAGCATTTTGATTTCTTTAAGTATTTCGTGTGGCTCTAACACAACACCATTACCAATTACGCACTGCACATTTTCATGCAATATTCCCGAAGGAATGACATGTAGTACTGTAGTTTCACCGTCTATTACCAGCGTATGTCCGGCATTGTGACCACCTTGAAATCGCACAACGGCGCTGACCTCATCAGTAAGCAAATCCACTATCTTACCTTTGCCTTCGTCACCCCATTGAGTGCCGATGACGACTACATTACGTCCCATTATTTAACCTTAATTATGCTCTGAGCGTTACTCAGCTTTATGTGACCACCTGCCAGTGACCAGATTGAATTTCTAACTTACCTGCGCAGTTATTTGGCGCGACTTCATCTGCTGATAATGCCACCACCACTCGGGCGCCTTGCTCTCTGAGCTTCGCAACTGCTGAAAAGAGACTAATACGCTCTTCTTCTACTACACAGGGCGCAAAATATACGGACTCAGGGACAGAGTTAACGCCCAGCAATTGTTTTAAGCTGAGGTCGAAACCAGTGGCCGGTCGAGCTCGACCAAATACTTTACCAACGCCATCGTAGCGCCCGCCTTGGGCTAAAGCCTGGCCATGTTGAGGGTGATATACCGCAAAAACTGGCCCATTATGATAGCCGTACCCTGATAACTCAGAAACATCTATTCGCAGATCTACGTCTGCTTGATGGATGGTTATCATCTTGGCAAGCGTAGCTATCTCATCTAGTGCTTGGTGAACCGCAGCTGGTGCTTTAGCTAGTACCCGCCGGGCTTCGTCTAACGCACTTACATCGCCCATAAGATTAGGCAGCGCCGCCATCATTTGTGCTTGCTTGGAGTTGCCCAAAAGATTGAGGATGTCGGATTCACCTTTACGCTGAATACGTCTGAAGAGTTCTTGTTGATCTTCGCTGCGGAGAGTTTTGGACCTGACTAAATCAGCCACCAAATTTCGGTAAATGCCCATATGCCCTAGCAATAAAACCGGTTGATGAATGTCTGCGATATGCATCACTTCCAACATCAGCGCGATCACTTCGGCATCTGCCACCAAACTTGGTGCACCAAAAATCTCCGCACCAGCTTTAAGTGGCACTCTCGAATCTTGGGGGTTTTGTGGGCTGGCAAATACCACTGGACCAGCATAGCAAAGACGCTGCACACCATCTGTAATAATACTGTGGGCGTCTATACGTACAGCTTGGGAAGTCATGTCTGCACGGACGCCAAGCTGGCGACCGCTGACTTGATCTACAACTTTTAACGTTTGTAGATCTAGATCCTCACCACTGCCGACGAGCAGTGCATCTAGGTATTCAATCAGTGGGGGATCCACGTAGTCGAAACCCCACGCTACAAAGACGTCGAGTACGCGCCTCCTTAGGATCTCTAAATCCCATGCGCGAGGCGGTAGAAGCTCGTCTACCCCTCGAGGTAGACGCCAATGTGTACTCATCTATTTCTTATATTTACGGGCTAGCGGTTTTTACCGTCGCCACTTTGTAGGTATTTAAAGAAGTCACTGCTTGGATCAAGTACAAGCAAATCGCTCTTGTTGTTGAATACTTCGCTGTACGCATTGATGCTGCGATAAAAGCTATAGAATTCGGGATCTTTATTATAGGCGCTTGCGTAAACATTTGCTGCTTTTGCATCACCATCACCACGCAATTGCTCACTTTCTCTATAGGCTTCCGCCTCCAAGACAACTGCATCGCGATCTGCCTTAGCGCGAATGGCCAAGGCTTTCTCTTGCCCTTCGGCCCGATATTGACGTGCTTCGATCTCTCGCTCTGAGTTCATACGCTCGTAAACTGTGCTGGATACTTCAGACGGTAGGTCAATTTTCTTTACTCGAACATCAACCACTTCAACACCAACAGACTCACGCATAACACGGTCTAGGTCGTTTTTCAGGTCGTCCATCAACTCGTCACGTTGACCAGAAATGACTTCATTCATATCGCGTCTACTGATCTGATTACGCAGGCCTTCGTTCATTCGCTCTTGCAGCAGGCGTTCTGCACGGCGCTCATCGAAAGATGTACCCGTGTAAAATTTCTCAATGTCGGCCACGCGCCATTTCACAAACGAGTCTACGATGAGCGGCTTCTTCTCTATGGTGTAGTAGGTTTCACCTTTAGAATCTAAGGTCAGTACTCGCGCATCAAACTTCTTCACTTCTTCGGCCACTGGCAGTTTGAAGTGCAGTCCTGGTTGGACGGAAGCGTCAACCAAATTACCAAATTCAAGCAAAATGGCTTTTTCGGTCTCTAACACTCTATAGGCGGTCTGATTGAACAGCCCTACGCCCAACAGAACTAAAACTACGAATAATAAGGTTTTTGTAGGCATCTCAAATTCTCCTAGTTACTTCTGGAACGGTTGCTTGAACTCGAACGACTGCCGCTCACATCAAGGCGTAACTGCTCCATCTCTCGGCGCAAGGCAGTAATATCTACGTTAGAGGCATTGCTACCGCTTTGCTGAGTCAACTTATCTAGAGGCAAATACATCATGTTATTGCCGCCTTCAACGTCCACCATCACTTTACTGGCATTCTTGAAAACGTTTTCTAACGCGTCAATGTACAGACGATCTCTTGTTACTTGCTTAGCAAGTGAATACTCATTTAGCAGCTTCTCAAATCGCTCCGCCTCACCTTCAGAACGTGCAATAACACGGTCTCTATAAGCTTGAGCTTCTTCAAGTTGGCGTTGTGCTTTACCACGAGCCTCTGGAACTATTTGTTGCGCATACGCGGTCGCTTGGTTAATAAATTTTTGTTGGTCTTCTTTAGCTTTTTGCACGTCGTTAAAAGCATCTTGCACCTGCACAGGCGGCGCGCTTCGGTCTATATTGACCTTGGTAATATCAATACCTGTGCCGTAATTTTTCAAATAATTACGCAAGCGTTCTTGGACTTCTATCGCTATGGCTTCACGGCCGTCTGTAATAACCTGGTCCATGGTTGCGGACCCCGCAACATGCCTCAGCGCACTTTCTGTGGCTTGATCCAAACTTTTCTTTGGATCTCGAACATTGATCAAATAGTCTGCGGCACTGGCAATAACCCACTGCACCGTGAGACTGATGTCTACAATGTTTTCGTCTTTGGTGAGCATGGACGCTTGATGACTATGGGATTGCACCTGTGTCACATTGACCAACTGTACTTGGTCGATTAACGGCGGATTCCAATGTAGGCCGGGCGTTACCTCTTCATCCATCAATTTACCGAAGCGAAAAACAACGCCACGTTCTTGTTCGTCAACTTGGTAAACACCGCTGAACACATAAAGGCCAGCCAAAACAATAAGCAGAAGGCTGATTGAGCCAGCAGATATACCGCGGCCACCGCCGCCAGTAGAACCCTTGCCACCGCCGAATAAGCCGGATAACCGTCCCTGTAATTTACGTATCGCTTCGTCGAGATCTGGTGGACCTTGATCGCCGCGATTGCCCCAGGGGTCCTTTTCTCCACCGCCTGATTCATTCCAAGCCATGATTATTTGCTCCGCATCGTTTTACTTGAATTAAATAACATCTTTTTGGCGCCCAATTGCCTTAAGCAGCGGTGCACCGAATACTTTTTACAACTACTATCCTTCTAAAAGCCACTCATCTAACAACCAAAAGTGCAGCCATCAATTGGCCAGTGCCCACCTCAAAGTGCTTCGTTAGTAGTACCTACTTAGTAACACTTTCCTGTAACTGCACATTTGATTTTTTCTTCAGCTGGCCGAGCAATTGCTCGTCAGCCTGTACTGTAAGCTTCACACTACCATCTGTCAGCATAGTTTCGTCTAAAACTGCACCTGATTGATAGAGCCAAGCTCGAGTTTTACCATCTCCGGCATCCAGTAGCACTTCATGAGGCGCTACAACGCCTAAAGCACTGCCAATAAACTGCATCAATTCGTCTAGCCCTTGGCCCTTAGCCGCAGAAACCAAACGGTCTGAGTGCTCAAAGAG
This sequence comes from Gammaproteobacteria bacterium, assembly GCA_963581445.1. Taxonomy (GTDB): domain Bacteria; phylum Pseudomonadota; class Gammaproteobacteria; order Pseudomonadales; family Azotimanducaceae; genus UBA4421. The sequence goes on along the minus strand of CAUZON010000011.1, from coordinate 2,455 downwards.
CTGCCTTTCTTCTAAAGAGAGTAAGTCAGCCTTATTCATAACCCTGATACTGGGCACCTCTTTAGCACCTATTTCTTTTAATACCGCTTCCACCTGCTCAACCCGCTCTTGCCAATTAGTATCGGCAATGTCGATCACATGCAAAAGCAAGTCTGAGTGTACCACTTCTTCCAGGGTTGCCTTAAATGCTTCGACTAAAGCATGTGGCAAAGAACTGACAAAACCCACTGTGTCGGTCAACACGACCTCGCCAGCACCCGGCACATTGATGCGCCGCATTGTCGGATCTAGCGTGGCAAACAACTTATCCTCCGCTAGTACATCGGCATTAGTAACCGAGTTAAAGAGCGTGGATTTGCCAGCGTTAGTATAGCCTACCAATGACACGGTAGGAGTGCCTCGCCTGTTGCGACCGCGTCTATTTTGTTCTCTGCGCTTAGCCACATCGCTTAGCTTTTGTTCCGTGGCTTTGAGCCGCTCAGCCAACATCCGTTGGTCCAGCTCAATTTGTTTCTCGCCAGCGCCACGCAAACCAATACCGCCTTTTTGCCGGTCTAAGTGCGTCCACCCACGAACCAATCGGGTCTGAGCGTGCTTGAGTTGTGCCAGTTCTACCTGCAACTGTCCTTCATGGCTACGCGCGCGCTCCGCAAAGATTGTCAAAATAAGTTCAGTGCGGGTAATCAGCCGACAATCCAGCTCCTGTTCTAAATTACGCTGCTGGCCAGGCGATAAATCATGATTGGTCAGAAGTATTTCCGCGTCCGTGTAGGCAAGCTGGGCTTTGATCTCTTGCACTTTGCCGCTGCCAACAAACCAACGTGAGTCAGGCGTTTCACGCCGTGCAACGACTGTGTCTACAACTATTAGTTCAGCAGAACGGGCTAACTCCGCAAGCTCGTCCCCATCAGGGTTATCGGCTTTGCGCAATTCAACTTGGAGTAGCAACGTACGTCTTCCCGCTTCGGGGCGATCAAATAACATATGCGCTCACAAAGATTTCGCTAAGTTTGGAATCGGTTGTCCGCCACGAGTTGGCTCTTTATCTGACAAGAATCTAGTCACCAGAAGTTTATGGTGTTGAACGTAACAATTTCAAGGGCGGTATTAGCTTAGAAGGTCCTCTGAAAAAATCACTAAGAAAACTATGTCACCCATCGACCCTTGGCTAAATGCAATGGCCGTGTCGAGCACGAGAAAGAATTGAGAGTGCCGCCCAATTCTTTGGGCGAGTTGATGGGACTGATTTTGCTTTAAGCAGAGTATAGACCGCGTAGCACCTCTATCCAAGGACCTGCAAAGACACGTAACGATAAGTCTGTCATTTCGTTACTTTTACCTAGTCTATGTGTGTCCGCCGGAGTCCGCGAGAGTCAATATCGGCACTTTCTATATCTTGCGTAGATATGTCGATAGTCGGGTCATCTATATTGAATTGCGTCGCCTTGGGTTCAGTCCAGATAAAGGCGAGTTCTAGTCCTGCTCATCTTCCGTCTCAGAAAGTTTCACATTGCGGGCAGGCACAACGGTTGACACTGCGTGCTTATAGACCATTTGGCTAACTGAATTTTTTAGCAAAATCACAAACTGATCAAAAGACTCAATATGTCCCTGAAGTTTGATGCCGTTAACCAGGAAGATTGACACTGGGATTCGCTCTTTGCGCAGCGCGTTTAGGTAAGGATCTTGTAATGTATGTCCTTTAGACATTTTAGCCTCCATGTATTCTAATTAGATTATTGTTATTGGCTCTTCTTATCTTCCATTGGCTTTTATCAACTTAGCGTACCGTCAACGCCGAACTTTCACTAAGCGCACTTACGAATCTCGATTTGTCGTGCCGTCTTGCATCGGGTTCCGCAGAGTAGCAGAACCCACACATCAATGAACACATTCATTATACTTCAGCTCAATATGACTTTGACCCTAAAGGCGCGGCCCCAAAGGAGCCGAGCAATGCTTTAGTAGATACCAAAATTTTTTCCACCGGGTTCAACCTATACTACAGGTCTCGCCTCGTTAAACTGCGTTGTTACCTTTTTTATCCAATTTGCCGAGACTATCGGATAGACGGTTATATTCCTCGACCGATTTGCTTCGATTGAGGGTAATGCCGCAACAGATAGCAAAAAATCAGCTCAAATTATGGCGGATAACTCGCCTATTCCATCGGGACAATTGCAATTTAGGTAAACAATCCATTTACCGAACTAGCACTTTGAGTTTGCTGAATCTTATCGACGAAATATGCGCTGGAAAAAGTTGTGCAAAATACTACGCAAAGGCCTTTTTCAACAGCAGGCGGGAGGGAGAAAAGAAAGAAAGGAGGGGACATGAATAAAAGAGCGTAACAGCCAAAATTCCGCTGGCCGATAATAAATTTGTGCCAGACCTCTTAAGACCCTCTAAATTGATCAAACCTGCTCAGAAGTTGACAAACGTCCCACTATCATTG
>CAUZON010000010.1:0-76899 GCA_963581445.1 Gammaproteobacteria bacterium | reverse complement strand
AACCGGCCAATGGCCTGCTCACGGGTAGTGCCCTTGGCAATAATCTTGGCCAACATGGGGTCATAATATTGCGATACCACCTGGCCTTCTTGGAAACCAGTTTCTATGCGAACAGCAAATAATTTGGGCGGGCGAAAAACATTGAGCGTGCCGGTAGAAGGAAACTGAGTTTCGGGATCTTCTGCGTATAGCCTGGCCTCTATAGCAAAGCCTTCGCACTTAACCTGCGTGGGCAAACTGCCTCCGGCGGCCAAGGTGATTTGTAACTGCACCAGATCTAAACCAGTCACTTCTTCGGTGACCCCATGCTCTACTTGAATGCGCGTATTCATCTCCAAAAAACCCACTTCGCCGGAAGCGGTGTAAAGGGTCTCAACAGTGCCTAGGTTGTCGTACCCTAGCTCTGCACATATCTCCGCACTGTTTTGGGCTTGTTGCAATAACACTTGGCTATCAATTCCAGGCGCTGGGCTTTCTTCGATTAACTTTTGATGACGCCGCTGCACCGAGCACTCACGCTCAAAGAGGTGAATAGCATTGCCGTGCTGGTCTGCCATGATCTGAAATTCAATGTGTCGCGGCGCTTCAATCCACCGCTCTAGATATACCCCAGAAGCAGCAAATGCTTTGCTGGCAATGGCTTTCGCTTGACTCAAAGCTTGGGCGAGCTGGGCTTTTTCATGCACCACCTGCATGCCCATACCACCTCCACCGCCAGCGGGCTTGACCACTAATGGATAACTTTCGCGCTGGGCAAAAGCCTCGGCTTCTGCAATGTTAGTGATGAGTTCGCTACCTGGGAATACGGGCATACCCAGCTTTGACATCACAGCCCGGGCGCTGACTTTGTCGCCCATCTGGTCCAGCCACTTCGGTGAAGGGCCAATAAAAGTTAGGCCTTCATCCATCACACGCTGAGCAAAATCTGCGTTTTCAGACATAAACCCATAACCGGGGTGAATGCCGTCTGCGCCACATTTATGCGCAATAGCCATAATCTGATCTTGGTCTAAATAACTTTCTTTAGAGACATTGCCTGCTAATGGGTAGGCCTCGGTGGCTTCTGCAATATAGGGGGCTTGAATATCTATTGGGGAATACACCGCAACACTTTGAATCTTAAGCTCACTACAGGCGCGCACTATTCTGCGTGCAATGGCGCCACGATTAGCGATGAGAATTTTTTTAAACATGCGCGGCTGTCTCAACTTTCATCTTTGCTGCCGCTTCAGCTCGCCGATAGCTCACCAGTTCTTGGCAAGCGGCGGCAAAACCAGCAAGACCACGGCCTTGGGTAGCCGCTGTGGTTTTATTACTATTTTGTGCGTGTTGAATTTGAGTAAGCAGCATTTCGCTGAGCGCTAGCGACACGGGGAAGTGGTACATAAAAGTACTCTGTGGACCTTTATGATCTGAGGGTTTGTCCAACGGCTGGCTTGCAAGGGCTTGCTGCATAGCCAACGTTAAGTCTGGACAGTCTGAATGCGCAATCAAATCAAGACACTGACTGAGCATCCAGTGCGACCAATAGTCAGGTTGGTCGCAGAGTTTTTTATAGTCAGGCCAATCCATTAGGAGCATCGACTCATAGTACTTTGGCGCATTGGTCTCTATAGCCCCTTTTGGACTATAGGGACAAATGCTCGCCTGTGAGCAAATGAAAAGCCTCTAGGTAACGGGCAATGCTGCGATCTATCACTTCATCTGGCAGTACTGGCCCTGGAGATGTTTTATCCCATTCGCCGCTGGCCACCACAGTTTCTAGATAGTTACGCACAATCTGCTTGTCAAAGCTGGCTTGCTCGCGTCCCGGCTGCCAATCATCGGCCGGCCAAAAACGTGAGCTATCTGGAGTAAAGATTTCATCAATAAGAATTGGCTCGCCCGCGCCATTTACCTGGCCAAATTCGAATTTGGTATCCGCAAGAATAATGCCGCGCGAGGCCGCATAATTTCTGGCTGAGCTGTATAGAGATAGGGTCTTTTCACCCAACCAATGCATCAAATCTTCGCCGACTTCTTCTGCGCCTTGGGCAAAGCTGATGTTTTCATCGTGACCATCTACCGCTTTGGTAGAGGGCGTAAATAATGGCTCTGCTAGGCGGTCGCTGTTTTGCAATCCCACAGGAAGAGTTATGCCACACACTTCGCCGCTACGCTGATAGTCTTTCCAGCCACTGCCGGTAATGTAGCCGCGTGCAATGCACTCAATCGGCACAACTTCAGTCTTACGGCACAACATAATTCTGCCCGCTAAACTTTGGCGCTGGACGTCAGTGAGACCAGGAACATCAGCCACGTCTGTGCTAATCAAGTGATGGGGTACCGTGTCAGCAAAGTGATCGAACCAAAACTTTGAAATTTGCGTAAGGACAATACCTTTGCCAGGTAGTCCATTTTGCATGACTACGTCAAATGCACTGATGCGGTCAGTAGCAATAATCAGTAACGCTCCTTCACCGGAAGCCAAAGTTACATCGTACAAATCACGTACCTTACCGGTACGTTTATTTAATAGATTAAGGTCGGTCCCAAGCAATGCTGACGCCATCAAAAAAGGTCCTTTTTGGTTAATTCGAAAAGTAGTCTTACGACGTTATACCGCCGTCTGTTAAGTATACAGAACCCGTGATAAATGCGCTCTCATCACTGGCCAAAAACAACATAATATTGGCGACATCCTCTGGTTCAGCATAGCGCTGCATTGGAATACCTGCCTCGATGCCTGCCTTGGCCTCATCAGCCTCGCCTGGACGCATACCCTCTTCAAGAGAGCGCATCATGCGTGTATTTACCGGCGCTGGATTAACCGTGTTTACCCGGATATTTTGCGCAGCAAATTCTCGAGAGGCTGACCTCATCAGGCCAATAACCGCATGTTTACTGGTGGCATAGGGGGCTACGGAAGCGCCACCTTTAACACCCATAATACTTGATGTAATAATGATGCTACCGCTACCACGCTTTTGCATTTCAGGCACAACGGCCCTCAGACCAAGGAAAGGTCCCTTCACATTAACGCTCATTACTTGATCGAAGCGCGCCTCGTCGTAATCTAAAATTGAAGCTACATCGCCCTCAATACCGGCGTTGGCTAAAAAGATGTCTATACCGCCAAAGCGCTCAACAGCAACTTCTGCCATTGCATTATTATCCGCAGCGCTGGAGACGTCGCCCACGTGATAGCTGACCTTGTTACTGGCAATTTCGCTGCATGCTTGACTTAGAGCCTGCTCATCTAGATCTACCAATAAAACTGATGCGCCTTCGGCGACAAAGCGTTTCCCTGCGGCAATACCAATACCGCCAGCGCCGCCTGTAATTATGGCAACCTTGCCGTCTAGTCTTCCCATGCTGTCTCTCCAATTCTCAGTGCGTACAATATTCTTTTTATTGGCGTTATTTAAAAGCCAGGTGCATTTATCAAAAATTTTTGGAACCGGGTAACGACCAGCTATTAGCTGCCGTTTGCTGGGAACGCCTGCTGCAAATCTGCGACTAGATCTTCGCTGTCTTCAATGCCCACAGAGATACGAATCAACGACTCATCAATACCCATGCTGGCGCGACGCTCGGGTCCCATTTCAAAATAAATGGTATGCGCTACCGGAATCGCCAAAGTACGGTTATCGCCCAAATTGCTGGATTTTACTATGACCTGAAAACGGTTCATGAAATCCCAAAGGTCCACACCATCTGCAAGTTCAAAACTGAACAAGCCGCCGGGATAGCGGAACAAATCTGCAGCACGTTGATACTGGGCATGAGACTTAAGGCCAGGGTAGTAAACGGCTTTCACCAGTTCATGCTGATCTAAAAAGGTAGCCATAGACAATGCATTAGCGCACTGCTGGGTTTGGCGCAGCGCCAAGGTTTCCGCCCCAATGGCAATATGATTAGCCGCCTCTGGACCAAGACTGGCACCAAAGTCACGCAAGCCCTTCTTCTTTATCTGAGTAATACCCCACTTGTGCGGGTCACCGCTTTTGTAAGTGTCATAAATATTCTCAAACCTGCTCCAATCAAAAAGACCAGTTTCGGTAATTGATCCACCCAGAACATTACCGTGGCCACCAATGTATTTGGTCAGGCTATTTACAATAAGGCTAGCACCTACGCTAACGGGTTGAAATAAATAGGGCGAGGTCATGGTGTTATCAACAATATAAACCAAGCCTTTTTCAGCACAAAAATCACCGATGGCCTGCAAGTCGGAGATCTGCGTGCGAGGGTTAGCAATCGTTTCCACAAAGACCAATTTAGTTTTTTCTGTGACTGCCGCAATTACGGCATCTACCGACGTTGCATCGACAAAATCTATCTCAATGTTGTTATTCGTAAACGTGTTAAACAAGCTGTTTGTGTTACCGAACAAAAATGCACTGGATATCATGTGATCGCCAGCACGCAATAAAGAAAACAATGTGGTGCCGATAGCCGCCATGCCGGTGGCGAAACAAGCTGTCGCTATACCATTTTCCATGGCGGAGATTTTATTCTCTAGCGCAGTGACCGTGGGGTTAACCTGACGTCCGTAGCTGTAACCAAATTGCTTACCCTGAAATACAGCCGCCAGATCTCGAGCGTCTTCATAGCCGTAGGCAACGTTGGCGTGAATAGGCTTGTGCAGAGAGCCATGTTCAATTGTTTCCAGTCTATCGCGGTGTACAACGGTAGTAGTGAATCCTTTATCAGTCATTTTCTCTATTGTAGCTGGTGAAATTAGCGGCCTACTATACTTCTAACTGCCTTCTACAACACCTGTGGATGGATTCATTTTCTGCGCTAGTGAGTGTTAGGGAATAGCTACATGACAATGAGCACATTTAGATTAGGAGTAAACCCATGCTTAAACGTCTATTTAGGTGTTAAAAAGGAGCTCTCGCGACCCGCGCTTGCGCTATTTTCAGCCAAGAATGCCAGCATATTTTCTGCACTCAAAGGCGCAGAAATATCCCTGCCGCGAGACAAATGACTCCAGATGATGACTCATCCGACCCCAGAGTTTGGGTGGAGAACATTTGCACCCAGAGCAATGGATTGACTTTATCGGCGCAATTTAACCGAATTTCGACACTCGTCGAATTTGTCTCGACGTCAGTGACTACAGCCAACAATTGATCCATAAGGTGTTGGTCATGTGAATAAACCAATGCACTTATTAATTGACCGTCAACATCTACGGCGTTAGCGCCAAGGTCCTCTTAAACTTTTTGGTTACGATGGTGGATCAGACCTTGGGCATCAATTAGAAATAACAGATCTTGACTAACGTCCACGAGGTACTGCAATAAGTTTGCAGAGATTTCTACAGACTGCTGCGCATCGCTACCTGTGACTAACTGATTAAGCACACGAGCCAAGTTGTGTGCATCAACACCTTAAGCACTCATAGACACTCCGCATACCAATTACTAGAGAGGCCACATACCCGGCAACACATGCATTTCAACTTTCGACAACTTTTAGATCAGCCTGCACAAACGGTACAGGCCAAATAGAAAAAACCCTAGACAGAGCAGAAAGCGCAAGCGCGTGTTTTAGCTCTCCGCTCTGTACTCGCTCGCGCACTTCATCTTGCGCCATAAACTCTAGCGCTATGGACTCACCGGCGCCAAGATCTTGCGCGTCGGCCATGTGCACGTCTTCAGCCAGCCAGTGGTGGCATAGGTTATTGTGATAGGCTGGATTAGGCTCTACTGCTCCAAGGTATGTCCACTTATTGCTGACATAACCCGTCTCTTCGAGCAGTTCTCGAGCTGCGGCAGTTTTAGAATCTTCACCAGGATCAACCATGCCACCGGGAGTTTCCAGCGTTGTATAACCAACCCCAAAACGAAATTGCCTGATCATTAATGAGCGCCCCTGATTATCTAGCGCCACCACGTTAACCCAGTCGACAGATTCAAGAATAATGCGCTCAAAGATTTTGCTGTTCCGCGGGTTGCGCATGGTATCAATGCGCTTTTCAAACAACATCAACCCTGCGTCTTCGTAACGGGTATCTAGCTTATCCCAGTCTAGCTCGGCGTCTTTCGGTTGATCGCTCATTATCTTATCCTTGTTGCACACGCCAATGCTCGGTTTGAAGCATTCGTACTTTTTGGCGAATTATCGAGACTATCGAAACGGCCGCATACCTTGCTCGCCCTGCTCTTCCGTCCAAGGGTGCACATGATTTTCAGCGGCAACATCGGCCAACGCTTCTTCGGCGCTCGTGTATTGGGCTAAAGTCTTTAGCGAACTTAAAGTAGGGCCAATCATCTGCCACTCTTTGTCTTTATGTAGTTGCAGAGCTGTACTGGGACTGACCCACTGCCCAGAAATTGTTTCCGAAGTGTCTGCTACTGCCACCTGGCCTTCGGGTAACGCAGCCAGAAAAAAGCGCGTATCAAAACGGCGAGGTACGGAAGGCGGCGTGAGCCAATGACTAAAGTAAACTAAGCGCTCGGAAGCAATAGATAGGTTTTGCGCGCGCAAAACTTCGCCCCAAGACATTTCACCTGTCAGCAATTTGCTGCGCAAATCTGCCTGCACCGCGCGTTGCTCAGCATTTGGTACATGAATGCCGCTGTCATCTCTAGCGAGCAATACACCTACTTCTTCAAAGCATTCTCGAGCTACCGCTATCCAATATCTCAGTGCGCCTGCATCTATGCCGAGGCGCACGCTGGCATCACCATCAGCCATATCCGGGCATAACTCAGGCTGCCAATCGTCCTCGTCAACTTTACCGCCCGGAAAAACGTAAAGGTCAGGAAAATCTCCCTTGCCAGGACGCTTAACCATATAAACTTCAAGGCCATTGGCTGTGTCGCGAACAATCATCACGGTGGCTGCAAGTCGTATATTTTCTCTTTGTAAAGGCTGCAAAAGTAATCCTTCTATCTAACAATTTTTATATTTATTCAATTCTCAAGCATTTCGCTGACTGCAAGCTTAGCGCTACGAATATCGACAGTTTTGTGCAACTAATCTTAAGTGGTTCTTAAGTAGTTCTGCGGACTATTTTGCGTTGCAAAATTTCAAAACAAAACTCGGTCAAAATGGCCAACAGTGCAGCTGGGATAGCGCCGCGTAAAATCATATCTGTATCATTCAGCGACAGACCCACCACAATGGGTTCTCCCAGCCCCCCAGCGCCAATAAACGCTGCCAATGTCGCGGTACCAATACTGATAACAGCTGCGGTTCGAATACCGGCAAATATGGCTGGCATAGATAATGGCAGACGTAAGAAGCGCAACTGCTCCCAAGGCGTAAGGCCTAGCGCACGTGAAACCCTAACTAAAGTGAGATCTACACCAGATAGCGCTGTCACCGCGTTACGTACAATAGGTAACAACGAATACAAAAACAAAGCAATAATCGCCGGCAGCACACCAATACCAAATATCGGAATCATCAACGCAAGTAGCGCAAGTGATGGGACGGTCTGCATTAACCCACAGGTATAAACCACGGCATTCGCAACAGCCGCATTACTGTAGATCAGCAAACTTAAACCTATGCCTACAATGATGGCGCTGAACAGAGCTGCGCCAGTCAATTGAATATGGCGCAAAAAATGTCCCCACAGTTCTTGCTGCCAAGAAACACTGCGATATGCAGATTTGGCCAAACCTAATTCTTTCGATTTTCCAGTAATAAACTCGTTGGCCACGTCTTGAAAACTTTTGCCTTGCACCACAACTTCAGCGTTCAGCCACTGCATTTGCGCATCATCAATTAGGTTTTTAAGTGGTGCTAGGGCAGCTCGCACATCAAGCGAAAGATTGCTGCGCGCTAGAGGGGCCGCGCGATAGGCGGGAAAGTAACTTTTGCTGTCCTCTAATACACGCAGGTTGTAGCGCAATAACTCGCCATCCGTACTGTACGCATCGGTTGCATCTATGGCGCCGTCTGCTATGGCTTGGTAAGCCAACCCGTGTTCTATGCCTTCTACTTTATGGTTTAGGTTATACAGTTTAGATAGCCCTGGCCAGCCGTCGCCGCGCTGCAAAAATTCGTGACTGAATGCAAAGGGCAAATTTGGATAAGCGGCCAAATCACTAATTGTACTTAGGTTCAATTCTTGTGCTTGCGACTCTCGGACCGCAACAGCGTAGGTATTATTGAATCCAATCTCGCTTAACATTTGTAAGTCGAGCGTGCGTAACTCTGCATTAATATCTTCGCGAGTGGGTCTACCGGGCATCTTCAATACGGCCTGACTTAACGTACCGGTATATTCGATATAAAAATCAATCTCGTCATTGCGCAGCGCATCAAAGCAAATAAGGGTACCACCAAGGCCAAAACGACGTTCAACAGCAAAACCTTGGCGCTCTAATACTTGGGCCGCAATTTCTGACAACAAATAGCTTTCGCCAAAATTTTTGCTGCCAATGACTATAGTTGCGTCTGCATTGGTCACAGCTTCGGAGTCTGCGGCCGCAGCAGTCCAATAAATACTCGAACTGAGCAGCAGCCCTACTATCAACTGCAAGGCCAATTGAAAGGGCAATTGATATAAATATCTCATGCCAATTGACTCTCTATAAGGCGCTCAACATAAGCAGAAGCAGGGTTTTGCAAAACGTATTCTGGGGTGCCAGCCTGAACCATTGCGCCTTTATCTAATATCAACAAATAGTCAGCCAAACGTTTCGCCTCACGCAGATCATGGGTGACTAAAAGCGTACTGACCTGATTTTGTTTTTGTACCAACTCAAAGCGTTCATACAAACCCAGACGCGTGATAGGGTCGACTGCCGAGAATGGCTCGTCCAGAAGTAGCAGTTCTGGCTCTAACATCAGGGCACGACACAGTCCTAGGCGCTGTTGTTGCCCACCAGAAAGTTGGCGCGGAAGTCGCTGCGCGACATCTAATGGTAATTCCATAGCGGCGAGCAGTGTTGTAAAACGCTGGTCTATTGTTTCCTGACTCCAGCCTTCCAGCCCTGCAACTAATGTGACATTTTCCTTGGCGCTCATGTGCGGAAAAAGTCCGGCACCCTGAACCGCATAACCTATCCTACGCCGAAACGGCTCGAGCTCAGCCTGAGGAACCGGGTCACCATTTACGAATACGCTACCGGCATCTGGCTTTTCCAAGGCATTAACCATTTGCAGTAATGTGGTTTTACCACTGCCACTGGCGCCAACTATGGCAGTGGTCACGCCCTTAGGTAAGCTGACGCTTAGATCAGAAAACACCTGAAGGTCGCCATAGGCTTTGCTGACGCCATCAAACACTACGCAATGTGTTTGTGTTTCCATCAGGGCTGATCAATTGTTAACGCATAGCGCTGCTGCAACTGCTGACCATGTTGTTTCAGGCTTTCTAACAGGCCGCGTTTCTCTGGGGTTAGGTCAGTTGCTTCGAGCTCTGCCATGCGCTGATAAAATTTCGGCAGATTCAGCCAATCACCTTCTGCAACCAACTTTTCCTCAACGTACTCATGCCATTGACCTTGATCCCGCTCGGTCATCCACTCTGGGTATGAACGTGCTTTCATACGCTCGGCTAGTGTTTGCAAACGACGGTCACGAAAATCCATATCCTGCCATTCGCCCTCAGCGATTGAGTTATGCAGATGATTACAGCGAGCCTTATCTTCTTCCTGGAGAAAACCATCATACAAGCCTGCGTCCACGTCATTGGCCTTGTCTGGAAAACCTTGCAGATATACGCGGCGCATTTTTTCCGCAATCCCCGGCTGCTTAAGACGGCGTGAACGTTCCTTAATCTCCCGCATAGACAAACCCAAACGCGAAATATTTTCTTCGTTAAGTACCTCAATGGGCGCAATAAAAGGGCAGCGATTAATGCGTATTTCTTTTAATGGCGGTCGCTCGTGGGTGCCACGCGCAAACAATTTGGCGCGAATTTCGTCTTCACTCCAATCGATCAACGGCTGAATATCTGCGGCTAAGTCCACCACAATTATTGAGTTGCCATTGGTCGGGTGTCTGCTTAACGACATAATAGGTGCGACACCAAAACGCTGCCGCGGGTAAATGGCACTGACATGCACACATATTCTGGCCCCATAGGGTTCGAGCACCTTGCGCACCTGTTTCTTACTGCGCAAATCAAAGTAGTGGTCAAACAACTTGGGTTGATGGGTCTTAATTAACTTTGCCATGCCAACGGTCGCGTGCACATCTGACATAGCATCATGGGCTTTGCCATGATCAATACCATTGGCCTTGGTCAGCTCTTCTAGCTTATAGACGGGCAGCCCTTCTTCGCTATGAGGCCAGTTAATACCTTCTTGACGCAGCGCACCGGTGGCGCGAACTAGATCAATAAGATCCCACCTGGAATTGCCGTTCTGCCACTCCCTTGCATAAGGGTCCATTAAATTGCGGTAAAGACCGTAGCGCATAAATTCATCATCAAAGCGCAGGCTGTTGTAACCCAGCGCACAAGTACCGGGCACAGAGAACAGCTGATTAATTTTGGCCAACGCTGCGCTCTCTTTTATCCCTTCTCGAGCCAACAATTCTGGCGTGATACCGGTCACTAAAGTGGCATCAGGGTTGGGCAAAACATCGTCTGGTAGCTTCACATAGGTACAGTACTCATCGCCGATTGGGTTAAGGTCAGCATCGGTACGAAAGCCAGCAAACTGCACAATACGATCCCATTTAGGATTTGTACCTGTGGTTTCCAAGTCGTACCAATAGAAACTATCTGCCATGTCAGTTAACCTCGCCGTGGATGAAACAACGATACCCTAATATTAAAACCTTAGCCCTTCCAAGTGGACCCGCTTTTGCGCTTTTTGCCGGACTTTTAATGTGGTCTTCTACCGGCAACATGGACGCCGCCATTACTCTAGGCGTCACTTTTTGGGTGGTCATCTGGTGGATATTTGAACCCATCCCCATTCCTGCAACATCTCTTTTACCCATGGCCCTTTTACCCATGCTTGGCGTACTCAGCGCCAAAGAACTGGGCGCCGCCTATGGCAACCCGCTGGTTTTATTGATGATGGGTGGTTTCTTACTAGCAACCGCGTTAGAACGCAGCGGCGCACACCGTCGCATTGCCCTTTATATGGTGCGGTTATTTGGCGGCAGCAGTTCTCGCCGACTGGTCTTTGGATTTATGCTAGCCAGTGCTTTTTTAAGCATGTGGATATCTAATACTTCCACAACGCTCATGCTTTTACCTGTTGCCCTAGCAGTACTGGAAAAATCTGAAGATAACGATTTGGCCGCACCACTGCTCTTGGGCATCGCCTACGCTGCCAGCATTGGCGGCATTGCAACACCCATTGGAACACCACCCAATCTGGTATTTATGGGCGTATATACCGAAATAATGGGTGCACCGATCTCATTTGGGCAGTGGATGATGTGGGCTCTGCCCATTGCCTTAGTGTTGCTGCCTATTGCTGCATTTTGGATAACCAGGAACATTGACCACCAGGGTCACATTGAATTGCCGGAAGTAGGCAGCTGGACTACCGCAGAGCGCAGAGTATTAGTGGTCTTTGTTGTGACAGCGCTACTTTGGATAACCCGCAAGGGCCCATTTGGCGGCTGGAGCAGCTGGTTTAACGTGCCATATACCAACGATGCCATCGTCGCATTCTTAGCCGTGATAGCCCTCTTTGTTATTCCAAGCGGCGAGAAAGCCGCAGACGGTACTTCTATTCGCCTCATGGATTGGGAAACCGCAGAGAAAATACCCTGGGGAATGCTACTGCTGTTTGGCGCAGGCATTACCATTGCTACGGCGTTTACCAACTCGGGCTTAAGTACCAGCATTGGGGCGAGCTTGGAGCAGCTGTCAACCTTACCGATATTGCTGATGATTGGCGTCTTGTGCCTGGCCGTGACATTTTTAACCGAGGTCACCAGCAATACAGCCACCACGACCTTGTTAATGCCCATTCTGGGCGCAGCAGCGGTGGGCGCGAGTATTGACCCTATACTCTTTATGATCCCGGCTGCAATGAGTGCATCTTGTGCATTTATGCTGCCCGTAGCTACGCCACCCAATGTAGTGACGTTTGCTACCGGTAAGTTTTCAATTCAGACCATGGTCCGCGAAGGCATCGCAATGAACTTCTTCGGCGTTATGGTTATTAGCTTGGGCTGCTATCTTTTGCTGACCTGAACCACTGCTTAAATCCGAGTCTATTGCAGAAGCTGCTTGCAGCAACTGAGCCAGTTCAAAGGCACGATCATTGGCGGATAACTTTGCCAGAACAGCAACTTGAATATAAAACTCCGACCAATCTCCTCGAACCTGCCTAAAGAGTTGCCCAAAGGCGGGGAAGAAATCATCGTAGGTACCCAGCGACATAAGAAACGCATTGTTAAAGCGCGAGCGCATTAAATTGTCGTATCTACCGCCGCCTAACTTAGCTTTGTTTTTTTCATAGCAACTTTGTATTTGGGCAAGATAATTTTGCCGCTGTGACAAAACGTCAGAAGTGCCTTTTCCCTCGCCTGCATTGCCTTCCTTGCTTTCTTTGCCTGCATAGATTTTTTCTAAATCTGCCTTAACTTGCAGTGCGAACGCCTTAAAAATCTGCCATTGGGTCTTTTGTTCTAGCCACTTTGTGTAGGCATTAGATTCACTCACCATTGCGGTCTGCGACCATTCCCACGCACCCTGCCTGCCAACAAAACTGGCAAAACTTTCATTGAAGGCTGTACTGCCGGGGACCCAGACTTTGCTATGGGCCAGTTCGTGAAACAACAGCTCAGCTAACGGAAACGGCTGATCGTCAACAAAGGTACTGAGCAATGGGTCGTTAAACCAACCCAACGTTGAGTAAGCTGATACGCCACCCACGTAAGTCTCAAAACCCAAGTGTTGATATTTATTCGCAAAAGCCAAGGCATCCTCTTGAGCATAATAGCCTCTGTAAGGTGCGCAACCGGCTACCGGGTAGCACCAAGTCTGCCCGCGTAGATCTAAGGGCTTTGCCGCAAAAACGTTCCAAACAACGTAATCACCCTGCAATTGAACAAAGCGCTCATACTTGCCATCTGCATCAAGCAATAATTTCGTTCCTGCATACTGCACTATTTTTTGCGTCAAAATTAGCTGCTGACGCAAAGCCTGCGTTGTTTCTGGATCTTCTAGCAATGCATTAACAGACTGACTACTCAGCATAATACCCAGGTGGCCTTTAACCGCCTGATTGTAAAAACTGATGTGCTCGCAGCCGGCTAAAAGACAAAGGGTTAGGGCCAGCAGGCCTATTTTGGCGCGACGCACTAGTTGCCGCCCCACTCTGGGAGTGCCAACATAGCCTCCTCGGCAAAATCAAAGGGTTCGTTCATGCATTTTCTCAAAGCTGCCTTAGCCTTTATTGGCATTTTAATTGCGACAGTTAATGTGTGTGTTGTCCTGAGCTGGTGGGCGATCAAGCTGACTTGGGTAAAAGGCCCCGCTCGATCCAAGCACCTGCAGAAGATGGATAAGATCATCATTTGGTGGACTAAATCAAATCGTTGGACTTTCAAGCGGCTAGGCTTGATCAGCGCAAACGTTACTTGGCATAACCGCGAAGAAATTTCTCCAGACAATTGGTACTTAGTAGTCTGCAACCACCAGACTTGGACCGATATATTATTACTCCAAACCTATCTCATAGATGACCTACCGCCGCTGAAATTTTTCACCAAAGCTCAGTTGATATGGATTCCTTTTGTGGGCCTCGCCATGTACGCACTGGGCTTCCCCTACGTTAAACGCGTAAACAAGGCCCAGATAAAGAAATACCCTGAACTTCGCCATGCAGATCGCGACAATGTACTGACGGCCTGTGAACGATTTAAAAACCACCCCACTAGCGTTCTCAACTTTGTTGAAGGCACCCGCTTTACCGAGGGAAAACACGACCAACAAAACAGCGAGTTCAAAAACTTACTGAGGCCCAAGGCCGGTGGCATAGAGTACGTGCTGCAGGGCATGGATAAACACCTACACCGGCTGGTAGAGGTAACTATTGTTTACCCGGATACTGTGCCTACCTTCATGGATTTTCTTCAGGGTAAATGCCAGCGTGTGGACTTTGATATTAGGCACCACCCAATACCGGAATGGACTTCAAAGGAGGAAACCACCGAGCGCAAAACTGAAATTGTCCAGTGGGTGAAAAAACTTTGGCTTGAGAAAGATCAGCGCATTACACAAACGAAATCGCTTTTAGCAGAACAAACGTAAGCTATGAATCACAGAACAGCTAACCGTAGCGTATTGCGAGCTATTCGCTTTCTTTATCAGTCTATTTAGGCACTAGCAAATAGATTCACCGTAATGGGACTACCCGTAACAATACTTGTTTGAATTATAATTGCGGCCTGCCTTGGACTACCAATTAGCTTATGGTCGCTTTCTGTGATCGTTCTACTGTTTAGTGACCTGACAATCTTTGAATCAGACTTTTACCCTACAGCGATAATCTTACTATAGCTCGGCAGCGGCGACCTCTTGAGGCTAGCGTCTTTAATAGCAGCAACATTTGCAGGTAACAGACTACTGCTTGGCGAACAAAGGTTATTGAATATCCGCTGGTGAAATGCCTGCATCTAAGTCTCGTCGAGTGTTAGCTAAAGCTTTTTCTAGGGCGACCAAACGCTTATTGACCGCCAATCTATTAGCGTCCATGGCCGCCACCGCTTCACTATTATCTTTTACTTGCACACCCAAACCAGAGTTCAGATTGGCAACAGACTGCGCTGCAATATTCGTCTTATCAGTGAGCTCTCGCTGCGCTCTCCGCATTTGCTGCACCTGTAACTCAAGGCTGGTCAATTGATCGACAACGGTTTGCTGATCAGCTAAAGCGTCATCGTGCTGACTGCTTGCCGCCTTTAGGTCTCTACTAGTGACTTGAATCGCCTTCATAGATTTATCTAATTTTGCGACTTTGGCCTGATTTTCTTTGATCCAATCGCGGTTACGCTCATTCGCAATTGACCACAATTTACGAATTTCAGATTCCCATAAATTGATCTGCTGCTTTGTGTCCTGACCGCCCTGGCTCAATGCGCTGTCTGTTGCAGACAGGCGCTCTTCGAGCTTAATTAAACGATTATCAGCGTTCTTCAATTCAGCTTCCGTGGAGACAAGAAGCTGTTGCTGATTTGAGATGAACCAACCGGCACCCAGCAACCCTGCCACCAGCAACGCGAGAATAGAGGTATTGACCAACCCGCGTCCAGAATTCCCACTTGATTTACGACGATTGCTGCTTGGACGGTAATTGCCCCCGGGTTCAGTAGAGAGCGGGTCTTCTGACATGTCACTCATAAAAATCTCACATTGTGATTACCGCAGAGTATAAAAACTAATCTGAGGAAAGGAAGGGTTTCTCGCTACTTTTGCTTCAATCGCAGCTCCGCTGCCCATGTGTGTGGCAGAAACAGTGGAAATTTGTAAAACCCAACATTCGCGTAGCCAAAACACGCATATCTTGAATGAAACGTACCATTGCCAGCATCAGCTGGATAACAAGTTACATGTAAATATATCGGCAGCAGCTCCACCAGCGATATCGGACAGCAGCGCAGTACTTGTTCAGGACCTAAACTATGCCGAATCTGTCATTTGCATAGTTATGCAACAAGCTACTGTGGCGTGGTAATTAGCGCAAGGAATTGGCATTCACTACCTACGAAAATGAAAACAAATTGTCAGCCTGCGCGGCTGTACATGCTCAAGTTGCTGCAATTTTTAGTGCCGCTAGCGTTATCAAAACAGATCACCATGCTACCACTGGCCTGCCAAAACCGTTGCTTTATAAAACTAAAGCGACCTTGTATCTGGTAAATAAGTGCATTCAACAGTCTAGGAAGTCTCTCGCTTCAAATACTTGTAATCTCTAGATTCGTGAATCAAAACCTCAAAAATTAGGCTTTGGATCCACTGGATCAGTTTGACAATAGTCGAAATAAATTAGCAATTAGACTGAAATGTTAAACACATAAGTTAAATCACCGTTATCAATCGCTGTAAGTACAGCACTGAGTGTTTTGGTTGCATTTATACCTTCAGTAAACGCAGATCAAAACTCATTTGCCATGAAAGAACTAAATTCTGGCTACATGCAATTTGCCGAAGATAAGTGTAGTGAAGGCAAGTGCGGTAACTAATTCCAACTATGTCATGTAAACCTGCAATAACCGGGGCAGGGCAAAGAGCTATAAAAATCCGTGAGAGGATATAAGGAAGCAAAACTAGGCGACCCTCGGGTCGCTTAGTTTTCGTCTGATTGTATCTATCTACAATCGGGCCAAATCGAAAGCCCAACGCAGCTAGCACCTTCCACTATAGAACTCGCAAAATACCTGCGAGCACGACGGTCAACACCAGACCAGAAACGATCACACCACGAACCGTGGTCAATGGTCCTTGCTTACCTACAATTGCGTTAACCTGTAGCAGTGCAACGATCACTAAACACGCGATGATCCCATTGGTATTTGAAGCTATGCTGCCGCTGGAAAAATGTGCACTTGACCCCATAAACCACAGCATCGGTAATGAGAAAAGTGTATTCGTCCGTGAAGCAAGCGCTGCTTTTGGCGCTGCGGCTGCGGCAGCGGGATCCGGCTCATTGCCTTGGGCAACGCCTTGGTTCGACTCAATAATGATTTTTTGATTCGGCCAAATGATGAGCCAGACGTTCAAGAACATCAAGGTACCCATGGTTGCACCCACAGTGATGTCACTGGTTAGCCCTGTATGTCGGTAGCCAAGCAGAATCACACCAGAGATGAAGGTACCCATTGCACCCCAACGGAACCACCACAATGCGCGAGGCGCCAACTTTGAAAATGCGTCGACTCGGGCACTCGGCTCAGCTTCCTTAAAGTACTCTGTTTGCACAAAGTTAAAGTAATAAAGTAGGCCTATCCAAGTAACACCAAACACGACATGGGCATACCTTGCCAAGTAATCAAGAAACAATGCGTCCATAAAATCCTCTAAATATGTTGCGAACCGTGAAGAACATCTTTTTCCTTGTTAGAGCCCTGAACGGCAAAAGTGGGCAAACCACCTAAACCATCAAGAAACACAAAGCAGGCGTTCTATTAAATTCTGAGAAATAAGGTCTGAAAAACAAAACTGGCCGAAGGATAACGAATCACGGTACAAGGCACCAGTAAAAGCCTTACCCAAATAATGGATATTGAGGGAAAGGCTTGGCTCAGAATTATTTCCACAAAACGTGGACCAAGAGCAAAATGGACCGATCTTGCGACCTTACTAGTAGCACAGCACTTCAGGAAATTACTCGATAGAAAGCACGCGCCTAATTTGGTCATTCTTAAATCCGATCATACTGGGTGTTTTTACGCCAAGCAGTATTACTACATCGTAACGCTCAGAGATAAAAACCTCTGTAATTAGAGAATGCGGAATACCGCTGACACTAAGATCTACCACCACTAAACCACCGCGTGCGGCTATTTGTTCTTTCCCCAAGCTTTCCTCAAGCGCAAGACCATTGAAGGTCTTGTTGTCCCGCAGCCGAGATAAGCCAAGTATTGCGAAGTTGCCATGAAACGCGGCGCCGCGAATATAGCCGGGACAAAAAACCACCGGTTCAAACTTACCACTGGTCAGACCTATTCACCCGAACTCTCCAGTACCGAAATTCGCCAGCCCTCATTTACATTAGTTTTAAAAATCGCTGTGACATAGGCCGGTGCACCATCTTTCATCGCCAAACCACCTAGGTCGCAACGATCTTCGGGTTGCAGGTCGGAGATAAAACTTGGCTGCCAAAGCGGTTTAAAGTTGTGAGTATCGCTAATAGTGGCTAATGAGCTAAATAAGCTATTGATAAATACCGGCTTACCGTCTGAGCTCAACGCAAGGTCATGAACATCGATGGCGCCGTTAATAGGGCTGATCCCGGTCACATAAAGCCGGTCGTAGCCGTCGGCACCCTGACCTGCACCCAGAGTGTTATTAAAGCGGTGCAAATGGTGCAAATTACTCATCAGTAGGGTTTTACCATCACTCCACAAACCCATTGCTCGCTCAAAAGTACGCGCAAAAACGGACAAACTTTTTTGCTCATTACGGCCTAAGCGAAATATTTCGCGTGACTTATAGGTACTGAAAAAAAGGCTGACATTTTGTTCTATGAGCCAAGCAACAAATGGACGCGAGCAATTGATCTCAAATTGCGGCGCTGCCTGATTTACATCTTTATTATTCTGGGCCGTCATAATTTTGCTTTTATTTTTCAGTTACTCGTTTTTGGTAGATAAGCTATGAGGCGAAGGTTAATTTTAATCAAATTTCACCCCAGCGAATTCTTAGGCTTAAGACTTGAGAAAAATCTGCTAATTCAGGCTCCCAACCTCATGGATTGAAGAAAAGAGGAGGTGAACGGTAGGTTTTAGCGCGCAAATAACTAACCAATGTAACAGCGCACCTTCAAACTAAAGCTACAACCCAGCCTTAACAAATTACAGGCAAAAAAAACCCGGCCAAAGCCGGGTTTTTAAACAGGTGCAGATTGCTCTACATCATGCCGCCCATATCAGGCATACCGCCAGGCATTCCACCTCCAGCACCGCCGTCGTCAGGCTGATCACTTACCATAGCTTCCGTTGTGATCATAAGACCCGCAATAGAAGAGGCAGCTTGAAGCGCTGTTCTGGTCACTTTAGCTGGATCCAGAATACCCATCGCTATCATGTCACCATACTCACCAGTAGCTGCGTTATAACCGTCGTTGCCGCTTAGTGCTGCAACCTTGTCCAAAACAACTGCGCCTTCGACGCCAGCGTTGTGGGCAATTTGCCGCAATGGTGCGCTCATAGCACGTACTGCGAGAGCAATACCTACCGTTTGGTCTTCGTTATCACCTACAGCTGATTCAGCTGCTGCAATAGCGCGTACCAAAGTCACACCACCGCCAGGCACAACGCCTTCTTCTACGGCTGCACGAGTCGAATGCAATGCATCTTCTACGCGTGCTTTCTTTTCTTTCATTTCTACTTCAGTTGGCGCGCCAACCTTAATTACCGCAACCCCGCCAGCCAACTTAGCTAAACGTTCTTGTAGTTTTTCACGATCGTAGTCTGAAGATGTGTCTTCGATTTCTTGACGAATTTGCTTGATTCGACCAGCAATCTCACCCTTGTCGCCAGCGCCATCAATAATAGTTGTATTTTCTTTTGATGAAGAAACACGCTTGGCGGTGCCAAGATCTTCTAAAGTTGCACCTTCCAAGGTTAAACCAACTTCTTCAGAGATTACTGTACCGCCAGTCAAAACCGCGATGTCTTGCAACATTGCTTTACGACGATCACCAAAGCCCGGTGCCTTAGCAGCTGCAACTTTAACGATGCCGCGCATATTGTTAACCACTAGTGTGGCAAGTGCTTCACCTTCAATGTCTTCAGCAACCACAATCAAAGGTCGGCCTGCTTTAGCAACACTTTCAAGAATAGGCAGTAAATCTCGGATATTAGAGATTTTCTTGTCACATAGAAGAATGAAAGGATCTTCATGCTCAGCGGCCATAGAATCTTGGTTGTTGATGAAGTAAGGAGACAAATAACCGCGATCGAACTGCATACCTTCTACAACATCTAGTTCGTTCTCAAGGCCTGAACCTTCTTCAACGGTAATTACACCTTCTTTACCAACTTTTTCCATTGCTTCAGCAATGATCTCGCCTACAGCTGAATCGCTGTTTGCAGAGATAGTACCTACTTGAGCAATGGCTTTAGTATCTTCACATGGTGTTGCCATGCTTTTGATCTGGATGACTGCTGCAGCTACTGCTTTATCAATACCGCGCTTGAGATCCATTGGATTCATGCCTGCAGCAACTGACTTCAAACCTTCTTGCAGAATGGCTTGAGCCAAAACTGTAGCAGTTGTTGTGCCGTCGCCGGCTTCATCAGAAGTTTGGCTCGCAACTTCTTTAACCATCTGCGCGCCCATGTTCTGAAATTTGTCTTTCAGTTCAATTTCTTTGGCTACAGATACACCGTCTTTCGTTACTGTTGGTGAACCGAAGGACTTGTCTAAAACAACATTACGTCCCTTAGGCCCAAGCGTAACTTTTACTGCGTCTGCAAGGACATTTACGCCCTCTAGCATTAGGCTACGCGCATCATCACCGAATTTTACGTCTTTAGCGCTCATCGCTTATTTCCTCTTAACTCGTGCTAGTGGAAGGAAGGGTTTAGCCTTCCAAAACCCCAAAAATTTCGCTTTCGCTCAAGATGAGAAGTTCTTCTCCATCAATCTTGACGGTGCTACCAGCGTACTGGCCAAATATGATCTTATCGCCTGTCTTAACATCTAAGGCGCGTACGTCGCCGCCGTCAGTCATTTTGCCAGGTCCTGCCGCAAGAATTTCACCTTGTGAAGGCTTTTCAGTGGCGGAATCAGGAAGTACGATACCACCAGAACTGATGGCCTCTTCTTCCAACCGACGCACGACAACGCGGTCGTGTAAGGGTCGAATATTCATTAACTAGTTCTCCCAGTTGCTCCAAAAACGGAATACTTTCCAAAACGCAGGAGGTCGAAAACGCCAATAAGCGCTAACTCACCTCCCACATGATCTGGCGACTAAGCGCCAACTCTCAATTAGCAGTCTCTACAAGACAGTGCTAACCCGAGAGACAACATAATAAGGTCAGTGCAGCGATATTCAAGGGGAGATATCAATTAGTGGCGAATATTTAGACAGCACAACATCAAAACAGGCAGAGCTCGCTGGATAATTATCTGCAATGAAGCGAAACACTCATACGCAAACGCACGGCGCACTCTTTACTCGGACCCTGACCTAGCGAGTTCGGATCAGTCTTGATCTTTACGTAAGTACTCGCCTTCAACGGTAGCACCGGGCTTGCTGGCATCCTGCGCAGCTTTAGTCGGATCGGCGCTTTGCCCTGTTAGCGGCGGTTGACTACCCGGCCCGTAGAACGATGCATTGGCACTCATACTGGTCTGCATTTTTGTCTGTAAAGTGGCATTGCGCAGAATGACGCCAGCAATAGCAATACGGCTAGGTGGAAAGAGCAGAAGAAAACCCACTGTGTCTGTAACAAACCCAGGGGTAATTAATAGCGCACCCGCGATACCCAGTAATATACCCTCGGCTATTTCTTGTCCCGGCACTTGGCCAGAATTCATTCTGCCCACACCACGAGTTAATGTTGCTAAGCCTTGGCGCTTCAACAGCGAAACACCAATGACCGCCGTTAACATGACTAATGCTAACGTTGGCAGGGCATTAATGTAGCCAGCCACCGTGAACAGGAGGTACATTTCAATAATGGGCATCAAAAAGAACAGCAGCAGCCAGGGCATAAATAAAATCTCAACATCTGTAAAAACTAAAAATCGGGATGGTCAGTGTGCAAAACAACCCAAAGCGCAAAACTTTGACGCTATTGAGTATTCTACCGAGCTAGATGAACCACAACTCATTTGGCAAGTTGTGGCTAGCATACCTAAGGGTAAAGTCGCCAGCTACGGACAAATAGCCGAGTTAGCCGGCCTTCCTGGTTATGCGCGATACGTGGGCACAATACTCGCCCGACTGCCTGCCGGCACCAAACTACCTTGGCACCGGGTAGTTAACGCTGCAATGAAAATCGCCGAACGTGGCGGCACTCGTATGATCGAACAGCGACGCTTGCTTGAAGCCGAAGGAGTAGGTTTGCTGGGTGAAAAAATACTGAAACATCACCGCTGGCAAATATAAAAGTAAAGCTCCAGCCCCTACCGATCAATTTTTGCGCTCAGCTTTTTTATTTTTCTAGCGTTCTTTTTCTACCTTTTTTTGTCTACATTTGGGACGTTCCAAGGCGCAACCCAATAGAGCAGCAGCATGCCGGGGACCGCCAATAATGCACTCAAATAGAAAAAATCTGTCCAACCAATATTGTCGACAATCAAACCACTGAAACTGGAAGTAACGACCCGAGGCAGAGACGCCAAGGCGGTAAACAATGCCAGTTGGGTGGCAACGGCCATACGTGAGGTTTCGCGGGCAATGTAGGCAACATACGCCGAGGTGCCTAGCCCCGCGCCCAAATACTCACCGGCAATGACTACAGCCAACACCCAAGGGTCGCTGCCCGCTTGAGACAGCCACACAAAACCAAAAATGGTCACCAGCTGAAAGACTCCAAAAACCCACAGCGCACGGTTAATGCCAATCTTAAAAATAGCAATTGCGCCTAAAAAACCACCAATCACCGCCGGCCAAAAAGCGGCGTTCTTGGCAATTATGGCAATCTGCTGAGTGGTAAATCCGGCATCAATATAAAAGGGTGTAGACAATGCAGTGGCCATATTGTCGCCAAGCTTATACAGGACCATAAAGGCCAGTACTGCCAATGCTGGGCCCAAGGCGCGGCGCTGAAAAAATTCTTGGAAGGGTAAACAAGTCGCCTGCCAGAGGTTGGACGGCGGCGGCGCCAGAGATTTAGGCTCCTTTATCAACAGCGTAAGCAACACGCCAACCCCCATGAATGCGGCCATAACGGTAAAATTAATCTCCCAGCTCACTGCGCCGGCGAGAAACAAACCCAAAGACCCGGGCACAAAGCCAGCTACACGATAGGCCTGCACATGAATTGTGTTACCCAACGCAAGCTGACCTTCGGTCTCCAAGATTTCTCGGCGGTAAGCGTCTAAAACTATGTCTTGAGTGGCACTAAAAACCGCAACGGCGGCAGCTATAAAAGTAATAGTTTGTAGCTGCGAGCCTGGTTGCCAATAACCTAGGGACCCGATGAACCCAATCAACACCAATTGAGTAATGAGCATCCAGCTTCTGCGTCGCCCGAGCATGGACAATGAGTAGCGCTCAACGACCGGTGCCCATAGAAATTTAATCGCGTAGGGATACTGCACAATGGTAAAAAAACCAATGGCCGTAAGGCTAACCCCCTCCAATCTCAACCAAGCAGGCACCAGTTGAATAAGCAAATAGAGTGGTAAACCCGAAGCAAAACCGGTTGCCATGCATATGAGCATGCGCCGGTCGAGCAACTGCTGCCAGAGTGACTCCCCGACCACTTCAGTTGGGCTATTTAAATCAGTCACGGAAATTATTGAACTGCAGGGGCAGGTCTACATCACTCTCTTTCAGGGCGGCCATAGCCGCTTGCAAGTCATCACGTTTTTTACCGGTGACGCGCACTTTGTCGTCATTAATTTGGCTTTGCACTTTTAGCTTAGCTTCTTTTAATACCTTGATGAGTTTCTTGGCGTTATCCTTATCTAAGCCTTGAGCGAGGGTGAATTTTTGTCGCTTTAACTTGCCCGCGCCTTCTACGTCGCCAGGCGTCAGTGCGCGACTATCAACGCCGCGAGAGGTCATTTTGTCGCGTAAAATGTCTTTTAGCTGACCAAGTTGAAATTCCTCAGGCGCAGTTAACAAAATGCTCTTTTCCTCTAGCTCGATATCCGCTTCAACATTACGGAAATCAAAACGAGTACGCATCTCTCGAACAGCCTGATCTACTGCGTTACGTATCTCATGCAAATCTACTTCTGAAACAACATCAAATGAGGGCATAGCTTCCTCTCCTATTAACTGCTCAATAACTGTCTTATCTCCGCCAAGCCTAAATCATAAAGAGCTAGCAGTCGCGGTAGCAGATGAAAATTCTGCGATTTAGTCCTATGTAATTCGTTATACCATGCCTGCTACACAAAGCTTCTACCAGCAGTCATAGGCTAAGGAACAAGAAAAAGTTATGAGTCGAATCAGTAGAGTGACAACAAACAATGGTGACGGCGGTCAAACAAGACTAGCGACCGGTAAAAAAATATCCAAAACAGCCCCTTTGATCAGGGCCCTTGGCAGCACCGATGAACTCAACAGCGCTATAGGCTTATTGCGTTGCCACCTGACTAAAGACGCTCACGCTGGCGAAATACAAACTACTCTAGGTGAAGTTCAGCAGGCGCTGTTTGATCTCGGCGCTGTTTTAGCGTTAGAGGGTCAGTATGACGCCAAGACATTAGTGAGCGGGCAAGACAATGTCTCGCAGGCCGTTGAGCTAATGAATGCAAAGTTACCGCCACTCACCGAATTTGTTATTCCAGGCGGCACCATTGCAGCAGCCCATAGTCATATTTGCAGAACGGTATGCAGGCGGGCGGAAACAGATTTATGGTCAATATTGGAAGACGTAATCGGCTTGGAGAACTCAGCTGCGAACTCTCCTGAAAGCCTTCTTCAAAAACAAGAAGCAACAAACAACTTGCGCGCCGCAGGGGTATATCTCAACAGGCTCAGCGACTACTTTTTTGTGCTTGCTAGAACGCTTATGAGTAGCACCGAGGAACCTCAGTGGCGAGGCCCTCAAGAAAACATTTAATATCTTGAGGGTACCTAACAAAGTAGTTACAAAGCCAAACGCCTGATGTCGCCCAGGATCTGACTGAGCAAAAGCATAAACTGCCCTCCATCTGCTCCATTGATCACACGGTGATCATAGGACAAGGACAAGGGCAACATCAGTTTGGGACTGAATTCTGCACCGTCCCAGACTGGCTCTATCGCAGAATTTGCCACGCCTAGAATGGCCACTTCCGGAGTATTTACGATGGGCGTAAAGCCAGTGCCACCCCTAGCACCAAGGCTAGAAATTGTAAAAGTGCCGCCACTTAAGTCATCCATAGCGAGTTTCTTGTTACGCGCTTTTTGCGCAAGGCTGCCAATAGCTTCACACAATTGCCAAATACCCATTTTATTAGCATCACGTATCACAGGCACCACGAGTCCACCCGGGGTGTCTACGGCAATACCAATGTGCATATATTTTTTTACAATGATCTGCCCACCGTCACCGTGCAGCGAACTATTAAATTTGGGGTAAGCCTCCAATACGTGACAACACGCCTTCACCAAAAAAGCTAAGGGCGTCAGACTAAGGTTTCGCGCAACTGCCTCGGGCTTTAAACCCTTACGAAAGGCCTCTAACTCAGTAATATCCGCTTTCCCATGCTGCGTAACATGGGGCACGTTAAGCCAACTGCGATGCATGTTCACAGCAACCTGCTTTTGAATACGAGACAGCGCCACTGCCTCTACCTCACCGAAGCGAGAGAAATCTACGTCCGGCAAAGCAGGGATACCGCCAGCGTTGCCAGCACTGTTACCGGCAGCTTCTTGTTTTAGCTGAGCTTTAACATAAACCTTAACGTCATCTTTAGTTAGCCGCCCGCGGTTGCCGGTGCCTTTTATCGAGGTTAAATCAACACCCAACTCCCGAGCTAATCTGCGCACGGCTGGGCCGGCATAAATATTCTTGTCCGCCAGAACAGAACTTACCGCCGCTGCAGTTTGGGCACGGGCCGCTATTGGGGTGTCTTTGCTGTTGGACACGCTTTCGTTCGGCGCGCCCGTTTTAGGCTCGTCTGTATATTGCCTTTTACCTGCGTCTTCAGAAGTCAGGCACGCCACACCTTCACTTGTTAAAGAAACACTGCCAGCATCCGTTGTTGAAATGACAGCAATTAGGCTGCCGGCGGACACTTGGTCTCCCATTGCCACTGCAACTTTTATAATTTCTCCGCCGACTTCAGCGGGAATTTCCATAGAAGCTTTATCAGATTCTAAAACCAACAGCAGGTCACCAGCACTTACGCTGTCGCCGACAGCTATACCCACTTCGATGACTTCCACTTCATCAATATCGCCTAGGTCAGGCACCAACACGTCTAGACTCTTTGTTAGGTTTTGGCTTTTGTTTTGGCTTTCCTTTTGGAGTGATGCTTGAGGAACTGCAACGTCACTGACGACTTGAGGCGCACCTACATCTGAGGGCAACGCGTCAAGCTGAGATTCAACAGCACGCTGATCTTTAGCGTCACTCGCTGATGCAGGTTCTTCAGCATCGGCAGAAATACTTGCGATGAGCGATCCTTCACTGAGCATATCGCCCAAATTAATGGCAAAGCTTTGAATAACACCTGCAACACCTGCCGGCACTTCCATGGACGCTTTGTCAGATTCAATGACAATAATAGGGTCGTTTTCACCCACTAGGTCGCCCACCGAGACGCACAGCTCGGTCACCTCTACTTCATCTATATCGCCCAAGTTGGGTACACGTACGTCCAAATCATCCTCACTTAAACAACCAGTAATCTAACTACCTTAGCTTACTTATTTTCTATTTTTTTGCCGTCTCTTATCTTTTCTAAACCAACCGGGGGTTGGTTTTCTCAGCATCCAACTGCAAATCAGCTTGGGCTTTTTCAACCACTTTCGCGTCAATCTTACCCGCACGTAATAACTGGCCCAACGCCGCTAAAACAATAAAGCGGCGATCCACTTCAAAGAAATGTCTGAGCTTTTCGCGGGTATCGCTGCGACCAAACCCATCAGTACCTAACACGTGGAAAGGCGCATCTATGGCACTCCGCAGTTGTTCTGGCAGCGCCTTCATATAATCTGAGACTGCGATAACCGGCGCGCCCATCCATTTTTTGCGCGCATTTTCATTCATGCACTGAGCAACGTAAGAGTGTTTCGGCTCAGAGGTTGGGTGCAACAGATTCCACCGGTCCACATCTTGAATATCACGCGCCAACTCAGTGGCACTGGTCAAACTCCAAACCTGTACCCGCACGTCATAATCTTCAACCAACATTGCGGCAGCCGCTATAGCTTCTAACAATATTGTGCCGCTACCAAACAACCGCACTGCTGGTGCCTTGGCATTACCCTGTTCTGAGAACAAATACATGCCCTTAACAATACCCTCTTCTACACCGTCGGGCATAGTAGGTTGCTGGTAGGCCTCATTCATTAGGGTGATGTAGTAGTAGACAGCGGCATTTTCTGCATACATATGCTGTAGGCCACGATGCACAATAACCGCTAATTCGTAGCCAAATGCAGGGTCGTAACTTATGCAATTAGGCACAGTGGCTGCAAGCAAATGCGAGTGCCCGTCTTGATGCTGGAGACCCTCACCGTTCAGGGTTGTTCTACCCGCTGTACCGCCTAATAAAAAGCCTTTGGCTTGAGAATCTCCGGCAGCCCAGGCTAAATCACCAATACGTTGAAAGCCAAACATAGAGTAGTAAACATAAAACGGCAGCAAGGTGAATTGATGGGTGCTGTAGGACGTTGCGGCAGCCATCCACGCCGCGAATGCGCCCGCTTCGTTAATACCCGCCTCTATAACCTGACCGCTTTTTGACTCCTTATAAGCGGCCAGTGCATCTGAATCTTCGGGCTCATAAAGCTGGCCTACGGAAGAGTAAATTCCTAACTGACGAAACATACCCTCCATGCCAAAAGTTCGCGCTTCATCAGGCACAATGGGCACCACGCGTTTGCCCAGAGATTTATCACGAATCAGGGAACCAAGAATACGTACAAAGGCCATTGTGGTGCTGATACTGCGCTTTCCACTGCCTTTTAACTGTGCCTCAAAAATTTCTAGCCCGGGCACAGTTAACATCGTTTCATCGAGCACGCGCTGAGGAATAGCGCCACCTAGTGCTTGGCGTTGCTTGTTCATATAGGCTATTTCAGAACTGTCAGGAGATGGCCGGAAGTAAGGTACATCTTCGAGCTGAGTATCGTCCAACGGCACATCAAATCGGTCGCGGAACTGCTTCAACTCTTCCAAGTTCAATTTCTTAACTTGGTGCGTGGTATTTTCAGATTCTCCGGCATCGCCCATACCATAACCTTTCACGGTTTTGGCCAAAATTACGGTAGGCTGACCTTTATGTTGTGTGGCTGCATGGTACGCTGCGTAAACTTTAAACGGATCGTGACCACCGCGATTGAGACGGTAAATGTCATCATCGGTGAGGTGCTCGACCATCTTGAGCAAATCAGGGTGCTGGGCAAAAAGCTTGTCGCGAACATAACCACCGCCTTTGGCCTTGAAGTTCTGATACTCACCATCAACAATTTTATCCAGCTGCGCTTGTAGCAACCCATGCTTATCTTTTTCTAATATTGGGTCCCAGAGGCGGCCCCAAACTACTTTGAGTACGTTCCACTCGGCGCCTCTAAAGTAGCCCTCTAACTCTTGAATGATTTTGCCATTACCGCGCACTGGGCCATCTAAGCGCTGGAGATTACAGTTCACGACAAAAATCAGGTTGTCCAATTTTTCGCGACCGGCTAGAGATAACGCGCCAAGAGATTCAGGCTCATCGCACTCCCCGTCACCCAGAAACGCCCAGACTTTACGGTTGCCCATTTCAACTAAACCGCGACTGTCCAAATATTTCATCACATGAGCTTGGTATATGGCCTGCAACGGCCCCAGCCCCATAGAAACTGTTGGAAACTGCCAATAATCCGGCATCAGCCAAGGGTGTGGGTAAGATGATAAGCCTTTGCCATCTACTTCCCTGCGAAAGTTGTCCATCTGCTCTTCTGAAAGACGACCTTCCAAAAATGAGCGTGCATAAATGCCTGGAGCCGCATGGCCTTGAAAATAAATGAGATCGCCAGCAGTTGAATTAGCAACTGACGGATCAGCATTAGGCGCTTTGAAAAAATAGTTAAACCCAACGTCATACAACGTGGCCGACGACGCAAAACTAGAAATATGTCCACCCAAATCTCCTGGCCGGCGATTAGCGCGCACAACCATAGCCAATGCATTCCAGCGAATCAGGCTGCGAATGCGCCGCTCCATAAATAGATCGCCGGGCATGAAGGCCTCTTGCGAGGTAGGAATGGTATTTCGATAAGGAGTGGAAACCGTATAGGGCAGACTGGCACCGGTTTTTGTTAACTCAGCGGAGAGAGTTCTGAGCAATTGGGTTGCGCCAGCAACGCCATCGCGCTTGAGCACACCTTCAAGCGCATCCACCCATTCTTGAATTTCTTCGACATCTAATTTTGCTTGTTGCTCCAACCGATCCTGAGAATCCATTTTGTTTATAATTTCCTAAGTAAGAGCCTAATATTATTTTACTGGGAGAGAATGTAGCGCTTGAAAAAGCGTGATCCAATCAAATCCGGTGCCTGGATCGTTTTTTCGAGTTGGCGCAATTTCCATGTGCCCAACAATGCCATCAAAACCAATACTGGGATAACAAGCAAGAAGCCAACGACAGGCTGTTGTCAGCGATTGATACTGGGCCTGAGTGAAGTCCGAAGTTGCCGTACCCTCGAGTTCTATACCTATACTGTAGCCGTTACAGCCACTTCTATGTTGCCAACTGGAAATGCCGGCATGCCAAGCTTGGTGGTCAAACCCCACAAACTGTTGAACATTACCAAAACGGTCAATAAACAAATGGGGGGCCACACGCATACCCTCTAGGTCGTGGAAACTACGGTGCTCGTTAATGTCTAATTGATTGAGGAATAACCGTTCGGGTGCGCCGGTGGCGTATCGACCCTCTGGCAGCGAAACACAGTGCAATACAATAAGTTCCGGCGCGCAGTTTTCTGCACGCGGCGCGCAGTTTGAACTGGGCGTCCAGTTAGCATTCGGTAAGCGATGATCGATATCCGACATCATTATGTTTTTCCTTTCACCCCTGCAGTTTATACTTCAGCGGCACGTTTGTAATGAGCAGGTTTTACCAGCGCAGCAGACAACTAGTACTGTGGCAGTGCATTATTGAATGCCTATTTGCGACCTACTGCCAAATGCTTGTGCAAATACCTTGACCAAATAGGCGGCCAAATTAGTCTTTGGGATGTATCATTCAGCCCGAAAAATTCACCCAGATAATCCAGTGAAACCTAGTATGCACAACCAATTAGATCCTAACTCTCTGAATGCTGAAGTTAAAAAAAATGTGGCTGCGGCCCTTGCTGAAGACCTTGGCGGCGGCAGTAGTCATGGCGACATTTCAGCTAGCCTAATACCCCAAGATCAGCAAGCAAACGCCACGGTGATCACTCGAGAAGACGGCGTATTTTGCGGTAAAGCTTGGGTAGATGAGACCATTCAACAAGTCGATACAAACATTGCCATCCAATGGCATGTAAAAGACGCTGATGCGCTTGTCGCCAATCAAACCCTGTTCACGCTCACCGGTAGCGCACGCAGCTTGCTGACGGTTGAGCGCACCATGTTGAATTTTGTGCAGCTTCTTTCTGGCACCGCCACGCGCACCGCAGGGTATGTTGCGCTGGTAGACGGCCACAAAGCCCAGCTCTTAGACACACGAAAAACCGTACCTGGCTTGCGCCATGCGCAAAAATACGCGGTACGCTGCGGTGGCGGCAGCAATCACAGAATTGGCTTATTTGATGCTTTTTTGCTCAAAGAAAATCATGTCGCCGCAGCCGGCGGCATAAGCAAAGCGATCAGTTTGGCCCAAGCCTCACACCCGGGCAAAACCATAGAAGTAGAAGTTGAAACTCTAGATGAGCTAAATCAAGCAACCCAGGCAGGGGCCGACATTGCGCTGATAGACAACTTTTCTATAGCGGATACTGAAGAGGCGGTAAGGCGCAGTGAAGGCAAAATTCTGCTGGAAGCGTCAGGTGGCATCGAGGCGGACACTATCTGCAAGATAGCGGCTACTGGCGTAGATTTCATATCAAGCGGCGACCTCACTAAAAGCGTTGAGCCACTCGATTTGTCTATGCGTTTCACTGCCTAATACGGCGCCTACTCTGACACTTAATCAAGCGCTTAATCTGATCCGGAGGCGTTGAGGTACGGCACCAACACTGAGAGTTCGCCATCAATCTTTGTCGTCACCGGCACCCCGAGAATGTGCATAATTAACGGATAAATGTGAACGTTTTCAACAGCGGGCGCGACCAAACCAGATTTTAAACTAGGCCCAGTGGCCATGAGTATGCCGCGCATACTTTTGTTATTTTCCGCTCGATAGCCATGAGCGCCTTTAACCACTCGGTTTTGATCTTTAGCCCGACGCAACCCAATATAGCCACCTGGCTCGGCGACCAACACCAAATCTGGTGTACGCGGGTCACTAGGCGAGAAATGAAAGGACTTGGGAAATGCAGGCGACTTAAACACTTTTACATTCGCCACACCCCGCAATTTTGTATAAGTACGCTTTACCAAATCCGCATCTGGGCTATAGAAGTACGATAGCGCACCACCCGGGATCAATCTCGATTTACCCCGCCATTGCTGCAAATTAATGTGGTCATCCAAATAAACCACCTTATCTGCCACAACTGCGTCCATGCCGTGATCTGAAGTGATGAACAAATTCACCGGCAAATTTAATTTTGCCAGCCCTTCCATAAGCACACCGACCTGCTTATCCACGGCCTTGACTGCGCTACGCACTTGTTTGGAATCAGGCCCGTGGTTATGTCCGGCACTGTCTACGGTCGAAAAATACAGCGTCACGAATCGCGGTCGTTGGTCTTCTGGCAGACGCAACCACTCTAAGGTTTGTGCAACACGCTCAGCGTTTGGCACACGGCCGCTATAACGCTCATAAAAAGTTGGGTACTCGCCCTGGATATTCGCCTCACTGCCTACCCAGAAAAAGCTAGCTGTGGGGAAACCAGCTTGCTGTATCGCCTGCCACAAAGGCAGCCCGCCGTACCAACTGCCATCTATAACCGCTTTAGCATTTTTCATCGCATACTTTTGCCCACGCTCACGATGGTAAAAGTTATTGCCTATCAGCCCATGATTACCCGGATATAAGCCTGTGACGATGCTGTAATGATTTGGAAAAGTGCTGCTGGGAAAACCTGGAATCAGCCCTTTGGAGGTAATCCCGCTGGCGACAATTTTTTCTAGATTTGGCGCGTCAAACTTGTCGAGATAGTCATAACGGAAGCCGTCTAGTGAGAGCATTACAACATAATTTTCTTCATCCTCTTCTAGGTCAGACCCAGCGTATGCCGGCCCAAGATAACTGAGAATGTAAGCTACAAAAAATGTGAGTAACACGGAATACTTCATAAAATTCAATCTAAATCCCGGCAATGCACGCGTGGCCAAGTACCACTTTTAAAGGCTAATCACTCGATACCATACTCACGACAAAGATCAGCGCCCAAGGATGTCTTTAAGGGTTGCAGCCACGGCTCATAATTTTTCCATGCATCTAATGCAGTGCGAAAAATGGGCTGGCGCACTTGCTCAGCACTCGGCGTACGAACACTGCGTTTGTTCTCGTGGAAATCCACACAACTTTGTTCAAAAGGCAGCCCACAGAAATCAAGCATGCGACGCACTTGGGTTTCTAGATCATCCACTACATCTTCATGCTGAACACGTAAAATGAAATTAGGCAAAACCTTGTCCCAATGATCCATCAATTCAACATAATTGCGATAGTAGGTGCCTATCTCTTCAAGGCCATAGGTGAAATCCTGCCCCTCAAAAAACAACTGTTTAAAGCCACTAAAGCAACAAGACATGGGGTGACGGCGTGCATCAATAATCTTCGCATTGGGCAAAATCATCCGAATCAACCCTATATCTCGAAAGTTATTTGGCATTTTGTCGATAAAGAGTTTACCACCTTCGCGGTGAATTTGAGTTTCATCAATGTATTTTTGACCCAGCCGCTGGGCGATCTCCGGCGTCAATTGGCTCAATACCTCAGGGTATCTTGGCTCCTCATATACAGTACGACGCCCATTCAACCGGTGCGCTATCGCAGGAATATTATTAAGCTCCAAAGTGCCGTCTACCATGGGGTGAGAGGCTAAAATCTGCTCAAGTAACGTAGAGCCGGCTCTGGGCAGCCCAACAATAAATATTGGATCTGGTGCAGCGCAACCGGCATCACCGAAATCTTGAAAAAGCTCGGCTGTACAAAATTTCTGCTGCAGCGCCAACTTATACGTCATGCGCTCTTTATCGTAATGGGTCTGCGCATTTTTCAACTCATTACCGAGTAAATAATAGTCGGCTGAAGCGGTGTAGTCTTTGGCGTCTTCCATAGCTTTACCCAGCGCAAAACTAAGATGAATCCTGTCATCTAAGGACGTCGCATCCGAAAGCTGGTGGGCGCGCATATGGTCTATTTCCGCGTCCTCAAACTGGTAGGTCTTGAGGTTGGCCAAACTCCAAAATGCATCTCCAAAATCTGCTCTGGCCTTGTAAACAGCGCGATAGGCAGCAACGGATTCGTCAATTCGACCTACGGTTTTCAGCGTATGACCTCGCAACAAATGGGCGGGAGCAGCATTGGGATCTTTGGCGACAAACTCATCATAAAAGGTCAATGCTTCATCGAACCGACCGACTGCAACACACTG
Source organism: Gammaproteobacteria bacterium (assembly GCA_963581445.1). GTDB lineage: Bacteria > Pseudomonadota > Gammaproteobacteria > Pseudomonadales > Azotimanducaceae > UBA4421. Next base: position 43,726 of record CAUZON010000010.1, on the reverse strand, counting down.
ATTTGCATAGGCGAAGCGATATTGACTATTCTCTGGCTCTGCATCTAAAAGAACCTGCGCTTGCTCCATACACAGCCCAAATTTCTGCCGCTTGTACAACACATTCATATAGTCGAAACGCACTAACTTATTATCCGGCTCATAGACCAAAGCGCTTTCTAAAATAAACTCTGCGTCATCCAACACATTAGTTTTGACGCCCAAGTCGGCCAGCAGACGCATGCCTTCAATATTTTTGGGGTGTTTTTGAAGAAAACTTCTACACAACTGCTCCGCCTTTGATAGTTTGTTTTCCTCCATCATGTTTCTAACCCCCAAAAGTTCGGGAGGAAGTGCAGCAAGGCGCTGATACTGATCTTTAAAATAGTCGTAGGCTTTTTGCTCTATCTCGGCGTCTGTCAGCTCCATCAACATCTGCCAGCTGGCGATTAAACTGCTGTTTAGTCTCACCGCTTGCTGAAAGGCCCCTTTAGCCTCGTCGGATTCGTTGCTGGCCATAAAAACATGGCCTCGCTCTTGATAGGCCCGGCCATAGGTGGGCTCAATGGCAATTAATTTTTGCAGAGAACCTAGAGCACCCTCATAGTTTTCGCTCAACCTTTGGGCCACGGAGATAAAATACAGTGCCTCTGAGTGATTGGGGTAATCGGTCAGCAAGCGTTCAAGTAGCCCTTGGGCATCGGCGAATCTTCCCGCCTGGATCTGGGCCTTACCTTGCGACAACAATTGCGTTGCCGCCACCATGGAGCGCTTCGATAAATCATCGCTTTTATTAGTTTGGTCGCTGCCAGACATAGATTTTTCCGTTACCTGATGTGTAATTGGATCTAGAACGACTAGATTATAGGGTCTTATTCCCAAAACAAGAAAGGCGAGCCTAAGCTCGCCTTTCTCTTTACTTCGTCTTAACGAATCTGCACTAGCAGTTATTCATTAAAATCGTACTTGAAGCGAGCACCAATCGTGCGAGGACGGTTAGTGGTCGTTCTTTCCAAGAAGTCCTGACGGTTGATGTGCAACTGCGCACGCTCATCAGTTAGGTTGCTGACATAAAGTTCAACGCCCCAACCTGTGTCAGTGGTTAAGCCAACTGAAGCATCCATAATGACATAACTATCCTGATTGGTGTTTGGCTCTGTTGTCGTATCAACAATAGAGTTGAGCGCTTTACCAGAATACTTACCACCTAACTGAAAGAAGCCTTCCTTTCCACCAGACATGTTCCAGTAATATCGCGCACGAAGATTACCTTGGAACTCAGGTGTTAATGGTAGGGGGCGACCTTCATCTTGAACAACAAACGCGAAGCCTGGGTCAACGCGAACCAGTTCAGTTTCGTTATAAGACATTGCGCCGAACAGAGTCAGGTTATCGCTAACCGCCCAAACAGCATCTAGCTCAAGCCCCGTGATCTCAGCGTCGCCGCCATTATCTACGACTGTGAAGATAGAGATGTTCTGCGAATCAAACTGAGATACCTGAATATCTTCCCAGTCGATCCGATACAGCGAACCATTGACGCGCATGCGACCGTCTAGAAGATTCAACTTCCAGCCAAGCTCTAGGTTTTCCAGCGTATCCGACTCAAACACATAGGGCAGACAATAGCCTGGGAACCCGTTCTCACCAGCAGCTAGCTTAGAGTCGATAGCAATGTTGGAGCCACAAGCGATGCCATTATTAGTTTCATTTGACGCGGTGGGGTCATAAACAGACTTCGCTGCGGCGCCACGGTTAAATCCAGGAGGACGATAACCTTCAGAAGTCGTCACATAGAACAACATGTCGTCGTTCGGTGTCCAAGTAACAGTGAACTTGGTAATGGTATCTGTCGTAGTCAGAGGCTGAAGCTGATTTAGGTTAACAGCGTAATCTCGACCACCAGTGACATTGGGTCTAACGTCATTGCTAGGATCTGCATCATCTACGAACAAAGGGCGATTACCATAGCGGAACGCACCATAACCGGTGAAACCGTACTCAAGATCGTAGTACCGCGCTGAACCAGCAACCGTCAACGTTTCAGTGAGGTCATAGGAAAGCTCACCAAATATCGCTGTTTGCTCTTCGTTACGGTGGTTATCGTTACGGAAATTCGTTGAGGCATCAACAAGACCGCGTGCATTAGCATCAGCATTATCTAGGTTACTATTGCGAGAAATATCAATAGGCGCGAAACCCGCTTCAGTTGCACCGAGGTAGTTGAAATTACCAACGTGGAGAATTTCAGCATCTTCGTAGAAAACACCACCAGTAAAGCGCAACGCACGATCTGGGTCGGTAGAAAGCCGGGCTTCATGAGTCATACGAGTATTTTCGTTTTCAGCATTGAAGTTATTCGCTGGGTTACCACACTCAATTACCCCAGTGTTGCCGCTGAGCGTTGGGTCATAGGTATAAGCTGTGCCACCTGGGATATCGCCTGTGTAGCCGCTGCCAACAAGATATTCACACTGGTAACCAGGAACAAATTTACCGATATTTGAGTAGCCGGTGTAGTCCAACCGCTGAGATACTTCGCGGTCAAGGAAAGCACCTGTGTAGACTAAATCCAGAGCGCCAACACGACCTTCCAAGGTCCAAGCGTACTGGTTGAACTCGTCTTCCAATGAATCTTCTGTGAAACGTGCAACATTCAAGTCGCCCAAAGATTCGTCGTAATCGAAAACACCCTGGGTCTTCAGCGACTGCTGAGTAAACTGAACCAAAGCTGACCAATTATCATTGATCAGGTACTTTGCGCCTAAACGCACACCCTGATAAGACGCATCATTGAAATCATCTTCAACCAACCCTGCGCTTGTCGCTGTAGTGTAATTAACTGGGATAGTTACGCCGCCAGCACCAACTACCGTACCGTTAGCAAACACGTGACCTTCTTCGAAGTCTACAGAGTTACCAGGGTAAGCTGGGTTCACAGAAGGATTTGCGGTGAATGTACCTTCGACATTATCGATGTAACCACCTTTGTTATCGCTGTAAACCGCTGCACGAATCGCTAGCTTACCTTCGATAACAGGGATGTTGATCATGGCTTCAACTTTGTCGCTGGGCTCACCCTTCGAGGTGCTTGAGAAGCCGGCAGCCAAGCTTGCGCCAAACTCGTCGATAACAGGCTTGTTGGTGATCAGACGAACTGTACCAGCCTGTGAACTTGCACCGTAAAGGGTGCCCTGTGGTCCAGGAAGTACTTCAATGCGCTCCATGTCCGTAATATAGACGTCTAGGTTACGACCGCCAGCCGTTACCGGTTGCTCGTCAAGATAGAGCGCCACGTTTGGGGCAGAACCTTGAGATTCAGCAACTGAGACATTAATTGCATCAACCGCAGCGCCACGGATATAAATTTCGTTTTGGCCAGGACCACGGCCACCAGCATTTACGCTAGGCAAATACTTCACATAGTCTTCAAAGCTAGTGATGTTTTGCTCTTCCAGGGTATTTTCGGTCATCGCCTGGACTGCAATTGGCACATCTTGCATGCTTGCTGATCTTTTGGTGGCTGTCACCACCACTTCTTCTATGACACCTTGATCCGCGCCAGCGTAACCCGCTGTCATCGATACTATGGCAGAAACCACCGCCTGGTTTATTTTACTACGTTGAAATCTCAAATCTCACCTCTTTGCTTAAACATCAAAATTCTTAATTTACGGTCAACATATTCTTACTATGCATATGTTTAGTGGGCTAAGGAAATAAAGCGTTTCGCCCCACTCGCACGCCACACCATACAGTAAAAACCCTCGATTTTGACATTTAACTCGAAAAAAGCAGAATTTTTAAAGCGAAAAAGTATTTATAGTACATATTAATCGGCGATTTCACGACGCCATATATCGGCGAAAACACGACCAACTCGAAGAAAAAAACCACCAAACATCGAAAATCGAAAACTAGCCTTTTACCCCAGCCTCGTCTCATGATCTAATCGCGAAGTTAACGCTATGCGGGTTTGAGGCGCACCTAACGACCTCTCACTCACGGCATTTTTCGGATAGCCACTAACCCAACTGGGCAATATTTAGGAGCAATTCTTCTGAACCAAGAAAAAGAAGTCCTCATTACGATCAGGCAAATTATTCGAGCAACGGACCTATATTCTCGACAATTAAGCAAAACAGCCGGGCTCACAGCACCGCAATTATTGCTACTACAGGCTATTCAAGAACTGGGTGCGGTGGCAATTTCAAAATTGTCGACCAAAGTAAGCCTGAGCCAAGCTACGGTGACTAATATTCTTGATCGTCTTGAAAGCCGCGGTCTTATAGCGCGACACAGGAGTCATTCAGACAAACGCGTTGTACACGCAACATTGACTGAAGAGGGTGAAACAAAGATCGCAACTGCGCCAAAACCACTACAGGATGTTTTTAGCGCTGCGTTTGAAAAATTAGAAGAATGGGAAAAATCTATGATCGTCGCATCGCTACAGAGAGTCGCCGGCATGATGAACGCAGAGAACATAGATGCATCCCCCATGCTCCACGTGGGCATTGCCGACGAAGCACCCCGAGAGTTGGATTAAGGCCGCTCGCAGCGTAAGTCGCCCTCTCTGACCCGCGTAAAAACCAGTGCCTACCGCTTACCAACTCGCGTCCTGCTAACTCAAGAGCCGGCCACCTACCGCGGCACAAAACTCAGAAGTGCTGGAGCTACCACCTTGATCCCTAGTGAGCGCCAATCCGCTCACATAAACTTCTTTGACTGCCCGTTCTAGACTAGACGCTGCGTCAGAAAAGCCCAAATATTGTAAAAGCATCACTGCTGACAACAAGGTCGCCGTTGGATTAATAATATTCTGCCCAGCAATGTCTGGCGCCGTGCCATGGGCTGACTCAAAGTAAGCGTAATTTGCCCCGTAACAGCCGGAAGGCGCTAAACCAAGACCGCCAATCAAACCAGCTGCGCCGTCGGACATAATGTCTCCATATAAATTGGGCATCACCACCACATCTAACGCATGAGGGTTAGAGATCATCCGGCAAAGAAAGTCGTCAACAATAAAGTGCTCAAACTCAATATCTGGATACTCTTGGGCAATACTCTGACCCACTTCGAGAAACAAACCGTCGGATACACTAAGCATATTATACTTACACGTCACAGTGACTTTACGCTTGCCATTGCGCTGGCGCGCCAGTTCAAAAGCATGCCGGATCACCCGCTCGGATCCTGCCTCAGTAATGGCTTTTAACGCATACTTGCCCGGACCCAAATCAGAAATATTTGCACGCGCATGGGGTGAAAATAAGTTCAGCCCGGCAAGATCTTCAATATCTCCCTCAAGGCCTAAATATAGATCCTCGAGATTTTCTCGGACAATGGCAAAATCAATACCTTCAGGACTGGCTAAAGGCGAGTTAAATCCAGGCAGCCACTTACACGGCCGAACATTGGCAAAGGTCTGCTTGCCCCAACGTAAATAAAACAGCGCGGCGGTGCTGTCGCCACTGGTAGACCCAAAAAATGTCGCATCCGCACTGTCAATTGCTGCCTTAGCATCACTTGGAAAAAGCGCGCCACTGGCCGCCTTTGCTGCCGCTCCAATCAGCGGATAACTGAACTCAATATCTAAATCCATAGATCTTAGAATATCGACGGTTGGCACCATTACTTCGGGTGACGCATCGTCCCCATCAAAAACTGTGACATGCTTTGTAATCATAGCTGCTTTCCTCAATACACCCCTATTCTCGCTTTACTCTAGCGCAAATATTCCGCACCTACATCCACCCCCATTTAGGGGAACATCTTTAGTTTGGCACCATAGTCATATCTGTTATAACTCTTATAGCTTTTAAAAGACGGCGGAGATCATTGTGACTTTTCAGCACATAAAAGTAGACGCGAGCATCGGCGCCGTTGGCGCTGAGGTGACAGGCGTAGATTTATCGCAACCACTGCACCAAGAAACAGTCGACGAAATACATAGCGCTTGGCTAGCTCACCACATTTTGTTTTTTCGCGGCCAAGATCTAACGCCCCAAGCCCAAGCAAATTTTGCTGCAAACTTTGGCGAGCTCGACAAATATCCGTTTATGCAGGCGGTCGAGGCCAATCCACATGTCATACCCATTATTAAAGAAGCAGATGCACAAATGAATTTTGGTGGCGACTGGCATACAGACACGTCCTACCAACTGACCCCACCCAAGGCCACCCTACTCTACGCCGTAGAAGTACCGAAAGTTGGAGGCGATACATTATTTGCAGACGCGACTGCCGCTTATGCCCAACTCAGTCCCGCACTGCGTGACATGTTAGAACAGCAAACGGGAGTTTATTCGCCCAAGCTAGTTCACGGCGCACAAGGCGACTACAAGGGCTCAGAAGCAGAGAAAAACTTAGGCGCAGCTTATGGTGGAAGTGCTGATTTTGCAGAATCTGAAGTAGAGCACCCACTAATCCGCACCCACGCTGAAACAGGCAATAAAAGCATATATTGCAGCATTCCTCATACGGTAAATATTAAGGGTTGGACTAGGCACGAGAGCTTAGCCATCTTCAAGTTTCTAACCCAACACTTTACCCAGGAACAGTACGTAACCAGATTCCATTGGACCCGAGGCACGTTAGCTATGTGGGATAATCGCTGCGTTTTTCATAATGCGCTGAACGATTATCAAGGCCATAGGCGTCACATGCACAGAGTCATTGTCAAAGGAGAACGTCCAGCTTAATAATCTAGGCCGCGGCAAATGACATGGGCAGTTAGGGGGAAAATAGGCATAAGTGGATCAAGCGCCACTGGTAAGCACTTCAAAATAATCATTGGACCCCTCCAAACAATTTCGAGTTACCACCAGTGACTTCTCTTTAGCCCGCTATCGCTGCCGAAGCCGGCAATTAATTGCCGCTTACAATATTAATCGGTGACACTTGAGCAAACTTGAGGCTGTTTAGAAAATTTTAGGGGATTTTATTACCCGGTTAATATCCCCTAATATTTGCCTTAGTAAGGGGTGAAAAATACCACTCTGCGCAGTTAGCTTTGCGTACTTAAGAGAACACACTTTCACTCTTACAAAGTGCGCCAATAAACAACAACAACAGTAATTTTGATTAAGCATCTAGCATGGCTATAAATAAAAAGAGTTTCCGCAGCGGCCCCTATGCGGCCCTGGTAGCCCCAGCGGTCCAAGTAGGCAACGTACTCTACCTATCGGGTCAGGTTGGCATGGACGACAACGGCAAAGTACCCTAGGACATCACTAAACAAACTGCGCTGCCCTACAACAACATCGAGAGCGTACTGGCTGAGTTCGGTGCGAACATGAACAATATCGTCGACGAAACTTACTTCGTTACAGGCGTACAAGATGTCATGAAAAGTGCCGGCGGGGTGTTCGTCGCTCGAGAATCTGCATACGGACAACCACCAAAAGTTTGCCAAACACTGATTGGCGCTTCTCCGTTAGTGGACCCCGCATTGAAAATAGAAATTACATGCGTCGCCCATCTCTAAAAACTGTCTATAAGCGCCGTTTATTTGCGCGACATTGCCTAATTGCGCTAACGATTGGCAGAGATTGAACCTTGGGCAAACTCAGGCCTAGTCGCTGTTTATCGAGAACCCAAGCAACTGCCTTTTGGTGAAGTTACCGCTGAGCTTACTGAAAAAGTCTAGTAGTGACATTTGCCAACCATACTTGTGTCGCAGAGCAGTATAGGCATCACGGCATTGATCACTGCCATCTTCAAGCCAAGCTTTGCCTGCGACACTCTGGCTCAAAACTTTGCCAAAAGCGGTACAGGGCGCCATTTGAATATCTTGGTAATTGCGTATGCGTTTAACCTTCCCAGCGGAACCGGCGGAAAAACCGTAAAATGCACCCTCAGCTCCGCACGCGGCAAACCAAACCGGAGTCCACACCCAACTGCCGTCATGTTTTTTAGTCGCTATAGAAACGTAGCTTTGTTGATCGATTGTGGACATGGTGAACCTCATTTGTCAGAACTTTTAAGGGTTTATGAGCATTTGATGAACGCAAATATGTATCTGTACAATTATCAACGCCCAGACTGACAAAAGCGCGGAATATTGAACACCCAGAATAGTTTCAGCAATGGCCTACCCAAGAAGTTGTAGAGCCGTTCACAAAGTGATACATCTTAATCTAGCAGTCATAAAGCACTTACCTCAAACACTTATTTCGACTGCGAGAAAAAGCAACAGCGACCGCTAAAAGGGAAAAGCAAATGAACATTACTAAATACAAAACTATTCTCACCACGCTAACTGAGGGCGTGATGACAATCACAATGAACCGCCCTGACCGCCTTAACGCTTGGACCTACAAGATGGGAGCAGAAATGCAGCAGGCCATTGAAACCGGCAACGCCAGCGAGGAGGTGGACGTATTTATCATTACAGGTGCTGGTCGAGGCTTTTGTGCCGGGGCTGATATCAAAGACCTATTTCAGCAACAAGCAAGGTCCGACGGTTCTACCGACAATGAGACGCCAAGAGATTGGGTGGGCCTAGTACGCAGCGCAAAACCGATTATAGCCGCCGTGAATGGCGCCGCAGTCGGCGTAGGATTAACACAAATCCTACCCTGCGACTTTATTATGGCAGCACCGGAAGCTAAGTTCAGTGCACGCTTTGTTAAAATGGGCGTAGTGCCGGAACTAGCAAGCTCTTACTATTTGATTGCCCGCGCAGGGTTCGGTCTCGCCAACCGGATGATGCTCACCGGCGAAACAATAGATGCGGTGGAAGCAGAGAGAATAGGCTTAGTAGACGAATTGGTAGAGAACCAAGATGCGCTTCTGCCACGAGCAATTGAACTAGCTAAGCGAATCGGTGAAAACCCCTCGCGAACACTTGGAAGAGTAAAAAAGTTAGTCACACAAAATATGGCTGAGTCGGATATTAAGCTAGTGCAAAGGCGAGAACTCACAGCATTGGCAGAATGCTATAAAAGTCCTGAGCACCATGAAGCGATTAGCGCATTTATAGAAAAACGCCCGCCTAGCTTTAAAGGTCTCGGTCTTTAAAAGCGATTAGAGACACATAAAGGCCCTGCAATGAGGCTAGTTAGTACGTGAACGCAAACGGTAAAGATAAGTTTTATCGACATCTTCATTTCTAGGCCGATTGCCGTACTTGGCCTCCCAAGCTTGAGCGAACGACTCAAACTCTTGGGCACCATTTACCTTTACGGCTTCAAGCTCGAAAATAGAAGTTTCGGCGCGCAATCGAACATTTGGATTTTGCTCAATGTCCTTAACCCAACTCGCTTTATTGTCCCCAGCAAAAACGTAAAGACTTCCAGAAACCTCCACAACCCATAGGTTAACCGAGTAGGCTTCACCGGGATTTGTCTCAAATTGAATTATTTTGTCATCTGCTAAAGCACCCCATTGCTCTGGCAAGGGGGAGACAGCACCCTCTATTCGACCACCGGAAATTGGCAAATATTCCGCGCAACCGCTGAACAATAGTGCGCTCAAAATCATCAAATTGATCTTACTCATGCGACGGTTCCTACAAATAATTGTTAGGTGGGGCAACTGGACTTTATCAGCGAAGCCGAGCTACAACCACACCCAATATCAGCGCTAATATCCGCGATTAAATATCGAATATCCGCCCTTGGAGCAAATACCATAACTTCATGCTATCTCTAATCCAAGTGAGTAGACTGAGACGAAATTTTTACAATAAAAGACTTTTGCTACTGAAAGGCTTTGGGGAAATAAAAGCTATGGCTCTTAAGCCTACAATCTACAAATTCGATATTGCCTTGTCCGACATTGACGAGGGACGCTACGAAAACCTCAACCTCACCGTTGCCCAGCATCCATCGGAGACGATTGAGCGCATGATGGTTCGCCTACTCGCCTACTGTCTAAATATCAGTGAGGGGTTAGATTTCACCACGGGGCTAAGTAACACCGAGGAGCCAGATTTAGTGCAACGCAGCTTGGACGGCATAACTCTCAATTGGATCGAAGTGGGCGAACCAAGCGCTGAGCGTGTTCGCAAAGCCAGCACTATTGCCAGACAAGTAAAAGTCTACTGCTTCAACACTAAGGCTAACGTCTGGTGGTCTCAGGCACAAAACGAAATTGAAAGCTGCGGTGCGCAAGTTTACCAATTTCAGTGGGAGCAAATTGCCGAACTTGCAGGACTAGTAAAAAGAAAACTTTCACTGAGCGTAACAGTTACCGGCATGACCGCATTTATTGCCGCAGATTCTGGCAATGTTGAATTAACTTGGGCGGAGTTAACTAACGTTTAAGCCAACTAAGAGACAACAATCCACGCATACGCCGCGCTTACTCAAAAAACTTTAGCCTTATCCACTATTCTTTATTCTTTATTCTTTATTCTTGGTTTCGATTAATATAATGAGAGCCGTTATTTCAGCAACGCTGTGACGAGAAGTTTTGCCCGCAATAAGTAGAAAAGAGAAGGCAGTGGAATTCGAGCAATTAGTGATGAGCCGTAAGAGTGTTCGCGGATACAAAAAAGACGCTATCCCAAAAGAGATTATAAACGTCGCTAAACGCGCACCATCGTCTGTGAACACGCAACCTTGGCATGTTCACGTATTAACCGGCGACGCACTAGATGAGGTTAGATCTAAAAATATGAAAATTATGAGCGAGGGAGGCAAACCTCAGCGAGATATTCCCTCTCACGGTTAGTACGAGGGGGATCACCGCTTTCGCCAGGTTGCCGTTGCAAAGAAGCTCTTTGCTGTTGTGGAGATAGAGCGCGAGGACAAAGTTATGCGCCAAGATTGGGTGATGCGTGGCTTCAGACAGTTCGACGCACCCGTTTCACTGGTCTTAACCTACCACAGAGCACTGGATTCAGGGGCTGAAGCGCGCTTTGACTTAGGTGCGCTATGCTACGGCATCGTACTGGCGGCCTGGGATAAAGGTATAGGCTCAGTGATCAATGGCCAAGGCATTATGCGTTCGGACATCGTCCGCGAAGTGGCGAGCATTCCCGATGATCAAATCATCATGACCTGCGTCGCTATGAGTTATCCAGACAACAGTTTTGCGGCGAATTCTGTGCGGGCTGATCGCGAGGAGAGTGAAGACTTCGTTAACTACGTCGGTTTTTAGAGCGGCGGCCAGAGCCCCTGCTAACGTCTATTTAGTTAATGACCGCTTTATAAAAACCATTATATATAGGCGGTTATAACCAAAAGGACCCGCCGCTGCGGGTCCTTTATTTTAGTAATTCGTTCAGCTCTTTATTTTTAAGTAATGAAGCCCGTCACTTAAAGAATTGAGGCCGTGAGTTCAACATCTGAGAACTGCCAAATCGTTTCGAAATGCATTTTCGCCTTGGCCGCTTCCTCGATTTTACCCTGCGCCGTCAAGCTCTGGGCCAAACCAAACATGGACCAGCCATTGTGCGGATATTGCTTTAGATCTTTTCTAAACACCGCTTCGGCTTCAGCATGCTTGCCACCAGCTACAAGCGCTGCGCCTAACGACTGTCTCGTTGGGTAGTACCAAAACGGTGGCTCCGTATAGGGCAGCAGATCTTGAGCAGCCACTGCTTGTTCAAAATGATTAACCGCTCGACCAAACTCACCACCACGATACGCAATTTCGCCGTGCAACAAATGAATAGCAATCCCCACCAACGCAGAGCCCGGATAATCCCTGCTGTCTAAGAAGCGGACAGATACGTCATCTTTCAACGGATCCAACAACGCCAACTCCGCTTTGGCCTTCTCAGGCAGCCCTTTAGCCGCATAGGCGACACCACGCGCATAATGCCAAACAGATCGCGCAAACATAAACTCTTCCTGAGGCTGCGGTTCCGCTAGAATGTCATCCCACTTTGCAAAGCGCACTAAGGACAGCAAAGGCACTGTGCGGAAAAACTCGATGGTAGGAAATGCCTTCACCTGCTCAACGCGTACGTTCTCGACTACACGACGAGCGCTTTCGATGCTCAGAGCACTCTGCCCTTGCATGGTCGAAGCCGACCAAAGAAAGTGAATGTTGTGAGGATAGTATAGAGCAGGATAAAAACCCTGCGCATTGCATGCTGCAATGTAAGCCTCATCCACTTCAGCCGCACGTAAATTGGCTTGCGCCGCATCGTTGTATCGACCTATACGAAAAAAGATGTGTGAGGGCATGTGCACTAAGTGCCCGGCACCAGGCACGAGGTTGAGTAAACGGTCCGCGGCAGCTTCAGCACGATTGGGATCAGAGGATGCCTCTAACGCATGAATATACAGGTGCAGAGCTAAAGGGTGATCAGGCTCAGCCTCCATGACCTTTTCTAAGCTGGCAATAACCGCCGAGGTTTCTAACTTCGCTATGCCGTCGTCGGACCAGTAGTTCCATGGCATTGTGTTCATGAGTGCTTCAGCATAGATAGATGCGGCATTCATATCGTCCGGGTATTGCGCAGCCAAGTCGCCCATAGCTTCTGCCCAAGCAAGATCGAGGGGTTCACGCGGGCTGTCCACGTCTCCGTTATACCGGCCAGACAACGCCTTAATATAGTCCTGCTCTTGCTGACTAACGTCACCGCTAAGCTCTATCGCTTTCTGAAGAGCGGCAAAAGCATTTTGGCGTTCTTGAGCAGACATAATCACCTTGCCTTTGCTAGTGACATTAATGTTTGGCCCAGAAGCCAACGCCTCACCCCAAAAACACATTGCACAACTAGGGTCTAAAGTCTGCGCCGCTTTAAAACTACGGATAGATTCAGCGTGGTTAAAAGCAAAGGCTAAGACCATGCCCTGATTGAAATACTTTTGCGCATCTGGGTCAGCCGTTGTAATCGACATAGCAAAGGCACCCATGTTGTCAAACAGTGGCGCTCCGGCGCGGGTGGCAAGATCATTGTTTGACGCGCCCACCGCTGCTTTTTTTTCTGCTGTTATTTCACCGGATTGGCCACAGCCAAACAAAAGCGCAACCGCAAATACGAGCAATGTAATCGGTAACAATTTCATGATAAATCCCCTAGATTACGAAATCTTATTATTCGGCGTACTCACTAACTAGACCCAGTACTGTACGCTAATAGCGCGTATTGGCGTCAACAGAAATAGACTTTTTTCCGGGGATTGTTAGCGGTTCCGATAAAGACTTCTAGAATGACATTTTAGAAAGGTAGGTTCAAAGCAGCAGGGAATGCTGCGAGAGTGCGGATTCAAAACTGAACCCTGGCTCTGGTGCGGCTAATAGTTACTTGGCTGCTTTCATCATCGCCGCTGAATCTTCAAACGGCTGAAAACTCGCGTATTTGCCATTTTTAATAGTCACCATGTGAATGGACTCTGTATCTAAACCTTTGGCTGTCATTTTGATGTGCACAAACACGGTATCACCAGACTCATAATAATGAATAGGCTCTACTTTGAAGTGAGGCCACATTTCACCAATAGGACTAAAAACACCCTCAATCACAGCCTCTGCGCCTGTATAAGTTCCCGCATAGGGTAAACCCACCTGAACAGTCCACACCACATCATCGGCTTGTGTGCTTTTCCAGGCCTCCATATCACCGGAAGCAAAAGCGTCATAACCCGACTTAGCTATAGCGACATTAGCCGACATTTCATTTTCTGCGTGATGGCCAGCGAAAACTGTTGTAGACATCAGCATTAGAGCTGTTGCAATTATTTTTTTCCTCTCAATTCCCCTATTTTTATTGTTTAAAATTTTTGTTTGAAATTCGTTTGGAGTTTAGCGCTTACCTGTTTTGCCAAAACCCGAGAGTAAATTAACTTTCCGGTAGCGAGGCTAGCTCAACGGGAATACTTGCCCAAGCTGGTGCGTCATTTTCGCAGTGAATTATAGATGGCTGGAACACTTCTGGATTATCGAGAGATCCCCTCGCTGAACAACATAGGCGGCATAACCCGCTGCCCCGCTTACTTTGACGCAATCAGAGCAATAACAAAAAAGCTGCGCCACTGGGTCGCCCGCAATGGAATAACGCACTTCTCCACACAAACATCCACCTTTTGTCATATATTTCTCCAACTACTAAATGTTAATTAATTCAGTATTAAAGGGCGGAATAGCCGAATTGACTGTTAGCAACCGACCTAATCAAGTATCCACGATCTACCAGCGTCTTATTAGTCGCTGTACTGATAATAGCCTTCAACCGGAATCATTAAGTGCGCATAAATGGATCCGGGAAACATTAAGTATGGCGAGCCGGATCTAAAATCAGTGGTATGCCCAGCAATCGTTTGCGGGTCTTTTGGCATGACCATCAAGTGAGGACCTGATTCAATCCAATGTCCCATTGCAGACTTGGACTTCTCCATGACCATTGGGGTTGTATTATCCTCTCCTACATCACCATGCAGCATCCACATAAACCCATCCCGCATCAGCTCTGGCTTCTCTTCTGAAAGATACGCTTGCATCCACTTTAAAGACTCAACGTCAGCACATACTGGCATTGCCTGATGAGCACTGGGCCAGCCTGCTTCGGGCATTGGTCGAGCGTTACCCGGCATGCATGTCCAGCCGTTGTTGCCTTCGCGAAGCACTTCATTACTTGCATCTAAGACTTTAGCAGAGTTCCCAATGAATGAAGGTGCGGCTGTAGTGTAGGCCCAAATTTGCCATTCCGCAGAGGTGTGTGGTGCTGTTGGTTCTCCTGCATGGCTCGCCATTGCAAAAGACAACGTGAGTGAGAGAAATGTCGTATAAATCAAGTTTAGGTTTATTTTCATTAATATTCTCTAATAGTTACTTAAATGGTTACCAATTTTTTGTTCTTGTTCTTTATAGTACCTACCAACCTCTAGAGCGCTATTGGGCGTCCTGTCGCGGCAACCGCAACGCAGCAAACAAACCAATAATACTCATGAACGCCGCCAGCAGAAACACAAAAGTAAAGGAACCCGTGAAGTCCGCAATAAAACCACCAATAGGCGGGGAGATAGTTTGCGCGAATCCAAACGCGAGCGTGGCTGCGGCGAAGCTCGGTCCATAATCTTGGGCAGTCGTATTTTCCACAACATAAAGCGTCATCAGCGTAGGTATTGCGCCAAACAGAAAGCCAATACCGACACATGCTGCTAACACCGGCAGTTCGTAACCCGTGAGTATCACGCCGACAAAAATTGGCCAGAGCGCAAAGGCCAGAGCCAAGGTCAAACGAACACCTATGCGTTGCGCAATGATGACAAAGGTTGGGCCGCCAAGAATCATCGTGAATCCCACCAACGTAAATGCAAACGCTGCATCCACGGAACTCCAAATGCTGTCGTCTTCTAACCTTGTCGTCAAGAAGCCAAGAATAAGTAAATACATGAAACCGAACGTGGAATAAGCAATGATGTGCGGCAGCCAACCAGGCATCCGTTGTAGCGCAGTGAATCCGCCGAAGCCCGCACCACCAGACGGCGCGGCTTGCTGATGACGCACTAATAGCAAAACAGCTATTAACACTCCTACACCAATAAAGAACTGGATTTCGTAAACACTAGACCAGGCGCTATCGCCTTCTATCGGTCGTAAAATGCCGCTCAAAATGCTCACGAACATTACACCTACACCAATGCCAGAGCTCATCAAACCTACAGCAAGGGGGCGTCGATGAGCCGGTAATGCGTCCGCGGCAATAACCGGTGCAGGGATCCATAAAAACGCGCCACCAATGCCGGCCACAAACAATCCCGCAGCCAATACCCAAGGGGAGCCAGCCAAACTGGCTATAAGTAATCCTAGAGTTGCGAATGCTAGTCCTACACGCATGACGTTGATCAATAAGTAGCGGCTGGTCGCCCAAGCCACCATCAACGTACCCAGTAGGTATGCGCCTACGTTGGCTGCCCCAATAAAACCAGCCAACGTATTACTAATACCTAAATCATCTCGCACTGCAGGTAACAGGACGCCATAACCAAACCGGCCAAATGCCTGGCCTACTGCAGCCGCCAGGGCGATTAGGATAACGGTAGTCCAACCGAGTTTCGCCCATGATGAGTTTTGGTGATTTATTGGGGGTGAATTCATTAAGTAACTGCAGATTTGATGGAGATTCATCGTAAGCCAACAAGCAAAATAAATCTTTCAATTTCACCACAGTGCTCTGGCAAGGCGAAAGCAATAAAACTGAGCATAAACTAGAAAGTAAACGCTCTTGTTAGATCAAGGAAATCGTCAACCGACGTAAAAAAACAAATTGCGAGTATCCGCTATGACCACCACCGCCTTAAGAGACACCAGCATCACAGCGCTCTAAACCTAGGCTATTAGCCACAGGCGCTCGCTTAAACTATGCGGCCGGAGCACGAAGTCCAGCCACTGCACGAAGCAGAAAGCCGATTATTAGTGCGGGCCGACACCACTGTGAACCCAGCAAAACTATACCAATGCCAAACTTCTCGGCGGCTGGAAGTGCAATCCCACTTGATTAAGGTGGTCAGTATATATTTTTGCGGTTTTGCAAAATGTAGGTCTCAGTGCCCGAACAATGACCTTATCCATAATCGCTGAGGCTGCCTCGACATTGCCCTTCTCCAATTCTCTAAAGCAGTCCAGCACAATAACTTCGTCTCCGACAACATACTTATTCGACGGACAGCAGCCAATACTGACTTTCCGCAATGCTGCAATCGCCAGCAAAGTCATACACTCATCAAATATAGCCAGCGCCTGGGTACAGCGAAAATCCGCAAATACGCCGCCAAGCGCATGCTCAATGGGTAATCGCTGCTGCGCTGCGGATGACCATACACGAATAGCGAAGATCGAAAACTGAGCCGCGGCACCAAGGGAGTCCACTTCGGTCTCTATCGTTGTTGACTGTGTGTTTTCTAAAATGGGCAGATCCACTACTTTTAATGTCATCTTATTTCCTTGACATGGGCTTCGAGTTACACCATCCTAAATGCGAATGATTATCATTTCAACTTATTTTGAGTGACAACAAGCAAAGTAGTGGAGAGTCAATTATGGGAACAGCAAAAAGAAAAATGGAGCGTTATGCAATATCAGCGCTGGAAAGCACTATGGACGTGCTCGAAGAAAAAATTCCAACAGTGTTTGATCAAACACCACACCACTTGCGTGCGAGTTTCGACAACGCCCTACTCAATTTAGCGGTGAATCGAATTATCGCTATGGAAGGAGAGCAAGTGACATCAAGCATTTTGTGGCGCTTGGCGGATGTTATCGCCAGTGGCGTTAAACCAACCCTTAAAGAACCCGTGGAACTAACCGGCTACGACGCCTAAACCGACAGACTAGCGGAACCAGTGAAAGAATCAAACCGCTAACACTATCGCCCGTTACAGGCGCAAATAGGTTAGTTAACCAAACATAAAAATAGACGAATAGAATGGAATTAATATGCAAGAAGGCATCAAAGTACCTAAAGTAATCTTCAAAACACGAGTAAGAGACGAATCTGTAGGTGGCGACAATCCGTTTCGATGGGAAGACGTGTCGAGCCAGAGCCTATTCGCTGGACGTAGAACACTCGTCTTTTCACTACCCGGCGCATTTACGCCAACATGCTCTACATTTCAGCTGCCCGGCTTCGAGGCCAATTATAAAAAAATTCAGTCACTTGGCATTGAGGAAATATACGTTACCTCGGTAAACGATGCCTTTGTGATGAACAAGTGGATGGAATCTCAGAATGCCGTAAATGTTAAACCGATCCCTGATGGATCTGCTGAATTCACCCGACAACTCGGAATGTTAGTGGCGAAAGACAATCTCGGGTTCGGCTTTAGAAGCTGGCGATATGCGGCAGTTATCAAGGATGACGTTGTAGAGAAATGGTTTGAAGAACCGGGCCGCCAAGACAATTACGCAGAAGATCCGTACGGCGAAACATCTCCAGAAAGCATAATCGCTTATCTGATCTCAGCGCAGTAACTCCTGGACGGACCTTGCTTGGACGTCAGCGCAGGGCGTAATGACTACAATTGCACCTTACCAGCAACTATTTTTAACTGCGCCCAGCGGACTCTCAAGCTGGAACATCATCTGCATCCGTCAAAGCATTGGCAACCGTCTCCGGCGCAGAGGGTTGCGTATCTTCATGCTCCATAGAGGCTCGAGCTTCCTTGAAATGCAGCTGGGACCTAGGTCCCACTTCCAAACCTAACTCAGTCCAGATTTCAAAATCCACATTAGACCATCCAAAAGCCATGGTGAATCGCTCAGCATCGATATATCCGGACTCAACACTCTCCAAAAACACTTCGCAATTCAGGCAAGCATTACGTTGAAAATGAAAGTAACGAATTTTCTCCAAGGAGGGGATCTCTGCGAGAATTGCGCGCAATTCCGCAGGGACACGCTGCTCCTTAAAGCGGTAAACACTGACTTTATGGATGGTGCCAAGCAGCCCTTCATTCTCAGTGATTCGCAACATATTGTCTGAGCTACGGTTCACCGAACTGACAAAATCGGAGTGGCGTAAAGAGTCACGCATTAAGCGAACTTCTTTAAGCAGAAAAATTACAGAAACGAGAAGCGCCGATGACGCCAATACATCTGCCACCGCTGATATATAGGAAAGCATGAAACAACTCCAAAATATTATTATTTTTTATTCACCCTCTATTCCTAATTTTAACACTATCTGCGATGTTTCGACCTCTCTTCTTAGCAGCACGCAAAACTGCGCAGCGCAAACGGCACGTTGACATGACCAGAAGTTTTTGAAAATGTAGCGGCGATATAAAAACTAAGCTCGGGGAAATCCTAACGACATTTCTAATGACCTCAGTTACTTGCGTGGCAGGACAAAGCTACGAAGGCTATAACCTAAACATTAGGCAGCGCACGCACCTCCAGAAAAAATAATTAGAAAAATAACAAGAACAATAAGAAAGGAAAGACATGTCAAGATTACTAACCACGGCGGTCGCCACTGCGGCGTTGCTGATAGGCACTTATACCCAGGCAGGACATCACGAAGAAACCACTTCTACCCACTCAGATTTAATGGAGGTTTTAGGCTGTGACTTCGTTAACGGAGCAACGCTGGAAGATCAAATATCTTTCGGGCGCAATGAATTTACCAACCTCTTCAAGAATGCGAATATAGACATTACACCAATCATTTGGGAGCCCCTTGCGGTAGCAGCGCCATTTGAGAAGACAAATTTTCGCTGGATTAACTACTACCCCAACTGGGCATCCTACCAAGCTGCTGATGACCTTTGGAACTCCAAAAAGGCAGCAACAACAAGGGCAGCCGCGGCCAAAATTTCCACATGTGATATGCCAATCTTCAATCAAACTCATATGGTTGTACCAACCGAAGCGCCTCTGACTATGACCGACAGAATCGGCAATAGATTACTCATTGGCCGCTGTGAATTGAACGACGGGGCAACGTTTGCTGACGCGAAGAGCTATAACTCTACCGAGCTATCAAAGGCTACCAGGGCAGCAGCCGGCGCTGATCGTGGCCAATTTATGGCACTACCTAGAATAGGCACCCAAGCAAACTTTGACTTCCTGAACATCTTTTACGGCACACCTGGTGAGATGGCGAAACTTCTCGATGGAGGAATGAACGGAAAAGTCCTCACAGCTCAGCGGACGTTTGCAGGTGAGCCGCCACCGTATGCTTGTGAAGCTTGGGATTTACATAAAGCCCACCGACTATTTAAAGGCGAAAGTTAGAGCCCTAGAGTTAGAACTGAGGTCAGCAGCAGGGATCCCCCTGCTGCTGACTGACCTTTAGGGGAACTACCTCATAAGATAAAGGTGGTGCGTAGAAACAGCCGCAGTCGCCAAATCCGAAACCTTTTCCTTGTATACTTCATCGTCTTTTTTATCACTTCGCGCTTTCTTACCGCCTCCACTGCGTCGTGGTTTTATTCCTTATTCACGCCGCCTTTTCTTCAGTAACGTTTATTCATTGCGCTCTTTGTATTTCTTTAGCCTATTACGATCGATCAGATAGATCTCTACCAAGGCGCAGGCTTGTGTCGTATTTAAATCTAGGATAGAACTACTGCCTGAACTATTAGAAGAAGAAAAACTACCAGCAGATCTATTGGAAATAGTTCTAACTAAAACCAAGATCATAGCTTGCTGCAGATGTTACTTTGACAAAGGGAATCCAATGAAGCCGTTAGAAGGTGTTACCGTACTAGAATTTTCAACAATGATTACCGCTTCTTTTGCGGCGATGATGATGGCTGAGCAAGGCGCTCGAGTTATTAAAGTTGAACCGATGAATGTGGGTGACCCAATGAGGTACATTGGTGCCAACAAAGGTGGAATCTCATCACTGTTCGCTAATTGCAATAGAGGCAAACAGTCAATTCGCGTTAATCTTAAAGAAGAAGAGGGCCAATCAGTAATTCGCGAAATGATTCCCCAAGTAGACATATTTATTCACAACTTTAGACCTGGAGTTATGGATAAGTTGAATTTAGGCAGCGAGTCGCTTCGGGCCCTGCAGCCGAAACTAATTTACACCGCAATATCAGGCTTTGGCAAAGAAGGTCCATTAGGTGGCGCACCAGCATACGACCCCATTATCCAAGCCCAAGCAGGACTCACCGCTACCCAAGGTAGAAATAACGAACCGGCTTTTTTTCGTACTTTAATCTGCGACAAAATCACAGCTTATACTGCCTGCCAGGCCGTAACCTGCGCACTCTACGTACGCGAGAAAACTGGCCAGGGTCAGCACATTGACTTGTCTATGCTAGACTCCAGTTTGTTTTTTGTTTTTCCAGATGGCTTTCAAAACCATACGTTGCTTGACCCCGATCACGAACCGGGCCCGCTGTTAATCGACTTGCTCTACGAACTGTCGCCAACAAAAGATGGTGCTATAACCGTGTCAGCAGCTACTGACGAAATGCAAATGCGGGGGTTGATAGCACTAGGCATAGAACACCTGCTAGTAGATGAACGCTTCAACTCCTTCGAAAAAATGGTCACAAACCTGAAAGAATTTAAAGGTCTCGTTGCCGAAGCGTATTTGCAATTTACTACCGACGAGATTTTGAAAAAACTCCAAGCTGCCGATGTGCCATGCGCCAGGAGCCTCGATAAAGATGAAGTATTAGCCCAAGAGCAACTCGCCGCCAATGATACGGTTGGGCTTCTTGATCACCCAATAATGGGCAAGATGCGGATAATAAAATCTCCAGCACGCTTCGGCGGCGAACGCTTAGAGCCTTCTCGCCCTAGCCCCGATCACGGCGAACATACCGCTGAAGTTTTGGGTGATTTTGAGTTTTCTGCGCAGCGCATTAAAGCAATGACCGAACGCGGCATAGTTGCCTAACGTTAGTAGGCAATGGCTTTAAATCAAGGGGGCTTGGCGCTTAAACGCGAAGCGCCGATCTGGCTGTGGCAACTAACTCTAAATTAGTCTTACAATTAGATGACGCCCCAACTTCCCTGTCGAAGCCGGCCAGGGCTGAGCTAGAACACGCTCAATGCCCCGACAAACTTTTTCTAGATCTATCTAAATCCCTTTCAGACGAGTTTATAACCAGCATTACTCAGTGGCATAGACCGGATACGTTCGCCAGTTGCCGCAAAAATTGCATTGGTCACGGCCGGTGCTAGAGGCGGTAACGCCGGCTCGCCTAACCCCGTTGGCTTATTCTCACTTTGGATAAAATGCACGTCGATTTCCGGCGTAGAAGCAATGCGCATAACTGGGTATTGGTGGAAATTATCCTGCTCAATACGACCATTTTGCATGGTGATCTCTTGCAGGGCCATCGTGCTTAGTCCATCAACAATAGAGCCCTGCACCTGATTAATCGCACCGCTCATGTTCATAATTGGTCCAACGTCCACTGCTACCGTAACTCGTTTAACGCTGTAATTTTTATCTGCATCTACTGATACTTCTGCAACTTCAGCAACGTGAGCCGCATGGCAGAAGTAAAATGCCAGACCTAACCCTGTGCCGTCCGGCATCGTTTTACCCCAACCCGCTTTTTCTGCAGCTAACTTGATCACATCTATAGCGCGCCCAGTATTGAGAGCCGAAATATTGCCCTCATCAATCCAGCGACGTGAACCCATAAGTTCAGTCAAAAATTCTACGTGGTCGCGCTCGGCCAAATTAGCCAGCTCATGAATAAAGCTCTGCTCCACAAAAGCATTGGTGTTGGAGCCCGGCGCACGCCACGCGCCGCATGCGGTTGCTACGGGCATCATCGTTTGCCTGACACTGGCATTATCGAACGCAACCATTGGCAATTCATTACCACGCAAACCAGAGCCGATCACTGGCTTACCGTTGTCTGCAAAACCAATATAGTGCTGATCCCAAGCGGCCAGCTTACCGCCTGGGCTTACGGCACCCTTCATATTTTCGAAGCCGCCCACTCTAAAATAGTCGTTATGAATATCGTCAGTTCGAGTCCACGTGAGTTTCACCGGCAACCCACTGCGATGAGATATAGCCATGGCTTCTGCTGCAAAGTCGTGCACTGCACGCCGACCAAAACCGCCACCCATGCGCAGACCGTGTACCTTGACGTTTTCTTGCTTAACGCCCAGCATATTTTCAGCAATTTCCTTTACTTGATTAGGAAACTGACTACCTAACCAAATTTCCATAGAATCGGGATTACCGGCTGTGCCTTTGCGGAAATCAACGGTACAGTTCATGGGTTCCATACATACATGGGCAACATAGGGGAATTCGTAAAAACCCTCTAACGTACGGTTGCTGCTGTCTGACAAAGCTTCAGCCACTGAAGCGCCTGCCAATTTAACTTCGCCGCCACCTTTGGCAGCTATTGCTCGAGCGTCAGTGGCCATCTTTGACCATTGATCATTTGATGCTGCGCTTTCGTCCCAGCTGACTTTAAGCTTTGCCTTGGCTGCAAAAACAGACCACGTGTCATCACCAACAATAGCAACACCACCCTGCAGTTCGGCTAGGCCTTCCAGGAAGGCCATAGATGCTTTACCCGAGCGCGCATCTGGTTGCAGAATAAATGCATCAACCACACCCGGCAACGCCTTTATTTCTGCCCGGTTAAAACTAATTGCTTTACCACCGGGTCTAGGACACCGGGTATAGCTGGCAAACTTCATGCCAGGCACATCTACATCAATACCAAACTTGGACAGACCGGTGGCAATGACTAAGTTGTCCACGCTGCCCACTGAGGTGCCTATAATCGAGTATGAGCGAGGGTCCTTAAACGACAACTGCTCGGGCACGGGCACGGGCTGCTGGGCAGCTACAGACGCCAGTTGACCAAAGCTCATACTCCGACCAGAGCCGTGAACTACCTGACTTGCCTCAGCCTTTAGATCACGTCGCTCGACTTCCATTAGCTGGGAGGCAGCGCCAATCAACATTTCCCGCGCGGATGCACCCATGCGGCGCATAGCATCAAAATTTCTGGTTACCGACATAGAACCACCAGAACCCTGCATACCAAACCTAGCAGGATCGATGGGTGCAAGAACAACCTCGACATCATCCCAGTTAGCCCCCATTTCTTCAGCGATAATCATTGGTAGAGTTGTCTTAATGCCTTGGCCCATTTCGGGGTTAGGCGCATAGATAGTGATTTGACCATCCGATGCAATTTGCACATAAAAGTTCAACTCTGACGACTTCACCAAAGTTGTTGCGCTGTCCTCCAGAGCGTTAGCAGGCAAGCTCAGCTTAAGCATCAGCCCACCGCCAGCAATAGCGGAAACTTTAAATAAATTCCGGCGACTAATTTTTTTGCTATTCATTTATCCGTTCCTCTTATCTGCATTGTAAAAGGAAGCAGCTGTGTGCACTGCTTTGCGAATTCGTACGTAAGTACCGCAACGGCAATAGTTTCCCTCCAAGGCTTGGTCAATGTCCTTATCAGATGGCTCGCTATTGTTAGATAGCAGCGCCGCAGCGCTCATAATTTGCCCAGCTTGGCAGTAACCACACTGAGGCACATCGTGCTCTATCCACGCAGATTGCAAGGGGTGCAATTCATCCCCTGGCGCGAGGCCTTCAATGGTAGTGACAGGGCCTAACACTGCAGAAACAGGCAGCACGCAGGAGCGAATCGCCACACCGTCAACATGCACAGTGCAGGCACCACATTGCGCAATACCACAACCAAATTTGGTGCCGGTGAGTTTGAACTTGTCACGCAACACCCATAGCAGCGGCATATCTGCAACAACATCAACTTCTAAATCCTCGCCATTTACGTTTAACGTATATTTACTCATAACCTGTACCTGTACTGTTTTATCTATGGTACCACCTGGCAGCGCCTTTCTAATACAACGCTAGAGGCAGCGTTTGCAAAGCCAACTAACGTAGCATGCAGGCTGTAGTGGCTACAGTGATATACCTTATTGGCGTTTTAGAGATTCTAATGGCGCAATTACTCTCTTGTAGCGTGGGTTAGTAGACAGCCATAGGCGCTTATGCTTTTCCTTAATATCGACACTCAAGAAACTAAAGCCTAAGCGAATATAGTCGAGCAATTTAATACAGTGGCGATTGGTGCCAGCGCATTTTCGTTATGCGCAGCTCTCACTGAGCGACCCATAATGCCTGCGGCCCATCAACGGTTAACTCTCCGTGTTACCCGAATAAGAGACCATATCGTCGAGATCCACTAGCCCAAGCTCCCGGCCAACGGTATAGAAACTGACGACTGAGAAGAAAGAGATATCTGTGGTCGTCTGAGTGATGGTCGTACCTTCGCAAAGCCGCGAGCAAGTCGCCTTGGTCACCTCTTGAAGCAACGCGAAATCGCAAAAGTAATCTTTGCGGGGCGAGTCACCCAACACTGCTCGCTGTTGGTTTTTCCTCTTTATCTGCCGATCAACCGCCAACTCGATGCAGCGCGTTGCGCGAGGAAGGCTATTATTCAGTTAATCCACAAATTCCGAATACTTCACTTCAAAAATTATCTCGTGGCAGTCCGCATTCGGCCAGTGATAGTCCGCAATATGTTCATCAAGACAAACAAGTCCCCGTTGAATGCCGAGGCACTGGGCTAGCATCTCCCACCCGGTCGCCTTGCAAATTGCATGTGTAGGCTCTAATGGCTGAGGATATAAATTGGATAGAGCTTTCGAAAAATCTAGGTTAGTCGCCGTGGCTCGGCTTCAACAACCAAGGAATAAGCCAAAGCCAACCAAGCATGACCAAGGCCTCTAACGTAATTATATTAGGTGCCTCTAATCTTCTCCGAAATCTTCCATTTTACGTCTTTGCTCAATTTCTCTTAGCTTATCAAGGCTACTTTTGTCCTTAAGACTCATCAAGTACGCAGCGCAGCTTAGTACTAGTATTGCGCCTGCCTCAGCAAGTAAAACTAAAGCTTCAGTTTCCTTACTCTGCATAACAATAAGACGACAAAGAGCAGTCACGGCAATGATTATTGGTAAGGTCACTGGAATACGACTGGTTGCATAAAACGCCCCTATCATTCCAATAATCTCGGCGTATATGAACAATAAGAATAAGTCGGGGAGGCCAACATAAAGGTTCGTATACATCTCAAATAGAGACTGAACACACGCAACCAACGTAAGAATTCCGATAACGGCTAGCAATGCTTTCTCGCTAGCGATCGTCGTCCAATGAAGCCGCTTATTTAGCGAATTTCGCTCCAATAGTCTTTTTGTAACTTTGACTAAAAGGGGCTCGTCGTTATCGTAATCACGCTGCTCATTCATAAAAGCTCCGAATTTTGAGGTTAACCTTGTAATTTCTTTTCTAATAGATCTTTTACAGTAAGCCTACAGCACTAACGCAAGGCCAAACACCGTAATCTTAGCGATTCAAAGAGCCCATTATCGGCAGTAGTATTGAGCCAATGATCTGCATCCAAGACACTGCACTAGGTAGTCAAAAGATCTTTTGCTATGCGTGAAGAAGGCCGTCACTTTGCCGTCACCTTGACTCGCTGGCACACCTCTAGTGCGTCACGGATAGTAGGTAGTGTGGCAAGGTGGTTCTGACTAGGAGAGTGGCGCAGCAAATGCGCTGCTGAAATTTCTGCTTCTTCAAGTCTGAGATTAATAAGTCGATAGCCTTCTAGTCGCGCCGAGAGGCCTAGCTCTCGCCTTTAGCAAAAAAACAGTTAGCGCCTACCTTTTTAAATTATTTACAAATGTATATCACTGGTTACTACCAATTTTAGTGTAGGGCTGTAGAGGCCCCCGCCGCCTCTTTAGGGTACCCACATTTGTTTAAGCTAAAGTGGTAGACACCTTTGCTCCCTTGACAGGCTTCTGAGGCTTTGAAAACCTACGTGAGACGTGAACTAAGGCTTTAGAATATTTGGAGTAGGCAAATCGTGCCGGAACGCAGGACCACCCATCAAGAAACTCCTTCTAAAACGTAGCTACGGCAGGCTATTTTATATGGTTCTAGATGTGTTTTAGAAACTTTTTTAGAAACTTCTAACCAAGCCGGCCCATCTAAAGCACCCCCGGGGGGCATCTATAGCCCTACACTAATAATTGTAGTTACCAGTGGGATACATTGGATGTGGATTTATAAAAGTAGGTTTTAGGGGAGTCATGGGTAGGCGGTTGTGGTGCTTGTGAGGCCTTTAGTGGCTGGAAAGATACACAGGCATAAGATTTTCAAACATAAATCCACATCTGAGCAGTTGGGCGGGGCTTCTGAGAACGAAGCCTTCCATAGACTAGTTTATCAAAGAGATATTGCGTATCTAAAAAAATACTACAAAGACTTTATGGGGAAAATATCAAAGCACTTCCTAGTATTAAGGTTTAATCTTTTTTAGGAATCCCTGTTTTGAGTATTATGTTTTGAGTAGTAGGCCCCTTCATTTCAAACTTAGCCTGTTCAAAAGATGGAGCGGCCATCCTTCCCATAACATTATTAGAAAATCCATATTGTTCTTTTGGGATTCCAAGAAAGTTTTTATCCATTTTTCCATTCCCATTTAAATCAACAAAGACTGCTATAGCATATTCACCATGCAGCAACATTTCGTCTATACCTTGCAAATCTTGGCCTATTTCCACTGCACCATTAAAGCATGACTCTTCTTCAGATTCGTTTTCAACTGAACTCTCAAATCCTGCTGCGTTTTTGCATATGGTTAAATGCAGGTCTCCTGGTTTATCTAAATTTAAAATATTAAGAGTTAGATTTGACTCTTCAGCTAAATTATCTTCAGCCCAGCTAGGAACTGCAAAAGCTAACAAAAGCAAACCTGTAATATATTTCTTCATGTAGCTAACAATCCTTATAATTCTTCTTCACACATTCTCTAGCTAAGTCTTGAGCCTTGGAGATGTCTTGAGGTGTCATTTCTTTGACTAAGTCACCTTTGTAGCCTCTAGCTTTTTCATAGCCATTAGCTCCCGCAATGTTCCACCACATGTGCGCATAGACACTATCTTGAATAACACCTAGGCCTAAGATGTATGCAAAACCTAGTCTGCTCTGAGCTTTTGCATTGCCTTGCTCAGCAGCAAGCCTGTACCACTTCACAGCTTCTTTATTGTCTTCTATTACGCCTACGCCATCCTCATACATCACTCCAAGTACAAGTTGAGCTTGTGCATGACCTTGCTCAGCAGCAAGCCTCCTCCACTTAGCGGCTTTCTTATCATCCTCTATTACACCCTTGCCTTTTTCATACATCCCACCAAGGCTGTTTTGAGCGTCTGCAACACCTTGCTCAGCGGCAAGCCTAAACCATCTAAAGGCTTCCTCATCGTTTTCTATTACGCCTAGACCATCGCGGTACATAAAACCAAGCAAGAGTTGAGCAACTGCATTACCTTGCTCAGCGAACGGCTTTAATTCAGACAATGCAGTAGTGTAATCACCTGCTTCAGCAGCAGCTAAACCTTTGTCAAAGTCAGCAGCCCATGCAGTAGCGCAGGACAGCGTTAGTAGTAAGGCTAGAGTTAGTTTCTTCATAGTAGGAAAGATGACTGCTTTTGAGATATGCATAGACCATAGCAAAACACCTGTTTAAACGCACACAGAGGCTCATACAGCCATTTTAAGGGCTTCTTGGTACATAGGTAGTGGGGGTTAATTTAACGTCTCAAATAGGCTCTATAAAGCCTTGCTGAGCTTAGCCAGTTTTTCATGGTTTGTCAAGTTTGAACCTTGGCTTAACATTGCAGCCAACTGCTTCAGTCCACAGACGCATCATGGTCTTCATAGCCCAGATTTGATGTCTTTGCTGTACGGCTACAGCGTCATGCACTGGTAGACATACAATGCCTTGATGCATTCCTTCCTGCATAACCTTCTTCAAGATCTGACCTTCCAAGTTCTGAGCATTGATACCCCAGCCAATGAAAAGCTCTAGCTCTGGATACAACTGAGCAAAGGCAGCCTCTAGAGATTCAAACTTAGACTGGCTTATAGCCTCTTTGAAGCAAGCATTCATAGCTGCGCCTCTATCACTTGCTCCCATAGCTATTGTTGTAAACATCTTTACCTCAGATCTTTCACTGACATTAGCTATAGCACCTATATCTTCATAGGGTGTTTCTCCAGCATCCTGCTTGTGTAGTACGGCAAGTTGTAGCCTTAGGTGATTAGCATTGAAGTCCACTTCAGCAATAGCTTCACCATCAATTAAAGTGTTGATCCTGACTCTAGCTTTACGGTCAGGTAGGTTTTGAAAGCTGGTGTATAACCTTCCACCATTGAAAGGATCTGTTTTGTAGATTAGTTTTACTGGGCCTTTACAAGCCCATAAGTGATCCTTAAGGAAGTTGTTTAACTCCTTTAGCTCATCCTCCTCCCATTCAGCTGCTCTAGCGCCACCACTATTAGATACTTCCAGCCAGGGCTCACTAGGTTCATTTACAAGTGTGTAGGGTGGTTTGATAGGCTGCTCTGCGTCTAGGAAGAACTGATACAACTGCGGAGCTAACTTAGCAGTAGGGAAGATCCTTGTTCTCTTGCCACCACTTGTAAAAGCTTTACCAATCTTTTTGGTTATTAGCTCATGTTCTTCTAAGTAATCTACTACTGCCTTCATAGCTCCATGAGACCAGCCATTGGCTCTATAGTTTGCATCTGAGCTAAAGGCTCTGTTATCTAAAGCTACTAATAACCATCTCCTATGAAATACAACATAAGTCAGGTTCAGCAGTATTAGCTCCCAGTGCTTCCTCAATGTTTTTACATGATTACTCTTTCTAGTTCCTTTGCTTGCTGCTGCAAACTGATCAACTAGCTGGATAAACTCTGGATGACTAGAGGCAGTGCTCTTGAGTTTCAGTGGTGATAACCAAGTGTGATGCTCATCTTTGAAGTCTAGAGGATCAGGTAGTCCTTCTATGATTGGTATGAGTGTATTGATCATGGAAATAATACTCCTGTGTATATAGCCCAAGACGGCTTGGGTTAAGCCAAAGAGTACTTAAGACTGCATAAGTACATATACATATACATACACCTATAGTCCTACTGCTACTAATAGCCTGCTAAAGGGGACAATAGTTCTACTTCTACATCTATAAGTATTCACTAAGGACTGCCTTAGAGAGGAAGAAGAAGACACTTCTGACTGCTTAACGTTCCCATTACCCAATAAAGCATTTACGTAACCATCGTCATCATTATGCTCCATCATCATGAAGTACCAATTAATTCCTCTAGGCTCTATAGATTCTCTAGGCTCTATAGATTCTCTATATGCACTATTCTAAGAAATCCTAAGCACACAATTAATTAATAAGTATAAATTCTCTTGTTCTAGTGCGCTTAGTTAAAATATGCGAATAGAAAACGCTTTGTTTTTTTGCCCCTAATACAGAATGAAAAGTTATTGTTATTCTCCTTTTCGTATTCAGGGCACTATGACAACGTCAAAAAAGCCACATCTGTGAGAATAGAAATATGGAAGAACTAGTTGAAAGCTGGCATATAGAAAATTTAATAGCCCGTTACGCGCACGCTGGAGACGAATATGATGCAGAAGCGTGGGTGGGATGCTTTTCTAATGAAGGTATTTTTGAGGTGCACACAGGCAATGTACGCATGCAATTTATTGGTGAGAAAGCGTTATCAAAGTTCATAAATGCTCATATTCGCTTGCTGCCCGGCACAAGGCATGTGCAAACAAATCACATCACAACTGTAGACAAGTTGAGAGCTAAGAATCATTGCACCCTAGTAGGTTTTTTGAGCCGGCCAGAGAAGATTTATACTTTCATAGCAGGGTCTTACGAAACAGATCTTGAGAAGATTGGCGGTGAGTGGAAAATTACGCACAGAATAGTACACGTGGACAATGGTGCTAGCTTTGTTGAGGGAGATATAGCAGAACAAACTCAGTCTTTTATGGAGTGGATGGCAACTAACAGTGAGGTTATGCAGGGAGAATGACCAATCTATGGAGGCCCAAATAGCCAACTGAGGGATTAACAAGTGGTTGTACCAACACTACCTAGTGGCACATAAATAAAATATACATAGATATGGCTAAAGAAGGCTTGTACGTCAGTAAAATATTCAATTAAAACAGATACTTAAGTGTGCTAAAGGATGCTATCGCGCCTCTCACACTCTAGATCTTTAGATTCATTGCTTAAGTGATGTCATTCTAAGAATCCTTTATTCCTTAAACTCTGCACAACTACCAATAAAAGTTGTTACCGTTGCGCTGTCTGGTTTTGTCCAAAGTGCATGGCCACGCTTCTTACAGCTGTATTGGAAATCACGTATTTCCAACGAACTAACACCTACAGCATGGATTTCCTTGCTTGATGCAATCAGCGTGC
This sequence comes from Gammaproteobacteria bacterium, assembly GCA_963581445.1. Taxonomy (GTDB): domain Bacteria; phylum Pseudomonadota; class Gammaproteobacteria; order Pseudomonadales; family Azotimanducaceae; genus UBA4421. The sequence continues at coordinate 13,048 of CAUZON010000010.1, read as the reverse complement.
TAAAAGATAATCCCCATACGATATTCCGCAGGTACGCCAGCGGCGTTGGGTTTTGGCGCAAGAGACTCTACCAGTAATTCTAAACCCATTGACTGATAAAAGTTGACGGCGGGATTGTCAGATAACACATCTAGCTGTAGCCCGCGAAAACCTTCCGCTTTCGCGCGTGACATAGCTTGAGAAAGTAACTCCATGCCTACCTTCTGACCGCGCGCCTCACTTTTAACCGACAGTGCATGTACGTAGTAAACATCTGAAGGTACCGCGGGATTAAGCCAACTGGCGTGATCAGAATTGGTTAATATTTCTTTAAGATCATGTTGACTCACTTGCCCACCGTCAATCAACACTGTCCAAAGTGACCCAAGCGCAGCCTCGCGAGCTTTCCACTCAGTGCCCGGAAACCCTATTTCAATGCCCAAAAGCTGATCATCTCTTAGAGCAAGATGAGTTGCATCCGCCGCAAATAAGGAACCATCGCGCAGCCAAGACAGCTTAGTTAATTGATCAAAAATGGCTCGTTTTGGAAAATGATAGTCATATGAAACCGGGCCGGTGGCGTGAACTAGTCCGCCAATTTCTTCGGCAAACCGCTCTCTGATACTTTCGCCTGCAGGACAGATCATTACTTGTGCATTCATGTTGAAAATATCCTCTACTTTGCTATTAAAGTTTCTCATCTATTCTTGTCTCCATTAAAGACCAGCACATTGCTATGTACTTCTTGCTGTTCTCTTTCCTGCTTAATTAGGTGCGCGAAAATCCTGCTTTGCTCATAGTGCAGTGCCTTCGATGATTCACTATGGCTAAAACCTTCAGCACCGTACTCCATGGCAATCTTGTTACTTCTCTCACCAGACCAGCCAGCAATAGTCATAGTGACCATTGAGTTAGCTAGGACATTCTGAGCATTGAGTCTAAAAGTGTGCCGCAGACAATGGCTAGTAAAATGCTTTTGTAAACTAATTGGCTTCAAAAAGGCCTGTAGTTCATCTGATAGCTTGGAGGCTGGCTCACTGTGTCTTGCAAGAATCTCCACAGCTTCAGGCAGTTTTTCTTTTATCAAATCCAAGCCCAGCACTATAGGAATGTAGCGCATACGCTCAACATTCTTAGTTGTGCGGTTCCAACCACCCATAAAAGCAACAAAGGGTAACTCACCGTCCAACCAGAGATCTTCCCCCACCCTAAGGCGTGCAATCTCAGTAGCCATACCACCTCCTTGAAACAACACTAGCAAGGCAGCAGCCATCGGCGTATTGGCGTTGAGCACATTTGTCAGCAAGAGAGTCTGTTCTTCCCGCGTTAAAGTCAGCTTTTGCTTAGTTGTTTCAGCTTGAGTTTTTCTGCTAGCACTCAGCTTGCTTTTAACGGGCCGCCAGTTAAGGCGATACTCTTTGCTTGCCCAGTTGAAACAAGCAATAAATTCGTTGGTGTCTCTTTGAATACTAGAGACTTTATTTCCTTTAGCTTTCTCAACGGCTTGAAAAGTATCTAAGGCGTGCTCAAGCAGTTGTGGAGTATCCTCACTGAGGATTACGTCAGGCATATGCTTGGAAAACTTATTCCACCGTCCTTGGCTGCGCTTACCTTCACGCGTTGCTACATCCACACCCCGGAAAACTAAGTACTCCACCCAGCACTTATAAAGAGTCCTTGGAGCTCTAGTGGAAACCTCTTGCACCGCCTCCCATGCACGCTTAACTGCCTCCTCTTGGGCCGTGAGATTCCTAGTTAGCTTACCTTCATCATCAAGCTCACCATCTTGATGCCACTGAAGGTATTGGTTCAGGTACTCAGGCACTTCTATTGTGGCGTAGTCCTTACCAGTTAATTCAAATGGAATATTTGCTAGCTCTGGATCATTCTCTTGCAGCTTAGGGCCAAGCATGTGCTTTGCGTACTGCCCAGGATTAACTCTATTACGCCTGAGGACATCAGCAGCCAGTGCTTCTATCTCACTATCAGCAAAAGCATCTGCTGAGGAATTCTCCAGCGTCTTGAGATAAAGCTCATACATGCGCTGGGCTTCTATCCGTGAGTGGAGTCTTTCTTCCTCAGTAGCTGTAGCAGCATCTAGACCTAACGGCATTGAAAATGATGATTTACCTGCAATAGGTCTTAGCCGGATGGGTATTCCACGTTGGAAGTAGAGCTTAGATTTGCGCTTGGTTATATGCTTCACCTGGGCAGATTAGCACGCTTATTTAATGTTTTAGAAACTTTTTTAGAAACTTTGCATCTCTAAAGCTACCCAAACGTAGGCATACAGTGCTTTAAAGCTTTATTATGGTGCCGGAACGCGGAATCGAACCGCGGGCCTACTGATTACGAATCAGTCGCTCTACCAACTGAGCTATCCCGGCAATAATCTAAATCCTACAAAATAACGACTAATACAAGCCAGTCATTTTTTGTGCTTAAGCACTAGGGCGTATCTGAGTAGCACCTTGCCTTTTCGGTTTAACCGCCCCAACACGATACGCGAGAAACGACTCGCAAAAATATCGCTTATAACTGCGGAGCAGGCAAAAGAAGTATTTTCTATTGTAGCCAATGCTGCTGGGAGACGAAAAGAATACTTTATCTATAAACCACGCCAAAAAGGCGCTTTATCATTCCCATAGCTAGCATATAAATGCCACCTTCTGCTATTCGACCCTTGTTGAACTCACACCAAAACGGCAAAGAATTGGTAACGCCAGAATAAGTACAAAAGTCAACTTTTTGTGTACCTTTAGACACCCAATAATAGTAAAGGATAACTAAATGCGACTAATGACAACACTACTGGCTACTCTGCTCTCCGCAGCTGCTTTAGCCGGACACCATGAAGAATCGCAAAAAAGTGCGCCCGTGGTTATGGAAATTTTTGAGTGTGACTTAAATAAAGGTGCCTCAATGGAGGATCTTTTAGAGTTTGGCCGGGAAGATTTTGCTACCCTTTTCAGCGATGCAAACCTTGATATGTCTGGTTTTGTTTGGGAGCCCATGTCCATCGCCCCGCCTTATGAGCAGACTGGTTTTCGCTGGGTAAACTACTACCCCAGTTGGGGTTCCTATCAGGCGGCCGACGATCTGTGGGCATCAAATAAAGCAACCAATGTGCGCAAGGACAGCGAAAAATTGTCTACCTGTAAGATGCCAATCTTTATGCATGCACATATGGTGGTGCAGACTGAAAAGCCCCTTACTATGGTTGGCAAAAATGGTAACCGCTTGTTGATCGGCCGTTGCAACATCAATGAAAGTGCAACTCTAAATGATGTAAAAGAGTTCAACTCCGAAGCTTTATCTAAAGCCACGCGTTCAGCTGCAGGTTCAGATAGGGGCCAGTTTCTCGCCATGCCTCCGCGCATTGGTATAGACCCCGATTTTGACTTTCTCAACATTCTCTTTGGCACGCCAAGTGAGATGGCAAATCTTCTAGACGGTGCCAGAACCGGGAAAATACCCGCTGCACGTAAAGCCTTTACAGATACACCAGATCCTAGCTCCTGCGACACTTGGGACCTGCACAGATCTCACAGAGTTTTTGTAAGCGAAAGCTAGACTACTGAAACAGCATTGGGGCGACTTAGATGTCTTAGGTCGTCGCATCCGAAGTAATAACAAGGTCGCCACGGAGGTGGCAAATAAAAATAGGGGGAAATGGGAATGAAAATCATCCTAACTACTTTAGTACTTAGTCTACTAAGCACAGCGGCTATACAAGCCAAAGAGACATCATCCAACTGGATTGTCGATATTGGGGACGCTATTTCACATACAGCGCATCTCTGCACACTAAAGAATGGCGGCACTATGCAAGACATAGAACGCATCGACAAAAAATTAAATGGCTTTTTGGATGCCCAGGACATTAAGGGCTTCCGCCAACTTTTAACCCCGCTATTCGCGGCAGGCGCAAAGTATGACTACATTGCTTTCGACTTCATGGCGTGGGATGAGTTCGGCAAAGAATGGGATTTATGGCTAGGTTCGAAGAAAGGCGCTGCAATAGCTGCGGAATACGCAGCCATTGAAGATTGTGACGCTATCGTCTCTGCTGCCTTCCCGCTAATACGAAAACCAGAAATAGCGGACGACGACTCAAGAATCGTAACTGTCGAGTGGTGCACCCGAAAAGAAGGGGTGACTCAAGATCAACTAGCAGCGAAGCATGAACAGGTGGCAAAGGAGAATGCTGATACGACAACAGCGGGATGGTGGGGCGTTGGGTACCCACAAGCCGGTGTCCGAGACAACTTATTCCCCGGAGACTTTTACCACTTGGTCAATTACAGCGATATGAAAGCTTTCGCTGCAGCCAAGAACTCAATTGCAAACAATAACGGCTGGCGAGCACGCGCAGAATATTATTCTGAATTCGCTGACTGTACTGGTGAGCATACGTTCACCGCAGAGACAGTTAGAAACTCGCGATAATCGGAGCAAAGAGGGTGTCTCGCGAATTCTCGCGGCACCCTCTTTGCATTATTAGTTACAACTTCCGCAGCAAAAAATTCACAAATAGTGAACACTCACTAGCCGCCCAAATGCCTCCCCGGTTTTACGACAACGTTACCCCACCCTTTTTTAGATAGCGGCATTCAATTGCATAAGGGCCAATCCACGCGCATATGATCCCCGAAATCCGCCGGAATAACGCCTAGAACCGTCTCTCGAGCGCAGCTCCAAGGAAAGGATCTTCAACTCACTAAGTTGACTAGTATTTAGAAAATTGCTAAGTGTTGAAAAAAAGAGGGCGCAGCTTAACGGACTTTCTAGACCAAAATTGCGAACTGAAATTAAGACAAGGGTTAGAAGAGTTATATCTTCACCACCCAGCGGTTGCGACTGTATCTAAGGAACAAGGCAAGCTCTTTACAGACCATGATCTTACTCACATAGTTTTTGGCTGCGACACAACTTTAGTTGGCGAAATCATGTTGAAGCCTTGGATTTTTTTGGCTGCACTATCAGCATGGCCGAATTAAAAGAATACGCAGCAGACCCAGAAGTACAAAGACTACACAAAGAGGGATCTGATTTGATGGGCGGCCGTTTTATAGGTGCCATCAAAATCCTCTTCTTCTATGTGCCTCATTTTTTTGGATTTGGTTAACACGCGTACGCAAATGCGTAAGAAGTAGCCGCATTCTCAGCTTACCGAAGAAATGCTCAATACAAAGAGTTGTGAGTTAAGAGCGGATTATAACATCTGTGTCATCCGCTTAGCTGGCGACTGCTCGGTGCTTTAGCAAGGTAAGGCCGCTGACCGCTAAAGACAATATTCAGTTGAAAAAAGCTCTGCGTTTGCCTTGCTTACATCCCGCCTCCGAGTGGGCAATGGGTGTTTGCCAGATAGGTATTTTTTAGAATTAGGTAAAGCTACAAATTTTACTAACGCTTTCAACAACCTGCTCTAACCAACTAGCGAGGCCAGAACTTTGCGCGTGCCTTGAAAAGGCCTGCGTCCATGCATGACCAAAAAGTTATCTACCAATACCACATCCCCTGTCAGCCATGGAATGTCAAAACTCAATTCATCTGCAAGCTCTATAGCCGCAGCCATATCTGCATGTTGAATGGCAGTGCTATCGCCAAAACTGATGGATTTTTCGCCGCTATTACGCGCATCTTTCCAGCCGCGAAAGGCAGCAATCAACTGATTAAAAAACACACTTCGGCCATCAGCCAATTCGCAAATCGCCGATAATACCGGTGTGGTTACGCTGAGTGATTGGTCTGCCTGCCAAACCCATGAGTAACCCAATTTAGTCAGTTTGGCCTCAGCTTCACTTTGAGTTTGCGCAGTCAACGTACTGCCCCAGCTGCGCCCTTGGCCGGAATCTACATCGTCGTACAAGGGCATGGTCTGGGAATAGCGAACGCCTTTAGCAAGGCAAGTAGCAACAAAGCTCGGTGCTTGCTGACGCAAACGATTGAGCAAAATATCTGAGCGACAAATAGGAGTAGCCCCACCTGAGTCAGCGGCTTGCTCACAGTAGAAAAGCAGTCGCGATGGATAAACTGGCGTTTGCGCCATTTCATGATGTAGAAAAATGGAAACATCGGCTGGCGCTTCATTAGCGGTGAACACGCGCTCGGTGCGGTTGCGACGCACGGCATTAGATAACGAATCTGCGTAGGTGAAATTCGGCCAAGCAAACGCCCGTATCAGCTGATCGAAGTCTTGGTCGCTGTTGATACCAAAGCCACGCAGCAAGATTGCACCGTGAGCACTTAACTGTGCCGACAACTTTTCTCGATTGGTTTCAACCCACGCGCACACCTGATAAAGATCACCATTAGCAACTTCTTGCCCCGCCAAGTAAAACAACGGAAACACATCGCCTTGCTCATACTCCTGCTGATCTTGGAGTTCTTTCTGCTCAATCATAATTTACCTCGTAGCGCGCCGATTTTTCTAGCCAACTTGTCTATTAGTCATAGATCGAATGAAACGTATTGAACGCTTCTTCACAGAACGCGCCAGGATCGTTAAAGCGCCGATTTTGATTGAGTCCAGATATTGCAGCCATTTCAACATCTGTCAGCGTAAAGCCAGATAGTGATAAATTTTCTAGCAACCGCTGGGGGTTACTGGTTTTCGGAATGACCGCGGTGCCACGCTGTAAGCCCCAACGCAAAGCAACCTGTGCTGGTGTTACGCCATTGCGCTGTGCAGCAGCCACAACTACGGGCTGGGTCAATACCGTTTCCGCCTCACTGGCCATATCTAGCGCCACATACGAAAGCGCGCCGAGGGGAGAAAAAGCAGTCACTGCAATATCGTAAGACTGAGCAGTACGTATCAGCGCTTCTTGGGTCAGATAGGGGTGTGACTCAATCTGCAACATTGCCGGCTTTATGTTGGCGTAATTCATTAGGTCGTGAAGCAAGCTGGCGCTGTAATTACAAATGCCAATTTGTCGGGCTAATTTTGCACTGACCAATTGTTCCATTGCTCCCCAGGTTTCACTCAATGGCACACGATCTAATTGCATACTCGGCATTTCAGCGGAGGGGTTAAATAACCACTCTGGCGGATAGCGATCTTGAAAGTCGACAAAGCTCAGCGCTATGGGAAAGTGCACCAAATACAGATCAAAATAATCTAACCCCAAATCGTCTAAAGATTTTTGGCAGGCTGCTTTTACATGCTCTCTACGATGATAAGTGTTCCAAAGTTTGGACGTCACCCAAAGCTCTTCACGCAAGCAAAGACCCTCGGTAATTGCACGGGCAATGCCCTCACCCACTTGGACCTCGTTGTCATAGTCAGCGGCGCTGTCTAAGTGCCGATAGCCGGCCTTAATCGCATCATAAACTGCTTGAGCCACCGCATCGGCATCTATCTTCCAAAGCCCTAAACCCACTGCGGGCATAGTCTGGCCGTCAACTTCAATTGTTTCTGTCATTACAAAATCCTAGTTAAATTTATTCTTCAGCAAAGCGCGATCAAAAGGTGGCTGCCCTCGACCTATTAGCCAATAGAGTTTTCAAACCGTTAGTTTCTATGAACTCTTCAACATCTACAGCTTGCCCTGTAACCATTGATTGCTGCGCCGCACTTGCCACAATAATTGACCACATACCTTGCATCGCTGTGGCGCAGTTGACCGATTTACCCTCGAGCTGATCAACAAATGCAATATGTTCATAGTAGGTTGAACCGTGATGCCCACTCTTCTCTAATGCTCGGGCATAGCTAACGTCAGCCTTTTTTGAAACACCCAGCTCGCCTTTTAAAACTTCAACAGTAGTGGTTGATTCGGACTGCTGCTGAAAGTTAAAGTTTTCCTTGGCAATAAGTTTGCCTTCATCTCCAACAATAATTATTTCTTCATTAAAATCAGGACAGAACATATTTAGGGTAAAATTTGCTCGCACGCCATTGTTATAGTCGATAACCACATAAGCATGGTCGTCAATATCCGAGCGCTCACCATTCTTTTCAAAATCCAAAAAATTTACCGCCTGACCGCCACTTGCGTAAATCCGGCTTGGTCGAGCCTGCGCGAGTAAATTGATTAGGTCAAAATAGTGACAGCATTTTTCTACTAAAGTGCCACCGCTAAAACGACTAAACTTATTCCACTGCCCGACCTTGTCCAAAAACGGCGGGCGGTGTTCGCTGACACTTATTGTCCTCACTACGCCAAGCGAACGGCGATCTAGCGCCTCATGAAACGCTTCTACGTACTGGGCTTTATAGCGGTACTGCAGGCCAATCTGAATAAACGAACTATAGGTCTCACTCATACTTACTATAGCAGCGGCGTCTTGCAGATCTGTCGCCATAGGCTTCTCTAGGAATATCGGCTTAGCTGACGCCATAGCAACTTTGAGCACTTCGAAATGCGTGTAATTGGGTGTGCATATCATTAACGCATCCACTACTGGATCGTTACACGCAGCATGCAAATCAGGGTAGCGCACCAAAGTGCCCGTGCTAAATTTTTTAAAATTTTCTTCGGCGCTGTCTAAACTGTGAGTTTGAGTATCAAAAATTCCATGTACTCGTGCGCGCCCCAACATTGCGGCAACACGCATATGCTCCTGCCCTATTGTGCCCGTGCCAATAATTACCAAATTAAATTTGGGAGGCTCTTGAGCATATAAGTATCTGTCGACGTCAGTCACATGGTGTTGCCCCGGTGAACTCTCAAACATCCGCAATCTAGTCTTAGTCAATTTCTCGATCCATTTTATTCAGCGAAATCTTGGTTAACAGCATAACTGCTAGAACGGCTCAGAGTTAGTTGTAGTCGCCGGATTATTTGAAATATAGCGCCACCAATTTACAACGTTGAGCAGAATCAGCGCAAAAATCAGCGGCCAGAAAAGGTTACTTAGACCGCCTACCAAGCCAATGGACGAAAACAACAAATACAAAGCGACTACACAGGACATTAATGTAACCGCACAGGGCACCGCATAGGGCCACGGCTGCATGTCTACTTTATGGATTGTGCTGTATGTCCAAAGCTCAGCACGCGGATGCAAATGACCCACCACCAGCAAAATAGTGACCTCTATCAGAAAAAGAATCGCATAGAGATGCAAGAAATGTATGTCTACCGCTTGCTTGAAAACAAACTGCAAAAGCCCGTAGGCCACAACATGAAAAACAATTACTAGCTTAGGCCCTAGGGCTGGAACATGGCGCGTAAACAACCCAACAATAACGATTGCGATAATGGGAATATTGTAAAACCCAGTAAAAACTCGGATGACCTGCCACAAGCCGTCAGCGGCAAATTGCAACAATGGCGCAACAACAAAAGAGAACAAGGCAATAACAATGCTAGCGCGCTTTGCAACTTTCAACAAAAGCGCGTCATCTACCACAGCAATGCCGCGCGACTCTTTGTAAGGCAAATAGATGTCTAAACAAAATAGCGTAGCAGCGCTGTTGAGTAGAGAGTTAAAGGAGCTGAAAACCGCGCCCAGTAGAACTGCCAAAAAGAACCCAGTGGCCTCTACAGGCAGCACATCACGAATCAATCTTGGGTAGGCCAAATCAATAGAGGCGAGGCCACCCTCTTCGCCCACACCACCATAAAGATGGTAGGCGATAACGCCAGGCAACATCATCATGAAAGGGACTAAGACCTTAAAGAACCCAGAGAATAAAACGCCTTTCTGACCTTCGGCGAGATTTTTCGCAGCCAAGGTCCTCTGAATAACGTATTGATTTGTGCACCAATAAAATAGGTTTGCGAAAATCATGCCGGTAAATAGTGTGGCGAACGGTGTGGGGTCAAACTCGGAACCGATGGCGTTGAGCTTTTCTGTCTGACTATTTGCGACTGTATAGAGACCATCACCGACGCTACCTTGCCCAAGTGCCGCAAGTCCGAGAATGGGTACCGCAATACCAATAATGAGCAAGCCAATGCCATTCAACGTATCTGAAACCGCAACGGCCTTGAGCCCGCCAAAAACCGCGTAAACTGCTCCAAGACAACCGATAACAACAATGGTTAAGGCCAGTGCTTGGCTGTAAGCGATGTTCAATAAGGTGGGCACGTCAAACAACTGCAGCACTGCAATTGACCCTGCATAGAGCACCGAGGGAATGGTAATCAGCCCATAGCCAACCATAAACAAAGCCACGGACATTCGCCGCACGCCGCCATCGAACCGGTCATTTAGAAATTGAGGCAAGGTGGCGAACGCCCCGGCTAAATAGCGCGGCAAAAATAGGAATGCCATGCAAATAGTGGCAAAGGCCGCGGTAACCTCCCAGCCCATGCTGCTGAGATTAAATCCATAAGCGGAGCCATTTAGACCAATCAATTGCTCGGCCGACAAATTGGTTAATAGCATTGAGCCGGCAATAAAAACCGCACTCAACCCTCTGCCCGCTAGAAAATAGCCGTCGCGGGTGTCTACTTCGCCCTTGGTTTTTTGATATGAAATCCAGGCCACCAACCCCATAAAGAAGCAACAACTGATCAGCGCAGTGACAGTTTCATAAGTCGTCAAAATAATTCACCTACTCCAGAATGCCAAAGTCTCATACTTCTCGGCGCTCCCCTAAACAAAAGCGCTATGCATATATGAGGTCTTACCCACCATTGAGAGACACAGATATTAGCGTAAAAACTGTTCATTTGGGCCTGCCGAAAGAATGCGGCGTGCACCGATGGAGTATTAGAGGAGGGCATTTTGCTTTACTGCGCGCCACGAGCTTTCTGTAAAAGGAAACATAAGCTGATGAGAGGCGATACCGCGAACGAAGACGCGCGACCCACCAGCTGATTAATTTAGAGGGGTTTAGCGCAGTTAAAAGGGCCTAGAAGCGCGTCACCAAGCCCTACTACTGATCGGCCAGAGCCAGTAGTGATCAGTGATAAGGCGTGCTAATTTACAGGCACATCCAAGGCAATAAGGTTTTGCAGCAAGTCTCGACCGGCATTACGAGGATTGACTTTTTTATCAATCTTGATGACGACTCCTTCAGCATCAATATAAAAGGTCCAGCGCTTCGCCATGCCGCCAGAACCCAAAACACCATAGGCGTCGCTTACGGCTTGCGAATCATCGGAAAGAATTGGAAAGTTTGCGTTGTTCTGCTCTGCGAAGGCTACGGCGGTTTCAACATCGTCGGTGCTGGCCATAAAAAACTGAAATTCAAAGCGACGAACTTGTCTTTTGCTATCGCGGATTGACTTGCACTCTATTGTGCAGCCTCCGGTAAAGGCTTTAGGGAAAAACGCGAGCACTACATGGGTGCCACGAAGCTCAGAAAGTTGATAACTATTGCCATCCGACCCCTGCAAAGTCCAGTCAGGTGCGATGTCGCCTTCGTTGATTGACGCTTGAGCGAATACCATCGCACCACTGAGAAAAAAAGCTAAAATCCATTTCATATCATCATCCCTTTTATTCTTCTTTCAAATTCTTGCCCGAACTTCTAAGTTTTAGCGGTCTTATTTCCCTACCCGCCTCATTAGGCAATATGAGGATAAGTCAGAGAACTACTGAGGGGCCCCAACCTACCCAGGGCAAGTGCCTTATAGATTGATCTTTAACGCCAATAACGCTTTTTCTAACCCTTCCAGCTCTGATCTCAATCTTAGGATTTCACCCATATGACTGTGACGTAATTCTTTCAAAGCCGCTGGACCATATTTTGCCGGTTGATCCATCGCGTCAAGACCAATTGACCCTATCTCTTCTGCCAAAAAGCTCATTTCAGATTTCAGTTGGCCTATCGTGAGGTTAGTCGCCGTTTCGTCAACGCTCACGATAAATTACAACCGACAACTCCGTCTGAATTCTTATTCATAAACAATTGGAGTAGTTTTCTCAAGTGGCACCATAATATGAGCAAAATCACTGCCTTCCCACATAACGTAGGGGCCACCCTCATAAGGATTTCTGGGCAAATCACCAAAAAGCGCTTGAGGCACCAAAATCATTAGGTGAGGGCCTTCTTGGACCCATGTGCCTTTGGACTCGTCTAAATTCATTGGGTGGTCGTTGTCCACTGGAATATCGCCTACCAACATATAAGAAACGCCAATGGCATTAGGTTCGTTTTTATATGGCTTTTGCCCCATAAACGCGTCCAGCCAGCGCCGCCAAGGCGCATCTACACACATAGGGTTTTCGTAGGAAGGCGGCGTACCCACCATACACACCCAGCCATTATCACCTTCACGTAAAACACTGTTATCGGAGTCCAAAACTAACGCGTCATCACTCACGTTGGCGGGAGCCGCCGCTGTGGCGAGCTTTATTTTCTCAGCATCTGAGAGGCCACTGCCGTGTATGCCGTTGTATTCACTAGCATGACCGGCTTTGTCACCATCTTCGTGACCTCCAGCAAAGGCCGACATCGACACATAGAGCAAAGCGATAAGTAAGCAGCTAATCAGATTCATGGGACGTGATATAGACATAGTAACGTTTCTTCTTGATATCGGAGTTCATTGCTACGTATATAGACTAACAGCAAAAACGGCAGCTAGTCGAATTGCTTGACATAGAACCCTGTAGCTTAAGCAAACTAAGCGGTGCAGAACCTGTTTGGGCAAGGAAACTGACTGCTGTTAACCAGGCACCTGTCTTCCAGACATCTCGGTGATTAGAACCCGCCACATCCGGCATTAGGAAGCTAATCCATGAGTTAAGAGCGATAATGTGGCTAGGAAGAGGCGCTTCCTTGCTTGATGAGTGATTTGCGAATTGATTCAAGGCGTCGGCGATTTTTGCCTAAATCTGAATATCCAACTCTTGAACCAGAACGCATATCTACCCTATTCGAGCCTTGGCGAACTTGGAATTCTACATCATCGACAAAGCGCAAAATGCGAGTGCGCGCCTCGGCGCGCAGATAGGTCCCCTCCGCTTCGACAATTGTGAACGCTGAATCTTTTTCAAGACTCGCCTTTATCGCCGAAATTAACCCTGCAACATCCGCAGCGCTCTCTAATGGTTCAATGAAATGTGGGCCGAGGTCAGCTTTGCTGGACACACAGTTGGGTGAAGATGGGCAAGGTTGCATTCTTTCTAATTGATCTGACACTGGGCCTCCTGCTGAAGCAAT
>CAUZON010000009.1:0-81004 GCA_963581445.1 Gammaproteobacteria bacterium | reverse complement strand
TAAGCAAGTCTGGTCTTCTATCCAAAGTTCGTTTAAGCGCCTCACGGCGTCTATGCCGAGACATTCGTTTGTGATTTCCACTTAGGAGATCTGCGGGAACCACATCCAAACCCAACTTCTCGGGGCGCGTATAGTGAGGGTAATCGAGCGTTCCATCAAGGTGTGATTCATCAATAACTGACATTTGATTGCCTAAAGTGCCCGGTAAGTGCCTTGCGATTGCATCTGTGACCACCATTGCGGCTAATTCACCCCCACTAAGCACGTAATCGCCTATCGACCACTCTTCATCGACATGCCGTTGAATAAACCGCTCATCTACACCTTCGTAACGACCGCAGATTAAAATCAACCCTTCTAACTGCCCGTAATCGATGCCTTTAGCCTGACTAAAGACCTCTCCTTGAGGACTCATAAGCACCACCAACGAGCTTTTGGGCGCATCTTTTTTCGCCGCCTGTAAAGCTTTAAGCAAGGGCTCTACCATCATCACCATGCCCGGACCACCGCCATATGGACGATCATCTACAGTGCGATGCTTATCAGTGGAAAATTCTCGGGGGTTATAGCGATTTAGAGAAATAATGCCGTTATCTACAGCACGGCCAAAAACGCCATTGCTCGACACGGCGTCGAACATTTCAGGAAACAGTGTAATGACGCCAAGCCACATGAGGTTCCCCTCTAACACCAGTCCAAATGCCACTCAACGCTGATGCGTTTGGCAGTTAGATCGACATTTTGTAAATACGGCTCATGAAACGGGATAAGGTGATTGCCCTCATCGTTCTTAACAATGAGTACATCGTGTGCGCCAGTTTCAATCAGATGGTCCACTCGCCCTAAAAATACGTCATCTAGATTATAGACCTCGCAACCGACCAAATCGTGCCAAAAATATTCGGCATCAGCTGAATCAATAACGTTTTCGACGGCGCTGAGTGCATCACGAGTCACCCCTATAAAGCTACCGCTATAGGTATGCGCGTCCTCTGGGTTTTGAATATGCTCGATACGAACAATATGTCCGTTCTTGTGCGGCTGGCATGCCGGCTTAGCAAGCTCTTGCCATGAACCGTCAGGCTTTCTTTGCAGATACCATGGGCCATATTGAAGAATATTTTCTGGAGGGTCAGTAAAAGACTGAAGTACTTGCCAGCCCTTAACACCAAACGAGCGCCCTAACCTTCCGATTACGATTATATCTAGACTCATATGTTGAGTACCAATATGTTGAGTATCGGTGTGTTTAGCACCGATGGAAGGTTATGACTCAGTGGAGGCATGAATGCCTCCAACAACTACTCTGCAGCCGCTACAGCTTCTACTGGGCTTTGCTTGCGTGCTTGACCAATCAACTGAGCAACACGGTCACTAGGCTTCGCGCCTACACCTATCCAGTAATCTATTCGATCCAAATCTATACGCAAAACTTCTGCTTGGCCTTTCGCTAGAGGGTTATAAAAACCAACGCGTTCGACGAAACGTCCGTCTCTGGACGAAGATCTATCTGCTACCGTGACGTGGTAGAAAGGGCTTTTCTTAGCGCCGTGACGGGCTAATCTTATCGTTACCATAGTTTTCTCTTCTGTGAAAAAGGTCGCTTGCGAAAGGCGCGATAGTCTATAGCATCCGCCGCCCCTTGCAAGGGCCTTGTGTCTTTCTTGTTAATTTTTATGAGCGCAAATGCACTCGTCATATTGTCATAAAGTTTAGCGACGACGCATACCTGGCGGCATACCACCCGGTGTCTGCATCCCCGGCATAACCTGCATCCCTCGCATCATTTTTTGCATGCCGCCCTTACGCGAGACTTTTTTCATCATCTTTTGCATTTGCTTGTGCTGTTTGAGCAATCTATTTACGTCAGCGATCTGCGTGCCACTACCTGCAGCAATGCGCTGCTTACGCGAACCGTTAATGACATCTGGGAAGCGTTTCTCTTTAGGCGTCATAGAGTCAATGATGACCCCCATCCGCTTAAACTGGTTATCGTTAATCTGCGACTGCGCTCCTGCTGGCAACTGCGACATACCCGGCATTTTGTCCAGCATGCTGCTGATGCCACCCATATTCGCCATTTGATCTAATTGATCGCGGAAGTCTTCTAGGTCGAACTTCTGCCCTTGCTGCATTTTCTTTGCGAAGCGCTGGGCTTTGTCTTTATCAACCTTGCGTTCTGCTTCCTCAATCAGGGTAAGGACATCGCCCATACCTAATATACGAGAAGCTAAGCGGTCAGGGTAAAACGCCTCTAGAGCGTCTGTTTTCTCGCCAACACCCATAAACTTAATAGGCTTACCGGTAATGGCCCGCACACTTAACGCTGCACCACCTCTGGCATCACCATCAGTTTTCGCCAATACGACGCCAGTCAACGGTAGCGCATCGTTAAACGCTTTTGCAGTATTCGCCGCGTCTTGCCCGGTCATGGCGTCGACTACAAACAATGTTTCAATCGGGTTAATGGCCGCATGCAATGCGCGAATTTCATTCATCATCGCGTCGTCTACAGCCAAGCGCCCGGCTGTGTCGACCAATAGGACATCGGCCAATTGAGCCTTTGCTTCAACAATGGCGCGATTGACAATATCTAAAGGTTTTTCTTCATTGGTAGAAGCTATAAATTGCGCGCCAACCTCCCCTGCTAGTGTTTCTAGTTGGGCGATAGCTGCAGGCCGATAAACGTCAGCACTAACCACAGCGACTTTTTTCTTTTCGCGTTCTTGTAAAAAACGCGCCAATTTCGCCACAGTGGTGGTTTTACCCGCACCCTGCAGCCCTGCCATCAAAATAACCGCTGGCGGCGTTGTGGCCAAATTTAACGCGGTGTTTGCTTCGCCCATGACTTGGACCAGTTCGCCGTGCACAAGCTTAATAAAAGCTTCGCCAGGATTCAGCGCAGTAGCTACGGTTAAGCCAATCGCTTTGACCTTAAGTTGGTCTATAAAATCTTTTACAACGGGTAGCGCAACGTCGGCTTCCAAAAGCGCCGTACGTACTTCACGAAGGGCGTCAGAAATATTATCTTCGGTCAGGCGAGCCTTGCCCGTAATCTGCTTAAGACTTTGGGAAAGGCGATCAGAAAGGCTCTCAAACATGACTTTGCTATAGGTCCAATAAAACGTGGAAGATATTATAGCGCGATGTGCCGGCAATGGCGTTAACAACATGCACTGTTCGCAAAGGAATTTGCATAGCTGTCTAAAACGAGAACTACGAGGCAGATTTGCAAAGTCTTTGTCTGAGCCCGATCAACCCAACCCCCGGCCAATGAAACCATTCTTAGCCCTTCACCGGAGCTGACGGTTATGCCAAACTTCCCCTTCATTCAGCCAACGTAAAACACTATTAATATCGCGACTCAAACCGTGATCACTCAGGTTTGCAAATGTACAATCTGACAATCCTCGCATCACTAGCTGCGATATTTTTTTACGCTTTGGGTTTCGCCAATCTCTGGCGCGCAGCAAACTCCAATATAGACTCGGCAGATCTAATTCTGGAGGAACCGCAATTGGACACGTCCCCAGCAAGCATTTTGGTAAGTAAGGTCACAATACTTCCCTGGCTCACTGCGGCAGCTCTCATTGGCCATGGCTTTGCCTGCATCAACGCGCTTATCGGTGAAAATGGCCTTTCGCTCAGCCTCATTGGCGTCAGCAATTTAGTTGCCGTCGTTATGGTGTTCGTTGTTGCGGCGAGCAGTACCAAACTGCCCGTGAACAACATTTTTCTATTATTGTTTCCCATCAGCATTTTCAATCTGCTTTGCCTCAACCTCATTAACCCAGGGAACGTCGCCCCCCTTGAATTGAGCACCGCACAGGTCGCGCATATCTTGCTCTCAATCAGCGCATACACAGCCCTAATGACAGCGGCGCTGCAATCAATACTGCTTGCATTGCAAGAACGACGCCTCAAACAACCACGCAGAAGCCTTTATGGTTTGCTGCCGGCGCTAGAAACTATGGAGCATCTGCTTCTTTCCATGTTGTGGATTGGTTTAGCACTACTAAGCTTATCTATCGTCACCGGGCTGATTTTTCTTGAAGACATGTTGAGTCAGCGGCTCACCCACCACACTATTTTAACAAGTCTTTCTTGGTTGGTTTATGCAGGCTTCTTAGTTGGCCACCACGTATTCGGCTGGCGCGGCGTTACTGCTGTGCGCTGGAATTTGGCCGCATTCGCCCTACTCTTGCTGGGTTATTTCGGCAGTAAATTCGTTTTGGAATACATTCTATAACTATGGATATGAACAACGTCCCTATCGGTTACCTGTTTTTAGCTATAGCCATTATGATTTTGCTTTCGGCCTACTTCTCGGGCACCGAAACCGCCATGATGGCGCTGAATAAATACCGGCTTAGACATTTGGTTAAAAGCAAGCATCGTGGCGCAAAAAAAGCCAGCCGCATGCTAGACCGCCAAGACCGCCTACTTGGCGTCATTCTTGTTGGCAACAACCTCGTTAATTTTTCCGCTGCAACTGTGGCAACAATCATTGGCTTCAACCTATTTGGTGATACAGGCGTTTTGTTAGCGCCATGGGTTTTAACCCTTGTCTTTTTGATCTTTGCAGAGGTAGCACCTAAAACGTTAGCTGCAGAAAAACCCGAAAGCTGGGCGTTTAAAGCCGTCTATATTTTAGAACCTTTGCAGCGCTTATTTCACCCCGCCGTAGTTTTTGTTAATGCTTTTAGCAATGCATTAGTTCGCCCTTTTCTCAACAAAGCGGACGACCAAGATGACCAATTAACCAAAGACGAATTAAAAACCGTGGTCAGCGAAGGCGGCCAATCAGTTGGTGAGCGGCAGACTATGTTAGGCCGCATACTGGACCTTGAGTCAGTCACTGTTAACGATATTATGGTGCCACGCAGCGAAATCGTGGCAATTGATATTGATGATGATATCAGCGAAATCCTCACCATTGCCGCAGCCAGCCAACATACGTTACTGCCAATCTGCAAAGACAATTTCGGCAATATTTTGGGCATTTTGCACCTACGCAGACTGGCGCGTTTGGTACAGGTGGCAGACTTCACTAAGGCCGACCTTCTACAATTAGCCAGGGAGCCCTACTTCGTTCCAGAAGCAACACCACTACACACCCAGCTAATGAATTTCCAAAAAGAAAAACAACGGTTTGCGCTGGTCGTAGATGAATATGGAGATATTCAAGGCATCGTCACCCTGGAAGACATACTTGAAGAAATTGTTGGTGAATTCACCACTGACTTCGCCGCCCACAACCCAGAAATATCAGCGCAAGACGATGGCAGCTATTTAATTGACGGCATGGCGGTATTACGCGACATAAACCGCGCTCTTCGTTGGGATCTACCTATAGACGGTCCGAAGACACTCAACGGTTTTGTTCTAGAACACCTAGAGACCATGCCTGAATCAAACCTATGCTTACAGGTGAATCAGTACCAAATTGAAACCGTGCAGATCAAAGACAATATGATCAAGGCACTGAAGATTCGCCAAATGCCAACTGAGCAGTCTTAATCTACTCAGTTGTAAAACCTAACAGCGCAAATTAGAAAAAAACGAAGCCATAAAGGCTCCGTCTAATACTTGGCTCGCAGTTAGGTCTAAAACCCAGCCCTACTCCAATTTTGGACTCAGAGGCTAGAATTAATACCTAGACCAGCGTCTATTTATTGCAGAAATAATGGCGTTTAGTCCGGCAGTAATCGTGTTGCGGCTAAGACCTATACCATAGCTTCGGCCCTGACCATCTGGATCTTCCACTGCCAAAACACAAATTGCTTGTGCATCACTGCCGCCTTCAATGGCTGTTTCTTGGTAGCCAACCACCACCAATGGCTCATTTAAAGTTTCTACCATAGCGTTTACAAAGGCTTCTATTGGCCCCGAACCTTGGCCATCAATGGTGACAACATTATCAGAAACTTCAATTCTAGCCACACAACGCTGATCGTCATCGCGGCCAGGCAATAAGTCATAGTCAATCAACTTATACGGCGCTTGATCCACCACGTAAGTAGAGAGTAGCGATTGGTAAATTTCGTCTGGCTTAATCTCACGATCTAGCTTTTCGGTCATGCCCTGTACTACGCCACTGAATTCAACAAGTAGTTCTCTAGACAGTGTAACGCCGTACACCTCTTCCAACAGAAAACCCACGCCGCCTTTTCCAGATTGGCTGTTAACGCGCACAGTTTCTTTGTAAGAACTGCCCACATCCTCTGGATCGATTGGTAAATAAGGTACTTCCCAACTACTACGATCAACCTTTGAGATGCCCTTTTTTATGGCATCTTGGTGAGAGCCGGAAAACGCAGTAAATACCAAATCACCAGCATAGGGGTGCCTTTCAGGGACAGCCAACTTATTCACGGCTTCAGCAGTTTCGCGAATTTTTGGCATTGCACGAAAATCTAACGTTGGATCAACCCCCTGGCTAAACATATTCATGGCCATAGTAACCAAGTCACAGTTACCTGTGCGTTCACCATTACCAAACAACGTACCTTCCACTCGTTCGGCGCCCGCCATAAGGCCAAGCTCAGTGGCTGCAATACCAGTGCCTCTGTCATTGTGGGTATGCAAGCTGATCACCGCACTATCGCGACGTGGGAAGTTACGACAAAACCACTCAATCTGATCCGCGTAGATGTTAGGCGTCGCCATTTCCACCGTACTTGGCAGATTAATGATCATGGGCCCTTCTGGCGTTGCGCCCCAAGTATCGGCTACTGCCGTGCAAATGTCGGAGGCAAAATCTAATTCAGTACCGGTAAAACTTTCAGGAGAGTATTCGAATATCACATTCGAGTCGAAGTCCTTCAGTCCTTCACGAACCATCTCAGTGCCTTGCACTGCAAGATCTATGATGCCCTGACGATCCATACCAAAGACAACTCGTCTCTGTAGCTCTGATGTAGAGTTATAAAGGTGGAAAATGACACTAGGTGCTCCCTCAAGCGCTTCAACAGATTTCTTAATTAATTCTTCGCGCGCCTGGCAGAGGATTTGGATACTCACACCTTCAGGAATTCTGTCTTCGTCAATTATGCGGCGAATAAAGTCAAAGTCTGGCTGAGATGCTGCGGGAAAGCCTACTTCTATTTCTGCAAAACCTATTTCTAAGAGCATGTCCCAAAGGCGCAACTTTTCATCTACGTTCATTGGATCTATTAGAGCTTGATTACCGTCTCTGAGATCCACACTGCACCAACGGGGTGCTTGTTGAATGATTTTGCTCGGCCATTGACGATCAGGTAAATCGATCGGCTTAAAAGCTGAGTATTTGCTAAATGGCATAACGCCTATGGCGCGTCCGCTTTGAGGTTGATGACTCATGATTTTGTCCTAAGAACTCGTTCTATTTTCTTTCGACTTTTACACTTTTGCCGACCATAAGCTCGGGCAAGTAACTCTTACGCTGTAGAAGCCTCAGTATATTACCCAACAACGGCCTCGCTGTCGGATTTGATGAGCTTTTTTTTGGGGTGGGTTTAGCCCTGGGGTTTAGAATTTTTGCCGAGTAACCGGCAGCAGTTCCAAAACATTTAGGAGGAGGCTAGAAAGAAGGTTGCCGAGCAGCAAATTGCAGGCAGCGACAAAGGACACAGAAGCGCGCGGGCTTTTTGCGTTAGACAGATTGTTAATTTTGTCTAGCAAGTGGATTGACATTTGAAGACTATAAATCGAATCACAAATTTTGCAAGCCTCTAGCCATCCCCTTTCGTCAACTTCGTCCCACAAAGGCTGACCCTACAGGCAACCCTATAAAAGCATCTAACGGGCGGCTAATGCACAGCTAAAGAACTATCTCCACAGCACTAGCCACCGCAAAAGCCTTTTCTCGCGCCTGGTCAGTGCTCTCACCCAGCGCCAAACCAACCCCCATGCGCCGCTCGCCCTCTACCTCAGGCTTACCAAACAATCGCAGTTGAGTATCCTCTTGCGACAACGCTTGATGCAGATTGCCAAAAGACACCTCGCTTGAACTGCCCTCAACAATAATAACTGCCGAGGCCGCTGGCCCATGGTTCTTAATGGCTGGAATAGGCAGGCCTAATATGGCTCGGGCATGCAGCGCAAACTCACTCAAATCCTGACTAATGAGCGTGACTAAACCAGTATCGTGGGGCCTGGGACTGACTTCAGAAAAATATACCAAGTCATCTTTGACAAAGAATTCAACACCAAACAGACCCAAGCCACCCAGAGCACCCGTGACTTTCTGAGCAATTTCTTGGCTCTCAAGCAAAGCTTTAGCGCTCATGGGCTGTGGTTGCCACGACTCTTTGTAGTCCCCGCCCTCTTGGCGGTGGCCAATTGGGTGACAAAAACTGGTGCCATCTCTGTGCCGAACGGTGAGTAGAGTTATCTCGTAATCGAAGTCAACGAACCCTTCAATAATGACCTTACCGCCCGTGCCCCGGGCACCTTCAATCGCATAGGTCCAGGCACTTTGAACATCGTCTTGACCGCGCAAAGTACTTTGCCCCTTGCCAGAACTGGACATGACAGGCTTAACCACACAGGGGAAACCAATCTCTTCAACCGCCTGAAGATAATCGGCCTCGCTGTCGGCAAACTTATACAGAGAAGTCCTAACGCCCAACTCTTCGGCGGCAAGGCAACGAATGCCCTCCCGGTCCATAGTCAACTTAGTCGCCTTGGCTGTTGGAATAACATTTAGCCCTTGGGCTTCAAGTTCGACCAACGTGGCGGTAGCAATAGCTTCTATCTCGGGCACCACCAAATCTGGTTTTTCTAACTCAATAACGCCGCGCAAAGCATCGCCATCGAGCATATCAATGACATGACTTCGGTGCGCCACCTGCATAGCCGGCGCATTGGCATAGCGGTCAACTGCAATGACTTCTACACCATATCTCTGAAGCTCAATCACTACTTCCTTACCCAGCTCACCGCTGCCCAGCATCATGACCTTAGTCGCTGAAGAGGATAACGGCGTGCCTATGGAGATTGCTTCAGAATGTTCAGTCATTAGGCTTCTCTGCTCGGTACCACTTGAGGCTGGACTTTCAGCGTCTCGCGAAAGCGACGCGCGTTTTCTACATAATGGGCCGCGCCCATTCGAATGCCAACGGCTTGTTCATCGGTCAAGGTTTTCACAACTTTGCCCGGAGAGCCCATAACCATGGAGTTATCGGGAATTTCTTTGCCCTCGGTTATCAACGCGTTGGCGCCAATAATGCAGTTTTTGCCAATCTTCGCGCCGTTTAACACAACCGCATTGATACCGATTAGCGAACCCTCGCCAATGTCACAGCCATGCAACATGACTTTATGGCCAATAGTTACATGAGCGCCTATATTCAGTGGATACCCTGGGTCTGTATGCAGCACAGAACCATCCTGTATATTCGAACCCTCACCAACTGAGATGAGGTCGTTATCCCCGCGCAAAACCGCGTTAAACCAAACACTGGCGTCTTGCTTAAGCAACACATTACCCAGCACCACTGCATTATCAGCTACCCAATAATCACCCTCTGCGCGCACTTCAAGATCACCTAATTGATATAACACCCTTGAACCCCTAAATTAAAAACAACTCTCATGTTAATGAAGGTGACGCCAATACGCCATTTGAAGTGGATGTTTTATCCCGGCGTTCTTGCGTGCGTACAGATCAATAACCTTGCCAAAGAATTAAGAAATGTTTTCACCATTACCTGCCGGAATGAGCCGAGCATGGGTATACTGCTTTAATGAAATTTTGCAGCCTATGCGGCGAAGCCGCTGAACAAATAATCCCCGAGGGCGATACGCGCCCTCGCTCAGTTTGCACCGTGTGCAAAACCATCCACTACGTAAACCCGCGGGTTATCGCAGGCACCCTGCCGATTTGGAAAGATCAGGTACTTTTATGTAAGCGTGCCATTGAACCCAGGAAAGGTTACTGGACCCTGCCCGCAGGGTTTCTTGAAAACGGTGAGACCGTAGAAGTAGGCGCGGCTCGCGAGACCTTGGAAGAGGCTAATGCGCGGCTAGAAAACTCGCAGCTTTATACGATATTCAGTTTGCCGCACATCTCTCAGGTGTATATGTTTTTTCGCGCGGACTTAGCAGATTTAGAGTTCAGTAGTGGTACTGAATCGTTAGAAGTGGCGTTGTTCAGCGAGGCGGACATCCCCTGGGATGAACTGGCTTTTCCGGTGATTAATAAGACCTTGGAATACTATTTCGCAGATCGCCTGAACGATACATACCCGACCCACTACGAAGACATTTTGTTTCGGCGGCGTAGCTGATAAGCAGGTTCATACTCCTAACCCAAACATCAGCCAGAACTCTGATAAGGAAAGACTCTTTTAAGAAAGCGTCTTAAGCGCGTTCCTAAACAGGCGCATCCAAGGGCCATCTTCGCCCCAAGCAGTATCACGGTGAACGTTTTGCACCGACCTAAATACGCGCTCTGGGTGCGGCATCATAATCAGTACACGGCCATCTGCAGCCGTTAGCCCAGCTAGGCCCTCAATAGCGCCGTTAGGATTATCTGGATATAGGCTGGCTACTTGGTGATGCGAATCTACATATTGCATAGCTAACTGATTATTACTTTGCAACGCCGCCAAATGTTCACCCTGAGCAAACTCAGCCCGCCCTTCCCCGTGAGCCACAGCCACGGGCATTACACTGCCCTGCATGCCATTGAGCCAAGGCGTTTGTACGTCATTAATTTTAACCATTACCGTGCGGCCTTCAAATTGCTCACTACGGTTTCGCACAAAGCGCGGCCAGTTTTCTGCACCGGGAATAAGTTCCTGCATTTGCGCCATCATCTGACAACCATTGCAAACGCCTAAGGTAAGTTTGTCGCTGGTGAAGAAGTTGGCGAACTGTTCTCTGACCTGAGGGCTGAACAACGCACTCTTAGCCCAGCCACCGCCGCCACCTAGAACGTCGCCGTAAGAGAAACCGCCACAAGTCACTAAAGTTTGGAATTCGTCTAAAGAAAAGCGTCCACTGATCAGGTCTGACATGTGCACGTCAACGCTGTCGAAGCCTGCCCGATCAAAGGCGGCTGCCATTTCAATCTGGCCATTGACACCCTGCTCGCGCAGGACCGCAATTTTAGGGCGTGCGCCTGTTAGCACAGTGGGTATTTCGCTGGGGTCAAAGGTCAGCTTGGCGTTGAGGCCAGGATCGTCAGTTCGATTTGCGACTATGCTAGAAAACTCTTCCTCCGCGCAGGCGGCGCTGTCGCGCATGCTTTGCATTTTATAACTGGTCTTCGCCCAGGTCTGTTGCAACTCGCTACGGGCATAGTCTGCAACCACCTCGTCGCCATGAGAGATAACAACTCTGTCATCTTGGCGAATCTTCGCTATGGGCAAGCAGCGCCCGGGCGCACTGACTTCTAACATTGCATAGGTGGCGTTGGAAACTTGTACAACAAACCCTGCCTCTTCGTTAAACAAGGTTTCTAGCAACGCTTCATTGGCGTCAATATTAATCTCTAAGCCTAGGCGTCCAGCAAAAGACATTTCCAACAAACAGGCTAAGAGCCCGCCGTCGGAGCGGTCATGTAAGCTGAGGAAATCGCCCCGCCGCTTACCTTGAATAATCAATTCTAGGAGCGCTATAAAGCTGCCGACATCATCAATATTGGGCGTCACATCCCCCATCTGAGAGTAAACCTGAGCCAAGCAACTGCCGCCCAAACGTTGTTTAGACCCTATATCTAACAACACAAGAATACTGCTCTCATCGTCTACCAGCTCTGGGGTCACAGTGTTATTCACATCAACTACCGGCGCGAAAGCAGAAACAATGAGCGTAACAGGCGAAACAACAGCTTTGTCTTTGCCGTCCTGCTTCCACCTTGTTTCCATGGACAGAGAATCTTTCCCCACGGGAATGGCAATCCCTAAGGCCGGACACATTTCTTCACCAACAACGGTCACTGCGTCAAACAGCGCTTGCTCTTCTTCATTAGAACCGGCTGCCGCCATCCAGTTAGCAGACAACACAACGCGTTCAAGGCTTTCAATATCGGCGCAAACGATATTTGTCAGCGATTCAGCTACCGCCATACGCGCAGCAGCCTTCGGATCAATCAACGCGAGGGGGCTACGTTCGCCCATGGCAAACGCTTCGCCCTGATTGGTATTAAATCCGCTAAGGGTGACCGCGGCATCTGCAACGGGCACCTGCCAAGGACCAATCATTGGCTGAGTTGCGACCAAGCCGGTAATGCTACGATCGCCAATGGTGATCAAAAACTGCTTACTGGCCACTGCGGGGAATTGCAACACGCGATTAACCGCTTCTTGGAGCGTAACCTGACTGAGGTCTAGTGGTGTTAGCGCCAGTTGTTGGCGTGAAAAACTGCGACTCATTTTAGGCGCTTTGCCGAGCAAAACGCTGAGCGGCAAGTCCACCGGCGCATTTTCAAAATGCGCATCTTCAACCAGCAAATCGCCACCAGAAACTGATTCACCAACAACCGCGTAAGGGCAGCGTTCGCGCTGACATATTTCTTCGAATTGAGCCAACTGTGATGCTTCAATACCCAGCACATAGCGCTCTTGAGCTTCGTTACACCAAATTTCTAAAGGCGACATACCAAGATCAGAGTTAAGTACATTGCGCAGCTGAATACGACCACCTGTATTGGCGTCGTCAATGAGCTCGGGCAAGGCATTGGAGAGGCCACCAGCGCCCACATCGTGAATCAATAAGATGGGGTTTTCCCTACCTAAGGCGCAACAACCGTCAATCACTTCTTGGCAGCGACGTTCCATTTCTGGATTGCCCCGCTGTACTGAAGCAAAATCTAAATCCGAGGAACTACTGCCCGAAGCCATACTCGAGGCCGCGCTTCCACCCAACCCGATCAACATGGCTGGACCACCCAAAACCACTAACGCTGTACCGTCGGGAAACGACTCAGCATGCACGTGCTCTTCGCGTACGGTACCTACGCCGCCGGCGATCATCACAGGCTTATGATAACCCCTGACAACATCTGAGCCAGTTTGCGAGGCGTATTCAAAAGTTCTGAAGTAGCCGTTAATAGCCGGGCGACCAAACTCGTTATTGAAGCTCGCCGCGCCTACTGGGCCCTCTAACATAATGTCTAAGGCGGAAACCATATGCTCTGGCTTGCCAGTGGTAAGCTCCCAAGGCTGCGGCATGTCTGGAATGTTTAGGTGCGAGGTAGTAAATCCAGAGAGACCCGCTTTTGGTTTTGAGCCGCGACCTACCGCGCCCTCATCACGGATCTCACCACCAGAACCTGTTGCGGCACCGGAGAACGGTGCAATACCTGTTGGGTGATTGTGAGTTTCCACTTTCATCAGAACATGAGCAGCTTCGCTCTTATAACCGTACTGCTTGCTTTTAGGGTCTACCCAAAGTCGTTGTACTTGAGGGCCTTCAATCACTGCTGCGTTATCGCTGTAGGCACTTAATATACCGCGCCCATTGATTTGCTTATATGTATTACGGATTTTTCCAAACAGCGAGACTTCCTGATGCTGGCCATCTACCTGCCAGTCGGCGTTAAAAATTTTGTGTCTGCAATGCTCAGAGTTTGCCTGAGCAAACATCATCAATTCGACGTCGGACGGATCCCTCTGTAAATCCTTGTAGGCTTTTTCCAAATATTCAATCTCGTCATCGGACAAAGCCAGACCAAGACGCACATTAGCTTTATGAAGCGCGTCCACACCCTCGCTGCTTAACGGGATTTCCGCCAAGGGTTTGGGTTCTGCCGTGATGAACAGTTGCGCAAAATCTTCGGCCAATAAATAGTCTTGGGTCATGCGGTCAAAAAGCACCGACTTGTCTAGTACACTGAGATCGTAGTCGTCACGTACAAACCAGCGCACTCCCCGCTCCACTCTCAGCACGTCGGTCAAACCAGACAACCAAAATATGTCAGTAGCCTTACTGGACCATGGCGAAATAGTGCCAAGGCGAGGCACAACTGTACCTGCGAACTCGCCGCTGGCTTCAGGCAACTCTTGAGTGGGGCCGTAGGTCAGAAGTTCCTGGGCTTGGAGCAACTGCTGCGCACTCAGTTCAGCAGTGGTATGAATTATATGCACAAACTCGGCATAGACCACATGGGGGACTGTTTGCTGGATCTTTTGCAAGGCAAAAATGCTCAGTGCGGCAGTACCCTGTGCCACAGCAATCGTACTGTTTGCGCCAATGATATTAGCTGATTGCAAATTGCCGTCCGTATTTTCCATCAAGGGTTCCACCTAGTCATATTTCTTTGAGTATTTCTTTACCGCGTCACTGTGGAACAAGATCCTTCGAATCTTAAACGTCTAACAATGGTCGCCTCTTTTTCCCAACACAGTTGTGCGTCCGAGCATAACCTTTTAACTTTTTCCAGTTTCCTATTAGCTCTTTCCTATTAAAGGGCTCCTAATTTTTGTTGCGACGAGCATCAAAAAATTTGCGCATACGCAGCCTGCATTCGTCTTCGAGTACACCATAGCTGACTTCAATACGATGATTTAGCCAAGCTGAATGGCCTAGCGAATGACTAATCATAGCCCCTGCTTTGGGTTCCAAGGCTCCAATCACCACGCGCTGAATTCTGGAGTGAATCAACGCCCCAAAACACATGGTGCAAGGCTCTATGGTGACATAAAGCGTAGTACCCGGCAGGCGATAGTTGGCACTTTGTAGGGCAGCATCACGTAGGGCTATTATTTCAGCATGGGCAGAAGGGTCGTGACTTAAGCGCGGTTGATTGAACCCTTGACCGATAAGCGCTTGGCCTTTGACCAAAACTGCACCTACAGGTACTTCGCCAACCGCCGCAGCTTCATCCGCCAAAACGATGGCTTTGCGCATCCAAGCTTCGTCGGTGTTATCCAATGATTTTGTGCAGGTGATTTAGAAGGCGCCATATTAACAGTGCCAGCCCCGAAACAAACCATTAGAACGAATCTTTAGCCATTTTTTGGCGGAAGATGGTTAGGAGGCAGGCAGAAGTTGAGCACAAACTGGGCAGAAGCTAAAAAGGCGGCTAAATACCCTTAACCGTATAAGAACGTTCAACACCTTTAGTCACTGCACCCCAAGGGCTCGCCTGAACCCGGGCTTGGTGAGCAGCGAAGGCCTCGGCGGTTTGAAATTCTTCGTAAACATCAAAAATAGTCGGCGTACCTGCCCGTTGGCGCACCTCAAAAACCAAACAACCAGGTTCTGCTAACGTTAACGCGATGTGCTCTGGCAGCAGCTCTAAAACCCTCTCGACCTCTCCCGCAAGCACAGTAATAAAACCACTTAGAACCACTTTTTCTGCCATTCCTATCATTCAATTATGAACTCAACGTGTTGCTCGCCCGTTGCTCAGCTAAGAAACTAATCACAATCATCGACCAAGTTTCAACGAAGGCACCCTCCCTTACAAGTCGGAACTGACGGAGGGTATTCATAGGACGGCGAGTGCGCCGAGCAAGGGTAGGTGCCACCTAGGTCGAATAAATAGGCATTTTACGCCCAATAATCACCACCAAAAAAACGGCCCCAGCAAAAACTGCGTTGAGCAATGTGAGTGACTCCCCCAGGAGAAAATAGGCTCCTATGAGCGTGGCGAAGGGTTGTAACAATTGCACCTGCCCCACTCGGGCGACACCGCCCACTGCAAGACCCCGATACCAAAAAAAGAAGCCGACATACATAGAAAACAAGGCCACGTACAAAAATGAACCTAGGGCTTCGTTGGAAACGCCATCTAAGGGCGTCTCAAAAAACAAATAGGTGGCGACCAGGTTAATTGGCAATGTCAGCGCCAAAGCCCAACTGATTACATTGATCGCGCCCAACTCTGAGGATAACTTACCCCCTTCCGCGTAACCTATAGCGGCGAAGATGATGGCCACTAACAGCCAAAAGTCGCCCAACATTAAACCCGTTAGGCCGTCTAGATAGGCATAGCCCAAAACCAGCAGCGAACCAGACAATGCTGCCAGCCAATAACTTATGGAGGGTCTTTCTTTAAAGCGCAAGGCGCTAAAAATTGCAGTAACTAGAGGCAACACGCCCAATATGATGCCGCCGTGGGCAGACGGCAATGTAGTCATCGCAATGGATGTAAAGATGGGGAATCCGTAAACAATGCCCATGGCGATAACTAAGAGTTTGTAGAGTTGAGTTTTGGTCGGCCTTTGCGCCTTAGAAAAATATAACCAACCCAACGCACACAGACCAGCAAGCAGCGCCCGACCAAATGCCACAAACAGCGGATTCAGCTCTAGTACCGCGATACGGGTAAAAGGCAGCGTTAAGCTAAATATCAGCACGCCAACAGCACCAGTCAGCATGCCTTTCGTTTCATTACCCATCACCAAGACTTCCTAATGGCGAGCCGTCACGGGAATCACTGAATAAGTGTCCTTGCGCGCCTTCGCCCGATTACTGTCGCCCTTGCTACGGGGCATTAGCATATTCTGCTGAAGATGCCTTCATTACCCTAGACTGCATTAACATTGAAACAACGCGCTGATTATCCCTGTTAAACGCCTGAGTCTCATACCAAACATACTCGGTTTGCGGACTCTGGCCGACACACAACACCTTGCTCTCAAGCCGATAAGCTTGATTCAGCAAAAACGGCCCATGGTCAAAACCAATTTCGATGGCGCCAAACAAACCTACTGAATCGCCTATATACGGGGTTAGGCCTTGCATAGGGTAAGCCCACAAATACTCAATCACTGTACATGGTGCTGAAACCGGCTCACCCCATGGCGATGCCTGACGATACCAATCTAACGGATCGCTGATCACATGGGTGTCAAAGCGGTGAAACTGCTTGGCTGGATCTATTGTCACTTCATAAGTCCCTAGAGACATGCCGGGCTGTAGGCGATGTAAGATACGCAGCGCACTTGGGTCGCAGGGACGATAGTCCTTGCGGCGCAACTCAGACTCCGAATGATCCCCGACCGAGGCTGTGCCGGCCGCCACCAGCAAACCGTCTTCACGCTCCATCCATACACGAACAGAATCTTCTCCAGACTTACGTGACGAAGCAAAAACCTGCACCTTCTCCAAATCTATTGTGGCATTTTTAAAGCTCAGAGAGAGATTGCCGCGCTCAAACCATGTATTGCCAAAAATTTTCAGCAAGACAGGCGGAAATTGATTCATGTGCACATCACCCGCAACGGTGCCGCCGCGAAAACCCAGCTCAGCTGCGGTCTCATCATCATGAATACTGCCCGCGCCACCATCAGCAGACCAGTTTCTTGCCGCCCATAGCGGCCCCGTAATTACTTCTGTCACTTTTATCTCCCGAATCTAGGCGCGCTCCAAAATCAGTCGGGCAACCCCAGAACACGCTTAGCAATAATGTTGAGCTGAATCTCGTTCGACCCTCCGGCGATGGAAATTGACTTAGCTTCTAACCACAGGCGGCACATTGAAATCTCTTCGTCATCAAAGGATACGCCGGTCCAGCCAAGGCCTTGAGTGCCACGAATACGCAACTGCAGTTCCAATTGTTCTTTAACGTAGTTGGCCTCCACATATTTAAAGATAGAGGTCGCTGCACCTGGCGCACTGGAGGCAGTTTCTTCCATGGCGCGTTGTTGGGTAAGGAAAAAGGATTTCTTAAGAATCTCATTTTCGATCAAATCTTTGCGCAAGCTCGGTTCAATGGTGTTCTGATCCGCAGCATATTTACGCGCAAGATCACTCAATGTCAGCGCCGGCTTAATACGCTCCATCGGCCCTATCTTGTCGGCACTGGCCAGCGCTGCCAGCCCAGAGCGTTCGTGCTGTAGCAACCTTTTACCTACGGTCCAACCTTGATTGAGCTTGCCAACTAAGTTGTCTTTTGGCACGCACACGTCATCCAAAAATGTCTGACAGAAGGGCGACTTACCGTTGAGCAATTCAATGGGTTTTGTGGTCACACCAGGGCTGTCCATAGAAAACAACACAAAACTAATGCCCTCATGCTTGGGTGCCTCTTTATTGGTGCGTACAAGGCAAAACATCCAATCCGCATAATGGGCACCCGAGGTCCAAATTTTTGCCCCGTTCACGGAAAAATAGTCGCCTTTGTCTTCGGCAAAAGTTTGCAAGCTGGCCAAGTCTGATCCTGCACCGGGTTCGCTATAACCTTGGCACCAAGCGAGTTCACCCCGCGCAATTGCCGGCAGATGCTGGCGCTTTTGTTCATCGCTGCCGTATTCGAGCAACGTTGGGCCGATCATCGACACACCCATACCGCCCAATGGAGGCCTAGCGTTTATACGTTGCAGCTCGTCTATTAATACCACGAACTCTTCTTTACTCAGATCCGCGCCACCATACTCTACCGGCCATGTCGGCACAGTCCAGCCTTTCTCAGCCATCGCAGCTAACCATAGATGCGCGTCAGGGTTAGTACTGTGGCGTTTATTACCGCCATTAACTTCTTCGCCCTCGACCATGCGCACGCGCATGGAGGCAGGACAGTTGACGTCTAACCACTCGCGAGTATCTGCGCGAAAAGCCTGCAAATTACGTGATTCCAATTCATCCACCCTCAAACAGCTATTCCTGTGCGAACACCATAACAAATACCCAAAGGATATTGGAATCGAGCGCGCACGTGCGAAGAGTATGAACCCCCTTAACCACGCCGATACAGTGCCGATACTGTTCGGATAATGTGCTGATACAACGCAAACTATGGTGCAGGGCTTCCATATAGCGCACACTTGCGCCATGGCAATACATTGGTACCCGGGTCACATGCACAAAGCGATTCGCGAGATGAATAAAATCTTAGCGGACGTCGATCTTGTCATTGAATTACTCGATGCACGCTTACCTTCTAGCAGCCAGAATCCTGTGATTGAAAAACTTCGTCAGAACAAACCCAGTATTAAAATATTGAGTAAATCTGACCTCGCAGACCCTGCAACCACCTCGCTCTGGCGGGCGCATTTTGAGCAAGATGCATCAGTTAAAACTCTTACAACAACTCTTGATCAACAAGACAAAGCACGGAGGATCATTGGCTTGTGCCAAACGCTGGTGCCCTCTAAAGCGAAAGCTAACATGCATATGCTGGTGATGATTGCCGGCATTCCAAACGTCGGTAAATCAACCTTAGTCAATGCAGTTTCCGGGCGTAAAGCGGCTAAAACCGGAAACGAACCAGCTATTACAAAAGGTCAACAACGCATCAAACTGACAGAAGGCATAATTCTGTTAGATACCCCTGGGATAC
Organism: Gammaproteobacteria bacterium; assembly: GCA_963581445.1. Taxonomy (GTDB): domain Bacteria; phylum Pseudomonadota; class Gammaproteobacteria; order Pseudomonadales; family Azotimanducaceae; genus UBA4421. Next base: position 61,788 of record CAUZON010000009.1, on the reverse strand, counting down.
TGTGGCCAAAGATTGAAAACGAAAACAGCGGTTATAGGCTGGCGGCTTCTGGCGCCATCAAAGACACTGCGATGGGCATTGAAGAAGTTGCCTTTTACTTGGCCGAATATCTGATTAAGCATTACCCGGAGGCATTGAAAGAGCGCTATGATTTGCCCTCAATACCAGAAGCGGAATTTGACTTCATGGAAATGATGGGCGCGCGGCGTGGCTGTATTAGCGCCGGCGGTCGAATTGATTTGGAAAAAGCCTCAGCAATTCTAGTGAACGAATTTCGCGCAGGTATGTTGGGTCCAATCACCCTAGAGACACCAGATATGATTCTTAAAGAGGACGTCATTATCGAACAGCAAAAACAGTTCAAGGCCGCTCGAGATGAAGAGAGGAAGCGCAAGTTCCGTTCTGGCCGCAGAGATAATCAAGCCCCATAGTCTAGTCAACAAAATGCTGCCATCTTGATAGCGAAAACTGGTGGATCTCTCTACTTCTCTACCTCTCACTATCTATCTCTATTTCTATTTCTATCTTTCTCTGCACCATCACATACACTGCGTGTGGTCAGGAAATTTCTTCGAATCGATTTTGCACTCGGTTTTTAACCATATTATTGCCTGTAAAAATCCGCCCGCTCATCACCACATATGCACCCGCAGGGAGAGATTGAACGGCGCCCAAGGCGCAGCGGATGTTAAAACCGCGTTGTTATTGGCGAAAGCTGCCGGCTGTAGCGACCCGGTTAGAACAATGGTCTTGTCTGGAATAGTCGCCAGCTTTGCGGCGGCATCGGCCATGCCATCGGTGCCATGAGTAATCAAAACATGGGAGGACTCAGCAGCGCTGACGCGGACATAAATAATCGCCTGGTCTTCACTGGTCATATCCAAACTATCTAATCGCATTAACTAGTTCACCGTGAACTCGAACGTGACTTCAATAGTCGCTACAGCTTTTTAGAGAAATCGTGGCCGTCCCCAAAGCCCCCAATAGCGAATCTTTCAAAGAGCTTTAAATACTCGTCTGTAATTTTTTTGAATACGCTAGCGCAAGCTCCACCTGTTTATTTCAGTCAAACGATAACCCTTTCCACTTTCTATTAGCAACAGAATCCAAAAAAAGCGATGCTATAAACTAGGGAGCCATGAGCCGGCGTCATTAATCCACCTATTAAAAAACGACAACCGCGAGGACTAAAACTTGCAACTCAGCTTTTGAAAAGCGCATTAGGATCGAGCATTAGGAGTAAACATTAGGACTTAACCGTAGCTAACAAATCCAATGCATCATCGCACCAGACTAAAGCTGTTTTCTCTTGACGAATACCTGCAAGCAGCGACAAATAGATGCCCTTTTTGCGATCCGACAAGGTCAGCGGCGATGAATAATTACGGATCTCGATTTTTCGATACAACTCAAGTTTGCGCACATGTTCAGCCCGACGCTGTTCAACTGCTGCGGTGACTTGCCCGACAGGCACAGAACCGACATTAAACAGCTTGATGAAAAGTTCATCTTTGGTGCCCCGCGCCCGAGTGGACTCCATGATCCAGGATTCAAGCATATCCCGACCTTGGGGCGTCAACGAATAGACTCGCTTGTCGGGTTTGCCATGCTGGGGCACTTCTAGAACATTCACACTGCCCGCCAAGTGCAACCCCTTGAGCTCACGGTAGATTTGTTGATGGGAGGCTTGCCAGAAAAACCCCAGCGACACGTCGAACTGTTTTGCCAACGCATAGCCTGTCAAATCTTCATCGAGCAGCGCCGTTAAAATTGCGTGGGATAAGGACATGGAAAGCATGGAAGCCGGTAGTCAGGATCTTCGCAGTGTAACGGTGAAGTGGTTTAATACACAAATCTTTATGCAAATAGTTGCATATAGCACTCCTTATGCAACACAATGCATTTTACTCACTCAACATTAGGTTTTTACATGGCAACTCCAAGTATCGTGGTCGGAAAACTGCGCATCCCAGTAGTAGCGGCACCCCTTTTCATTATCTCCAACCCAGATTTAGTCATAGCTCAATGCAAGGCTGGCATTGTCGGCTCATTTCCATCCCTGAATGCGCGACCTATTGAAGTTTTGGATGAATGGTTGGAGCGCATCACCACAGAACTTAAAGCTTATGATGAAGCCAACCCTGATAACCCGTCTGCACCGTTTGCCGTCAACCAGATCGTGCATCGATCAAACGACCGACTCGACCAAGACATGGATCTGTGCGAAAAGTATCAAGTACCAATCGTCATCACGTCACTTGGAGCCAAGATTGAGATCAATGAACGCGTTCATTCTTGGGGCGGCATTGTCCTACATGACATTATTAACAATAAATTCGCCAAAAAAGCGGTAGAAAAAGGCGCAGATGGCCTGATTGCGGTAGCAGCCGGCGCAGGCGGGCACGCAGGTGCTCTGTCACCCTTCGCGCTAATTCAAGAAATTCGCGAGTGGTTCGACGGGCCCTTGCTATTGTCAGGCTCTATTGCCAATGGCAACGCTGTGCTGGCCGCCCAAGCTATGGGCGCCGATCTGGCTTATATTGGCTCCGCATTTATCGCGACTAAAGAAGCCAATGCAGACCTCGCCTACAAACAGGCACTGGTCGACTATGCTGCCAGCGACATTGTCTATACCAACCTCTTCACCGGGGTCCACGGTAACTACTTGGCACCGTCAATTGAAGCAAATGGCCTCGACCCGCAAAACCTGCCCACCAGCGATGCATCACAAATGAACTTTGGTTCAGGCGGCAATGCAGAAGCCAAAGCATGGAAAGATATTTGGGGCTGTGGTCAGGGTATTGGCGCGGTAACAGCAATTGTTTCAGCTGGCGACTTAGTCGAACGATTAAGCCAAGAATACTCAACAGCCAAAGCAAAACTTATAAACCAAGACTAAGCAATACACGCAACCTCACTACGCTGCAGGGCAATAACCTGCAGCGTTGGTTGAGCTATTAACCCCGCGGATTTGCGCTGCAGCGTCCAGAAGTTGCATCACCGACACTAAAGTTACCCAAAAGGCGCTGGCTTTTTCTACACCAGACGATAACGCTAATTAACTTTTCTTTTAATTCAATTTATTCGATGCGAGTGAGCATAACGGGTTAAAGCGATCGTGCTAATCCTAAGCAACAATTCTTAATAGCATCTCTTAATTGCATCAAACCGACGAAAGCGAGCGAATAGAACGTCGATATGATTAGGTAATTTCTATCTAATCCGCTACTCCCACTCTATAGTAGCTGGCGGCTTACTGGACACATCATAGACCACTCGCGACACTGCGCTGATCTCATTGATAATTCTATTTGAAACAAGTTCGATAAATTCATAAGGCAGGTGCGCCCAACGTGCGGTCATAAAATCTATTGTCTCCACCGCACGCAGTGCAATCACGTGTTCGTAACGCCTTGCATCCCCTACCACCCCCACGGACTTCACCGGCAAATACACGGTAAATGCCTGAGAAGTTTTGTCGTAAAGATCCGCCCTGCGCAGTTCGTCTATGAAAATCTTATCGGCTTCTCGCAGAACGTCAGCATATTGTTTCTTCACTTCACCTAAAATCCGCACGCCTAAACCGGGGCCTGGAAATGGGTGTCTAAATACTAACGATTCGGGCAAGCCTAAGTGCAATCCAATTTTACGCACTTCATCTTTGAACAACTCACGCAGAGGTTCTACCAACTGCATCGTCATACGCTCTGGCAAACCGCCTACGTTGTGATGGGACTTAATCACATGGGCTTTGCCGTACTTAGACGCTGCCGATTCAATGACATCTGGGTAAATGGTGCCTTGAGCAAGCCAATTAACATCTTGAAGTTTTTTTGCTTCGCGATCGAATACGTCAATAAACGTGCCGCCAATAATTTTGCGCTTGGCCTCTGGGTCATCTATTCCAGCTAGCTTATCGAGAAATTCGTCTTCTGCGGCAACAGTGATAATGTTCAGTCGAGACAGTTCGCCTTCGCCAATAGCGTTTTGAAAGGCTCTTTCCACCTCATCTCTTTCGCCCTTGCGCAGCAGTCCGTTATCGACAAAAATACAAGTGAGCTGGTCGCCGATGGCTTTTGACAAAAGCGCAGCCACTACTGACGAATCTACCCCACCGGACAATCCAAGGAGTACCTTATCAGTACCTACCTGCGCGCGGACCTTAGCTATGGCATCGTCCACTATATTGGCCGCAGTCCAATCGCCTGCGCAGCCACAAATCTCTTTGATAAACGTAAGCAGCATACGATCACCGCCATCAGTGTGAGTCACCTCCGGGTGAAACTGCACTCCGTAAAATTTTTTCTGCGCATTTTCCATAGCGGCAATTGGCGCACTGCCTGAACTAGCTGTGCAAACAAAACCCGCAGGTAGTTCACTGATCTTATCGCCATGACTCATCCACACATTGGCCGAGCCCTCGCCATCACCTAACACATTCAATAATTCGTTCGGCGCGGCGATACTCACCTGGGCATGACCGAACTCTCTCTTATTCGATGCGCTGACCACACCACCCAATTGAGCAGCCATTGCCTGCATGCCATAACAGATACCTAAAACTGGCACACCTAGTGCAAAAATTTCATCGGCAATACGCGGCGTTTGGCCTTCGGTTACGCTTTCTGGCCCACCGGAGAGAATCACCCCTGCAGCTTGAAACTCCGCGATATGTTCAGGGTCAATATCAAAGGGATGGATCTCACAATAGGCACCACACTCGCGCACGCGACGCGCAATAAGCTGAGTGTACTGTGAACCAAAATCTACAATTAGAATCGGGTGAGCATGAATATCTGAATAATTTTTTTGCATAAAGTACTTGTTAGATAATATAGGAATTAAATCATGCGCTTAGGCAATTTCTCTATCGCCCCGAACTGCCTAGCTGCAAAGATTATGGTTAACCTTGGATAACCAAGCGGAGCCTTAGCTAATAGCCTCTTTTATTAAAACCGACTAATCCACTGAGCATTAACTGAGTGGGTAGTTTGGCGCTTCTTTAGTGATCGACACGTCGTGCACATGCGACTCAATCATGCTGGCGCTGCTCACGCGGACAAATTCTGGCTTTCTGCGCATGGTCACAATATCGGTACTCCCGGTATATCCCATAGATGCACGGAGGCCGCCCATCAATTGGTGGACAATTGGGCTTAACGGCCCCTTGTACGCCACTCGGCCTTCCACACCCTCAGGAACTAACTTGCGGCCGTCACCTTCCACTTCTTGGAAGTAACGGTCACTAGACCCATGAGCTTGAGCCATAGCACCAAGCGAACCCATGCCGCGATAAGATTTGTAAGTACGACCCTGATATAACTCAACTTCGCCTGGGGATTCATCGGTCCCAGCGAGCAAACTGCCCACCATAACCACACTGGCACCAGCCACTATAGCCTTAGCAATATCACCAGAGTAGCGGATGCCGCCATCGGCAATAACTGGAATGTCTGCTTCCGCCGCCGCTTGAGCAGCGCCAGCGATAGCAGTGATTTGCGGCACACCAACGCCAGCCACAATTCTTGTCGTACAAATAGAACCTGGCCCAATACCTACTTTGATGCCATCCACACCGGCATCAATCAGCGCTTTTGCACCATCGTAAGTTGCGACATTGCCGCCAATTACGTCCAGGTTTGGGTAATGGGTCTTAATCCATTTAACGCGATCAAGTACGCCCTGGGTGTGACCGTGAGCTGTATCAACAACCACCAAATCTACACCGGCTTCTATTAAGGCTGCCACGCGCTCATCGGTGTCTGCACTGGTACCGACACTAGCGCCAACGCGCAACTGACCTAACTCGTCTTTGCACGCCATGGGAAATGCTTGGGCTTTGGCAATGTCTTTAACGGTAACCATCCCCGTGAGTTCGAAGTCATCATTGACCAACAGCACTTTTTCAATGCGGTGCTCATGTAATAGGTGGGTGATTTCTTGGAAGTCTGTTCCCTCTGGGGCAGTAACTAGCCTTGCCTTCGGGGTCATAATTTCGCTTACCAGCGCATCAGTGCGGCGTTCGAAGCGTAAGTCTCGACTAGTGATAATGCCAACCAGCTTATTACCTTCGACCACTGGCACACCTGAGACCCCCTTTTCTCGCGTTAATGCGCGAAGGGAATCTAATGTGGCATTTGGAGCAATAGTTACCGCGTCGCGAATAATCCCTGACTCGTATTTTTTAACTGCCCGAACTTCTTTGGCCTGCTCTTCAACGGTCATATTTTTATGCACTATGCCAATGCCGCCCTCTTGGGCAATGGCTATCGCCAAACGAGCTTCAGTCACAGTATCCATCGCTGAGGAGATAAGTGGAATATTTAGCGAAATGTTTTTCGACACCCTGCTTTGTAAGGCAACTTGAGAAGGCAGTATGTCGGAGTAAGCGGGCAGAAGGAGCACATCATCGAAGGTGAGAGCGTCGTCACTAATACGTAACATTTGGAACCCCGCAAAAGCCGTATTCTAGCGATGCATAGAGAAGATGTAAATTATTCATCTGTTGGTTAGGCGAATTATTCTTATAAACCGGCCTTGGCGACCATTGTACTGGGCTATTATGATGATCTAATTCAGCCCTCATTGGACCAAACCCAGCAAAAATGGATATCAACCAAAACCGCCCCGTTCTTACTGTCAGTCAGCTTAACAAACAAGCTCGACTGACCATTGAGGAACGCTTTCAGATGGTCTGGGTCACAGGCGAACTGTCTAACTTTGCTCGACCACGCTCAGGTCATTGGTACTTCACCCTTAAAGATAGCGGTGCTCAGGTTAGGTGTGCAATGTTTGCCAACAGCAATCGACGCGTGCAAATGCAACCCACAGACGGTCAACAGGTCCTTATTAGAGGCCGGGTTAGTCTTTATGAAGGCCGCGGCGATTTCCAAATTATTGCTGATCAAATGGAGCCTGCCGGCGAAGGCGTGTTACGCCAGGCTTTTGAAGCATTAAAAGTTAAGCTCGCCGACGAAGGATTATTTGCTCGCGAGCGCAAGCGCCCTATTCCTGATATACCCAAACATATCGCTGTAGTGACATCGCCTACTGGCGCTGCGCTACAAGACGTACTGGCTGTTTGGCAACGCCGTTTTCCGACACTACAGGTAACGGTAATTCCCACAGCCGTGCAAGGTCCGGAAGCAGAGGCTCAGGTCTTACGCGCATTAAGCGCGGCCAGCAGACTGGCAGTAGATGCCATTTTGCTAACGCGGGGTGGCGGCTCGCTAGAGGATCTCTGGACATTCAATTTAGAGTCTGTAGCCCGGGCTGTAGCGGCTTCGCAGATCCCCATTGTCTCGGCCATTGGCCACGAAATAGATATTGCCATTACTGACTTCGTTGCAGATTTGCGCGCGCCAACACCCTCAGCGGCCGCAGAACTGATGGTTCCAGACTGCCAGGAAATGTTGCAAAATATTGATGGCGAATTCAGACATCTCAGAGTGCTGATGGAAGGACAGCTGCGAGAACGCCAATTGCAATTGGACAAACTCAATTTACGCTTGGTTAGCCCAGAATCTTATTTGCAACAAGCTTGGATGAGACTAGACGACCTCTCAAATAGAATTGCGCGCTCCGCTGGACAAATATTTGAGGGCACTGCAAACCAGTACGATAACTTGTATAAACGCTTAATCAACCAAAGCCCAAGCTTCGCTCTAACTAGATCCACAGAAAAGCTACAGCGTTTAGAAGCGAGTCTTGAAGACGGCATGAATAGACGGCTCCAATCGCAAAACCGCTCCATTGCTATGTTGGCGCGCATGCTCGACGGCATGAGTCCACTGCACACTTTGGGACGAGGATATGCATTTATACGCGATGATTCCGGCGCACTGATGAGCGATACCAACCGCGCAAAAGTCGGTGCCACTATGACAGCACAGTTACAGGACGGCACAATTGCGGCCACCATTACTCAAATTACCAAGCAAGCTAACCCACTCAGCACTATTGCCACGGCAGAGAACGAGGATACGAAAGATGTTTAGACTGTCAGCGCTGCAAATTTCTCCATTAACAACATACTCGAAAACACAGAAACTTCTGCAGATCAACCTTGCTGGGTTTATGCGCCTAATTTTGTCCGTCGCGGCACTGAGCCTACCGCTACCCAGCTTGGCAACAACAGCGGACTCGCCCAAAAATACCAGCTTTCCTGGAGGCGTTTATCAATGGGCCCCTCCAGCCAACGCCGAACGAATCAAATTTCGTAATAAGCCAGTCATGCAAGTGGGTGCAATGGTGTTGATAGGCCTGCCGTTGTCTCAACCTTTGGGTGAACTATCACTGCACTACACAGTGAATAATATGCAACAAACTCATCGCTTTGAGGTGGTAGATAAACAATATACCGAGCAGCACATCACCCTCAAGAATAGGGAAATGGTCAACCCGAAGCAAAAACAGTTGGAACGTATTCGACGCGAATCTAAGGTGCAAAAAGCCCTTTACCAGCAAGTTTCTGCCGCCCAAGATTTGCAACAAGGATTCATTTTACCGCTGCAGGGCATTACCACCAGCCTCTTCGGCCACCGCAGATTCTTCAATGGTGAACCACGCAACCCGCACAGCGGTTTAGACATTGCCGCAGCAACCGGCACCCCCATCATTGCTCCCGCGGATGCAAAAGTAGTTTTGGTGGATGATCTTTATTTCAACGGCAAAGCAGTTTTTTTGGACCACGGCCAAGGCCTCATCACCATGTATTGTCATATGAGTGAACACAAGGTTGAACTAGCCGATGCGATAAAACAGGGTGACACCATTGGTCTGGTGGGCGCGACCGGCAGAGTCACGGGCCCTCACCTGCATTGGTCGGTTAGTTTGAACGGCGTGAGAGTAGATCCACTAGAGTTTCAGCAAGCCCTAGACGGCGCCCTTTTCTCTGCGCAGTAGTCTCTATGCATGGTATTTATGAATAGGCGCTATGATTAGGCTCTAAAAATAGCCTCCGCAAAGAGCCCCCGCAAATTCGCAGCAGCTCATTAGCTGTGACGAATTTTGGGTTAGTTTTTCGTCTTCTTACGAAACTTTACCATGCGCTTGCGGCGATCAAGCTGTTGCTGTGTCAGCTGATTGGGCTTGCCAGCGAATGGATTCTCAGAATCTCTCAGATCTAGTCTTATCGGGTTACCTACCAACTTCAACGCCTCGCGAAAACCGTTCTCTAAGAATTTCTTATAACTCGCCGGTAGAGAGCTCAACTGATTACCATGAATAACCACACGCGGTGGGTGCGAACCCGCTCGCGTTGCGACCTTCACTTTAATCGGCCTGCCGCGCACAGACGGCGCTGGATGAGAGGCGACTAGGTTTCTTAACAGGCGGGTCAACATCGAAGTGGACACTTCAAATTGCCCTACGTCATGGATTTTTTGCACTTTCTTTAGCAGGACACCAACACCAGTGCCATGCAATGCCGAGATCATCTCCAAAGGCACCCAAGGCACAAAATTCAACCTACGGTCTAAAGCTTTCTTAACCTTTTCTCGCTGCTCTACAGGCAGACCATCCCACTTGTTAACCGCAATCACCATCCCCGCACCTGCGTCTAGCGCGTACTCAAGGACATGAAGATCTTGTTCAACCAAACCCTCAGACGCATCAATAACTAAGACCACCACATGAGCGCGCTGCATTGCATCCAGGGCTTTGACTACTGAGAACTTTTCGGTGATTTCCGAGACCTTACCTTTACGCCGAACGCCTGCAGTATCGATTAGGACGTAGTCCACATCGTCTTTGGTAAAGGGAATATCGATGGCATCCTTCGTGGTGCCCGGCATATCAAATACAACCTGGCGATCTTCGCCGATCAGGCGATTGACCAAGGTAGATTTACCCACGTTAGGACGGCCAACTACCGCTACACGAATGCCAGATCCGTGCAGCAGGTCAGCGGGCTCTTCAGGCAAATTAAGATCTGCTAAACGCTGTTCCAAGACTTCACGAAGTTGCTTGAGGCCACGGCTATGACTGGCCGAGATGAGGACGTATTCAGGGAAACCAAACCGCTCAAAGTCTAGGGCAACTTGGTCTTCTGGAAGGCCATCAATTTTATTTATTACCGGAAGAAATTTGACGTTGGCTTTGCGCAAGTAGGTGACCACGTCTTCGTCTGCGGCGGTTACTCCTTCGCGGCCATCAAGCAGCAACAGCACTAAGTCTGCTTCGTTCACGGCAAGCTCAGTCTGACCGGTTAGCGCTTCAGCAAGAACGTGCTCGCCAAAAAGCCCTCCCGTATCAATGAGTGTCGCAAACTGCTCTTCTAACTCCATACGACCGTATCTACGGTCTCGAGTTAAGCCAGGCACGTCCGCAACCAAAGCATCACGACTACGCGTTAACTTATTGAAAAGTGTGGACTTTCCAACATTCGGACGGCCAACTAAGGCCACACTAGGAAGCATAAATTATCTCAGTACTGCCTTGAATGCGTGCAAGGTGCCTTTATTATCAGAAGCATATACAACGCCATCAGCGACAACTAAATTGGCCCGCAACCCATTGCCACCTACTTTGACGCGAGCCAAAAGGCGTCCATCACGTTGGGCAATTGCGTGTAGGTAACCCTCATCATCACCAACAAAAATGTAATTCGAAAAAGCTAATGGCGCGGTCAGTTTGCGTCGTGCAAATGCTTCTTGCTCCCAAACAACCTCACCGGAATTTTGGTCTATTGCAATGATCGTATCTTCATCATTGACTATATAAATCTGACCATAACCTTCGGCCATATTCAGAAAACTTGAAGTGTCTTTCTCCCAGCGAGGTCGACCATCACGTAATGACATACCGATAGCGCGACCTTGATAGGCCACGGCAAATATCGTGCCCCCCGCAATCAGCAGGGTAGAATCTACGTCGACAATACGTTCAAGCTCAGAGCGACCTTCTGGCAACATGACACGCTGCTCCCAAATTGGTTCACCATTTTCTGCACGTAATGCTGTGACTTTGCCGCTGGCGAAACCTGTATACACAACATCATTAGCGACCACTGGTGAACTTGTACCACGCAAAGTTAGCCGCGGCACTTGACTATTGTAAGTCCACAATTCTTCACCAGTTTCACTGTCTAACGCAGTGAGCTTGCCGTCAATGGATTGAGCAAACACTCGCCCATCATCTGCAGTTGGAACGGAACCAATTTCTGTGCCGACATTACTGCGCCACATCTCGCGTCCATCAGCGACACTAAGTGCAACAACATCACCCTTAGTAGTGCCAAGCAGAGCTAGCCCTTCGCCTATGCCTATCCCACCACTGACAAAGCTTGGGTCGTTTCTATCTAGAAGCGCCGAAAGACCAAAGCCTTTACCTGCTGCCTTATCAAACTGAGTCTGCCAAATACGCTTACCGGTAAATCTATCTACAGCAACAACCAACCCGTAGCCATCTGCGGCAATAATACGATCGGCAACAACACCTGGGTTAATGCGCAGGTATTTTTTACCAAAACCTTCGCCGACCTTAACCTTCCAATCGCGGTCTATCTCCAACTCCGGCGTAAAGCTGACCAATTTTGCAGGCTCTAAAGACTCTTCCTCGTCCTTATCGCCGCCGATGCCTGGAATCCATGAAAACCAACTACACCCTGCAACGAGCATGCTAAGAGCAAGTACCGTCAGTCGACGCAGAACTCTAGCAAGCGGGTTAACGGGTTTTTGTGTATCACTCATTTTCGACAATCTCTGCTTCACTGTCTTGAGCCAAGGAAGTTTCTGCTGCCTCAAGGGCTTGATCTAAATCACTGGTAAAATCCACATACTCGCCGTTAAAGGGTGCGGTATTTTCGACTTTAATTTTCAACAACGGACGCTCACCACTTTCTTTCAAAGAGTCTGCAGCGCCTGAGTACGCCTTATGAGCTTGTTCAATGTTGCCCATAGCAAAATAAATATCGCCCTGGCTTTCTAATGCCCAAGACCTATAGCCATCATTGCTGATGCCTGACAAGGTGGCTAACGCCGCCTCTTTACGATCCAGACCAAACTGCACTTTCGCGAGCCGCAGCCGACCTAAGTCACCGAGCACGGTGCTTCCTGCGACCGCAATTGCATCTTCTAGCAAAATTACAGCGCCTTGCAAGTCACCGGTTTTACTTGCTTCGCTGGCCTGAGCCATCGATACCATCGCGTGATAGCTAGAACCAGTGAACTCGCTTTTAATCTTGTCGGCAATCGCTTCGCGTGTACCCGCCTCTGCCTCTTTATATTCAGCATAAGCTTTAGAACCCAATTCCATTGTGGCTTGGTTGGAGCTGTCATAAAAACGCCAGCCCACAATTACCGCTACGGCAACCGCTACACCAATGACTAGAGAGAAACCATTTTCGCCCCACCAAGACTTAAACCTACTAATTTGTTCTTCATCACTGAGAAATTCAGACACCCGCCTCTACTCCGTTTCACTCGCCATAAAAATGGACTTTATAAATACTCGAATCCAACTATTTGGCTAAACATGCATAACTTATGTGCGTCTGCACCCCAGCCGATTAATCGCCTTTTTGCTCGCTCTTTCACTCGCTTGCACACTTCCACTAGGGAAGCGCGCATTCTGGCACATCTACATATCAATGCACCCCCTCATTCCTTCCAAGGCGCATTCCAGGGCCGATCAGTTCAACTATTCGCGCCTATATGTTGAGCTACTTGCTCAATCAGCAATTTAACCTGACCAACACTTGCGTCACGCAGGTGTTTCAAGCTCAGCTCACCACTAGCCGCCTCCTCTTCACCATAAAGTATGGCCCAAGTTGCACCGCTGGCATCCGCTCGCTTCAACTGTTTCTTAAAATTACCACCACCCATATGCAAACGCACCGAAGCCTCGGGAATTTGCTCCCGCAGCTGGCCTGCAAGGAGCATACCTTTACTCTGAAGCTCGTCGCCAAGAACACAAATATATAGATCAGCCGCTGGTTTAACTTCCGCTTGTGCTAGCTCACATAATAAGACGACACGATCTAGGCCGATGGCGAATCCGACAGCCGGTGTGTCGCGCCCACCCAACTGCTGAACTAGGCCGTCGTACCTACCGCCTGCGCAAACTGCACCTTGAGAACCTAAGTCTTGGGTCACCCACTCAAAAACAGTGTGGGTATAGTAATCAAGGCCTCTGACTAGATTTGGATTCACTTTGTAGGAGATGCCCATGGCATCTAATGTCGCTAGTAGCTGCTGAAAATGAGCTTTACTTTCCTCGTCGACAAAATCTGGCAATTTGGGCGCAAATTGCAGCAGCTCTTGAGTGGCTGGAGTTTTGCTGTCCAATATCCTCATGGGGTTAGTCCGTAAACGACGCTGACTGTCTTCATCTAACTCAGCTTTGAGCGGTGTTAAGTAGGCTACCAACGCCTCTTTATAAGCAATGCGCGCTTCACTAGAACCAAGAGAGTTGACTTCCAGTGCAATGTACTCAGCAATACCGAGGGCTTTCCAACAGGCGGCGCCAACAGCTATGAGCTCTACATCAACATCTGGGCCGGCAAAGCCGAAAGCTTCGGCGCCGATTTGGTAGAATTGACGATAGCGTCCCTTCTGGGGCTTTTCGTAGCGAAACATTGGCCCGGCATAGGTCACTCTTTGACTTTGATTGTACAGTAGGCCGTTTTCTTCAAGTGCCCGTACACAGCTAGCGGTACCCTCAGGCCGTAAACTCAGAGAATCGCCGTCTCTATCCGCTAGGGTGTACATTTCCTTTTCGACAATATCGGTAGCCTCGCCCACACCCCGAGCAAATAGCTCGGTAAATTCTAATAATGGTAAGCGAATTTCCTCGTAAGCAAAGCTGGCAATCACCTGTTGGATGGTGTCTTCCGCGTGACGCCACAAGCGCGCGTCTCGGGGCAATATGTCGCGCATGCCGCGAACCGCTTTAACCATGAGTCAATCCCTTAATATATTGAACAGTCACTACTGACCGAGCACTAATTTCGCGACGTTGTTTCGCGTATGAGGCCCCAAAGCAACAACGCTGCCGTTAAATTCAACTGCAGCACCCTGGGCAAAGCCCAATTTTAGTGCAAATGGCCCTTGACCAAAGTACTCTCGAAGTTGCCCTGGCCGGCCAAGGTCAGCATGTAATATTTCGCCGTCTACGTTTTTAATTTCAAACCAACAATCTTCTGTGAACGACAGAACAATTCGATCACTACCTTCTAACGTCAGCCGAGGAAGACTGAATGCCGGCTCTACTGGCTCCGCAACAAAATCAAAGCTGTCTAACGGGAAGGCGACAACTACTAGCTCATCAGTGACCTCTACGACTTCAGCTAAATCATCTATTTCCACCAAAGAGATGGTCGAATCGACATCGTTGGCGGTGTGCATAGATTCTTCAATTACCGCTTGTGCTTCGGCAATATCGGATACTTGAGTAACTGGGGCATTAACTGCCTCTATCAGTACATCTATCTGTAAATTTTGCACATCGCCCGCAGTCGGGGTTTCTATCTGGCGTTCTGCTTCTGCTTCTGCTTTTGGGCGAGTTAAAATTTCCGGCGTCTTTGCCTCAACAGTGACTTGGGTTTGCGGGCCCGAGGCAACCGCGGTCTCACCGTCGACCAACGCCACGTTGCTTAATATCTCTTGCCCTGCTTTTTCGATAACAGCTTTTTCGTTAACAGCCTCTCTGGTAAATGGCGCATCGATATCCGGCTCACCCTGAACTGCTATGGTTTCAGATTCAGCTAACGGAACCTCCACAACAACCTCAGGCACCGTTTCAGCACGTTCTTGGTTTGAGACAAAATGGATAAATACAACGGACAGTAAGATGGCAGCTAGCACCCAGCGACCTAGCCCAGGACCGGCCTCTGGATTCACCGCGGCCACACTCCAATTACGCGCCTGTTCTTCGTCTAAATCAGCGCGCTGACTCTGCATTTCATCGGGAAATTGAGCACCCCAAGCTTGAATAAGTGGCTCAGCAGCCAACCCCAACAACTTGGCATAAGATCTGATATATCCGTTGACGTATACACGTTCGGGCAGCGATGAATCGTCATTTCCTTCAAGGGCTTTTATTACGTTCAACGACAAATTAAGTACGTCTGCGGTTTCTGCCTGTGTAATCGAGAGCGCCTCACGGGCTTGGGTAAATACCATTCCAGGTCCCTGGCCCATGTCTAAATCATTGTTCTCTACAGTGCTCATATGATCTTTTCGCTTAACTTGTATAGCCTGACAACCAATACCGCATGGTAAACATTTGGCTGCAACACCTGGGTGGATTGACTAGCGCACCTCAATGAGTTGCGGCTGTGATTCTTGCAGCTTCGCTTTGTAACGCTCCTGCCTGCTGGTTCTGTCGTTAACCTGGCCGACCAATTGACCGCAAGCTGCATTGATATCCTCGCCCCGAGTGGTACGCAACATGGTCGTATAACCAGCGCGCATCATATGAGTCTGGAAATCTCTAATATCTTGAGACTTAGGTCTGGCGTAGCCAGAGCCTGGAAAAGGGTTAAACGGAATAAGGTTTACCTTACAACGCACATCGCGCAGTAGTTCCGCTAATTGGTGAGCATGTTCGGCCTGATCATTTACACCGCGCATCAGCGTGTATTCAATAACCAATTTGCGAGCTGGGCCGAGAAATTCAATATACTCGCGGCAAGCTTGGAGAAGCTCAGCGATAGGATATTTACGATTAATTGGCACAAGTTCATTGCGCAAGTCGTCTGTTGGCGCGTGCAAAGAAATTGCCAGCGCAACATCAGTTACCTCTTGCAGCTTGCGTATTGCTGGAACCACGCCTGCAGTACTGATAGTTACCCGGCGTTTCGACAGACCAAATGCATGGTCGTCTTTCATGACGTTGGTGGCTGTTATGGCCGCGTCAAAATTCATCAACGGCTCTCCCATGCCCATAAGAACTACATTCGTTACGCTCTTATCTTCTTCAGCAAGATAACTATTGGCTATTAGTACTTGGCCAACAATATCTGCTGGCGTCAAATTGCCATTAAAACCCTGCTTGCCCGTGGAACAAAAACTACAGTCCAAGGTACAGCCGATTTGGGAGGAAACACACAAAGTATTTCGACCCTTGTCTGGAATAACCACCATCTCCACTAGGTCGCCCTGCGCGACCTTCAAAATCCACTTCACCGTGCCATCTTTAGAGATGTGGCGCTCTTCAACGCTCGGCAGCTCCAAGACACAATTTTCCGTTAACCACTGACGCATTGTCAGTGGTAAGTCCGTCATTGCAGAAAAATCGGTTAGGCCTTGGTGGTACAGCCACTTCATTAACTGCCTGCCGCGAAAAGCTTGCAGTCCTCTTTCTTGAAACATGGCCTCAAGCTGGCTTCTGTCCAATCCGTATAGATTAAGAGGGCTTTGTGTCATAGGGCTAATAGCTCTTTGTGCAAGTTCTTCTAACGTTTATTCTACCTTTGATTAGAACTAGCCTTGTGGCTGAATTTCAGATTCTTTAAAAAAAAATGCGATTTCCCGCGCGGCGGCTTCTTGACTATCTGAACCGTGCACAGCATTGGCATCAATTGACTCAGCAAAATCCGCACGAATTGTTCCAGGAGCAGCTTCTTTAGGGTTGGTTGCCCCCATTAATCGGCGGTTGGTCGCAATAGCGTCTTCGCCCTCTAGAACTTGAACCATTACTGGTCCAGAGCGCATGTATGCGCAAAGGTCGGCAAAGAATGGACGTCCGTCATGTTCTGCGTAGAACCCGGCGGCCTGTTCGCCCGAGAGGTGTAGCATCTTAGAAGCAACAATCTTTAAGCCGCCTTTTTCAAAACGAGAGTAAATCTCGCCGATCAAATTACGGGCTACTGCGTCAGGCTTGACGATTGAAAAGGTGCGTTCAACACTCATTAAATTCTCCGATAGAGGCACCAATATTCTTTCAGCAAGCTCAAGGAATAACGGCTATGTGCCTAATTTTTAAAAAAAGCTCGATCTTGCCGAGCCTAGAGGGCGCACATTATACGCATGGTTTAGGCCGGCGCAAAGCCTAGCATTCAACAAGAGCGCGCGAGAATCACTTTAGAGAAAAGAATCATATGACAGGTCATGCCAACCTGCTCACTGGAATTTAGCTATCTCGCAGCCGACCAACCACTTGCGCGACTTGTGCGCCAGCAGATTCAACTTCACTTATCTGCGTAAAGCGGCCAAAACTGAAGCGCAAGGACGCATGAGCAATGTCATCATTTAGACCTATACCGCGCAAAACATGAGATGGTTCTACGCTCGCGGAAGTGCAGGCAGAACCACTTGAGACGGCTAAGCCATTCAACGCAAGCATGAGCGTCTCGCCGTCTACACCAGCAAATCCAACATTCACAATTTGTGCTAAGCCGTCTGTCGGGTGAGAGTTAATACGGTGCTCAGGAATCTGCTTAATGTGCCTTAAGAAACAGTCGCGCAACTCAGCGTACTTTGCACCTTCTTGCACCATCTCCGATTGCATCAGCTCGCTGGCCGCGGCTAATCCAACTATCTGGTGAGTTGGCAAGGTGCCTGAACGCATACCCATTTCGTGACCACCGCCATGGATCTGTGCAGCCGGCCTGAGCCCATCACTTCTGCGCACGTATAGTGCACCCATGCCCTTTGGCCCATAAACTTTATGCGCAGAAATTGAAAACAAATCGACACCCAAGTCTTTGATATTAATAGGTATTTTTCCAAAACTTTGAGCGCCATCGGTGTGCGACAGCACGCCGTGACTACGACAAAGTTGCGCTATGGAGGCAATGTCATTAATGGTGCCCAGCTCATTGTTCACCTGCATAATAGAAACCAGCAACGTATCTTCACGGAGCGCTGCCTCAACCGCGCCGACACTGATTTGTCCGTATCCGTCTGGTGCTAGATAAGTAACCTCAAAGCCGTCGCGCTCTAGATAAGCACAACAATCAAGCACGGCTTTGTGCTCAATAGAACTGGTTACGATATGTCGGCGACTAGATTGATGAGCAACGCCTTTAATCGCCAAGTTATTTGACTCGGTAGCACCTGATGTCCAAACAATTTCTCGGGGATCTGCGTCAATCGCGGCGGCCACTTGAACCCGTGCAGCCTCTACCGCTTCTTCTGCCTGCCAACCGTATACATGTGAACGTGAAGCGGGATTGCCGAACACACCCGCCATCGTCATATGGTCGCTCATCACTTGGGCAACCCGAGGATCAACGGGCGTCGAAGCAGCATAATCAAGATAAATTGGATTGGTCATCTAATAAGCGTCTTTTTTCTCTGAGGGAGTAAAAATGTAAACAAGCATCAACGTTAAAGTATAGATAACAGCATTACAGCAGATTTTAAAATCACAATTGGCAAAAAGATTGAGGCGCTGCGCCAACCAGTGACAAGTGACAAGTGACAAGTGACAAGTGACAACTACATTATCTATTCTTTGGGTGAAAAATCCAAAAAATTTTCAAGCGTTAATGCTTTCTCGACGGCAGCCTGCAAAAAATTTGCACATCGTTTGCCACCTGAACAAATCGCATAGCTCGCAAAGAAGCTGCGACGTAGAAGCTGCAGCATAGAAGCTAAAAACCGATATAAACATCAGTTCGCTATAGGTGAACTTGGTGCAACGGCAGAAGGCACAGCCCGAAGACCTATTCGATTGGGCAGCTGGCGCACATTGGAAACATCATTGAGTGTGCTGTCTAACCAACTATAGAGTTCTTTCCAAGCCCCGAGATCTTTGCGCACCTGCCATAAAGGCATTTCATTGACCCCTATACCCAATTCGGCGCTACGGGTGTAGTTCTGGGAATCTCTAAACGTTGCTACCAAAGGAATATCTAAACTGCGGAGAAAGCGCTCCAGGCGTGCGTAGACCCTAGTGTTGGCGCGAACTCTATTTGCAATAATGCCAATACGTCGTTGGGTCATATCAGATTTAGTAGTCAGAAGAAGGTCAGAAATGCAATTCACTGCGGCATGGATATCTATATCTGAAGGCATAACAGGTATCAAAATAGCATCTGCGCCACGGCTAGTGGCGGCCAGCCCGCTCCTGTCTAGCCCTGCGGGTGTATCGACAATAAGCGGATTTGTGCCTTCAGGAGGCTGCAACTGCCATGCTCTTGTCATTGTCGACTTTTTTTCGTAACCAGCGATTCCGTGAATCTCAGGCAAGTCGGCTGGGCGATTTTGCAACCAGCGCATACTAGAGCCCTGCGGATCCAGATCTAATATCGCTGGGTTCTGGCCCTTTAACGCAAAATTCGCTGCCAAATTTACCGCTAAAGTAGATTTGCCGGAGCCGCCTTTGGAATTAATGATTACTACAGTTTTCATAACCTATAGTTCAACCCGTACAGGAACAATTTGCAACCCCGAAGTAAACGCCAATTTTACATTCTTTTTTCGATTTGAAATACAGAAAGGACCTTATTATCTAATTATTAGACCGATCATCCGACTGCTGAATAACTCCGGCTGCAAATTGACTTAGGACTCCGCGCATAATCTGCACTTCCGTTTCATCCAGCTGATGACGCATAAACATGCGTCGCAACCGAGTAAGAGTATGCCCAGGATTTTCCGCCTTAATAAAACCACTGCCTACCAACGCCTCCTCCCAGTGCACCATAAGCGCGTCAAACTGCTCCACCGTCGCAGGGTTCTTATCCCAAATTCGCATTCCAAGTGCAGAGGCTTCCGCGCGCTCGCCATCTTTCGCCAAATCTTTTACCGAGTTACTAGAAATGCCGTCCACCGCATGCAGCTGATGCTGGAAAATTTCATAGCAAACCACCTGAACCGCCATAGCCAAATTCAGCGAACCGTACACTTCAGACGAGGGAATTTGCATATGCACATGGCAGCTTTGCAATTCTTCATTGCTCAACCCGCTGTCTTCACGACCAAATAGTATCGCTATTTCGCTATCATGCGGTTGCTCGCTAAGCACACGGCCAATTTCTTTTGCACTGATTACCGGCCAAGGAATGGAGCGCATTCGAGTGCTGGTGCCCACAACAAAACGACTACCCTCTAAGGCCGCGGCCAAATCATCTACGACTATTGCCGAATCTAATACGTCCATAGCCCCGGCAGCACGCCAATCTGCCTGGGGATCTGGGTATCGACCCGGATTAACCAGAACCAGTCGGTTCATGCCCATAGTTTTCATCGCCCGAGCCGCACCTCCAATATTTCCAGGGTGACTTGGTTCCACTAATACAATTTTTATTCTATCTAACACAATGTCCTCATAGTTTAGTTTGGCATGTCAGCCTTCAGGTATTAGCATAGCGCCCGATTACTCACCCTCATTCTGGATCCAAATATGCAACCGATGGCCAAAATCGCACTTCGCGCCGCTCGTAAAGCAGCTGACTACATTTCTCGTTCTATGGACAGGCCGGATGAATTTGAGGTGGAGTCTAAAGGACGCAACGATTTTGTCTCTAATATTGATCGAATGGCTGAATCTATAATCATAGAGCAGATACGAGAAACTTACCCTGATCACAACATTTTGGCTGAAGAAAGCGGATCTATACAGGGCAATAGCGAATTTACTTGGATAATTGATCCATTAGACGGCACCCTGAACTTTCTCCAAGGAATACCCCACTTCTGTGTGTCTATTGGTGTTATGAGAGGTCTGCACCACGAGCACGGCGTCATCGTGGACCCAGTGCGCGGTGAAGAGTTTGTTGGCAGCAGAGGCTCAGGCGCTCAACTTAATGGCAAACGTATTCGCGTAAGTGCACGAGCGAAAATAGAAGATTGCGTACTCGCAACATCTATTCCTCCCGGCAGTATAGAAAATCGACTTGAAACACATATGGACTCGCTAAAACGTATCGCCGGCAGCTGCAGAGGCGTTCGACAGGGCGGCAGCGCAGCATTGGATCTTGCTTATGTCGCAGCGGGACGCTTGGATGGCTTTTGGCAAATGGACCTGAACAAATGGGATATTGCTGCGGGCATCGTTCTTGTTCGCGAAGCTGGAGGCTTTATTGGCGACTTAAAAGGCGGCGAAAGCTTCTGGGAAACCGGCGACATTGTTGCGGCGAACCCAAAGTGCTTCCGCAATTTGATTCAGACTTTTAAGGAAACTAGCTAGAAGGACTCTAGCTAGAGGCAAGCCGAAGGAGACACCGGGCGGCACTTCCACAAAACCCTACGAAGGAGTGGCTGGGCAAGCAACCAGCCGGACAAAAACAGCTGACTAATCCCTATGGATAGCTGCCATCTTCATTACCCTCCTTCTCGGGCTCGGGCACCAGCAAATCCTCTCTGCTTATATTCATCACCAAAAGCACGTTAGCTGCTACATAAATTGATGAGTAAGTACCAATAACCACACCAATTGACAGTGCCGAGGCAAAGCCACGAATCACTTCGCCGCCAGAAAACAGCAGCGCCAACAATACAAACAAGGTTGTCATTGAAGTGACCAACGTACGACCAAGAGTTTGATTCAGCGACGTATTAATAATATCTACCGGAGATCCCCTACGCAGCTTACGAAAGTTCTCTCTAATCCGGTCACTCACAACAATGGTATCGTTAAGCGAATAACCGATCACCGCAAGCAATGCTGCCAATACCGTTAGGTCGAAAGTCCACTGAAACAATGAGAAACAACCTAAAACTATAATCACATCGTGAGCCAAAGCCACAACCGCACCCACAGAAAACTGTTTCGTAAAGCGCAGCAAGATATAAAACATCACGACGATCAAAGCTGTAAGCAGCGCTAAACCGCCATCGTTAGCAAGCTCATCACCCACTGCAGGACCGACATAGCTTGACTGACGCAAAACCATACCCGGATACTGCGCCGATAAGGCCTGAAAAATATTATCGCCAAGCTGTGCTTGGCTTTGTGCAACTTCTGCCTCATCTACAGAATTTGAAGGCTGAGGCGGCATACGAATCAACAGCTCTGTATTCGAACCAAAGGTCTGCACCGTGCCGTTACTAAAACCTTCGCCAGTTAAATATCTACGCACTTCTTCCGGCGCTATCTCTTTACCTGAACTAACTTCAACAAGAGAACCGCCGGTAAAATCTAGGCCTAGATTCAGCCCGGACAAAGACAGCGATACAGTTGAGACCAGAAGCAACAGACCAGACATTATTGTGGCGACTTTACGCCGCCCCATGAAGTCAAATTTCGAACCAATCATATTTTCAGACTCTCTACCTTGCGCCCACCGTACATAAGATTAACCAAAGCTCGAGTGACTAAAATTGCGGTAAACATTGAAGTAACAATACCCACAGCTAGCGTCACCGCAAAACCTCTAACCGGACCACTACCAATAGACAGCAAAATAATAGCCACAAAGAACGTAGTTACATTAGCGTCAGTAATAGTCAGCAGCGCCCTATCGAATCCCGCCTGAATAGCTTGCTGGGGCGCATTATTGACCAGCTCTTCTTTGATCCTTGAAAAAATAAGAACGTTTGCGTCAACAGCCATACCCACTGTCAGTACAATTCCAGCAATACCAGGCAACGTTAACGTTGCGCCAAGCACAGACATTATGGCCACCAACAGCGTTAAGTTAGCAGTCAAAGCGACATTTGCAGCGACACCAAAACCGCGATAATAAAAGAGCATAAAGGCCAACACTAAGGCAAAGCCAATGGCCACTGACTGCCAACCGCGACGAATATTTTCATCTCCCAGCTGAGCGCCTACTGTGCGTTCCTCAACAATATACATTGGCGCAGCCAACGCACCTGCACGCAGCAATAGAGCCAGGTCCTGCGCTTCGCGAAGCTCTAATCCGGTTATACGAAAGTTAAAACCTAACGCGCTTTGAATGTTAGCAACACTGATAAGACGCTTATCTTCAACGGAGTAGAACTCTTCAACTTCTTCTCCATCAACCGTAACCTTTCTAACCCGAGGCTTTTGCTCAATAAAAAGAATAGCCATGGCTCGACCCACATTATCCTTGGTCACTGCATTCATTTTACGACCACCTTCATTGTCTAGCTCAATGCTGACCTGAGGCTGGCTGGTGTCTGGGTCGAAAGACTGCTGAGCATCTTGCACATTGTTACCTGTAACAATATTGCGACGCATAATTTCTTGCTTTCGCCCCTGATAAGGATAGGACTCAATTTGCGACTTACGCGCATTAGGGAGTGCTTCTAAACGAAATTCTAGATTGGCGAACTTATTAAGAATCTCCTTCGCTCTCGCGCTGTCCTGTATGCCGGGCAAATCCACAACAATTCTAGACCGACCCAACCTTTGTACCTGGGGTTCTGAAACACCCAGCTCGTCTACCCGCTTACGCAAACTGGTTAAGTTCTGGCTAATAGCGCGATCTTCAAGGTCGCGAATCTTGTCCTCGGTGAGCGTAAATTGCAGTACTAGATTACCTGCCACTTCGCGGTCTTGAACTAAGAAGTCTTGATAATCCACGAGTGCGTCTTGGGCCGCTGAACGACTGTCTTCGTCACGAAAAGCAATTCGAATGACTTGGCCTTTGACCCAATCTTTACCCGGCAAAAAGCGAATTCGCTCCTCGATTAGTTTGTCGCGCATGCCCTCAGCAGAATTAGCCATTACGCCCTTGAGGTATTCCTGCATATTCACTTGCAACAAGAAGTGCGCGCCGCCAAATAAATCTAATCCCAGAGACATTGGCGTACCGCCAATATCCTGCAACCACTGCGGTGTATTACTGGCTTGAGACAAAGCAACCACATAGTTCACATCGCGAGTATTCAGCGTGGCGGCAATAGTTGCTTGAGCACGCAGCTGTGCCTCGTCACTGGCCACACGGACAAGCAATGAATCATCACTCAGCGCACTATCAATAATTTGAATATTGTCTTTCTTTAACGCAGCTTCAACTCTAGATAGAGTCCGCTGACTTATGCGTTGGTTACTGTCTAGTGCTCTGACTTGAATAGCCGGGTCTGGCTGAAACAAGTTTGGAGCAGCATAAATTGCACCAATACCAACAACCATTGCAATGAGCAGATATTGCCAAAGCGGAAACTTGTTTAACGCACCGCGGCGCGGCGCCACTCCAAGCAAAGTAGTTTGCTCAGATGGGTCTATGGGTCCTTCTGACACGAATCCTGCTCCAATAATTGTTGGTTACGAATCGAAGATATGAAGCGCGCTCAAGACAACGCTCACAAACACCTACTTCAGCCAATGAGCCGCCAAAAATCGCGCCCCTAGACCACGGTAGATCAATCTCGGTTCGGCAAAGCGTTTAGCCTAAAGACTTGATCGTCCCTTTAGGAAGTGTGGCACCGACTGCGGATTTTTGAATGCGCATTTCGACCTGATCATTAATTTGAACTTTGACGAAATCGTCCTCAACCTTGGTAATTTGACCGACGATACCACCAGCTGTCACCACTTCGTCACCTTTGGAAAGCGCGGTGACCAGCTGTTCATGTTCTTTACGGCGCTTGTTTTGCGGACGAATCAACAAAAAATAGAAGATGAGGACAAAGCCCCCAAGCATTACTAAGTTTATCCAGCCAGCGTCCCCAACGGGACCAGTGGCAGAGGCGGCGTGTGCTGTAGTTTCAAACAGATTCATGAGTTGACGTTCCATTCATTGTGAAGGGTGTTGACGAGGGTGCGAAATGTACCCGTTTCAATAGACGTGCGCAATTGAGCCATCAAATTGTGATAGTAATGAATATTGTGCGTGGTCATCAACATTGCGCCCAACATTTCTCCGCAACGATCCAAGTGGTGGATGTAGGCACGCGAAAAATTCTCACAAGTGTAGCAACTGCACTTGTCGTCTATCGGGATATCCGCGCTCTTATGCTGCGCATTACGAATTCTGACGACACCCGTAGACGTAAATAGGTGCCCGTTACGTCCGTTACGCGTGGGCATGACGCAGTCAAACATATCCACGCCTAGGCTGACGCCACGGACTAAATCTTGCGGTGTACCCACACCCATTAAATAGCGCGATTTTTCGGCTGGCATACTGGGCAAAAGGTCGACCAAAATACGATCCATGTCTTCTTTACTCTCCCCCACGGAGAGCCCACCAATAGCGTAGCCGTCAAAACCAATATCTTTTAAGCCAGCCAAACTCACCTGGCGCAGGTCTTCATACATACCGCCCTGCACAATGCCAAACAACTTGGCACCAGGATTCATACTGTGTGATCGGTCCTTATCAAAGGCATCGCGGCAGCGCTGCGCCCAGCGCAATGAAAGCTCCATGGACTCTTTCGCTTCCTTAGGCGTTGCAGGGTGGGCCGTACATTCATCTAGCACCATAACCACATCAGAGCCCAAATTACCTTGGACCTTTATAGACGACTCGGGGGTCAACTTAACTTTATCGCCATTAATAGGTGACTTAAAAACCACGCCCTCTTCATTGAGTTTGCGCAGTTCGCCCAAGCTAAAGACCTGGAAGCCACCACTATCGGTTAAAATAGGCCCCTTCCACTGCATAAACTCATGCAAGCCACCCAACTCACGAATCTGCTCATCCCCAGGACGCAACATCAAGTGAAAGGTGTTGCCCAAGAGCATTTGCGTACCCGTGCGTTGCAGGTCATTAGGCGTCATCGCCTTGACTGTGCCGTAAGTGCCACAGGGCTGAAAAACAGGAGTCTGTACGGTGCCGTGAGGCAATGTCAGCTGCCCCCTGCGCGCATCCCCATCCGTTGTAAGCAAATCAAACAAAATAGTCCCTTCTGGTTTTTAGTTATTTTTAACCGTCAAAGCCTTGGCTGTTATTTACCACCGCAAAGCCTAAAAAAATTTAACGCTCAATAAACATAGCATCGCCGTAACTGAAAAACCGGTAGTCCTGTTCTACAGCCACTTTATAGGCCGCAATCATGGGTTCAAAGCCCGCAAAAGCGCACACCAACATTAACAATGTAGACTTAGGCAAGTGGAAGTTGGTCACGAGAGCGTCCACCACCTTAAATTCGAAGCCAGGATGAATAAATATCCTCGTCTCGCCACTGCCGGCCGTTAGCTGCCCAGCCGCCTGCGCTGCACTTTCCAGCGTGCGAATTACTGTGGTACCCACAGCAACAACCCGCCCACCCTTTTGTTTGGCCTGCTCGATGGCAGCAACAGCGTCGGCAGAAATCGCATAATACTCTCTATGCATCTGATGTTCAGAGACATCGTTCACTCGAACCGGCTGAAATGTCCCCGCGCCCACGTGCAGCGTGACATAAGCAACCTCTACCCCGCGGTCCTGGGCAGCAGTTAGTAACTCAGGGCTAAAATGCAAACCCGCCGTAGGCGCAGCAACAGCCCCTGGGTTATTGGCAAATACAGTTTGGTAGCGCGCTTCATCGAATTCGCTGATGGCGTTGCCACCGTCCCTATCGATGTAAGGCGGTAGTGGTAATTCGCCATACTCTTGAAGAAATTCAAATACAGGCTGAGGGAATTTAAGTAAGTAAAACTCCCCCTCTCTGCCAACACACTCGACTTTTTCCTCGGCAAAATGCAAAAAACGACCAGGCTGTAGGGCTTTACTCACACGCACTTGGCACAAAGCGTGGTGAGAAGTGAAGGTAGAACCATCTGCGACATTCGTATCTAGGACAACTACTCGCTCCAGCAAAACCTCAGCTAATCCACCGCTGTCTTTTTCACCATGCAGTCTCGCTTTAACCACCTGGGTGTCGTTCAGCACCAACAAATCACCGGCACGCAGATGATTCAGCAAGTCCGGAAACTGCTCGTGACTGACGCCCTTAGACGTCAAATGCAGCAGGCGAGAGTCTGTTCTATTCGGCAATGGTTGCTGCGCAACCAAGTTTTCAGGCAGGTCATAATCAAAATCGGAAAGAAACATTGGCTTAACGGACCAAATAAAGGAAAGTGCTATTGTAACTGGAGAAGGCGTTGGGCAGAATGCCTGTCCTTCAGATGGATGAAGATATTTCGTTATCCAACTTTGAAGTATCACCTGCGGATGTCTTCCACCGCAGACTGAAATATTAGAAATGCCCGGATGGCGGAATTGGTAGACGCAGTGGATTCAAAATCCACCGATAGAAATATTGTGCCGGTTCGAGTCCGGCTCCGGGTACCACTTTTGTATTTTAAATACTCTAAAGTCTATAAAATTGCTCATGTTTTCCAAAGCATGCACAAGAGCGGCAGACAAAATGGTAGACACTTTCCAACCTAAATACACCTAAACCAAGCGTGGTGTGCTACTTCTTTAAGTCTGTACCTACAGATCTAAGACATCATTACTTTAAGCCTCGAATCATCCAAAGCCTTAGAACTAAATCCTCGTCTCAGGCAAGTTATGTGTCTCAGAAGTTAGCTTCTCGCCTGGATGACTACTGGATCAATCTCAGACTTAGAGAAGCAGAGATGCCAGCTGCTCATCTACTTCGCAGCATCCCTAGTAAGAATATAAATTCAATGCTACCCACTATCGATGAAGCGTTAGAACTCTATCTGAAAGTGCAAGGAGAACATAAAAAGAATACGTTCTTTACTCATAGCAAAAGAACAATTGCTTACCTAAAGCAATTCTTAGGCAGTCGTCCTTTAAATCAATACTCAACCGCTGATGCTACAACTTTTAGGGATTGGTTACGCAAAAAAGGAGTGAGTGCTGCCTCTGTTCAGTTTTTGTAAACACCGTAAAAACTTAGGCGAAAAAACAGCGCGTGAATCTAAAAGGTTAATAGGTAGCCTAATCCGATTAGACCTTCGGAGTTGTCCGACTTTGTGACCTGGAATGTTACAACTCTCGCAATTGCTAGAGACTCTGCGCGTAGGTTTGAAGTTGGACCGGGAGAAGTAGAGGCAGGCACTGCTGTGTTTTTCATTCATACCGCTAGAAGCATTTTTTTTGTTAGGCCCATTGATATTTATATTAGGCCTATTTGTGTTTGCGCCACAATTGGCGTTCTTCGGCATCCCCCCAAAACCAATTATTAATAATGTGTATTTGAGAATCGGCACAACCTATGTCAGTGACTGCTTTACATTTTTAACAGGTAAAACCTCTTTTATTTACAAACACAAGCAACCTTTAACATAGGCGTTTACCAGGGCGCTAGGTATCACGGTAGGTATCACGGTGGGTATCACGGTGGGTATCGCAATCGTTGGTCTTTTTTTTCAATAACAACTTTTGCTTAAACGCTTTGGCGGATAATTTATACTCCACCTCATATTTTCTTCTCCTCACATCTAATCTTAGCCTGCGCTGCACAAAAATTTAGTCTAGGAGCAGGTCGCTCTTAATACGGTAGGCTCTGGCTGCCGCCCCAGCAAACAAAGCTGTCTTCTCCGACGGAGACGCACCCATAGAGATGCGTTTAAATGCATTCCAGCAGACCTGATAGCTACACCAGCGCTTTTGCACCGGAAAGTTCGACTCATACATAGAACGTTCTGGACCAAATGCTTCGATGCAAGTCTCCATCCAAGGACGCCAAGCGGCCGCCACCTCCTCTGACCCAGGCGGCGAACTGCGGTCACCGTAATAGCTAGGCATACGAATAGGCAGCGCGCCTAGTTTTACATATACGTTGGCACGCTCGCTCACACGAATAATGGCGGCCTTCCACTCTTGGAAAACCTCACCAGTTTTACCTCGGTAAGGGCCGCCTAGAATTGGACTTCCGATATGATTGAGAATTATTGTTAGCTCCGGATGCGCATCCGCGAGTTGTGCAACTTCATCTAACTGAGGGTGATATAGCCAACAATCCAGCGACAACCCCAAACGGCTAACAATTGCAGCCGCTTTGTTAACCCGCGGGTCTAACAGCAATTGCGGCTGATCGGCAACATTGTGAATCCTTTCGTCCGCATGCCAACCGCTGGACAACCTAACCCCGCGGAAGCGCCCACTGGATGTGTCAATATGTTGCTCAATCAACGATTCAACACCACTACCTAACGTAAGGTCAATATTGCCAAACATCGCATCACAAGCGCGAGCAACCCCAAACTCTCCACTGGCACTCATCGCAGCCTGGCTACAGACAAACTCCGTTTCACCTAACGAGCGTTGCGCCTCCACACCGTCTGCGCGGTACATCGAATGGCACTCAGCGTAAACGGTAGCAACAACGTTGTGTCCGCTGGCCAAGTCCGCAGCAAGCTCTGGCATTAAATAATTGTAACTATTTCGCACCCACAAGTGATGATGCGGGTCGATAATAGGTAATTCAGGCTCAAGTATTTCCTCTTGCAGCGTCGCTAACCAGCGATCATCGGGGCCGGTTTGACCTATGTTTGCGGCCATGCAATTCTCCTTTGATATTACTAATTATTGCCTACTCAGCTGGCCGCACCCTCTCTTGAGAAAGAAACGCCTACAAACGACGTTCTATGTCACCTTCTGAGGTTTCCTCGCCATATTGAATTTCGATAATGTGGCATGGAGGATTATCTTTATCGTTAATTATTTGATGCCATTCTCCAACACCAATCCTTATCACTTCATCAGTCTTGAGATTAATAACATCGAATACCTCCGAGTTATCCGTATCTGGGCCATGTTTGACCGAGCATTGACTTTTACTCACAAACCAAACTTCACTCCGCTTGAAATGGCGCTGATAACTTATGCTCTTACTTGGCTCGATTATTAGCTCTTTTACTTTCACAGCCGAATCACGAAATAAGTCCCTGAACGTACTCCACAACCGGTCTTTGGTGGGATGCTGCCATTCCTTTAAAATCCAGCTACTGAAGTTTGCTTTGTTGTTACCGCCCACGCCAAAAACAACCTCGATGCCATCCACGTCCATTTCTGAAATGTTATTCTTTTGTCTGCCCGGCCAAGGGTAGGGATTTTATTAGTCATAAATCACTTACTATTTACGTCCGCTGAAAAATCCACTTTCGCTTTGAGCAAAATTATAGTCACCTAATCGATGAATGTCTTTGGCCGGTAGACAGTACAGAGCAAAAGTCGGGGCCGCCGACTTTTTTACTCGCTGTCAATGGGCTTCAAACAAAAAAAGGGAAAACAAAGGAGAAAGGAGGCCGCCACCAAGCACCTCTTGCACCGCATATCCAAAACCACCGCAAGCCCTAGGAATGCCAATAATCTTGCGACCGGCCTCACCTTAAAGCTCTGCATGCAAAATTCTTTAACTCAATCACGGACTCTGAATATGTCTTGATCCACCATTGCTTGCTAGGATGGTATTTTTCACAATGTGTAAATGATCATGACCGACCTAATACTTCACCAATATGCCGCTTCACCCTTCTCTGAAAAGGTGAGACGTTTATTGGGCTATAAACAACTTAGCTACCATACGGTTGAAATTCCCGTGATTATGCCGAAACCTGATCTTATGTCGTTGACGGGAGGCTATAGAAAAACACCGGTCCTTCAGCTTGGTGCAGATATTTATTGCGATACTTCAATTATTTGCAAATTGATTGATCGTCTTCATCCTGCTGACTCCATTTATCCCAAAGCGCAAATAGCTACTTTGCTCGCTGCCGCAAACTGGACGGATACATTTTTGTTTAAGGCAAGCGTTGCTGTGGCATTTCAACCCAAAGCGCTTGCCAGCAGTGACTTATTTAGTGATCCAGCGACCGCTGAAGCATTTATGGCAGATAGGGCCGAATTCAGCAAAGGGTCCACAGCACTGGGGCTTGATTTGAGTATTGCGCAGCCACATTGGTTGATGCACATGCAACAGGTCGACAAACAACTAGCGACCACCAACTTTCTTGGCGGCGATACTCCCAACATTTTGGACTTTTCGACTTACCACTGCTGTTGGTTCGTTTATAAAAATGAAGTGCTAAAAGCGGATTTGGAGAATTTTCCAGCACTTGCTCAATGGATGCAGAAAATAGCCGCTTTTGGGCAGAGCAAATCAAACCCTATGACTGGCGAGGCCGCCATAGCAATAGCACGCAACAATGCCATCGCCACCAGCTCGAAGATTATAAATATATCGGACATGGGGCTTTCTGTTGGCGATAGCGTTGCAGTCATGCCAATTGACTACGGCTTTCAGCCTACTCAAGGAGAATTACTGGCCGCAGACTTGGACGAGATAGTTGTGAAACGGATTGATGAACGTGCAGGAGAGATCGCTGTGCATTTTCCTCGCCTTGGTTTTCAGATTAACAAGGTGTCTGAGTAACCCAGGCTGCGCAGGCAATTTTCTCTACAAATTGATGTGGCAATATGACCTCGGATTCCACTAATACCCTTAGTGTTAATCGATGCTGATTTACAGCACTTAAGGTTGCACCCGCATCGCGAGGTTCGCTTAGACCAAAGGTCCACTTTGCGTCATCAGTTACTTCTTGCGATTGGACAAGCGTACCTAGCCATTTGACCCACACAGCAAAACAAGATCCAAAAGCCACATCTTGATAGTCGTTGTTGTGATGTATCTGATGCTGTGTTGGACCAACGAAAACCCCTTCTAGGGGTCCGCAGGGTAGGCGTACTTGAGCGTGCCCTAAATTGGCAGCAGCCTTATTGAAGATAAAGCCTAATGCGTCAACGCCCAATAATTCTAGGGCCGTAGCGAATCCCTTGAACAAGCAAATAAAAACTCCTGCCACTAACGAGAGGACTAAAAACTCTCGCGTATAATATATCGCACTCGCAAACGGATTAATGCGAAAGACGGTAAGTGGCAGCAGCGCTAACCGACTACGGGCCAGAGAGTATGGTCCTTCTCTTTTTCTCTTTCGCCCCCTTTCACTTTTTCTATTTACCAATTTATCGCTGTCAACCACTCGGAATTGGGCATCACCTGACAAAATGACTGTCATCACAAATTCGATTAAGCTCCTCGCTCATTAAATTTCAATAGAATCGGCATCATATGAACAATACAGATGAATTAAATTTCACCGGGCAAGTTGCTGTAGTAACTGGCGCCGGACGCGGTCTTGGCAGACAACACGCGCTTCTTTTAGCCTCACGAGGATGCAAGGTCATCATCAACGATCTAGGCACCGCCTACGACGGCACGGGCAAAGCTGAAGGCAAAGTGGCAGATGAAGTTGTCTCAGAGATCAAAGCCGCGGGCGGTGAGGCTACCGCTAACTACGATTCCGTGGAGCAAGGTGAACTTATTATTGCTGCCGCGATGCAGGCCTATGGGCGAATTGATATCGTGGTCAACAATGCCGGCATCTTAACCCCAGAAGTTTGGTCTGAACTCACCCTCGAATCTTGGCAGCGCACTATAAACATCAATCTGACCGGCGTTTTTAGTGTGATGAAAGCAGTGTGGCCAATTTTCGTTGAGCAGAAGTATGGGCGCTGCATTATGACGTCGTCTCCTGCCATGTATGGAGCGGGCGTCGCAGCCTATGCAGCAAGCAAAGCCGGGGTGATTGGCCTTGCTAACTCACTTCAGTTTGAGGCGCGCAAACTGAAACTGGATATTAAGTGCAATATTCTAATTCCTCAGGCCGACACCAGAATGACCCAAGATTTTGCTTCTTCTGTAAACGAGCGCCGTGTATCTCAAGGCAAAGCTGCCGCGCGAAGTGCACCTGCCGAGGTCATGCAGCGCCTTTCACCAGACAAAGTCTCCGCTATGGTCGTATGGCTAGCCCACCCAAGTTGTCATGCCCAAGCCAGTATTCACGAAGCCGGCGGCGGCTATTTCGCGCAACTGAACTGGGCGCGGTCAGCCCCGCTGTTTGCCACGGAATTAGAAGGCGTAGAGAGTGCCCCCGCCCCTGAGGACATTAGAGATGGCCATGCGACGCTGGCAGATTTTGAAAATGGCGATATGCCGCTATCCGGCGATGGCTCAATGGGTTCGCCATCAGCGTTAGAGCAAGTTTTTAAACATCTCAAAGCAGAGTAACTTAAACCACACCAATAAAGTTGCTTGCTCAACGAACGCTGGCGGAGAATGTAAATCCCGCCAGCAACATACACACTAGGCTGCTAACCATTGTCCGCCTTGTGATCTACCAACCGGCTAATGCGCAGATTTGCGCAGCAACTGCATAAACACTTAAAAAGATAGAGGGTTCTCTTTCGTAAGCATAGTCCGACAAGTATCAGCCCTAGCAAAGCTTCTGCGAGGAAAGCGGTGAGCGCAATTACAGCCCGGCTCATTTCCAAGCCTGTGTCAAGGCACACTAACAACAGGTTATGAAACTTCCCACTCATGTACCCCCAGGTTGCTAGCTGCATTAGCTGCCCTTGCAGCCTCATTAAACGACTAACGACATAAATATGGAGAGCGAAGCAACCCTGCAGGAGAAACGCTAGAAGCAAAAAAAACACCCTTTGCTGGTTAATAAAGAAGACAAACTAGGTCTTTTCATTGCTGGCGATTTTCAATATCGAGCTCCAACGAAACGGTAGCAAAGATTGCTCCCACCAAGATTGCTGATATGCGACATCGTGGTCGTCTAACGCAAACTCGTTAATATCTTGAAACACCTTCGGCAAGCAACGTGTGCCAAACAAAATATCGAAAACAACTGGGTTATTGCCATAGTTACTAGTGCTATGCCTAATAATTGACGAATAGTGCCAACGATGCAGTTCAGCGTCTTCGAAGAGCCAATTAAGCCAGCCTAGCTTGCAACGCACATTGGCGCGCTGCCAGTTGCCGTGCAGTGCTGTGAAGATAGAGACCAACACCACCATTTCTGGGGGCGCACCGAACAGAGCCAGCGGTATTGCAGATGCTAGGCGGCTAAGACAAAGGTCGATAAAATGGAAGGGGGGTACATTCAAGAAATACAGCCGCTTTGAACTGTGATGTACCGAATGAAAACGCCACCCGATAGACCACTCATGAAAAGGACGGCGCCGCCAAAAGATCCAAATTCGCTCACTACAAGGCCAAACGCTGCCTGGCACCACAATGGCAATTGGGTAGGCCAAGTGATCAGCGCAGATGACTCAGCCGGCTCGGCAATAATAATGAAGAACAAAAAATATCAGGCCTGCACGGAGCAGTAACGACAGCTGCAACGATAGGAAGTGGTGGATTATGTCGGAACGTAAATCATCATAGGACTTTCGCCATCGCAGAGAGTGAGGATATATCCACTCAATGACGCCGGCGGTGAAACGACTGAGGATTTCTAGAGAGAGAACAATCGTAGGATTGGCTTATTCGATCTAAATCACTGCCAACGCAAACGGCTGGACTGCACAAGCGGGATGAATCATCCAGGTGAGGACGACTCTTGGAATCGACGAAACGTAGACTATTATTTTTGATGTTAACGTACCCCCCCCAGATACCGCTAAGATTTTCTCAACGCAACCTTGGCCCGGTTTAGAGTACAAGAGCCCTCTAAATAACCGACGATCGTTTCATTTCTAATAGCATACCTGAAGCTGTCACTGCGCCTCTAGCGCGTCTTTCTGCGAGGGCGAGTTGAGCCTGCAAAAACGGGTGAGTAGATTAGGTACTACGGCTACCGAGCGTGCGAAACTTCTATCGTCGATTGCCCTATACGCCGCACTCCTCCACGGCAGGTGCTTCTAACGCACCCGCCAAAATCGATCCCACTTGACAGAGCTTGCAGGGGAATTCGCTCGGTCTCTAAACCTCTGAGCCTGGATTCCAGCGCACGATATTCTTCGCTTTCAATCTATTCGTGAAAAGACGGTATTTGCTTCTCTCTTCTTTCCACTCCACTAACCATTGCTCGCCGTCCCTTTCAGCATCAATGAATACCGCGTTCGTGACCAAAAGTGGGATCAGTATCGCCAGGTGCACGACCGCGCTTGTGACCGTACTGTAGCCCAACCATCCGAGGTGATAGGTTGCAATAAACCCGAAAGTCACGCTCCATATGGTAAATAGCACCAACAAGAAGTAGGACTGCAGACTGGGGTCTGCCACGTACTTGAGCAGATTAAATTTTACATCCATTACGCTCCTCCACAAATGCACTAAACTCTATACCGAAGATCTAAAAAGAGTTGGTTTTTTCATAATTTTTTCCCAATGTTGCTTTTGTTTGACCTTGGCTAGAGCTTCTCTCTCTTGCCGCTTTTTCAGTCACCTAAAACCTGATCTTCGCACGCCAATTAAATTAAATACGTTAGACCCATCGCCCTTAACGTCAAACTAATATCTAAGTATAATATAGACATAAAATCTACAAGATGGATATTTCATTCAAACAATCAATATTTCACCCCTAAAATCTAAACCAGTCTATTTTTTGGCCAACTAAGGCAGTGTTGGAAACATGTGTTTCAAGCAACCACAACCTCTACCCAACCCATCCCAATCCATTCCGATCCACAACGGGAACCCAAAACACACGCTGGCTTATACGAGCTATGCAGAATCGAAAATCCCGAAGATTGGCGCTTACCTTGTTGCCGGAACATCCGTTTTTGCTATCGAAAAAAAACAGGATAAAGACTGGCTATGAAGAAACGCATACTCATCACCTTCCTTTCATCGTCTATGTTGTTCTCTATACCTTTTAAATGGAGCGCAGACTTTGCTTCAGGCGCAGCCACCTGCCAAGTCGGTGATTTCAAAATTGCATTAGCGGTATGGTCGCCTTTAGCTCAGCGCAGCAACGGACGCGCCCAAAACTTTTGGGGATTTATGCACGACAATGAAAAAGGAGTTTTAGACGACGATTTTGTGGCCTTAAATGGTATGGCCTTGCTGCGGAGCAAGATGACGCAAAAGCCCAATATGGCCTCGGTATTTTGTTCGCTAATAGCGAAGGGATAGGTCAAAGCGACGTCTACGCACATCTATGGTGGGCCGTAGCTGCATCCAGTGGTGATGAAAAAGCCAATAACAACAAATCCATAATAACCAGACAAATGACTTCTCAAGAACTAGCAAACGCCCAAGAACCTGCAGTTGTATTCAAGCGAAAAAATTACATAAATTGTTATAAGAGAAAATCCTCCACCGCTTCCAGAAAGTACAACCGCTCCTAGCAAAGGTAACAGCCGACAAAAGTGCTCCCAACTCTCCCTAGGAAACAAAATGACTTGAGCGGAAGGCGCTAAAGCCGCTGCCTGCAATATTGCAAAAAAACACGATGGTATCTAGGATGGTTAAAGCAAAGTACGGAAATAAAAAATTGAGGGATAATAAATGACTTATTTAATTATAATGGCTTTGTTGCTCGCGCTTGTACAGGTTGGAATGTTACCGCTGATATTTAATCTTGCTAACATTGAATATCTATTGGGCAATAGAGACGAGAGTAATTCGGACAGCGTTCTTTTGGGCAGAGCAAAAAGAGCGGGCAATAATCTACTGGAAAGCTTACCTAGCTTTTTAGCACTAGCAATTTTGTCCATCGTTCTTATAGTCGACAACTCGGACCTCATGCTCTACTGGTTGGTATTAAGGATTGCATATACAGCAAGCTACCTAGTCGGTGTGGCTTACTTACGCACCCTCCTCTGGCTCGGCTCGGTCGTTTGTATGATTATGATGGCCTTAGCTTTGCTCTAACCCTTAACGCACAGAAAGCTGTGAAGCAGAGCCGCACAAGCGACAGCTATAGCGCGGCTTTTTTATGTTCTATTGGTCGCTTAGCAACATCGTAACAAAGTCTTCAATACCGGCGAACTTGCCCGGCAAACTTAAAGCCTTGCAAAAATTATTGCAAAACCGCGCTTAACACAAAGCCTCAAAAACGCCCTCTTCCCCAGCCCAATTAACTACCCCAATGCCGTAGCCGTCTTGCATCGGGTCGGATATCAGGTCTTCCGTGTTCAAACCAGAACTTTTTAACTCTTGCCAAAACTGCGGGACGCCACCCGCCCACGCATTGGTCTGCACATCAAATCTGGTTTTATAATCTGATTGAATATCGTGCAGGGAGATAATGCCACCGGGACGAACATAACGAGAGTAACGAATGAAGTCTTCTTTCGCGCCCTTGTAACTGTGGTCGCCGTCTATAAACAAGAAGTCGAGTTTATTCTCGCCAAGATGACGCTGTAACCTTTGCTCAGTCTCATCTAAATGACTATCCCCTTGCCAGAAGGTAACATCTTTGTCGTGACAAAGTGTTTGCAGACGCTCGATTCGTGACCCGTTATTGTCCAGATCAATAGACAAAATACTTGCTTGTTCTCCAGCGGCGATTGAAAACAGCAGAGCACTACCCCCTCGCCTACCACCAATCTCCAACATCTGCTGAGGCGCGAGCGTACTGATTCGATTGAGTAACTTTAGAAACTCAGGCTTCTGCTGATCCACACGATACTGACGGTTGTTCTTCATGTACTCCAGTTTTGCACTCAGATCGGGCAGCTTATCCAGTGAATCGCGCACCTCTTTTACGTACTCTTTGGAAGTAGCATAAAGTTTTTCAGAAAGGCGTTTAAAAGGATTTTTCACCAGAGTTCCCTTTATTTCTATTTGTATTGAATCATTGCCGGCAAGTCTGACGTATTAGCGGCTAATCGATGCCAAACAATAACACCAAACACGCTTGATAATTACTTTAAGCTTGAGCGACGTCATGAGCACAGAGCTGCTACTTTTAGCGCAGGCGTGGCGCTAAATTAAGCCTATCAACAATATCGCTAAAACATTTTACTTACTTTATTCAATCGGTGCGAACTCTGATTTAAGTACATATTAGCCGAACCTAGCCGATAGACTAGACAATTCCAAAATCACCTATTACCTCGCTGAAAATCCCTGTGATTTTTGTGACAGTGTATTATTGCTTATCCTCCGAGGATCAGATCGCAACAGCGGTGTAAAGATCCCCACCGTAACTAGCGAATGTATAAATCGATGGGCCTGCTGCCGACCTTCTATTGATAGAGAAATATGCCATAGATCAAAAACCACCTTATAACTCGAACCCAAATCGAGACGATTGCCCCGCAGAATATTTTGATAACGATTCACCAACGCGACGCGTGGCAGTTATAATGACCGTGCTCAACACTCTGCGGCAAAACCGTAAACACGAAAAGCTGATAATACTTGGCGGCAGCGAAGGCGCCGTTATTGCAAATTTGCTCGCAGCCCAACTGGACTAAGTGGACGCAACCATTGCGTTTAACGGCGGTGGTCGCCGGTTTGTTGATGATGTGCTCCACAGTATGGCTGCTGAACAAATTACGAAAACAATAACCGAGGAGGAACTAGCCAAAAACACAAAGGGCCTTATCGAGTTTTCTGGGCATGCTTTGCGTAGCAAGCCCTTTGATCTCAGAGTAAGTGGGCACGGTTACAACTGGTGGCATGAGATGCTTTCTATCGACCAACTTAAAACCCTCAACAAAGCGAACTCGCCGCTACTTATTGTCCAAAATGGCAATGATTTGTCTGCGGCACCAGAGAAAGTTGATGAACTGATCACGGCGCTACGAGATAGCAGCAAGGCGAATATCGACTATCTAAGATACGCCGAACTAGACCATTATTTTGAGGACGCTGACGGGTTGAGCCAGCGCAAAGCGGAAATATTCGATATGCGAGCTTGGCTTGAAGAAAAATTAAACTAACCAAACTAGCCATCTAAACTAGATAAGCCTCGCCTTCAAATGAACCCTTGACATACAGGCAGAGCTGTACGGCAAAGTTAAAACCCACACTGCGATTGCGCTGGCACCTCGAAATCACCGCTTAACCAAAAAAATACAAGCATAGAAAATAATCAACTAGAATTTTTATCTAATTTAGGAGATGTTTAGGCAGAAGAGAGGGGAATGCTATGGATTTATACGATGCAATGAGCACTTTGCGTGCCGTGCGCAGATTGCGCCCAGACCCGATTAATGACGAGATCATTGAACGCGTACTAACTGCAGCTACTTGGGCACCTACTGGTGGCAACACTCAGCCCTGGCGCATCGTTGCGGTAACAGATCCAGCCAAGAAACAGGCGCTACAAGATCTTTATAGCCCCCACTGGGATGGCTATATCCCTGGCTACGAAGCCAGGCTAGAACATATGCCAGAAGACGCCAAAACCTCCAGCATTAAGGCCATGGAGGCTGGCAACTATCTTGCCAGCCACATGCACGAAGTGCCCATGATCGCGGTATTTTGCTTTAACCCTAAATTAATGGCTATTACCGACGCTGAACTTGACCGACCAAGCGTGGTGGGCGGCGGGTCGGTTTACCCCGCAGTGCAAAACTTTTTACTCGCATGCCGTAACGAAGGACTCGGCTGCGTGCTGACCACACTACTTTGCTACGAAGAAGAGGCCGTTAAAGCGTTACTTAATTTACCTGAAGACTGGTATACCTGCGCCCATGTACCTATCGGTTATCCAGTCCTAGGAGGCCATGGCAGCATAAGACGCCGTGACATGAAGCAAATGGTTCGCTTCAATGAGTGGTAACAGCACAAAATTAAATCCGTTTATAAGTGTTAAAGGCGCGGGTAAAGAGTGCAATGGATAAGCCAAGCGAAAGACAAAATCTCTATCAGCAAGATGTAGAACTTGATGGCCCGGTGGTATTACCACTGCCTCAAGCAACACGAGACCTAAACCAAGCCCAAGAAGATTTACGTACCTACGGCTGCTGCATTGTTAACGACGTATTAGATGAAAATACTCTCAGCGATCTAAAGGGGCGAATGGACCGTCAGTTTTCAGCCGAGGTTGCTCTTGGCGAGCAATGTCCAGATCGTGGCGCGAGTAACAAAATTGTTATTCCGAATCTTGTTAACAAGGGTAAGCACTACTTAGACTTGGTAGAGCGCCATGAAACTGAAACCCTGGCCGAATTTTTATTGGGCAAAGATTTTTTGCTCTCCAGCCTCACAGCCCACATGTTCCTTGGTAGCACCCCAGCAATTGGGCTCATCCATCGCGACCAAGGTCAAATACCTGCGTCGGTAGAGTTCCCAGCTATTTTTAATCTCTTTTATATTTTAGATGACTTCACCCCCCAACGCGGCAGCACCGTGGTCTTTCCTGGCAGCCATCGCTGGCCTCTAAACCGTCGCGTTCATCCGCCAAAAGCGGAACTGGGTCATCAGGTAAATATAGCTGCCGGCAGTCTTTTTGCTTTCGACGGTAGGCTGTGGCACGGCACGGGTGCAAATCATGAGGGACATAGGCGACGGGCTATTTCAGTGTTTTGCTGCGCGCCTTGGGTACGCCAACAAGAAAATGCTGCTGCTGCAACCTCCCACGACATATTCGATGCTGCCAGCGCCAAACTGAGAGCAAGGTTAGGACTTAAAACCTACGGCACTCTGGGCAACATTAATGGCACAAGAATAGAGCATCAACGCATTGCTTTTGGCAATGTCGACATAGCTTTCCCCAAGGACTTAATTGGGGAAAATGCTGAACTTATTCGGCTACAGCGATCTAGAAAACTAGATTGATGGCTAACAAAGTGTTTCTTCGTGCGGATCATACTAATAGGCAATCTAAAGATTTACATCTGAACATAAACTAATTTGAGGGGTAGGTTTTGTCACAATACAAACCGCTAAGTACTTATCAGCTTGCTTCCTATGGTGCGCCAGCAATGACACTGTCAATGGTTGCACTGCCACTGGCCGTTTATCTCACTCCAGTTTACGCAGATTCTGCGGGGTTCGGTCTGAGCTTGGCTTTTGTAGGATTGATGCTAGCCCTTTCCAGAGTCTTCGACGGATTAACAGATCCTATTGTAGGTTTTATCTCTGATCGTATCCGTACCCGTTGGGGGCGACGCAAACCTTTTGTGCTAATTGGCATGCCCATTTTCATGGCTGGGGTCTGGCTACTCTGGATCCCCCCCATTGAATTCACTGAAATAACTTGGCTTGGCTTAACCTTCAACACTGGCTACCCCTATTTATTAGGCGCGCTGGTGATCCTTTATATTGGCGCTACCATTCAAGACGTACCCTACTCAGCTTGGGGCGCAGAACTTGCTAGAGACTACAATGAGCGAACCATAGTCATGAGTTGGAAAGAGGCTTTTACTGTCTCTGGCTCGCTTATTGGCGCGCTCTGTCCAGCCATCATCGTTTTCTGGGGTTACACGGCACCTGCTGACAACGTCTACTTTTTAACCGTAGGGCTTGTCATAGTTATGCCCTTTTTGGTCTTCAACATGCTCAAAGTCGTGCCTGAGTACCCGGTCCAAGAAACCAATTCAGAGCGCCTACCCCTCCGTGAAAGCTTCAAGTATGTGTGGGCTAATGAGCCCTATCGAAAATTGGTCATTATATTCCTGTTCTCCACCATCGGCTCGGCAATGACCAACTCGCTAAGTTTTTTCTTTGTTAAACATGTGTTGTTGGCCGGCGACTTATACGGATTTTATCTCGCCCCTTACTTTCTCTCCCAGATTGTGGCGATACCACTATGGTTTAAGCTATCCGCAAAAATCGGCAAGCACCGTGCAACTATGGTAGCCATTTTTTGGTACGCACTATGGTCATGCTTTATTCCGCTCATCGCTATGGCACCACAAATTTGGTTTGAAACATTCGAACTGAGCAAAACACTTTCATTCCTACCTGACAGCTGGTTAATGGGTTTGAATGATCGCTTCGAAGGCATTCCCACCGGTAAGTTTGCCTTTTTCATTGGCGTCATGTGTCTCAAAGGCAGTGCTATTGGCGCGCTGAGCGCTCTGCCCTATGCAATGGCTGCCGACGTTATTGATCTGGACAGCTCACGCACCGGTAAACGCCAAGGCGGCGCGTACTTCAGCATTTGGACCATGACTCGCAAGCTTGCTTATGCGGCCGGTTTGATTGTGGGCACAACCGCGGCAACCATAGTTGGCTTTAACTCTTTGGCAGATCCAATTAGCGCGCCAAATACAGCGTATTCACTACTGTGGCTTGCCTGTTTGTATTCCATCGTCCCAGCTATTTTCAAATTTGTGGCAATGCCTTTGCTTTGGAATTACTCATTAACCGAAGACAAACTGGCAGAAATTCAAAAGGAAATTGAAGACTCTAAGGCATTGGCAACATAATGGTTGCCCTCTCCTTCGCCTCGCTGTTGGATTGAGTTGGCTGATAGTAAATGGTGAGCCGCTAGGATTGGGGATTGGAAGCAACTCTCGGCTCAAGAGGGCTAGATAAAAAGTGCCCTGGCTCGAACAAGTTTGCTTACGCCTTTTATACTTTTTAAGCCCTTTATAATTTTTACGCGTCGCGCCAGATTTTGCCGCGATTTTGCACGGCGTCAAGCATCGACCAGTCATCTTGGGGTAACTCAAAACCATTGGGAAAAGGTGCTCTAGGTTCTATTCCTAACGACACCATTACCCGTTCATCGCGGTAATAACACTGCATTACCAAACTCACCAAGGGCGTCATCGCGGGATGCCCTTCTAACTCTGACTGCAATTGCT
This sequence comes from Gammaproteobacteria bacterium, assembly GCA_963581445.1. Taxonomy (GTDB): domain Bacteria; phylum Pseudomonadota; class Gammaproteobacteria; order Pseudomonadales; family Azotimanducaceae; genus UBA4421. The sequence continues at coordinate 19,556 of CAUZON010000009.1, read as the reverse complement.
TTAAGGGCACATCGCTGCCTAGACCACAGGACAATGCGTGTGCAATGCCTTTGTGGATTTGTGCGTCATTAGCCCGGGCGGAATCCAAAATATCGGCAAAAATTATTTCATCATCTGCTCCGGGCACACTATGGGTTACACTTGATGGCACAATCATCCCAACTAATTCATGAAGTACCTTTCGCTCTTCAACGCTAAACAAGCTGTCTGTTGCTATAGTATCACTCATAAAATTTTCCTCTCTTCATCTCTTTTGCGCTCAAAATCATTCGCCACTACTCGCGGCCGGCGCTCATAAAACCTACTGCTGAAGTTAATCAAACAAATGGGTTAGACGCTTTTTGATTTGGTCAGTAATATATAGGGCCAAGGTTTGGATCGTCCGAGTCGGGTTTACACCCGCGCTGGTAACAAAAATACTGCCATCTACAACAAACAAATTTTTTACGTCGTGACTGCGCCCCCACTCATTGACCACAGATTTTTGGGGATCTGTGCCCATCCTCGCCGTATCCATCAAATGCCAACCACCACCGGCGAGCGGCTGTTCAATAATAAGATCTGTGGCGCCAGCAGCGCGCAAGGTTTCTGGGGCACGAGCCACTGCAAAATCCAACATCTTTTGCGAATTATCGCTAATGCTATAGGTCATCCTAGGCGCTGGAATACCATGGGCGTCCTTAATGTTCGGGTCTAATGTAACGGTGTTGTGTTCTTCGGGTAAGTCTTCACAAATAGCTACCACACCGGCAATCCGGTTAAACAGTTTGCGGTAGGCATCGTGATGGCCGGCGCCCCACGGGATGCGTCCCGTATGCACGCCGGTTAATGCAGTTGCTACTACACCCCGACCTCTAGTGGTCTCATAGGTAAAGCCGCGGACAAAATCTCGCTCTTTACCTGTTTCATAAAACTCCTGGCTCCAAATACTGTCGTGCGGGCCGCGGTAGCCATCTAGCGGTTCGTCAAATACCCCCTGAATAGACGCATAGGGATGAAGCATCAAATTTTTACCAACCAAGCCTGAACTATTTGCAAGCCCACCCGGGAATTGCTCGGATACAGAATTTAACAGTATGCGCGGCGTACCCACACCGTTACAGGCCATGATAACCACATTATCTGGCTGAAATTGTTCAACCCCACCTGCATCAAAATAAGTTACCCCAGAGGCTAACCCATCTTCACCAACATTAATCTCCTTCACTCGGCACCAAGTACGCAGTTCCACACCTGCGCGCAGGGCTTCTGGCCAATAAGTAATGTCAGTGCTGGCTTTAGCACCTTGGGCGCAGCCATGAATACAGGCACCAAGGTTTATACACTGATCCCTACCGTTGTATGGCTGAGTGGCAATGGCCGAATCCGAAGGCCACCAATGCCAACCTAGCTTATTAAACCCCTCCGCCTATTTTTCCCCGGACTTACCCATAGGCAGCGGCGGCATTAAAGATTGTTTAGCTGGATAGGCGGGGTCACCGGCGAGTCCTGAGACCCCGGTTATACGGTCATTTTCTACGTAAAACGGCTCTAAGTCACCATAATCTATGGGCCAGTCCTCGGCCACGCCATCTAACGACTTTACTTTAAAGTCTGACGGATGAAAGCGCGGATAGTGTCCGGCGTACAAAACAGTTCCACCGCCCACGCCATTAAAATTAGCGATCTTGATCGGTGAGTCGTCATCATTTACCGGGTAATCTCCGGGCTGCTGACGGCGGTTTGGACTAATACTAAAATCCGATTGCGCACGGGTTTCCCAGTCTCTGCCGGTGGTTGGATAGTCCGCAGGGTTGGTCCAACCACCCTGCTCCAGACAGACAATGCGCATTTTTGTTTCAGCTAAATTCCACGCAGCGGTGGCTCCAGACGCACCAGCGCCAATGATTAAGACGTCCACTGGCGAAAAATCGATAGGAGTACTCATACTATTTTTATGCCTCTGCTTGAACGCTGACTCAGGTAATTATTATTGTTCGCAAAATCCCCCCCAATAAAAATTTTCACTGAAAACCTAATAAACCGATCATGCAACAATAATGCATCTATACTGAAGTCTCTGCCACATTTCGCTGTCCATATACGGATCACGCGCAGCGAACCTCAGTTATGTATAATCTTACTCATCGACGCTGGAACTGAGAAAGTTCAAGATGACTGCGAGCATAAGAATAAGTCTATTTGAAGGAGTAAATAATGAGTCAATCAACACCGGTTTTAGTCGGCATCAGTCATCTGGAGCAACGCTTCCAAGATTTCGCGTCAGTGAAAGAACCAGTAGAACTCATGATAGATGCGGTCAAAGCTGCCGCAGCAGACGCAGGCAGCAGCGAGTTACTTAATGCAAATTCAGTACGTGTTATCAAAGGCATATGGGGATATCAAAATCCTGCTAAAGCCGTTGCCGAAGCCATAGGCTGCCCAAATGCGCAAACAGCCCTATCGCCATTTGGCGGCAACTATGTTCAATCTGTCTTAAACCTGAGTGCATTGGACATTCAAAGCGGCGCCCATGATGTAATCATCCTGACCGGAGCCGAGTGTGGTAATTCCCAAGCCAAGGCCGCTAAAGCACAACATGACCTAGGCTGGGCAGAACTGCCGGGCACTCCTGACCTGCAGATCGGTAAAGAAAAAGATATGCGCCACGATGCCGAACGTGCCATTCGTTTAGGCCGCCCTATTCAAATTTATCCCATTATGGAAACTGCGCTGCGCAACGAGTTGGGCATGAGTGTAGATAACCACATGAAGCACATTTCTGAGCTTTGGGCTGGCTTTAGTGCCGTGGCAGCAGATAATCCTAACGCCTGGATTCGCGATGCTAAAACTGCCGAAGAAATTCGCACAATTTCTGCGGTCAATCGTCCCGTATCGTTCCCCTACCCTAAGTTTTTGAATTCCAATAGCGCTGTAGACCAAGCAGCTGCACTGATTTTATGTTCAGAAGAAAAAGCCGAGTCGCTTGGTATTCCAAGAGAAAAATGGGTTTATCCTTGGGCGGGCAGCGATGCTCAAGACCATTTTCACCTGTCTAATCGAGACAACTTGCACAGCTCACCAGCCATTCGCCTTGCAGGTAAGAAATGCCTAGAGATGTCCGGCATGACGCCTGCTGATATCGACTTGGTAGACGTTTACAGCTGTTTCCCAGTTGCCGTGCAAATTGCAGCCAGAGAATTAGGCTTAAACACCAACAAGCCATTAACAGTCACAGGCGGCTTGACATGGGCGGGCGGCCCGTTAAATAACTATGTGATGCATTCAATAGTACGTATGGCGCAGTTACTCAGAGCTAAGCCAGGCCAAAAGGCAATGATCACGGCAAATGGTGGCTATATCACCAAACATGCTTTTGGCACCTACTCCACCGAACGTCCGGAACAACCCTTCCAGCACGCTGACTTGCAAGATCAAGTTGACCCTCTGCCCAAGCGAGAGGTGGTTATGGAGCACGTTGGCGAGGGTGTAGTAGAGGGATATTCGGTTATGTACGGACCTAAAGGCTTAGATAAAGCTTTTGTGGCCACTCGTCTGCCCGACGGCCGTCGAGCTTGGGGCACCTCCCAAGATGCAGACCTACTGCAAAGCATGACCACAGAAGAGTTTGTGGGCCGACCGGTGAAACTAGCCGATCATGTCGCAACCTTTTAATTAGCGAATCAACAAACGGTCAGAGCCATTGAGTAACACAGAGCAGATAGATAGCCTGGAACAGGGATTCCCAGCCGGCATTGGCCGGCGTTTCGGCGCGTTGATGTACGACAGTTTGCTGATATTAGCGCTTTGGTTTTTGACCGGCTTTATCTGGGTACCTCTCAGTGGCGACGTTGTTACCGGCACCGCTTTTCAGCTAACTTTGCTCCTCGAGACTTTAGGTTTCTACGCGTATTGCTGGCACAAGAACGGGGAAACTCTCGGTATGCGTGCGTGGCACATACGCTTAGTAGATGAATCAGGTACTGGCGTAAGCCCAAAACAAATCGCCATCCGCTCTGTGGTTGCGCCGTTCTCATTGGCCTGCGCCGGCTTGGGTTACCTTTGGCTGTTAATCAGCAAGGACAAACAAACGTGGCATGACAAAGCCAGTAAGACATTGGTTGTGCACCTCCCGCGATAATCGCCCCACCTGTCTCCTTATGGTGTCTGCCACTCTTACTCAGGGACTCAATTAGCCTCCAACTAACCTGCAATTAGTCCGAGCCCGCCCCAGCTAGGCCTCCTGAATCGAATCTAGGCCCATTTTGTCTCATTTCTTTTCAGCCTTTTTCCGTCAATAACGCTAAACTTAGGACTCGCAACTTCAATTACTGATGTGGATTAATCGAACATGAATTTTACCCTTGCAAGTGGCGAGCTCACAGCCGCCAGAACTCCCTGCCTTGTGACTAGCTTTCAGGCTGCTAAAAAAGTAGCAAAGGCATCAGGAAACCAAACCGCATTTAGCCGCGCCACCCAAGATTTCAAAGACAGCATTGGCAACACCCTGTGCATTCAAATGGAAGGGGCTGTAGCAAGACTATTAATCATTGGTGGCACCAGCGAAGCATCAGCACAAAATTTCGCTAAAGCCTGCGATGTCGCAGCAAAAACATTGATCAAACTACCCATAGCCCAGGCACTGGTTGCGCTACTAGACGCTAAAGTGAAAGGAAAAGATGCCGCATGGAAAGCACAAACTCTGCTCCAAGCCATTAGCCATGCCTCATATCAATTCAACCGTTATAAAAGCAAGCCAAAGCCGCCTCACGAGCTGAAGCGCGTGCGTATTCAAGCGCCAGCAAAAAATAACCCTTCAGTGCAACGCAGTATTTCTCTGGGCAGCGCTCTAGATGCGGGCATAGCCCTTACAAAGGACTTGGGCAACGAGCCTCCCAACGTTTGTACTCCCCTCTACCTATTGGCTGAAGCGCGCAAAATGGCGCGTAACCCAAAGGTCAAAGTGAGCCATTTAGATGAGAAGAAAATGCTCGCAATGGGCATGGGTGCATTTATGGCAGTCTCTCAGGGTAGCGATAACCCTGGCCGAATGATCATAATCAGTTACAACGGCGGCACTAAAAATCAGGCACCCATCGCGCTAGTGGGCAAAGGTATTACCTTTGATACAGGCGGCATTTCCCTCAAGCCACCTCCAGCAATGGACGAAATGAAATACGATATGGGCGGTGCTGCCGCAGTTTTGGGCGCCACTAAAGCCGCCATTGAAGCCAAACTTCCGATCAATCTGTTAACTATTGTTGCGGCAGCGGAAAATATGCCCAGCGGTGGTGCCACCCGCCCAGGCGACATTGTCACGACCAGTTCTGGCAAAACTGTAGAGATCCTAAATACCGATGCGGAAGGCCGATTAGTTTTATGTGACGCCCTTACTCATGCCCAGACTTTCAAGCCGCGCGCAATTATTGACGTGGCAACACTTACAGGTGCTTGCATCATGGCACTAGGCAGCCACGCCAGCGGACTTTTCGCAAACGATGATGCATTAGCAGACGATCTGTTAGCGGCTGGACAGGACACGGGTGACCGAAGCTGGAGACTACCGTTGTGGGATGACTACCAAGCAGGTCTTAATTCGAACTTTGCGGATATGGCCAATGTTGGTGGGCGCGGTGCAGGCAGTGTCACCGCTGCATGCTTCCTATCGCGTTTTGTTGACGACACACCTTGGGCGCACTTAGACATTGCCGGCAGTGCTTTTAACGGCGGTGCCGCTAAAGGCTCTACTGGTCGTCCAGTACCTATGCTGTTTAAATATTTGGTTAACCAAAGCTAGAGCGGCCTGAATAAGTGACTCGGGTAGATTTTTACGTATTAGAGGACCTCAGCGAAGATGCAGCAATGCGCTTCGCCTGCAGGCTCTGCCTGAAGGCGATACAAGGTGGCATGCCAGTGCATGTGCAACTTGAGAACAAAGCCCTAGTTGCAGCTATGGATACATTACTTTGGGACTATCCGAAGCATCGCTTTTTGCCGCACCAATTAGTGACAGGAGCCCGCGCAGCAGCTCAGGCGGAAAGTGCCAATACGGCTGAGTCCGCTGATGCAGAAGGTAAAGAGCAAACCAATGTCAAAGCTGGTGGCCAAGCTAAAAACGTTAAAAGCCCAATCCATTTAGGCTGCGACAGTCCTCTCCACGACAGTGGGTTATTGATCAATCTGGCTACTCAAGTACCCAGTTTCTTTGGGCGCTTTGACCGCGTAGCAGAAATTATCGTCGGCGAGACCAAAGATCAGGGGCGAGAGCACTACAAATTTTATCGTGATCGAGGTTACCCTTTGCATCACCACGACCTAAAAGATTGGGAGAACTAGGCTAATGACTCCACGCGCCTTTTACATAAGCCCGCCGCAGGTAAACTCAAGTATGCCGAACACAGATATAACGAAAGTAGATATAGAGACCCATGGACACTAGTTTCAATCCGGAAAAGATAGAACAAGACCTTTACCAAGGTTGGGAAAAGGCAGGTCATTTTGAAGCCAAGGGAGAAGGCCAAGGCTACTGCATCCTTATCCCACCGCCGAATGTCACTGGCACCTTGCACATGGGCCATGCATTTAATCAGACACTAATGGATTCATTGATCCGCTATCAACGTATGTTAGGCAATCGCACCCTGTGGCAAATGGGTACCGACCATGCTGGCATAGCCACACAAATGTTGGTGGAGCGACAGCTTGCCAGCGAAGGCACCAACCGTCACGAGCTTGGTAGAGAGGCTTTTATTGAGCGCGTTTGGGATTGGAAAAAGCAATCTGGCGGCACAATTTCTAAGCAAATCAGACGCATGGGTTCAAGTATTGATTGGTCACGCGAACGCTTCACTATGGATGACGACTATGCCGAAGCAGTACAAACCGCTTTCATTCAATTATTCGACCAAGGCCTAATCTATCGAGGCACTCGTCTAGTCAATTGGGATCCCGAACTGGGCACCGCCATATCTGACTTAGAAGTGGAGAACAAAGAAGAACAAGGTTTTCTATGGCACTTTCGTTACCCCCTGGCTAACGGCGCTACAACCAAAGAAGGCGATGGGTTTCTGGTAGTGGCCACCACACGACCAGAGACAATGCTGGGCGACACAGCGGTTGCCGTGCATCCGGACGATGAGCGTTACGCACACCTTATTGGCGCAACAATTATCTTGCCCTTAGTTGGGCGCGAAATTCCCGTTATTGCAGATGATTATGTAGATATGGAATTCGGCACGGGTTGCGTAAAGATTACCCCCGCACATGATTTTAATGACAACGACGTGGGTGCTCGACATAACCTTGAGTCTATTAACATCTTAACGCCTGAAGCCAAAATTAACGACGATGCGCCAGAAGCTTATCGCGGTTTAGACCGCACGATTGCGCGTAAGCAAATTGTCAATGACCTAGATGCTCTGGAACTTCTGGCAGCCATTGAAGACCATAAACTTATGGTCCCTCGGGGCGACCGATCTAACGCAATCATTGAGCCATACCTGACAGATCAGTGGTTTGTGAAAATTGCACCGCTTGCCGAACCGGCAATAGAAGCCGTTGAAAACGGTAGTATTAAATTTGTACCTAAGCAGTATGAAAATACCTATTTCTCTTGGATGCGCGACATCCAAGACTGGTGTATCAGCCGCCAGCAATGGTGGGGCCACAGAATTCCTGCTTTTTACGATGATGCAGGTAACATCTACGCTGCAGAGAACGAGGCCAGCGCGCGCAAAAAATATGCCTTGAGCGACGATATTGAACTCAACCAAGACAACGATGTACTAGAAACCTGGTTTTCATCTGCTCTATGGCCAATGGCTACTCTAGGATGGCCTGAGAAGCATGCGGATTTAGAAGATTACTTACCTTCCAGCACGCTAGTAACCGGTCACGACATTATATTCTTCTGGGTAGCCAGAATGATTATGATGACACTGCACTTCGAGAATAAGGTCCCCTTCGATACCGTTTATATTCACGGCTTGGTGCGTGATTTTGAAGGTCAAAAAATGTCTAAGTCTAAAGGCAATGGCCTAGATCCTTTGGACTTTATCGATGGCATAGACCTAGAGGCATTAGTCACTAAGCGCACCAGCAATCTTACCCAGCCAAAGATGGCTAAGCGTATAGAAAAACAAACTCGTAAAGACTTCCCGGGGGGCGTAGCTGCCTACGGAACCGACGCCCTAAGGTTCACGTTCTGTGCACTTGCAACTACCGGCAGAGATGTTCGCTTTGATACCAATCGTATTGAGGGCTATCGGAACTTCTGCAACAAACTGTGGAACGCCAGCAAGTTTGTATTAATGAATACCGAAGACGTTGATCTAACTGAAGCTGTTGACGAAGCCACCCTAAGCTCTGCAGATCGTTGGATTTTGAGCAAAACCAGACGCATGGTCGAAGACGCAAAATTTGCGTTGGAGACTTATCGCTTTGATATTTTTGCCAGCAGCATCTATGAATTTGCCTGGCACGAATACTGTGACTGGTATTTAGAACTGACAAAGTCGTTACTGTGGAACGAGGAAATTGACCCCTCTCTGAAAAAAGCAACCCAGCGCACGTTGCTAAAAGTGTTAGAGCTTTTGCTGCGCACCGCGCACCCAGTAATACCATTTATTACTGAAACACTGTGGCAGCAGATTGCTCCACGCTTAGGTCTTATTGATGCTTCCGCAAATGCCTTAGAAACCAGCATCATGCTGCAAAGCTACCCTGATCCAGAAAAAATCATTAACGACCCGACTGCAGAAGCACAGATCGAATGGTTAAAAGCTGTAATCACCGGCATTCGTAATATTCGTGGTGAAGCGAACATTAAGCCAAGCAAAGAAATCACCTTGCTCCTGCAAGGCGGCAGTCCAGCGGATCGTATTGGCGCAACAGAGAGCAGTGAAATGCTTATGCGTTTGGCCAATGTTGGAGAAATTACTTGGTTAGAGGATGGCGATATCCCTCCAGCAAATGCTCTTAGTTTAGTGGGCGAGCTTAAAGTGATGGTGCCATTAGCAGGCCTAATTGATATAGCCGCTGAACAGGCGCGAATAAATAAGGAAGTTGAACGCATCCGTGGTGAGATAGAACGCATAGACAAAAAGCTCAGCAATGAGTCATTCGTGGCAAAAGCGCCTGTCGAAGTGGTGGATAAAGAACGTGCAAGAGCTGTGGAGTTTGCTGCCACGCTAGAAACCCTATCGGAACAGATGGAACAATTATCCTCGCTGGCTTAAGCGCTGTGCAATAGGCCGAGACCGGGATGATCTCGGCCTAGAGACAACGGCGGCATTACTAACAATCATCTAGTACGCTTTCCAGAATGAGCGTAGCCAAGGCCTTCTACTCTCAGCCCTCAAATAGTTCAACCTCCGCACCCTTCGCCTCAGACTTAGAGCTAGAGCGACCAAGAGCTCTATCAACATAAAACCATAGTGCCTTAGAACCGCGGGTCCGCTTGTCATTACGGTTTTGCACTTTCACCAATCGATAGCTCGATCACGGTTGCACCCACAGAGAAAAGCCTGCTCGTATATATCGAGTAACAATTGGCGGTCTGGTCTTTGGTTTTGCATAACCATAGATATAGCGGCCTAAAGGTTATGCTTCAAAGACCAAACGCTGATAGGTGGGTAGGTGCCTCCTCATGAAGAGAGTTAAAAGAAAAGCAAAAAAAAAGCCAATGGCATCAGTCAAAAAAAGCAAAGAAGCGAAAAAACAAAAATGAAACTTAGAGGATTAATCCAAGCCGGCTTACACCAGCGGCAGGACTCTACCGATTCTCTTTACCCTACGGCGCTGGCCTGGTTATCAAGTACTGGCCAGACCAATAGGACTATGTGGAAGCAGTCTTTAAAAGGCGATCTTATCCGCTGGCTTTTGCCGCATCGGCTTGAGGATCTATTGCACTATTTGTTTCGCTATTTCCTGCGCTACCTTTTGCCGTAACGAGGGCAAAAACCAAACCGCCCACCGCTCCGGCGGCTACTTGCGAGAGCAACCCAGCAGCACTTCTGGTTACCGCTATTGGGTTGGTACCCATCATTAACCCAAGGCTGACAATCACACCGTAAATACCCATCGTGCCGGCCAAAACATAGCCTATGGTGCGCAGATGTGGCACTCGGCGAATAATCATCGCGCCAATTAGAAACGCCAACAGCAACGCGACAATTACAATAGGCAAAAACAAATCTAACATACCAACCAAATCATGCTGCAATGTTTGCACGCGCATTGCGAAATCTACCGCTATGCCCATCTCTACAAGATTCAGTAAGTTAATTTGCGAATAACCAATAACCGCAAGAGTATAGGTCGCAACTACCGCCGCCAAAAACCCGTATATCCGTAATAGCAAAACTCTACTCCCATGATAAAATTCAGACGCAAATGCGGCGTCAAATAGTCGACTGTTGCCGCAATTCGTTGTGGCACAATACCACTGATAAGCATTTCACCAAACCCACACAACAAGGAACGCAAATGGAAAAGACGCAGCAACTGTTTCCGCAAAACTACCACAATGCACGAACCATGGCTAACCACCTCGTTAAGTCATTTGCTTTAGCCTTTATCATTTTATTCGCACTATCAAGCACTGCTGGCGAGCAAACCTATAGGCTTGAGACCTTGGCTGAAGACTTGAACTTTCCATGGAGTGTTGATTTTTTACCCAACGGCGATTTATTGGTGGCGGAACTAGAAGGTACGCTAAGACGAATTAGTAAAGACAGCAGCCTAAGCGATCCCATTAGCGGTGTGCCGACAGTGTATCGCGCCAGCCAAGGCGGCCTGTTCGACGTACTGTTGGACAAAGACTTCGCAGCCAACAGTACCCTTTACCTTTCCTACGCGGAAGGCGATAGCAAAGAAAATGGCACCACGGTTGCTCGCGCAACGCTAACGGGCAATGCCCTGACTAACGTAGAAGTCATATTTACGGCTAATCCGCTCAAGTATGCGCCCCTGCACTACGGTGGCCGCATGGCCTTCACCAGCGACGACTTGTTGTTAATTACCACAGGTGACGGCTTCGACTTCAGAGAACATGCCCAAGACCTCAATTCGCACTTAGGCAAAACTATTCGCATTAACAAAGACGGCAGCCCTGCCCAAGGCAACCCATTCCCAGAAGCACCAAAAGTTTGGACCTACGGCCATCGCAACCCTCAGGGCTTGGCTATTGCTTTAGACGGAACCGTGTACCTTACCGAACATGGGCCAAAAGGCGGTGACGAACTGAACGTCATTACTAAAGCCAACAACTATGGTTGGCCCGCAATCACTTACGGCATGGACTACAACGGTGCCTACGTTTCGCCGCTCACGGAGTATCCGGGTATGCAACAACCCGAGCATGTTTGGACCCCTTCTATCGGACCTTCGGGGATGGCATTTTATGAGGGCGACAAATTCCCCGATTGGAAAAACAGTTTATTCGTAGGCGCATTGGTGAATAAGGAAGTACGCCGTTTGACCGTCAATAACCAGCAAGTAACCGCAGAAGAGACAGTGTTTGCAGAATTAGATGCAAGAATACGTGACATTCGCGTGGGCCTAGATGGGTTGCTGTATATCATTACCGACGGCGACCCAGGCGCAGTGGTCAGAGTTCACCCAGAGTAAGCATCGCGCGCACCAGCCCTTTGCCGGGCTGTCGTAGTCTGTCTAAGGGTTTCACCCCTTCACTCAGCACCGCGCCTTCGCCTAAACCTTTGGATTAGATCTTTTCTTTAGCTTAGGCCCCTCTCCTAAAAGGCTCTGCGCCCTCTTCTACGATCTAATACGATCTAAAAATCTCCTCATCCATTGTAAGCGCATCCAAGTCTATCCCTTTACTGGCAAGGTAGCGTTTGCGTAGGGGATAGTACGCAACGGCAATGGCGATCCAAACCGTCAGCACAAAGATGACCGTGCTGGATAAATCCTGAGCCAGGAAGTACACGCCAACCACGCTGGCGAATTCAGAAAACAAAAACAGCGCCCACATCCAACCTTGGCTAAGTTGAAATACAGACTGTTTATAGGCTTCGGGATATTTCTTAGGAATTTGCGTGACTACCCAGAATACTATAAGCGCTGGAAAACTCGCCGAAATAGTGGCGGCTCTGGCGATGTCGCCGATATCTAGGCCAAAAATAAGCGGCATTGCGCCCACCGCCAACATGCCGAGAATAATCAAATAGGGTGCGCCAAAGCGATTCAGCTCACCTACCCACTCAGGCAGCAACTTGTCCCAACTGGCGACCATAAATGATCTCGGCAATTGAATGAACTGTGAATTCAAAGTTGTGCAGATAGCCAGCCCCGCGCCCGCAATCAGAAAATACGTCATCGCCCAACCCGGCAAAAACGCATGGCCAGCAACTGTAAGCGACTGGTTAATCATTTCCTGCCACGGCACAACGCCCACACTGGCCAGGGCAACAAACCCGTATACCACAACGACCGCGAGCGTCGCCGAAATCATTACCACTACAACCGTACGCCGAGAATTAATCATCTCCCCGCTGAGACCCACCACAAGGTAAGCGCCGCTTATAGCAAACTTAAGCAAAAAAACCGCGGTAATAAATCCGACAATGCCCTTGGGGAACATAGGTTTCAGCAAAGCAGTGTCTAACTAAGGCATAGCAAACCCTGCATAAACAGCCAAAGCAGACATAAGAAGGAGCACCAAGAACATCTGCACTTTAGAGGCCAATTGCAGTCCAAACAGATTCGCACAACCCAATACCACAATGATCAGCAAACCCCATTGGTTAACTGACAACACAGGGAATAACGGATTTAGATAAAGGCCAAAGGAACTGCCATACAAACTGAGTGAAATAGTGGCAAGCAGAATAAGCAAAAGCACAATAGAGCCCAGCCAACCGCCGCCGATTCTAGAAGACCAAGTGTAATAAGCGCCAGTAGCGGGGAGAGAAGTACCCGCGATCATAATGGGTATCGCAACAACCAGAACAAGAATGCCGGCGAGGAAAAAAGCGAGGATCACAGAGGGACCTGTCATGCCGATAGCGATACCTGTAAGGGCCACAACCCCAGCCCCGATAATCTGGCCAACAGCGATAAAGAACACATCCCAAAAGCCGAGTACTCGGCGGAGCTTATTCGTCTGCAAAACTGCCCTCACTGTAATATGTAAATTACGCGACCAACCACGTCACACCAAGAAATAAACGCTCACTACATTCACTCGGGAATATCCTAGCGGAAACACAAGCCACCTGAACACCCCAAATTTAGGCGCGACGTCGGCTATAGGACTCTAAAACCATCTCGCTTTATCTAACGGATATTCGACGCGCCACACCTAAGAATTGGAAAACAATAATTCGACAGCCAATGGCTTATCGCCAATCTGCTTAATGCTTTTATACCGAGTAGTTTCCCAACCAAATCATTTTGGCAAACAACCTCAAATCATTTCTTATTTATAAATTTGTGCTAGTAAAACAACTAGGCCTCCACATTAAGTACTTAAGCATGCAAAATGCTCGCCCAATAACACTAATTATAAGGGCTAATATGCGATGCGAAATAAGAGCAAGTGGCTTCTTTAAAAAAGAATATTCCATATCGGAATTTTTTGGCGTCGCCAAATATATCGCTAGAAATGATTTTTGGTCCTACGAAGAAAAAATGTCTTTGGAAAATGTGCAGGGTGAACAATTAGCTTCTATAGAAGAAGACGTATCATCACGCCAGTGGCATCACTACAAAATATTTGTTGGGGGCAGTTGTTTGCTCATCTTTAAGATGTTTCCAGGAGGAAATGGTACGAACTTGGCACTTTAGGATCATCGTTCATCCTTGATGTTCCTGGACCTGATGACTATACGATTGAAGTGGTTAATGGTTGGGAATCGAAGCATAATTTTTTTCGCAACGGTAAAACGGTAGCTCATACCAGTTTCCCACACATTATTTTATCCTTTTTTAACGTGTTCACCTTTAACTCGAAAAAATTGGTTATGACCGTTAAGATGGAACCAGGCGAGGAAGAAATAGCCATGATGTGTACTTGCCTTGCGTTTGTAAAAGCCCATGACGATGCTCGCAGACGCAGACATTAGTAACCTTGGTTGGAGGCCCAGCACTTTGCATCAATACAGTAGAATGCACTGGCGGCGATGAAAAAACTGAAGCCGCCGCTCACTCATATCAGATATTAAGTACGATCTTGCCAACAGTACCATTACCTGCCATCAGGGTGTGCGCAGCCTGCATCTCTTGGATAGGGAATTGTGCATCAATGATTGGGCGTATCTCACCCGCCGCGACTTTTGGCCAAACGTCTATAAATAAACCCTGCATAACGGCAGTTTTCTCCGCGAGTGGGCGCGCGCGTAGTGTAGAACCAATTACGCGGGTACGCTTCATCATCAACATAGCTAGATTAATTTCTGACTGTATACCACTCATTAAACCGATGAGCACTAAGCGGCCGCCTAGCCCCAATACGGTTAGATTATCGCTGAGATACTGAGCGCCAACCGGGTCTAAGATCATGTCCACGCCACTCGGCCCTGCCCACTCTTGGGCTTTGGCCAAAAACGATCCGTCATGCCGGATCGACCCACCGTCTGCACCTAACGCTACGCACTGAGCAAGTTTGTCATCACTTCCCACCGTAACAAAGGTTGGATTATTGGTATGTTTAAGCATTTGAATTGCAGCAGTACCTACGCCACTGGCGCCAGCATGCAAAATAACGCGTTCGCCGTCTTGCAGAGCACCTTCCATGTACAGGTTCAAATATGCTGTGGCGAAGACTTCTGGCAACGCCGTTGCTTCAACAAAGTTTAGGCCGCTGGGAATAGGTAGCACCTGCCCTGCTGGTACTACCACTTGCTCTGCATAACCGCCCCCGGCTAACAGCGCACATACGCCATCACCTACCTTAAAACCGTCAATACCCGCGCCCAGCTCTACTACTTCGCCAGCACACTCTAAACCCATGATCTCACTGGCACCTGGAGGTGGCGCGTAGCCACCGGCTCTCTGCATTAAGTCTGCGCGATTAATTGCAGTGGCTTTTACCTGAATGCGAATTTCTCCCGATCCACATTCGGGGGCTGCGTAATCGGCCCAAATCAAACCTTCACCGTCAACTTGTATCGCTTTCATATTATTCCCCATCAGATAACTGTCAAAAAACTCTGTGTAAACTGAGCCGCGCAAATAGCGCTACCAAGACATACGTATTTTCAAACCTTGATCATGTAAGTAGCCTTTCAGCTCACTCACCTTGTAATCGCCATAGTGAACCATAGACGCGACCAGCGCCGCATCCGCATGACCTTCAGTCAACACTTCATATAAATGTTCTGGCAAACCTGCGCCACCTGATGCGATAACAGGTATGCGAACAGCTTTGGCGATCATTGACGTTAGCCCAATTTCATAGCCATCTTTGGTGCCGTCTGCATCAATGGAGTTAATGACCAACTCGCCAGCACCACGCTTCTCACCTTCTAAGGCCCAAGCAAGGGCATCTAACCCCATGGGTGAGCGACCGCCGTTAATCACAATCTCGTAGCCGCTGGGTATCTCGCTAGATTTTGCAACTTTGCGAATATCCATAGATAGCACGACATTTTGATTGCCTATGGCCGCGGAGCATTCGTCAATAAGTTCAGGGCGCTTCACCGCTGCTGAGTTAACGTTGATCTTTTCCGCACCGGCTAAACGCAAATCCGTGGCGTCGCTGACACTGCGAATACCGCCGCCTACAGACAATGGAATAAATACTTGGCTGGCTACAGCCTCAACCACGTCCAGCATGATATTGCGCTTGTCGCTTGAGGCGGTGATGTCATAAAAAACTAACTCATCCAACCCATCAATATAGTACTCATGGGCTTTTTCTACTGGGTCACCAATGTTCTGTGTATTTAAAAATTTAACACTCTTAGCCAAATGCCCATCTCTCACATCTAAACAGGCGATAACACGTTTGCTTAACATTGACCGTCCCACTGCGCAAAATTACTCAATAACCGAAGTCCGACTCGACCACTCTTTTCCGGGTGAAACTGGGTGCCTATATAGCTGTCTTTACCAATGGCGCTGGCAAAGTGGCCTTCGTAGTCTGTGGTGGCCAACACCGCGGAACTGTCTCTGGGTGTGGGGAAATAGCCATGCACAAAATAGAACTCGTCCCCTGCTTCTATGTCTTCAAGTACGGGGTGGGGTTGTTTAACGCTGACCTCGTTCCAACCCATGTGCGGGACTTTAAGATCTGGGCGATCCATACGGAAGCGGCTGACCTTGCCGGCAATTAGACCCAACGTCGGTGTGTCGTTTTCTTCGGAATAATCTAAGGAAATTTGCATGCCTAGGCAAATGCCTAATACCGGACAACCATTGCTGATCACTTCGCGCAGGGCTTCGTCTAAGCCGCGCGCTTTGACGCTGGTCATAGCGCTACCAGCTGCCCCTACTCCGGGGAAGATTACGCGCTGTGCATTTCGCAGTCGGTCTGGGTCAGCACAAAACTCTGCTGCCAAACCCACCTGCTCACACGCTCTTTTTACGCTGGCCAAATTTCCCGCGTCATAGTCTACAATTAGTGTCACGATGCTCGCTTTGTTGTTCCTAGAAAGGATCAGAATACTATCTCAATGCATGCAAATTCACTAGATATACACATGGGCGATGCTAAACAAGTCCCGTCAATTCGAGTAATAACTCACGCTTAATCTATTAACCTAATCACTTAGTCAGGAAGAGCCTTTTCATGCAAACAGCCCAGTCAACGAAGAACGGTTTTCTCCTTATTAATTTAGGCACGCCTAAATCACCGTCGGTGAAAGATGTGCGGCAGTATTTAGGTGAGTTTCTTATGGACCGTCACGTTTTGGACGTGCCATGGTTTTTGCGCAAAATCATTGTCAGTGGCTTTATTTTACCTTTCAGACCAAAGAGCAGCGCAGAGGCTTATGGCAAAATTTGGACCGATGAGGGTTCACCACTGCTGGTCAAAAGCCAAACACTGGCTGACAGTTTAGAGGCCACTCTGGGTGAGCCGGTGGCTCTTAGCATGCGTTATGGCAGCCCCAGCATTCACGATGGCATACACGCTCTGCAAGCACGTGGCGTCGATAACGTTTGTATTATCCCCCTTTACCCACAACACGCTGATTCTACAATCACTACTTCTATAGAGGCAGCCGTTGAAGCTTTGCCAGAGGGTATGTCGTCATTTGTGATGCCGCCTTTCTACAAAGAGCCACAACATGTCAAAGCGTGGGGCGAAGTTATTCGTGAACACTTACCTGAAAAGTGGGACCACCTACTATTTAGCTACCACGGGCTGCCCGAACGTCACCTTGAAACAGCGGACCCAACCAAAAAACATTGCTTGAATTGCGACGATTGTTGCAATGTGCCGTCACCGGCTCATGACACTTGCTACAGACACCAAGTTTACGAAACTTCTAAAGAAATCATCAAATACCTAGGTTTGCGAGACGACCAATATGGTGTCAGTTTTCAATCCCGCTTAGGCCGCCTGCCGTGGCTAACACCCTATACAGATAAGGTTTTAGAAGAGCTCCCAAGCAAAGGTATTAAAAACGTTGCATTGGTCTGCCCAGCCTTTGTGGTAGACAACTTGGAGACGCTAGAAGAAATGGGTATGCAAGGTCACGAGACATTTATGGAAGCGGGTGGCGAAACATTCACATTGATTCCATGCATCAACGACAGCCCCGTCTGGGTAGAAGGCCTGGCTGACTTATGCCGCCAGGAGAGCGAAGCTCAAGCCTAATTTTGGGCTAATTCACATGATCGCAGGCCCGATTATTGAGAAGTCTGGGCCGCGGTTGTTTAACCGCCCCTGTTTAATCCCATCTAAACTAACGGCTAATCGCCCTCAATCTCCGCCGCTAAGCGCGACACTTCGTTGTAAAAAGAGCGCACCAACTCTTGAGAAAACATCGACTTACGAGCCACAAATCTCACCGGTCGTGTTAGCCCAGATTTGTCTAACTCGAGAACCTCGTCCATGGATACGCCCAAGGTGCGCGCCACGCCAATCGGCACTAGACCGTGGCCAAATCCAGCAAGGGCCATTTGCGCCACTGCAAAAAAAGATTCCAAGGAAGCCACCCTATTGAGGTTCATGCGCTGCATATTTTCCTCAATAGATCCCCAGGCACCAGAGCGCGATTCAATAGTCATCACATCTAAAGCATCGCCACTTTTATACTTCAGCACGCCAAGGCCAGAGGGAATAATCACCATAGGTTCTTGACGAATAACTTCCGATACCAAATCAGAATCCGCATCTGGGCTGCCAGTACAAATACCCACCATGTACTCACCCGAACGCAGGCGATCAAGGACCACCGGGGAGCGCTGGGCATGGAACTCAAACTCAACACTAGGCATTACGTCGCGCACTTTAGAAAATAGATCAGAGCCCCAGCTGGCCAAAATAGCTTCAGAAACCCCTAGGATTATCTTACCTTTACGCAGAGCATTATCTTCAAGAAACACGCTGCGCAGTTCAGACAAAAGCGGTGTCACGCGTTCAACCAAGCGGGTTCCGTGATGGGTAAGCACCACTCGACGGCCATGTCTCTCAATCAGTTCACGATCGTAATAACGCTCTAGCGAAGCAATTCTTTTGCTCACCGCAGATTGGGAAATGCGCAATGCTGTGCTGGCTTCCATCATGGTACCGGCTTTGGACAATGCGACTAATGTCTCGAGGTTTTCTATCATGGCTCAAATTCGTGCGCGAGAAGACTTGATTATATTCTTATGCGTCGCTTTTTTCATGAATAATATGAATCTATTCTCGCCCAATGCTCTACATCGCCATAATTATCACTGCATTTCTAACCAGCGTGCTGTCTGGATTGGTCGGTATGGCCGGCGGTGCGGTACTTATGGCGGTATTGATCACAATACTCCCGGTCTCAAGTGCAATGATATTGCACGGTGCAACACAGGCCATGGCTAACGGCTCAAGAACACTCCTGCTTAGAGAACACCTCATTTGGCGTCTACTGCCCGGCTATGGCCTTGGAGCTGCTTGCGCCGTAGGCATCGCCACATGGTTGGTACTCGTCCCGGACCCCGGCGTGGTTCTCATAGCCATAGGTATTTTTCCTTGGGCGGCACAGTGGAGTAGCCGCTTGAAGGGTTTGGATATCACCCAACCAATGACCACCGTTTTATGCGGCTTTAGCGTGACTTTTACGCAACTAATAGCGGGCGCAGCTGGGCCCATATTAGATGTGTTTTACATCAATAGCGGCTTAGATAGACAAGCCATAGTTGCAAATAAGGCGTTGACCCAAACCATAGGACACTTGCTGAGGATTTTGTACTACGGGGCGCTTATATCCCTGACCAGCGACTTACCAGGCTGGATATTTGTTGCCTCACTTGGTGTGGTAATACTGGGAACTCGAGTGGGAACAATGTTACTCGCTAGGTGGAATGACGCGGATTTCACCAAACTTAGTCGCCGTATTATTTTGACCGTGGCTACGGTCTGTATTTTTAGAGGCACTTACGTTTTAGCGAGCTAGCAAGGTCGCTAGATAACAAGG
>CAUZON010000008.1:0-82856 GCA_963581445.1 Gammaproteobacteria bacterium | reverse complement strand
TTACGCCTTGACTATTAAGCCAATAAACGACAACTCGGCTGCTGCTATAAACCGGCCAGAACTAGATCAGTCTTTATTCGACAAAAAAGGGTTTGAAAGGTTTGAAAGGTTTGAAAGGTTTGAAAGATTTGAAAGATTTGAAAGATTTGAAAGATTTGAAAGATTTGAAAGATTTGAAAGATTTGAAAGATTTGAAAGCAATATTGCGTTACAACTCCCACGCGCTATATAAATTACATTAATATAATTATGTAAGTATCTGATAATGATATATTTTCTATTAGAGCGCGCGCTCACTTTTAGATCGTTAAGCCTAAACCCAAAAAATCCAACCCTCCACCAAAAGACCCTCAGCTAACACCTTTTATTACACCCCATTAATCACCGTTGATGATTATTCAGGAAGAAGGAGGGTGTACAGCTTGCTGAACAGCTAGGGTGTGCCCTAATGAGTATCCAGCTTGGTCGCAATCTGCTGGAACAATCCAATAACTTCATCTTCATACGTATCGTCCCATGCAGTGGGCCACGCACTTTGCATAGCAATGACCACATTGCTACTTGGATCTATCCATATAAATTGCCCAAATACGCCCTCTGCAGCGTACGCGCCCTGCCCTTGCAGCCACCAATAATAGCCGTAACCTTCTGAGCCTTTGGACGGGGCTGTCGATTGGCTAACCCAGTCATCAGGCAGAACAGAAGTGCCATCAGCTAAGCGACCATTGCCCAAAGCAAATAGGCCCAAACGACCATAGTCGCGCAAGGTAGCGCTGATGCAGCAACCGCCAATTTCTTCACCGTCCGGTGCACTTAACAACCAGTTGGCACTAGACTCCATACCAAAGGGTTGCCAAATTTTGCGCTGCAAATATACGGACAAATTATTGCCCACCGCGGCACGCAACAGCGCGCCGGCAACGCTGGTTTCTCCAGTGTTATAGTTAAACACCTCACCCGCAGGCGATTTCTTCTCTAAATTGGTCATGTAGGTAAACAAAGCTGGCGGCCCGTATGGCGCATTTGCCACATCTGAATTTGGGTCGGCATAGTCTTCGTTCCAGGCGGCACCTGAAGCCATTTGCAAGAGGTCCTTTATGCGCACACCTGAGTAGGCCCCTCCCTTTAAACGCGGCAGGTAATCTGTGACTAACTCATTTACGTCTTTAATCAGCCCATCTTTAATAGCAGCGCCGAAAAGTAGGCTGACCACGGATTTTGCAACAGAAAATGATACCCACGGTTTGTCTTCCGTATGCCCTAAAGAATACCTTTCCAGCACAATCTGTTGGTCGTGTATAACTAATAAGCCCGCCGCCCGAGTGCGCTGCATAAAGTCATCTATGTTTTGAGCATTACCTCTATGGGAATGCTGGAAGCCAGCCAGGTTGGTAACGCTACTGGGTAATTTCAAGACGTTTTCTGAGGCTTTGATTTGCCGTGTATTGGCGAGTTGGGCAATACTCGAGTAACCCGTTCGTTGTTGCTCTGGGGTCCAAAATAGAATGGACTCGGTACCCAGAAGATCTATTTTCTGTGCATGACCAAATAACGGCACCAACAACAGAGT
This sequence comes from Gammaproteobacteria bacterium, assembly GCA_963581445.1. Taxonomy (GTDB): domain Bacteria; phylum Pseudomonadota; class Gammaproteobacteria; order Pseudomonadales; family Azotimanducaceae; genus UBA4421. Next base: position 81,286 of record CAUZON010000008.1, on the reverse strand, counting down.
GCAAACGATTAACTTTCTCATCTCTCTCCTTTCCTCTATCTACCTATCTACCTTTTTCTCGATACCAAAAAGCTGCCATTTCTGAAAGCGCCTAAGAAACGGCTAATCGTTGAAAGGTGCTCTTTACAAAAGCGCTAACGCGAGGCCTCACGCTCAAGCAAACGGGCGCCACGCATGATATTGCCCAATGCATAGTTGCCTTCGTGACACGCGTACTCGTAGACCTTATTGCCACTGGGTATCCAAGGGTACTCGCCGCCCCAGCTTGAATCCCAAACCGTGAGGTCGGTAACTTCAAATTGATACTTCAGCTCACCGCTTGCCGTTTTGGAAAAGCGCTCCACTACAACTAAGTTCTCATCTGAGCCTGACAACGGCGGCGTAATACCAAAGTTTTTAGTCCGCACAATTAACGTGTCGCCCTCCCAATGACCCACTGAGTCGCCCAACCACGTTTGCACACCTGCAAGACGATGCTCGGCGTTCATACGCACAACGCGAGCGTCATGATTCATCTCGGTCAAAATCATGACATGGTCTTCGGTCTGAACAATGCGCTTATAGTTATTGTAGTAGTTGGGCAACATAGGAGGACCCGCCGTTGAGCGCGAACCAATAATGCATCGCTCAGCCAACGGGCGTTGCTCTAAATCATCATAAGGCCCCAAACCGTCACCTTTTAACCACCAAGCCGAGCTGCCATCTTTGGCGACTGAGGGGTCAGGGTCGCGCCAAATGATTCTCCAATCCGCGAGGATTTTAGCCATTCTGGCCGCACCGGTTTTATTCATTGGCGGAATGCGCCCATTGCTAGGCGTGGTGATGAGCGAGGTTCTAAAACGACCGTCTAGCGCGATAGCGCCTTCACCGCGATCAATCCAAAATGCATTGTAACCGCCTACTTTGCCACCTTCTGGGGGCGCATCTCGATTAGGGTCACTGCCCTTGCTGGCTTGACGACTATATTGCTGAAAGCGATCAGCCATTTTTTGGGCTTGGGCTTCAGTCAAATAGAGGTTTTCGCCGTACATTTTTGGTCGCTGCACTGGCGTGAGAGTGGCAATGTTGTAGGTGCCCGAGAGGTCTACTTTAGCCAACGCTTTGGGCATATACGCAAGCCAAAGAAGTTGCACCAAACATAGGACTGTAAGCACCTTTAACGATTGTCCGGATAGATGTATGTTTAGCTCTACGCTACTTGGCGCTGTGCGCGCCGGAGCACTGTTTATACCATCGCTCAAACCCGTCTCCTTTGCTTTTTTGCCTGCTCTTAGCTTAGCCTAAATTTTTTTAGCTTTCGTTGCCTTACCTTGCCGCACAGCGAAATTGCAAATTAGCCGATAGCAAGGCCGTTAGGCGAATCGTGCTGTGGCTGCATTAAGACTATACCGCCTGCGCCGCCTACGACAGCAAGAATTAGACACTCACTCATGAAAGGGCCAATCTGCTTTTTAGGGAAATTAACAACAGCCGTAACTTGGCGGCCAATCAGATTTTCTGGTTGATAGCGATCGGTGATTTGCGCACTAGTTTTCAGCTCACCGATGGCCTCGCCAAAGTCGATCCAAACCTTTAAGGCTGGTCTGCGAGCCTCGGGAAATGCCTCGGCATTTATCACCGTACCCACCCGCATATCTACTTTCTCAAAGTCTGCCCAAGTAATTTCGGCTTTTTTATCCATCGTCTTATCTCAACGCTATTTCTATTGGCGATCAAGAACCGGGCGTGATCGCTGTGTAAATGACGCACGCATAACCGGTTACATGGCAGGCCTGCGCTACCAAGAGTTTAGGGTAAGTTTAAGTGCGCGGACGATGCAAGATTACTGGCGTCCATTTGCAATCAAATTCTTGCGTATTCGACCACACCCTGCGGGCGTCGAGGTTGCTGAGTGAGTAACGCTGGGTTGGCAAAAACCCTATATCTGCGTTGAAATCGAAACCACATAGCTCTTCGACTTCTAGATCTATGATGGTCACCCCAGGATAGGGACCTTTGAGCGTACCGCCATTAACCACCTGGCAATTTTCAAAGTCTATTAAGGTGCGAAAGTGCATATGGCCATTGACCACAAAACGTGTCTCTGCGTTGGGCCGTGCCAGTAACTCATCTAGCGGCACTGAACGCTTGGCTTCTGTAGTTGCGGTGCCGGGCCAGACTTTTGCTAGGTCATCATCAATAACACCATGGCACAACAGTAAGTCGCCATGATGTGTCTTAACAGTCAACGTTTTCGGTAGGTTCTGCAGAAAGTTCAAACTGCTGTCCCTGACAGCAGATCTCATATGGGCATGTTCAACGTGCCGTGCTTTATCTGTGAGCAACCACCGGTCGTGGTTGCCAGCGACAGTGAGTACATTATTGCGCGCCAATAAGTCACAGGTAGCGTCAATGTCGCCTTGTCCATCTGCAACATCACCTGTACAAATAATGGTGTCTACGCCCTGGCTTTCCAGCCAGTTAAGCGCAAGCGCAAGACGCTCATGCTCAGCATGAACGTCACCAATAATGCCAATTTTTTTATTCAACAGAAGAACCTTAATTTTAAGTGGGAAGGCTAGGACCGACGCTGTGAACACCCTGTGAAGTTACCCTCACCAACCAAAGACAAACTTAAACATGACCGGTGCCGGCATTGGCTGATAGCTAACTTTCTACAAAACCTTTCCAGCTACTCATATAGTTAATAAAGGTTTCGCTAAGCCCCTCGCTGGCTAAATGCTCCCTGGACACTGGCAATGCGGCAGGCACAAAATTTTCATTAGCGGCAACCTTGACTGGATAGTCGTGATGCAAAATAGCTGCTCGGCCTATGGTGACAAAATCTATGTTTGCCGCGAGTACAGCGGAGACATCTGCTGCGGTAATGATTTTCCCTGCAACAGTTAGCATGACATCTTTGCGATCTAATTCGGCAAAATGCGATAGCAAGCTCTGCTTTTGGAAGGCTTCTTCTTCAGGCAGCTTAAAGCTATCCCAAAGCGATATATCGAGAAAATCTGTTGAACCGCCATCAATCAAGTCTTGGCAGGTTTGGAGCGCCTCGGCTAATTCAATACCAAAACGTTCAGGAGATAGGCGCACACCCACCAAAAAATTTTCTCCGCATTGCGCCCGAATACCAGCGACAATCTCGTGCAACAGACGGGCGCGGTTAGCATATGATCCGCCATAATTATCGGTGCGCTTGTTGTAGGCGCTGCTGAGAAATTGGCAGACGATATAACCATGGGCGCCATGAACTTCGACACCGTCGTAGCCTGCTTCTTTGGAGCGCACTGCCCCCGCAATAAAGTCGTCACGCAATTGCTCTACCTCTATCAGCGTCAGGGCGCGCGAACCGGTTTCTTCATCCGCAGATGGGCAAACGGGTGCTTCGCCAATGAGCTCAGCCGGAGAACGCATGCCCGCATGATGCAGTTGCACCACAGCTAGGCTGTCTTCCGCTTGAATAGCTTTGGCTAAGCGTATGTGCCCTTCTAAATGGTCATCTGAGAAAACACCTAGCTGGCCAGGAAAGCCTTTGCCGATGGCCTGAATATGGGACGCACAGGTCATGGTTAAACCAAACTGCCCTTTTGCGCGCATGGTCAACCAATGAAATTCGTCATCGGAAAGTCGGCCGTCTTCGTGACTCTGAGAGTTCGTCAGTGGCGCAAGCATAAAGCGATTTTTCATTTTGAACCCAGACTTAAAAACAACGGCCTCAGATACTTTCGACATTTTACTCTCCCTGTAAATTTATTATAAACGGTCAACCATTAGACGACTGTCAAATGCGTCCGCGCCCATGCTACAAGAAAAACAGCCTTGACCTCTATCCTTGAGCCTCAGAAAGACGCACAAAAATGGCTGCATTGGAGAGATAAAAGGATCCTACGTGCTACGTGGCTTTAATTAACTGTCGCCTGCACGGGCATAAACAAAATCGGTTCCAAGCAAACTTCACAGTATATTCACCGATCGTCTAGCAAACTTTCGTTATAAACTTTCCTGCCACCTTTTAATCGGTCAGACACCGCCTTTAACTTAACGCTGGGTTCCATAAGAACTGCGCCATCAGGAAAATTCCTGCTACAGCGGGCAAATACACTTACGAACCAAAACGCTGAGCAGTGAGCTAAAAGATCACTAATATAGCTACTACCTAAAGAGGCCAACGTGAGCGAGGAAAAGATCAAAACCAGACGAGAAAAACTGACAGGTTTGTTGCAGCTGTTTGGGGTCATCGTGTTTGTTGGTTTAGCCGTAGCGTACTCTCGAGCACCAGATGAGAGCGCGCCAAAGCCCGACTATGCTCAGGCCAGTTCAGCTACCTCTTCGGCACCCCTCGTTACAGTGATAAAACCACGGCTGAGCACTCACAGCGTCAGCGTATCCGGTAATGGCTCAGTTGGCATCAGAGCTTATGTAGATTTGGCACCTCAAGTGGGTGGCGTTATTAAAAGCATCTCACCAGCGCTGCGAGCTGGCGGCACATTCAAAGCCAGCGAAGTATTGGTGAGAATAGACAGCCGAGATTTTGACCTGAGGCTGAAGCAGGCCATTGCAGAGGTCTCTTCTGCAAGGTCAAACCTACAGCTTCAGCAAGCCAAGAGTGATAGCGCGAAACGTAATTACGCATTACTCCACCCCAACAAAACTGCGCCACCGCTTGTGACACTGCAACCGCAAATATCACAGGCAAAAGCAAAACTCGCCGGTGCTATTGCGCAGGCAGAAATTGCTCGACTAGATATTGCCAGAACAAATATTTCATTGCCCTTCGATGGCAAGGTCACCCAGTCAACTGCTGAAATTGGCCAGCTTTTAAGCAGTGGTAAAACCTTTGCCACTGCCTTTGCATTATCGGCCATTGAGCTCGTCGTGCCCCTGGCAGCATCTGACATCGCAGTGCTCTCGCCCATTGAGGGCAGAGTAGCGCGCTTATCAATAGCTGGTAAAACGTTAGAGGCCAAAGTCGAACGAGTCAGCGCAGAATTAGATTCGCGCAGTCGTTTTGCCAGAGCATTTATTCCAGTGAATATCAGTGCCGACATTCAGCCCGGCGTTTTCCTTGACGTGCAGCTAGCTGGCCCTGCAATACGCAACACATTGGTTTTGCCTGAATCTGCTAGCCAAGCCAACGACTCTGTATGGTTGGTGCGCGAGGGCCTGCTTGAAAAACATAAACCAGTGGTCAGAGGCCGAAGCGCAGCAGGACTGATTGTTGATGGCTTTGACTATGGCGACGGTATCGTTATCGGCGCTATTCCCGGCGCCGCAGAAAACCAACAAGTACGACTACGCAGCCCTGCGAGCACCAACTGATGCAAAATCAACACACCCCAACGCCCAACGACACCTCCCGTGGCAATGGCTTGATTGGCTATTTCATCAACAACTCTGTGGCTGCCAATCTGATTATGGCACTGCTCTTAATCGGCGGTTTCATTGCCGGTGCAGGGCTAACGGCTCAAGTATTTCCAACCATCGACCCAGGCATTGTTACGGTCACGGTCCCCTACCCCGGTGCTACGCCGAGTGAGGTAGAAGAGAGTATTACGCGACGTGTAGAAGAAGCCGTATTTGGCATTGACGGTGTTGAAAAAGTTGTCTCCAAGGCCTCGGAAAACTCTGCCGTAATTACTATTGAACTAAAAGATTTTGTTGATGATGCTCAGGTGCGCGACGATATTGAGGCCGCTGTTGAGGGCTTAGCTGACTTTCCACCTGAACAAGCGGAACAGCCGGAAATCAAACGCGCTGACACGACCAGTGAAGTCATTACTTTGTTTATCGCTTCTGAATTGGGCGAAAGAAGTTTACGAATAGGCGCTGAAGAACTATCGGAAGAGCTTTTGTCTCTACCCAATGTGACATTGGTATCGCTTGTAGGCGCGCGCGATTATGAAATCTCAATCGAGGTCAGCGAAGAGGCCTCGCGTCAATTCGACATATCCATTAACGAAGTTGCCACTGCTATTAAACGCTCGTCTATTAACCTATCGTCAGGAGAGTTACGCACCGATGCTGGGGACCTGCTGCTGCGGACCAATAGCAAGGGCCAGCACGGTGAAGACTTCGCCAATATCGTTCTGCGAGCAGCTAATGATGGCAGCATACTGCGACTAAAAGACGTGGCCGTCATCAGAGACGCGTTCGCCAACGTCGACCTAATTCAAGAATATAACGGTAGAACGAGCTTATTCGTTAAAGTTGAGAAGTCCGAGGCAGAAGACGCATTAGAGATAGCCGCTACAGTAAAAACTTTCCTCACTGACTACCAGCCAAGAGCGGGACTAGACATTGGCATATGGGAAGATCAAAGCGAAATTCTCCAGCAGCGACTCAATCTATTGGTGCGCAATGGGGTACTTGGTTTTGCGTTGGTATTTCTATTTCTAGTGGTGATGTTGGATCTGCGGTTAGCACTGTGGGTTGCAATGGGTGTGCCCATTTCTTTCTTAGGCGCATTCCTATTTTTTGAACCCTTTGGCGTCAACATCAACATGATTTCGCTCTTCGGCCTCATCATTGTTCTGGGAGTGGTGGTCGACGACGCGGTGGTTGTGGGTGAAAACATTATTACCGAACAAGAAACCTTAGGGCCTGGCCCCGCCGCAACCCTAAAGGGCGTAGCCGGCGTTTCCAGCCCAGTAACCGTTGGCGTGCTCACCACTATGGCTGCTTTCGCCCCGCTACTCTTCGTCACCGGCACATTTGGGCAAATTCTCGGCGCGGTCCCCATTGTGGTGATCGTGGTGTTGACCATTTCGTTATTAGAAGTATTTTTCATACTGCCCTCTCATTTGGCTCACGGCAGACCATGGAGCCGAGGCCTCCTCGCCTCTATACAGGCAGCAGTAGGCACTAGGATATTGAACTTCAGAGATCAAATAATGGTTCCAGCCGTGCAAATGTGCATCAAGCGCCGCTACCTCACACTCTTAGCTGGGATAAGTTTCTTAGTCTTGGCAGGTTCCTTAATATCTACCGGCGCAGTACGCTTTATATTTTTCCCTGACCTTGAATCCGACAGCATTAGAGCCACGCTATCCTTTCCTGTGGGCACCCCTTTTGAAACCACAGAAGCTGCGGCTAGGCAAATAGTCAGTGCTGCTTATAAGGTTAACAAAGATGTGGGTGGCACCTCCTTCGATGCTGTAAGCGCAACAATTGGCGGCAGAGACGGCTCTAGTGGTGGGCCAGGTGGACAACGTAGCATGCAGACCGCAAGTCACCTAGCATCTGTTCGCATACAACTGGCCGGTGAACCTGCGAGAACGCTTTCAGCATTACAGCTAGAGCGCTTATGGCGTGCAGAGGTCGGTGAGATTTCAGGTGTAGAAGCCCTGTCTTTTGCGGCAAGTTTCTTTAGTAACGGACCTGATGTTGAATTCGAATTAGCCCACCAAGATGACGAATCGCTATTTGCAGCGGTAGAACTCCTGAAAAAGGGCTATGCCAGCATAGCTAGTGTCTATGACATTCAGGACTCTTTCAGCATTGGCAAACGCCAATATGATATTACCCTCACCGCGGCGGGTGAGGCGGCTGGATTGCTGCCAACGGATGTAGCCCGACAACTTAGAAACAATTTCTTCGGACAAGAAGTGCAACGCATTCAACGCGGCCGCGATGAACTCAAGGTCATGGTGCGCTATCCAGAAAACCAACGCCAGAGTACACGCAACCTTGACAATGTTCGTATCCACCTGACGGACGGCACTCAAGTGCCACTGTTAACCGTAGCCAACCTCAATGAGTCCCGCGCCTTCTCGTCGATAGACAGAGTAGATGGATTGCGCATTGTATCGGTCACAGGCGAAGTGGATACCGCGGTCGAAACCCCCACTAAAGTCAATGCACTAGTACTGCAAAAATTTCTTCCAGAACTGGTTGAGAGATTTCCTGGCCTTCAGGTTAACCAAGCGGGACAGGGTAGAGACGAATCAGAGGATATGGCGTCATTGGGTAGGATGATGATCATCGCCATGATGAGTATTTTTGTCTTGCTGGCATCGCAACTACGTAGCTACACACAACCGTTCGTTGTACTCGCCGGCGTACCTTTTGGCGCCGCGGGGGCAGTTATTGGACACTACCTACTGGGTTACAACATTTCGTTTATTTCAATATTTGGAATTGTTGCGCTCAGTGGCGTGGTAGTAAACGACTCGCTGGTGTTAGTTGACCAGTACAATCGCAACCGTCGGGACACCAATGCCAGCGTCGTCCAGGCTATTGTTGCCGCTTCGCAAAGGCGTTTTCGCGCAATCTTTTTGACCACAGCGACTACGGCGCTAGGCCTAACACCCATGCTCTTTGAGTCGAGTACTCAAGCGCAGTTTTTGATACCCATGGCAGTAAGTTTGGCCACTGGCATTGTCTTTGCCAGCGTTATCATTCTCTTTCTAATACCTGCGCTGGTCATTATTAGAGAAGACTTTAATGGTCGCTTTTTACCAGCGGAAAAAGAAATATTAACCGCCAGCTAGCAAACGTGCCCAACGCACTTAAAGTTCTGAGACTGCAACTAAGAGCGCGCCTCAAAGCGGTTAGTATCAGCTGCTTTAGTCAAGCTTTGTGCACGGTCGCTTGAGGCACAAGCCAAACGCCAACTTTGCTTACTTAGTGACAGTTAGTTATTAGTTGTTTCTGAGCCTTTCTTCTCTCCCGAGGTTGCACCAGGTTTTTAACGCCCTGGCGATTTTATTTTATCTGAGAGTAGCGTACTGAACGTTTGGTAAGCGTACACTTGCTCACTATTTAAAGACGCCATAATCTCGTCATCCATACGCTTAGCTAGCACACGTTGCTTCTTTTTCAGTTTACGTTTGATGTCCAACCGATCGCGGAAAATTTTTGCCGTAGCAGCCCTAAGATCGTCGCCGTATTTAGTCGCAGAGGCTCTAAAAACTTTGGCTTGAGAGGCATTCAGGTTGATATCACGAATTGCGTCAAGCACCTGCGGGTCAGCCCAAACCCCTATTGGTTGTTCATTCTCCGCTGCATTTTTCTTTTCTACAACACCGTACGCCTCTTCGACTCTTACAGCACAGGCACTAATGATTCTTTTATTGGTGTCATTCTGCTGATTATATAGTGCTGTTTTCTGCGACACTGGCGCCTGCATAACTGCAAGTAGGCCAGCGGGCTCGCCACTAAACTGGCCCGCCGCTTTAGCCATACATGCACAGTAGGCACCGGCCGCGTTAGATCCTCTCCCACCAGTGTTTTTTAAACCTGCGACACATGAGTCAGTCCATTGGTCATCTAAATCGGCACTAGCAACAACCGGCGCAGTGGTGGCAAACACTAGCAATAATGGCATCAGAAAAGCCAGATAACTGTTAAATCTTTGAACGCACCAGGCACACAATTGAAGCAATACGTGATTCATTCTAACCCCTCCCTTTTTATTATTTTTTGGTTATACCTTTTCGGGCTACACAAATCTAGCAATGCAGCGGCGGCTGCCACCGTCAGAAAAGGAAGTATTTGCGGCCTAGAAGAGATAAGGCGGCCCAATTTCACAGATAGAAGCTGCGTAAAAGCTACTATGACTCCCACCACATACCAAAATCAGTCTATATTTATCTGCTTTCATCTCCTTTATCATCTTATGCTCTTCAGCCAATTTATAGCGTTCTAAAATGGCTAGATCCAGTGCTTAACCCCAAAATTCTCGACCCGTTGGCGGTTTTTTTCTGCCCTCAATGTCGCCTATGCTGTTAAAATCATTGAATGAAATACACTCTGGCAATTCACGGCGCACCCTACGCCAGCCAATCGGCGCAACACGGCATAGCATTCGCCGAGGCAGTGTTACGCCAGGCACATACAATTGAACGAATTTTCTTCTTTCATGAGGGTGTTTACCAGGCGCTCTCTACGCGCGTGACACCCCAAGGAGAAGAAGACCTGCTAAAAAAATGGCAGTCCCTTAGCGACCACGGCGTGGAACTTGCCGTATGTATAGCCAGTGGCATAAAGAGAGGCGTAATCGACGAAGACGAACGCAAGCGCTATGAGAAATCTTCAAACAGTCTAGCTGAGCACTTTACCTTGGTGGGTTTAGGCCAGCTGATCAGCGCGATCAATGACGCAGATCGCTATATAGAATTCCCCGCATGAAAAAGATGCTATTTATAATTTCGCAGCCACCTTATGCAAATTCTCATAATGCCGAGCTATTAGAAGCCGCCATGGTCGCCGCAGTATTTGACGGTGAAGTCAGCATATTATTTCGCGACGATGGCGTATGGGGCTTGTTACCTAACCAGCGCGGCGAGTTGATCGGGCAAAAAACCTTTAGCAAAATGCTCAGCGCTCTGCCCACTTATGAAGTTGATCAGCTATTTGCCTGCGCTTCATCGGTAGCAGATAGAGACTTATCTATTGCAACTGGCCCAGCAATGGAACTAATCACCCTCGAGCAACAAGCAATACTTATCGCCGCACAGGATGTGGTTATTGGCGCTCAGCGATGAGCTTACATTTAGTCTTCAACAGCGCTGGCTATAAAGCTTGCCGACTGCGCAAGCTCTGCGACGACCTCATTATATTGCTAGGTGACGGCGTTTACTGCGCTAGCCTGTCTGGTGAAGATAATATTTACGTTCTGGAAATTGATGCTCAAGTACGCGGCGTTACATTTACCCAAAGCAACGCCCGTCTTATTGATTACAACGCTTTCGTGGCGTTGACCGAATTGCACTCACCTATTGTCAGTTGGGTTGAGTAGTAATGGACAATCGACAGCAGATACAACAGTGGGCATAGAATTGACGTTAGACAATGACGGTCATTTGCGCGACCACCTGGCGTGGAATACAGCCGCAGCTGAGGCGCTGGCGAAAGATCATGATATTGAGCTGACGCAAGCGCATTGGCAGATCATAGAACTGGCGCGGCAATTTTATCTAACTACAGATGTGGTGCCGGAAACCCGGCCACTGATTAAATTGACGAAAGATGCGCTGGGTCAGGAATGCGGTAATAGCATTTACTTAATGCAACTATTTGGCGGCAGTCCTGCCAAATACGTGGCTAAAATTGCCGGCTTACCCAGACCGACTAACTGTTTGTAGAGGAATCTGTAGAAGCAGAGGTATAAAGTTCACGCACCTGCGCGGGTATACCCGCCACTTCGCCAACAATAATAATAGATGGTCCATCTATTGCCGCTTCGCGGACTTTGTCAGCTAGATCATCCAAAGTACCAAAGACTTCACGATGATTGGGAAGCGTCGTATTTTCTAGCAATATCGCTGGGGTTTTATCGTCACAGCCTGCATCCACTAAACGTTGTAGAATTTTTTCAATACCCACCAATCCCATATAAATGACTAAGGTTTGCTCAGGTTTGGCAAGCTCAGGCCAATCAACATTCACCCCATGCTCAACACTGTGTCCTGTAACGAAACGTACAGATTGACTCATGTATCGGTGGGTTAACGGAATACCGGCGTAACTGGCACCGCCCATTGCTGCCGTAATACCGGGAATGATTTCTACCGCAATACCTCGCTCTGCCGCAGCTAACAATTCTTCTCCGCCGCGGCCAAAAATAAACGGATCGCCGCCTTTCAGACGAACTACTTTCTTACCCTTTAGCGCTTGCTCTATTAATGTCTGGTTAATCTCCTGCTGCATAGTCGTGCCACTTGGCCTGGCTGCATCACTGCCCTCTATCACCGCTTCTCGGGGGCCTTTTTTACCCACATCTATGAGTTCAACATCGCGACGGGCATATTCCAATAAAGCTGGATTAGCGAGCTTGTCGTACATCAACACGTCCGCTGACTGAATCGCTCGCAAGCCTTTGAGCGTTATAAGTTCTGGGTCTCCAGGACCTGCGCCAACCAGCACAATAGATCCATCGCCAGAAGTGTTGGCCATCATTCTTTCCGCCTCAACTACAGCAGAGTCCATAGAACCGTACATAGCTTCATCTGCGGCTTTGCTAGCAAAGACCTCTTCCCAAAACGCTTTGCGCGCATCTACGCTGGGTAACTTGGTTTTAACTTCGCTGCGCAACCTGCCTGCAAGCTCAGCCAGTTGACCAAGCGCGTTTGGTAGTCTTAGTTCTATCCACCCCCTTACACTACGACTGAGGGTGGGCGACCGCCCCATGCTTGAAACAGCAACTAAAATAGGAAACCGATCAATGATTGCAGGAAAAATTACCGTGCATAGCTCGATTCTATCCACACAGTTAACCAAAACACTTTGCTCCATAGCTGCGACAAAGACTTCTTCGCTGACGTTAGGCGCGTCTGTGGCGCTGATAACCAAAACGAGGTCGGAGGTCACCGCCTCGGGGTAAAACAGGCTTTTCTCTATGGTCAGCTTGCCTGCATCTCTAAGCTTTTGAATTTCCGGGTCTACATCAGGCGCTATGACCTTAATCTTTGCTTCAGCACGCACTAACCAACGCAGCTTGCGCAGCGCCGTTTGCCCACCGCCAACAACTAGACACGAGCTACCCGCAAGGCGGTGAAAAAGCGGTAAGTAAAACACTTTATTCGTTTAAAGAGAGCTGCTGGGCACCGCCCAAATAGGGGCTTAAAACATCAGGGATAGTGATATTGCCATCGTTGGTCTGATAGTTTTCCAGCAACGCAACTACAGTACGCCCTACAGCAAGACCTGAGCCGTTGAGTGTGTGCACAAGCTCTATGTCGCCGGCTTCATTACGGAATCGCGCCTGCATACGTCGCGCCTGGAAATCGAGAAAATTGCTACAGGAGGAAATTTCTCGATACTGCTGTTGGCTTGGCAACCAAACTTCTAAGTCTATGGTCTTTGCAGAGGTGAAACTCAAATCTCCACCACATAAAATAACTGCGCGATAAGGCAGCTCTAGGGCTTGTAAAATACCTTCCGCATGACCGGTCAACGTGTCTAAAGTATCCCAAGAGGTTTCTGGGTGGACCAGCTGCACCATTTCTACTTTTTCAAATTGGTGCTGGCGAATCATGCCTCGAGTATCCCGGCCATAGCTACCCGCTTCGCTTCTGAAGCAAGGTGTATGGCATACATGGCGTATCGGCAAATCAGCTTCTTGCAGTATCTCGCCCCGATAGATATTGGTCACGGGCACTTCTGCGGTGGGAATCAGGTAGGTTTCAGTTTCACCATGAATACGAAACATATCTTCAGCTGCTTTGGGCAGTTGCCCAGTGCCGCGCATTGAATCTGCATTGACGATAAACGGCACATAGACTTCTTGATAGCCGTTGACCTGAGTATGGTGATCTAGCATGAACTGAGTCAACGCGCGCTGTAAGCGGGCCAAATTACCGCGCATCACCACATAACGCGCGCCACTGATCTTGGCAGCGGTTTCAAAATCTAAACCACCGGAGGCTGTCATATCGACATGATCTAGTGGAGTGAAGTCAAATTCTTTCGGAACGCCCCATTTATGCAGCTCAATGTTGTCGCTTTCGTCACGACCCGCAGGTACTGAGGCGTGGGGCAAGTTTGGAATACTTATTAAGAGAGCTTGCTGTTCTTCCTGCACCAGAGAAAATTCTGCCTTCGCTTTATCTAAGCGCTCACCTAAATCACCCACTAAGGCCAAAAGAGGTTGTATATCTTCGCCCTTAGCTTTTGCTTGGCCGATGGACTTCGACTTCACATTGCGTTCGTTTTGCAGCGTCTCAGTTTCACTCTGCAGGCGCTTACGCCGTTCTTCTATTTCAGTAAATTGCTTACTGTCTAAAACGTAACCCTTAATGGCTAGGGCTTGGGCAATCTGCTCTGGGTCGGCTCTCAAAGCCTTAATATCTAACATCTGGTTTTCCGTCTTATCTATCGTGATCTGTGGAAAATGCAACCGTGCATTACAGTACTGCCTGTCTGGGCGCAGTTTAACGTCCTCAGAGGTGGATTGCTCCTATTGCTCCTGAGGAAATAAAGAATTTTATTGAGTGGCGCGTAATCCAAGCCAAACTGCAATCAAGCAGCCAAATAGAGTGCTGGATAAATAGGCCAGCAGCAGCGGTACTCTGCCGCCTTCCAGCAGCTGTATGGTTCCTAATGAAAAAGCTGAAAAGGTTGTGAACCCGCCCAGCAAACCGACAACCAACATCAACCTACCCCAGCTTTGAAACCACTCCTCGCCCGCATACAAACCCCAAACTAGGCCAATAATGAAAGAGCCGGTTAAATTAGTGGCGAGCGTCGCCCAGGGTAGCAGGCCGCCGCCTAGCCAAAGTGACATGCCATAGCGCAGACATGCACCTATAGCGCCGCCTATGGCAACATATACAAACCCCATCTAAGTATTTTCTCGCCGCTGTGCTGAAGCATCGGCATCCAGTCGGCGCAATCGCTCCAAACGATTTTTGATTTTCTCTTCCAACCCTGAGGGCCTAGGAAAATAGAACTGTTGGGGCTGCATTGCTTCAGGAAAGTAATCCTCGCCCGCTGCATAGGCGCCATCAATTGAGGTCTCTGCATGGGCGTAGCGATAACCCTCACCATAACCCATACCCTTCATCATGCCGGTGGCAGCATTCCGTAAGTTCATGGGCACATCTAAAGTGGGCGACTGGGCAACAAACGCTTTTGCGGCAGAAAACGCTTTGTAGGCTGCGTCACTCTTTGGCACGCTGGCTAAATATAATACCGCTTGGGCCAAGGCCAACTCACCTTCAGGCTTACCCAAACGTTCAAAACTGCTCACTGCGGCCAATGTCAGCTCTAAAGCCCGAGGGTCTGCGTTGCCGATATCCTCACTGGCTAAACGAATCAGTCGGCGCCCAATATACCGCGGATCAGCCCCGCCATCGAGCATGCGGCAAAACCAATAAATAGCCGCGTCTGGAGAACTACCGCGAATGGATTTATGCAGCGCAGAAATCTGCTCATAAAAAAGATCCCCGCCTTTATCAAAGCGCCTAATAAGTTCACCTGAAGCCGCGGCTATAGTTTCCTCTGAGATTGTGCCTTCGCCTAACTGGTCAGCGATCTCCAAAATATTTAGGCAGCGGCGAGCATCGCCATCTACACTGGCTATCAATAATTGTTGCGCTTCGACGCTGATTTCTACGTTAAGCGCTTCTGCGCCACGCTGGACTACTTGAACTAAATCTTCATCCAATAGGCCACGCAACACGTAGACTCGAGCGCGAGATAGCAAGGCAGCATTGACCTCAAAAGAGGGGTTTTCTGTTGTGGCGCCAATAAATGTAACGGTGCCTTTTTCAACATGAGGTAAAAAAGCATCTTGCTGAGATTTATTAAAGCGATGCACTTCGTCAACAAATAGAACTGTTTTTTCGCCTTGAGTTAAATAGTACTCAGCCTGCTCAACAGCCTGACGAATGTCTTTTACCCCAGAAAGCACTGCAGAAATACTGATCCACTTACAGCTCGCCGAGGTCGCCAGTATTTTTGCCAGAGTTGTTTTACCAGTGCCTGGCGGCCCCCACAGAATCATCGAATGAATCTGACCTTTACTAGCTAACCCGCCTAGCGGTTTATCTGCAGCCATCAAGTGTTGTTGGCCGATATAGTCCGCCAAAGTTTCTGGGCGCAGCCTATCTGCTAATGGCCGAGGGTCGATGCTGCTTGAGTTATCAATCAGTGACATTTGATCTCACCCTCGCACAACATCCGTGCTTTCCGGCAAGTCTAGTTCGAACGCGCTAGCAGGAATTTGTTGGTCGCTACGGACCTTACTAAAGGTGACTACAGTACGCTGACCAACATGGTCGGTAATTTCAAATTGCAACAACTGCTGACCCGCAAAAGCGATACGTACGGACATGAACAAAGATTGATTGCTGGTTGGCTGCAGTAGGAATTGAGAAGCACCGTCTGCCGCCAGCTGACTAATTAGGTAGTCACCTGCAAGCAATTGCGTAGGATCCAACAACAGTTTCAAGGGTAGCGCCTCGTCAGAACCGCGCATATCTTTTTCTATCACTTGTTCCAAATCTGGGTCATAAATTTGCAACCAGTCATCTGCAACAACAATCACCTGTGCAAAGGGAAAATCTACCTGCCAGCGCAAACTTGGCTTAGCTAAGCTCAAAGTACCACTAGATTGATCTAACACCTGACCGCGAAAATCCAGCAGTGCTTGCTCGAAGTTTGCTTGAGTATTGTCCAAATTTAGCAGCAGGCCAAGTAACCGCTGACCTGGTGTTGTATTGTCTTCCACTGTTTTTGGCGTACTAGCCGTCGCAACGACTGTAGGCGTATCATTAAAAATATTATTATTGTTAGCCGCAAAAGCAGGTGCAACAAACAACAGACTGCTAAGCAGACTAATCCCTATTTGGTACGAGTATTTCACGACTGCCATTTGTGCCCATCCCTGATACTACGCCCGCCGCTTCCATGGCTTCTATGAGCCTAGCTGCGCGGTTGTAGCCTATGCGTAATTTTCGTTGCACCGATGAAATAGATGCCCGTCTAGATTCAAGAACAAACTGAACCGCTTCGTCGTAAAGATTATCTTCCTGCTCGGTGTCACCGTCACCATCAAGCTTCACAAACGCTTCTTCGCCAGTTTGCCCCGCTATGATTTCTTCTAGGTAATTTGGTGCGCCTCTACGCTTCCAATCCTCAACCACTCGGTGCACTTCCTCGTCCGATACAAACGCGCCATGCACCCGTTGCGGTAACGCCGTACCCGGCGGCAAATACAGCATGTCGCCGTGACCCAAAAGTTGTTCTGCACCGCCCTGGTCCAAAATAGTTCTTGAGTCGATTCTTGATGAAACCTGAAAGCCTATGCGTGTTGGAATGTTGGCTTTAATCAATCCGGTAATCACATCCACTGACGGTCGCTGGGTAGCAAGAATTAGGTGTATTCCGGCAGCACGCGCTTTCTGCGCAATCCGTGCAATGAGCTGCTCCACCTTCTTGCCAACCACCATCATCATGTCGGCAAACTCATCAATGACCACAACAATCGTGGGCAGCGCTATTAAATCTGGCGCTTCTTCATCTTCTATTTTCCACAGCGGATCTTTAATGGGCTCACCCCGAGCAATCGCATCGCTCACCTGTCTGTTGAAGCCAGCTAGGTTACGTACGCCTTGAGCCGCCATTAATTTATACCGGCGCTCCATCTCTGCAACACACCAATTCAGGGCGTGGGCAGCTTCTTTCATGTCCGTCACTACAGGCGTGAGCAAATGCGGAATGCCTTCGTAAATGGACAGCTCCAACATCTTTGGGTCGACCATAATCAGGCGCACCTGCTCGGGTGTTGCCTTCATCAGAATACTCAGAATCATGGCATTAACGCCGACGGATTTACCGGAACCGGTAGTACCAGCAACCAACAAGTGGGGCATTTTGGCTATATCAGCGACAATCGTGGCACCGGAAATATCCTTACCTAAGGCCAGGGTGAGGGTTGATGCCGCATCCTGGAAAACCGATGAATGAATCACTTCTTTAAGCTGCACCATCTCACGATGTTCATTGGGAATTTCGATACCCACCACAGACTTGCCGGGAATGACCTCGACAATACGCACGCTGATCACGGCCATTGAGCGGGCTAAATCTTTAGCTAACGCACTAATCTTTTGCACCTTAACACCCGCAGCAGGCTGCACTTCAAAGCGGGTAATAACAGGCCCTGGCAGCACCGAAACAACCGACGCTTGAACGCCGAAGTCTGCCAACTTTAACTCCAATTGCTTGGACATGGCCTCTAAAGCATCCGGGGAAAAGCCTAATTTGGTGTCTTCGCGCTTTTCATCAAGCAGGTCCACATCGGGTAGTTCAGATGTGCTGTTGGAATCAAACAGGCGCTTTTGCTGAAGCTTAGAGGGCGGCTTTTCAGCCTTCGCTGACGCCAAAATTTGCACCGATGAACGTGATGACTCTTTGCTACTGTCCCGCTGATCATTGTCTAACGAGACCTTGCGCTGCTTAACCAACGCCCTTGTCTCATCGGCCTCTTGTTTACCGGTTTTAGCCACCGCGCGGCGAGTTTGATAGCGATCGTAGCGAGTGTCATAAAAGTCTCTTGAGGCACCAGCAACTCTGGCCAGCACGCGGCCAACGAATTCCGCGACATCTAGCCAAGAAAAACCAATGGCTGCCTGTAAGCCAATAATAACGCCAGCCACACAAAGTACGGTCATACCTACCCAGCCAAATACTAGCTCCCCTTGTTGGGCAAGGTGAAATCCAAAGACTCCGCCGGAACCCGACGGCAATTGAGAGGCTAATGGTGCATGCACGTCCAATAAGATGCAGGCACATAGCATCAGCCCCACCCAGCCGATGGTCCGTACCACCACTAATAATGGCGGGCTTGGAGCGCGACCACTGAGCAGTAAATGCAAGCCGATATATACCAATGCTAGGGGCAAAAGGTACGCCATCCAGCCGAATAAAAATAAGACGATATCGGCAAAAAAAGCGCCGCTAGAACCGACAAGATTGCTTATCTCATGGTTGTTGCCCGTGTAATTAAAAGACGGATCATCGGGGGAGTAGGACGCGATAGCCAAGAGTAAAAACAAAGCCGAGGTGCCAATTAGCACTAGGATCATCTCGCGAAATGGAATAGAACGATTGGGCGTTGAAGTTGACAAAGATTGACTCCGTTGAATCTGCAACAAGTGTACGCATTAGCTGATGTGGGTACAAACACCACCTAGCGGCTAATAAGCGCCTCAGGGCCGGCCCAATGGGCAAAACACCCTGCTGGCTTTATTGGCTGCTGTTTATTTGCTTATGTTGGTTGGCGGGTAAAAGACAAGACCTTCTGCGCCACTCACCGTACAATTAGGCTTCATTTATTTAGTGTGAAGACAATGCGAGTAGATAAAGCAAAAATCACTGACGAAGTCTGGGACGATGACAGAGTTAAGAGCTTTCTAGACAAAGGTCCATTGGGCGACGAGCCCGCTGACTACAGCAAACTTTTACACGCTTATAGAAGCATGAGGCCCGAGGATTTTGGCCGCTTTTTGACGGTCTATCGTGCTGCTGGCGGTCAATTAGATGCAGTCGACAAAGAAGGCCGTACGCTTGCCCAAGTGATAGAAAGCCACCGCAAAGCTCAGCCCTTCCTAGTGCTTCTGCAAACCGCATAGCGTCAAACTTGCCGGAACTGCCCTTCCTACCGCCCTCGCCAATCTGGTTTCCACCTGGCGAAGAGGCTTTGGAAGAACCGGATGGACTGCTGGCCATTGGTGGAGAACTCACCGCGCAATGGCTAGTTGAAGCATACTGCCAAGGCGTTTTTCCTTGGTTTGAAGACGATTCGAAACCGATCTATTGGTGGTGTCCAAGCGAGCGCGGCGTTATACGGCCTGGTCAAATGAAGGTTAGCCGCAGCTTAAAAAAGACTTT
The DNA here is from genome assembly GCA_963581445.1 of Gammaproteobacteria bacterium. Taxonomy (GTDB): domain Bacteria; phylum Pseudomonadota; class Gammaproteobacteria; order Pseudomonadales; family Azotimanducaceae; genus UBA4421. The sequence goes on along the minus strand of CAUZON010000008.1, from coordinate 61,960 downwards.
GCGCAGCGGCAAATTCAATATAACCCTTGATCAAGATTTTACCTCGGTGATCAACATTTGTGCGGCAACCAGAGTGGACAATGTTGGCACATGGATCACCAGCGCAATGATAGAGGCCTATAGTGAACTGCACCAGGCAGGTTTAGCCCATAGTATTGAAGTGTGGCAAGACGAGGTTTTAGTTGGCGGGCTTTATGGCTTATCTCTTGGCAACATGTTCTTTGGCGAATCTATGTTTGCCCTCGCCACTGACGCCTCTAAAGCGGCTTTTTTTAAACTCAATGAGATCTTACACAGCTGGGATTTTGCTTTAATTGATTGTCAAATGATGAACCCACACTTAGAGAGCTTAGGGGTCGTACCCATGCCTAGAACAAATTTTTTAGCCATGCTTAAGAAAAACAACCTCAGCGAAACTAGATTAGGCACTTGGCAGCTACCCGCTTTGGAGACCGCTCTATGAGCGCATTATGAGTTCTTTGGAAGATACAGATGACGAGCGCATTGAGTTCTTTTTGACGCCCCCTCACCCGTGCTCTTACTTAGACAGGGCAGACGCGCAAACACTGTTTGTGGATCCACGACGCATTATTTCTAGTGATCTGTATCAAACACTCTCTGACAGCGGTTTTCGACGCAGCGGTGGGCACCTGTACCGACCGCACTGCGCCTCCTGTTCGGCTTGTGTGCCTACAAGAGTGCCGGCAATGAATTTCGCTTCAAGTCGTAGCCAGCGCCGCATCCTCAAGCGCAATAAAGACCTCACAGTGAAAGTTGAAGAAGCCAAATTTAGCAAGCGCCATTACAACTTATACGAGCGCTACATTAACCAGAGGCACACAGACGGCGATATGTACCCCGCTTCCGAAGATCAATTTCGCTCATTTTTACTCAGCGAGTGGTCATCGAGCATATTTGTCTCTCTTTACCACGGTGAACGGCTGCTGAGCGTGGGCGTAACAGACCAATTGGTTAACGGGCTTTCGGCTATCTATACATTCTTTGAACCTTTGGAAACCAAGCGCAGCCTTGGCGTGTTGAGCGTAATAAAGCAGATTGAGCTTTGCCAACAGCGAGACTTACCCTTTCTTTACCTCGGCTATTGGATAAAGGAATCTGTGAAGATGAATTACAAGACAAACTATCGGCCAACTCAGCTGTTTGTTAACAATAGATGGGTAGGTTTAAGCTAGCTGACCAAGGGCAATTGCGCACAGAAGGAAATTAGCCGCTTCTATTTGTCTCACCGTTACGGCACAATGCGCGCCCAAACATTAAGACATAGGGCCGCATGGCTAAAGAAGAACAGATTGAAATGGACGGTACGGTAGTAGATACACTGCCAAATACCATGTTCAGAGTTGAGCTAGAAAACGGCCACATGGTCACAGCTCATATTTCCGGCAAGATGAGAAAAAACTACATCAGAATTCTCACCGGGGACAAAGTTAAAGTAGAGCTCACGCCCTACGATTTGAGCAAAGGTCGTATTACTTTCCGCATGTAGGTTGTAGGACTTAGCTCTTTGCGAGTACATTGTTTAACAGCGCTCTTTGTAAAGACAGCTTTTCCAAAAGCGTCTTACCTCAGGACGCCTTCTCTCCAAAAACCTTTTCTGAAGATCTTCTTTCTGCAGAAGCCTTCTCTGCGGGACCTATTTTGTGCAGCTTCTTCCCTTAGTGAGCCAACGCCAAGGTCTGGTATATAAAGGCCTTCTTTATGAAGTCTGTCTTCATAAAGTAGACCTAGATATTAGGCTTCCGCTGCTGAGAGTACTTTCACAGATAGCTCGCCATCTTCCACACCAACGGTTACCACACCGCCTTGTGTCAGATCGCCAAAGAGTAGATCTTCGGCCAACTGCCGCTTGATCTTTTCTTGAATCAGACGCTGCATGGGTCTGGCGCCCATCTTCTCGTCATAACCCTCACGGGCTAACCAATCTCGGGCCTCTTCATCTACCTCTATGGTCACCCTCTTCTCATCTAATTGCGCCTGCAACTCGGTTAAGAATTTATCCACAACAGTTTTCACCACTTGAATACTCAGTGGGCTGAACTGCACAATAGCGTCTAAACGATTGCGGAATTCTGGGGTGAACATACGCCTGATAACTTCCATACCGTCAGTGGAATTATCTTGTTCCGAAAACCCAATAGACGCTCTATTCATTTCTTGAGCACCGGCATTGGTGGTCATGATTAAAACCACATTGCGGAAATCTGCTTTACGGCCGTTATTGTCGGTCAATGTACCGTGATCCATAACTTGCAATAACAAGTTAAATACCTCGGGATGAGCCTTTTCAATTTCGTCCAACAGCACTACACAGTGAGGGTGCTTTGTTACAGCTTCGGTTAGTAACCCACCTTGATCGAACCCGACATATCCTGGCGGCGCGCCAATCAATCTTGAGACCGTGTGTCGCTCCATGTATTCGGACATGTCATAACGCAGAAGCTCAACACCCATGGCGTGAGCCAATTGTTTCGAAACCTCAGTTTTACCTACACCGGTTGGGCCTGCAAATAGGAATGAACCAATGGGCTTATCACCACTTTTAAGACCCGCGCGCGACAACTTGATCGCAGTAGCCAGCTGGTCAATAGCCTCATCCTGACCAAATACAGCCATTTTCAGATTGCCGTCTAGGTCTCGCAGCGACGCTTTGTCCGAAGAAGTCACTTGTGACGATGGTATACGGGCAATTTTCGCCACCACCTGCTCAACATCAGAAGCACCAATACTCTTCTTTCTGCGACTGGGCGGTAGCAACTGTTGGGCTGCGCCGGCCTCGTCTACCACATCAATGGCTTTGTCCGGCATAAAGCGGTCGTTAATATACTTGGCTGCTAGCTCTGAAGCCGTGCGCAACGCTTTATCTGTATAGCGTATTTTGTAGTGCTCTTCAAAGCGCGACTTGAGCCCCTTCAATATCCGGTAGGTATCGTCCACATCTGGCTCGGGCACGTCGATCTTTTGGAACCTACGCGACAACGCACGGTCTTTGTCAAAAATACCGCGATATTCCTGATAAGTGGTGGAACCCATGCAACGCATTTGCCCGGAGGTCAAAAGCGGCTTAAGCAAATTGGAAGCGTCCATGACTCCACCGGACGCCGCACCGGCACCGATAATGGTATGTATTTCATCAATAAAGAGGATCGAGTGTTCTGTGCTCTTCAATTCAGCCAATACCGCCTTAAAGCGTTTCTCAAAATCACCCCGGTACTTTGTACCCGCAACCAACGCGCCTAGGTCTAACGAAAAAATAACGCTCTCGCTAACCACTTCTGGCACTTTGCCGTCGACAATACGTTTCGCTAAGCCTTCAGCGATGGCGGTTTTACCTACACCAGATTCGCCCACTAATAAGGGGTTATTTTTACGCCTGCGGCAAAGAATTTGAATAACGCGCTCTAACTCTTCGTCGCGGCCAATCAATGGATCTACCCTACCGGCCTTAGCTTCTTCGTTGAGGTTCGTCGCATAAGATGCCAGCGCAGAGGGTTTCTCCTCTGCAGCTTCGCCCTCAGCAGCTTGCGCTCCGGCGTCCATGTCGCCCTCATCTTCCTCGGGCACCTTGCTGATACCGTGAGAGATATAATTCACCACATCAATACGAGTAATACCCTGTGCTTTGAGCATGTAAACCGCTTGGCTCTCTTGCTCGCTGTATATGGCTACTAGCACGTTGGCGCCTGTGACCTCTTTACGACCAGATGACTGCACATGGAACAAGGCGCGCGAAATAACACGCTGAAAGCCGAGTGTAGTCTGCGGGCCGTGTTCTTCATCATCTAGGGATAAAACTGGCGTGGTGTCTTCAATATAGGCCTCGAGCCCTTGCTTTAGCGCACCTACATCTGCACCCACGTTACGCAAAACTTCTATCGCACCGTCGTTCTGGGTAAGCGCTAAAAGAAGGTGCTCAACAGTGACAAACTCGTGTCGCTTAGCGTTGGCTTGTTGGGCTACCGCGTTCAGCGATTGTTCTAATTCTTTACTTAACATTTATATTCACTACTTTTGGTTCAATTAGTCCGTCATCTCAATACTAGACATCAGCGGGTGATCGTTCTCTCGTGCATACAAGTTGACCTGCTCAGATTTCGTTTCCGCAATGTCTCTCGGGTAAATGCCAACAACTGCTTTGCCTTCACTGTGCACTACCAACATGATTTGTGTCGCCTTTTCTCGCGTCATGGAAAAAAAATTTTCCAAAATATGCACGACAAATTCCATAGGCGTGTAATCATCGTTGAGCAGCAGCACCTTGTACATCGGTGGTCGCTTTAGTTCAGGTTTTGCCTCCGCTGTGGCAAGCCCAATGTCTCTATCACCTGCAACACCGTTGTCATCATCGTCAGCGCTTCCAAGCCAAGAATTATGGTGCACCAACTCTATTTCGCTCTCATCAATCATTCGTTCATCCATTGCTAAATCTACCTGCGCCATTTAACGCAATCACCGCGATTCAATAATGCCCTATTTTACAAAGATACGGTAAACAACGGGCTTTTTTGAGGCCCCAAATCTGCCAACTCACGCGAGATAGGCACCCCACCTGCAAAGGTTGAATCAATCGTTGTCGATATTTTGTGACATTAATGGGCGAAACGACCTGAACTGCTAAAGTAGATGGGGTCGTTTAAATATTTTTCTACCCATTTCATACCTTGACTCTTGGCATTTTTTTGCGGAGAGTCAGCTTGAGAGTGGAGGAAAATATGGCTAGTGGAACTGTAAAATGGTTTAACAATGCTAAAGGGTACGGGTTTATTTTGCCTGATGACGGGGAAATAGATCTTTTTGCTCACTATTCTGCAATTGCAATGGAAGGCTATAAGTCTTTGAGAGCCGGCGAGCCGGTTGAATTCGAGATAGAAGAAGGCGATAAGGGGTTACACGCGATTAATATCGTTAGCATTAATCCGGCGCCAGCTCAAAATTCGGAAGACAGCAATGAGGTCGCAGAATCGGTTGAGGAACCGGCAAATTCTGCTGATACAGAGAATTAGCTAGCGACTTAGAAAAGCGACTTACTGCGCTTGCCTTTTAGTTTAGAAAATTTAACTAAAGCCCATAAGCCAGGGTTCTGGCTTATTCACCTTCGCATGTCTAATGTTTGTTCCTGTTCTTAACCCTCACCTAGAGCGCGCAACCCTGCTCCACACGACTACCTTAGCACAAGGGCGGCTTGAGCTTAATGGTTTGTCTAAAGAGGCCGCTAAAGAGCTGAGATTGCAGCGTTAAGGATTGCCGAAGGGCGCATGGCTTTGTCTACTTTGTCGGGGTCTGGAGAATAGTAGCCGCCTACATCAACGGCCTCGCCTTGGGCTGCAAGCAACTGCTCGTTAATAGCGCCTTCGTTGTCCCCCAACGTTTTCGCGAGCACTGCAAATCTATCAGCTAGTGCGCCATCTACAGTCTGACGACTCATAGCTTTGGCCCAGTATTTCGCCAAGTAATAGTGGCTACCGCGATTATCTAACTCGTGCACTTTACGCGATGGTGATTTATTGCTTTCCAGGAACTCGCCGATGGCTTCATTGAGCGTATCGCCAAGCAATTTTGCAGCGCTGTTGTTAAACATCTGCGCAAGATGTTCAAAAGAAGCGCCCAGAGCCAAAAATTCGCCAAGACTATCCCAGCGCAAGTGCCCTTCTTTCTCAAATTGTTGAACATGCTTCGGTGCAGAACCACCAGCACCTGTTTCAAATAAACCACCGCCTTCAATTAGCGGCACAATAGACAGCATTTTTGCACTGGTACCTAGTTCCAAAATTGGAAAAAGATCCGTCAGATAATCGCGCAGAACGTTGCCCGTCACCGAAATCGTATCATGCCCTTGCCGCATGACAGCAAGGGTATGTCTAGTAGCCGCAGCGGGCTCCATAATCTTAATGTCTATGCCGCCAGTATCGTGCTGAGGCAGGTACTGACTTATTTTTGCAATCAACTGCTGGTCGTGGGCACGATTTTCATCGAGCCAAAATATCACTTGAGCGCCAGTAGCCTTACCGCGATTTACCGCAAGCTTTATCCAATCTTGTACCGGTGCGTCTTTAACTCTGCAAAGGCGCCAGATATCACCCTCTTCAACATTGTGGCTGTGCAGTACGTCTCCCGCACGGTTTAGCGTGCGCATGCCACCGTTGCCAGGCGCTTCGAAAGTGGTGTTATGCGAGCCATATTCTTCGGCTTTTTGCGCCATTAACCCGACATTTGCAGTTGAACCCATCGTAGTGGGATCAAAGGCACCGTTCGCTCTGCAATCATTGATAGTTTCGGCGTATACCGTGGCATAGCAGCGATCGGGAATAACTGCCTTCATGTCACGCAAATCGCCATCTGGCGCCCACATTTTACCAGACTCTCGAATAGCTGCAGGCATAGAGGCGTCAACAATAATATCGCTAGGCACGTGAAGGTTGGATATGCCTCTGTCCGAATCAACCATCGCCATATCCGGACCGGCTGCAAAACACGCATCTAGGTCCGCTTTAACGCCCGCCTGCTGCTCAGCAGGAAGGGTTTTAATTTTTTCATAGGCATCGCCAATACCGTTATTGGCATCAACGCCCAACTGCTCAAACAACTCGCTATGCTTGTTGAACGCGTCCTTGTAATAAGCTCTAACTGCGTGGCCAAAAATAATCGGATCGGAGACCTTCATCATGGTGGCCTTTAAATGCAGCGAAAATAGAACGCCATCATCTGTAGCTGCAATTTGCTCAGCATAAAAATCGCACAGCGCTTTTTTGCTCATAAATGCCGCGTCTACAATTTCCCCTTGGCTTACTGCCAAGTTGCTTGCTAACACGGTGGTCTCACCCGACTCGGATACAAACTCAATATTCAGAGCGTCGTCTTGCTGCATGCTGCTAGACACTTCACTTGCGTAAAAGTCGCCAGCAGACATGTGTGCAACATGAGATTTCGATGAAGTTGACCAAACACCCATGGAATGCGGATGCTTCTTTGCATAGTCCTTTACCGCAGGAGCCGCCCGACGATCTGAATTACCCTCGCGCAAAACCGGATTTACCGCACTACCTTTGACGGTGTCATAGCGTGCCTGAATTTCTTTTTCAACATCATTAGTCGGCTCTTCAGGATAATCCGGTAGTTTATAACCTTTGTCCTGTAATTCCTTTACCGCCTCATGAATTTGTGGGTTTGAGGCACTGATATTCGGTAATTTTATAATGTTTGCCGCAGGATCACCGGTCAGCAAGCCCAGCTCTGCGAGATCATCGGCGATTATCTGTTCGGGCGTCAGCATTTCTGGAAAGGTAGCAATTATTCGACCGGCCAGTGAGATGTCACGTGTCTCAACCTGAATACCCGCTGCATCTGAGAATGCCTTGATGATAGGCAATAGCGAATAGGTGGCTAAGCGTGGGGCTTCATCGGTTTCGGTATAAATAATCTTCTGTTCGTCGGTCATCAAATTCCCCTACTGGAGTTTTTCTTATGTTGTCTCCCGCGCGCATGTCAAAGTGACTAAATTTCGGCGAAAGCTATTGCTACAGAGCAAACTGCTCTGTACTCGATCTTTTAGAGATCTTAATTTTAACTTCGATCGACATCTGCCGCTCATTGACTGAGATCGATTCGAACTAGATTTAAACCCAATTAACACTTAGTTAAAACTTGGCCCGAACTAAATAAACCCTGTACCTAAGACTCCCGCTGCTTGAAACAGTCAACAGAAGCATTAACAAGTTCGGTGAGTGATTCGAAGAAGAGATAAAAAGAGCAGCGCCACATGTTGGCCCTATCCCACTCACTGAGCTCTCTCGCGGCGGCCCGCCAATATAAACCTCGCACCGAATATGTGCAACTTAGGACACATTTTAGTGCGTCTGGAGAATCACTGTACCACCGTCGTCAGGCATACAAAGTTAACGCTGCTATTTGTCCCACTGCTGAGCACGAACCTTGTCTGCGTTCGTAGATTCCACCCAGCCTTGACCTAAGTCTGACTGTTCATTCTTCCAAAAAACAGCCTCTGTTTTGAGGCAGTCCATAACATATTGTGCCCCGGCAAAAGCGGCGTCTCTATGCGCTGAAGCCACCATAACCAAAACAATTTGCTCACTGGGCGCCATAGTCCCCACGCGGTGTACCACATGAATGCCAAGTAACGGCCAGCGTTCTTCTGCGTGATTGAGAATTTTATGAATACTTTTTTCAGTCATTCCTGGGTAGTGCTCAAGCGTCAGGGTTTGCACATCGCCACCGTCGCCGGCAACGGCATTATGGTCGCGCACCAAGCCGACAAAGCTCGCAATTGCGCCTACTTCACTGCCATATTCCTCGCGCATAGCTGCGTAAATTGCATCAACTCTAAAGTCTTGTTGCTGAATTTGTATCTGCTGGCCCAACTCAGCCTCCAGTAACCGGGGGCAAAAACGCTACTTCGTCGCCCTCTGCAAAAACAAGGGCTGCTAATCGCCAGTTACCTTCGACTAGGTCTTGATTAACCGCCAGACGAATATTCGGCGACATCAAATGCTTGAACTCTGTCTCAGACAAATGTGTCTGTATGGCATTAAGCAACGCTTTAAGGTCAGCTGCGCAGATTTGTAATTCTGCTCTGCCCACTTGCTCGCGCAGTGAGGCAAAAAATTTTACATCTATATTCACTTCGGATTTGACTACTGAGTTCTGGTTCATCTACTGCGGCTCGCTCAAAGACGCTGGCCGCTGCCAATCACCACTCTTACCGCCTTGTTTTTCAAGCAGACAAATGGGGCCTATGATCATCGCTTTATCGATGGCTTTACACATATCGTAGACTGTTAACGAGGCAACGCTTACCGCCGTTAATGCCTCCATTTCCACGCCGGTTTTGCCAGTAACCCTACATTCTGCAATGACTTCCAGCTCGGTATCACTCAATTCAGTAAATTCCACGCTGACTTTTGACAACGCCAGCGGATGGCATAGCGGTATTAGATCTGCACAACGTTTGGCGCCTTGAATGCCGGCAATTCTGGCCACCGCCAATACCTCGCCTTTCTTCAGCTGATTATCTCGGATAGCCGTTAATGTCGATGCTGCCATCTTTATGGTACCGCTGGCTTTGGCCACGCGTTGCGTGATTGGTTTATCGCCCACGTCCACCATGTTGGCTTCACCGGCTGAATTGATATGACTTAGGGACATGACACAATACCTTTTATTGATAGGGTATTATGCAGCCTAGGGGCACCTAGGTCAGGCGCTAAAGCAAAAATTTCATGCCAGGGGGTCACCTGTACTGCTGACTGCAGGTAAAATAGCAATTAGCCGCAGAGAAAAACTGACCCAAAAGCTTGGCTGAGGTAATATGCCCCCCCTCGAAAGTCATCACTTGGCGAGACAAATGTCCCCAAACCAAAATGATCAAATCGCTGAACAAACGGCAAAACCAGGCAAGCGAGTAATACTCGGTATGTCCGGTGGTGTAGATTCTTCAGTGGCCGCCTACTTACTCATGCAGCAAGGCTATGACGTTGAGGGCCTGTTCATGAAGAATTGGGAAGAAGACGATGGCAGCGAATACTGCACGGCAATCACAGACTTGAAAGATGCCAGCGCAGTTTGTGCAAAGCTTGGCCTAAAACTGCATACCGCAAACTTTTCAGCAGAGTACTGGGACAACGTGTTTGAGCACTTTTTGAGTGAGTATAAGCGCTGCCGTACGCCCAACCCAGATATCTTGTGCAATAGAGAAATCAAGTTTCAACAATTTGTAGACTACGCCTCTAGCCTCGGCGCTGACTACATTGCCACCGGACATTATGTCCGCCGCACTGGCGGCTTAGATACTCAGCAGCCGTTCAAAATTCTTAAAGGCGTGGACAACAACAAAGACCAAACCTATTTCCTCCAGGCAGTGCCAAAACAGCAGCTGGAAAAATGCTTATTTCCACTAGGCGACTTAGAAAAAACTAGGGTCCGAGAAATTGCCTCCGAACTTGGCCTCGCCAATGACAAGAAGAAGGATAGCACCGGCATTTGCTTTATTGGCGAGCGCAGATTTGCAGACTTTCTTGCCACCTATATTGAAGACATTCCGGGCCCGATTAAGGACAAGCAAGGCAGGTCAATAGGCGAACATCGTGGCCTGCACTACTACACCCTAGGCCAACGCCAGGGTATTAACATTGGCGGCGTCGCTGGGCGCAAGGAGCAACCGTGGTATGTCTGCGTAAAACAACCCGCTACCAATACTCTGGTTATCAGTCAGGAGCACAGTGACATACTCGGCAATTGGCTGCACGCCGATGAAGCCAACTGGCTAGTAGAGGCTGAGTTTCCGCTTAAATGTCAGGCGCGTATTCGCTACCGTCAAGCAGATCAAGGTTGTGACGTGACCTGTGCTGCCAACGGCAAACTATTGGTTAAGTTTGAACGACCACAAAGAGCCATCGCGCCAGGGCAATATGTCGCCTTTTACGACAACGAACAAATGATTGGCGGCGCAGTTATTGAACATGTCAGCAACATCTAGGCCGCAGATCCTACTAACAAAAACAAGATTCAACACTCAAATTTCTTAACGAGCTAAAACCTATGAGCCAAATTGATTCAATCTTCGCCATTACTGCCATCGACGGGCGCTACCGCAGCAAGGTAGAGAACCTCGCGCATATCACTAGTGAATTTGGCCTAATTAAGTACCGCACAGAAGTTGAGTGCCAATGGGTGCTTTTTCTTAGTGAGTGCGCTGAGGTACCCGAAATACCCAGTCTTGATGAAGAGGACCGAGCCTTTGTCGCCGCCATAGCGGAAAATTTTGACGCTGTTGGTGCTGCTCGAATCAAAGCAATTGAAGCCACTACAAACCACGACGTAAAAGCTGTTGAATACTACCTGAAAGAACAATTTGCCCTGCGTCCTAACCTGCAGGCCATCAACGAATGGGTGCACTTTGGCTGCACATCTGAAGACATTAACAATACCGCTTATGGCCTTATGGTTAAGGCCGGTGTTGAAGACGTACTGCTCCTGCACATGGACCAGCTGATAAAGGTAATTGACGACCTAGCCCAGCAATATGCCGAGCTGCCTATGTTATCTCGCACCCACGGACAAACCGCCTCACCGACCACCTTAGGTAAGGAAATGAAGAACGTTGCAGCGCGCTTGTATAGACAGCGACAACAGCTAGCGGCAGTAGAAATACTAGCCAAATTCAACGGGGCTGTCGGTAACTTCAATGCCCACCTGAGCGCCTACCCAGATCTACCGTGGGCAGATATCTCAGCGCAATTTATTCAGCGCCTAGGACTGGTAAACAATCCATGGACTACGCAAATAGAGCCCCACGATTACTTGGCAGAAGTCTTTCACTGCATCATGCGCTTCAATCAAATTGTGCTAGATTTTGACCGAGATATTTGGAGTTATATCTCCATCAACTACTTTAAGCAGCGCAAAGTTGAAGGCGAAACCGGCTCTTCGACCATGCCGCACAAAATCAACCCAATCGACTTTGAAAACTCCGAGGGCAACATTGGATTAGCCAATGCCCTGCTAGACCATATGGCCAGCAAGCTGCCGGTATCGCGCTGGCAAAGAGACCTGTCGGACTCAACGGTGCTGCGTAATATTGGCTCAGCTTTTGCGCATTGTGGTATTGCTTATCAAGCAACCCTGAAAGGGCTGTCCCGACTGGACGTTAACCCAGAGGCCATTGCAGCAGATTTAGACGACAGCTGGGAAGTTCTAGCAGAACCCGTGCAAACTGTTATGCGTAAATACGGCATGAGTGAACCCTACGAACAACTTAAAGCGGTCACTCGCGGGCGCAGCCTAAATGCACAATTATTCTTGGAAATACTCGCAGAATTAAAGCTGCCTGAAGCCGCCCAAGCGGAACTGCGCGACCTGCGGCCAGACTCTTACATTGGTATTGCCAGCGAACTCGCAAAACGCCCTTTTGAATAAGCTTAATAAAAGGAGTTCTGGGCAAACAAAGCGAGTTAGCCCAGTATTGGCGCTACAACGGCGCAACGGCGGCACAAAAAAGCCGCTAAACTTAGTTAGGGACATGCCATCAAAGGTTTGCGCTAACGACAGCATTTTTAGATACCAGAAGGCGAAACAGCCTACTTTTTCTAGGGCAAGCAACGTCATATGCTCCCTAGTAATTAATACTGATGGACCAATAGATGAATCATTTACACCGTAAACCACTACCCGACACCAAGTTAGACTATTTCGATACTGAAGCTGCAGTTAATGCAATTAAGCCCGGTGCTTATGCAACCCTGCCCTACACCTCTCGCGTACTGGCAGAAAACCTAGTACGTCGCTGTGACCCGGAACTGCTCACCGCCTCACTAGAGCAAATCGTTTTTCGCAAGCAGGATCTAGATTTTCCTTGGTTTCCAGCCCGAGTAGTTTGTCATGACATTCTCGGACAAACAGCCTTAGTCGACTTGGCTGGCTTGAGAGACGCTATCGCTGCTAAGGGCGGTGATCCGTCAAAAGTAAATCCGGTAGTACCTACCCAACTAATCGTCGATCACTCGCTTGCCGTTGAGCATGCAGGTTTTGAAAGCGATGCTTTTGAAAAAAACAGATCTATTGAAGATCGACGCAATGATGATCGTTTCCACTTCATCAACTGGACAGCTACCGCTTTTGAAAACGTCGATGTAATTCCGCCCGGTAACGGCATCATGCATCAGATCAACTTAGAGCGAATGTCGCCAGTAGTTCACGCCAAAGACGGCGTCGCCTTCCCTGACACGTTGGTGGGCACAGATAGCCATACACCTCATGTAGATGCCCTTGGCGTAATCGCTATTGGCGTTGGTGGACTTGAAGCCGAAAGTGTCATGCTCGGCCGCGCCTCTTACATGCGCCTACCAGATATCATTGGCGTAGAACTCACAGGCAGAAGACAGCCCGGCATTACGGCAACTGATATCGTCTTGGCTATAACCGAATTTTTGCGCGAGCAAAAAGTAGTTTCGTCATACTTAGAATTTTTTGGCGAAGGTGCTAACGAACTAACACTGGGCGACCGCGCAACCATTTCAAACATGACGCCAGAGTTCGGCGCTACGGCCGCCATGTTTTATATAGACAAGCAGACCATTGAATATTTACAGCTAACCGGTCGCGATCCAGAGCAGGTCAAACTGGTAGAAACTTATGCAAAAGCTACAGGCCTTTGGGCTGACAGTCTGACCACAGTTGAATACGAGCGCACTCTGATATTTGATCTATCCGGTGTAGGCCGCAACATTGCTGGACCGTCAAATCCGCATAGAAGAGTCGCTACCGCTGACTTGGCGGCCGAAGGCATTTCCGGCGTAGTAGAAAATGTCGAGGGCGAAATGCCCGACGGCGCAGTGATTATTGCCGCCATCACCAGCTGCACAAACACCAGCAACCCGCGCAACGTTATTGCTGCGGCCCTAATCGCACGAAATGCAAACGCGTTAGGCCTGACCAGAAAACCATGGGTAAAAACATCGTTAGCCCCTGGATCAAAGGCCGTGCAGCTTTACTTAGAAGATGCCGACTTACTGAAAGAGTTGGAAGCATTAGGTTTTGGTATTGTTGGCTTCGCCTGCACCACATGTAACGGTATGAGCGGTGCATTAGACCCTGTGATCCAAAAAGAAATCATTGACCGCGATTTATACTCTACCGCTGTACTATCCGGCAACCGCAACTTTGATGGCCGCATCCACCCGCACGCAAAACAGGCATTTTTAGCCTCTCCTCCGTTGGTAGTTGCTTACGCTATTGCAGGCACAATCCGTTTCGACATTGAAAAAGATATTTTGGGCACCGATGCCAACGGCTGCGACATCACGCTAAAAGACATCTGGCCCAGTGACGAGGAGATCGACCAAATTGTTAAGGCGAGTGTAAAACCTGAGCAGTTCAGCAAAGTTTATGACCCAATGTTTGTCTCGCTAAAAGATGTCACAAGCCTCGCTGACCCACTTTACGACTGGCGTCCAGAAAGCACTTACATCAGACGCCCACCTTATTGGGAAGGTGCGTTAGCCGGCGAGCGTTCGCTCTCAGGCATGCGCCCACTTGCCGTACTGGGTGACAACATCACCACAGACCACCTCTCGCCCTCTAACGCCATCATGTTAGACAGCGCGGCAGGCGAATACTTAGACAAAATGGGATTGCCCGAAGAAGACTTTAATTCTTATGCCACCCACCGCGGCGACCACTTAACAGCCCAACGAGCGACCTTCGCCAACCCAAAACTCGTCAATGAAATGGTAGTGGAAAATGGTGCAGCTAAACAGGGCTCACTAGCCAGAATAGAACCCGAAGGTAAAGTCAGCCGCATGTGGGAAGCCATAGAAGTCTATATGGAAAGAAAGCAGCCGCTTATCATTGTTGCCGGCGCAGACTACGGCCAAGGATCATCAAGGGATTGGGCCGCTAAAGGCGTTCGGTTAGCGGGCGTTGAAGCCATTTTAGCCGAAGGCTTTGAGCGAATTCACCGCACCAACCTTGTGGGCATGGGCGTGCTACCTCTGGAGTTCAAGAACGGCGAGAACCGCAAAACCTTTGCTATTGATGGCACGGAAACATTTGATGTTATTGGCGAACCTACCCCAAGAGCCACGCTCAAAGTCATCATTAAGCAGGCCTCAGGCGAATCAATCGAAGTAGAGGCTACTTGCCGCCTAGATACTGCGGAAGAAGTTTCTATCTATGAGGCTGGCGGCGTATTACAGCGCTTTGCTCAAGACTTTTTAGAGTCGAGCAGTTCTGCGGCTAATTAATCGCGCACTTTTTGCAGCGCTCGCCTAAGAGCGCTTTTTTAGGATTTAGTTAAATGTCACAAGCACCGCAGATAAAGATCCCCGCCACTTATATGCGCGGGGGCACCAGTAAAGGCGTCTTCTTTAACCTGACAGGACTACCAGAGTCTGCGCAAGTTGCCGGCTCTGCACGCGACAATATGATTCTGCGCGTTATTGGCAGCCCCGACCCTTACGGCAAACAAACAGATGGTATGGGCGGCGCCACATCAAGTACCAGTAAATCTGTGATACTGACAAAAAGCGCCGTTGCTGATCACGATGTAGATTACCTCTTTGGCCAAGTGGCAATTGACAAAGCGTTTGTCGATTGGAGCGGTAATTGCGGTAACTTGTCTGCGGCAGTGGGCGCATTTGCTATAGCCAACAATTTGCTAGAAGCCTCTAGAGTGCCGGATAATGGCATCGCTGTAGTGCGCATTTGGCAAGCTAATATCAGCAAAACCATTATTGCCCACGTACCGATGCTAAACGGTGAGGTATGTGAAAGCGGAGATTTTGAACTCGACGGCGTCACGTTCCCCGCGGCTGAAGTGCAGTTAGATTTTCTCGAGCCAGCGGATGATGACGGCGGCTCCATGTTTCCTACCGGCAACTTGATAGACGACCTTGAGGTTCCAGGCGTTGGCGCACTTAAAGCCACCATGATTAACGCGGGCATTCCCACAATATTTCTAAACGCTGAAGAAATCGGTTATACCGGCTGCGAGTTACAAGACGACATCAACAACGATGACAAAGCATTAGCTCTATTTGAAAACATTCGCGCGCACGGCGCTTTGCGTATGGGACTGATCAGTGATTTGTCTGAAGCCCAAGGACGTCAACATACGCCCAAAGTGGCCTTTGTTGCCAAACCTAAGGCGTATACATCGTCCAGTGGCAAGAACATTGCGGCTGCAGACATAGACCTGCAAGTGCGCGCTCTGTCTATGGGCAAACTACACCACGCCATGATGGGTACAGCCGCTGTTGCCATTGGTACTGCGGCGGCCATACCCGGGACGTTGGTTAACTTAGCTGCAGGGGGGGGTGAGTTAGACGCGGTTAAATTTGGCCATCCATCAGGCACATTAAAAGTTGGCGCTGCCGCCAAGTTAGTTGGACAAGAATGGACTGTTAGCAAAGCCAGCATGAGCAGAAGTGCTCGTGTGCTTATGGAAGGATGGGTGAGGATTCCCGGAGATTCTTTTTAGCGGCCTGGGCTTCCCTTCCGCAAAACTCAGCGAAAACGCAAAGCAAAGCCAAAGCGATAGCAAAAGAAAGCGGCTACCGAGTTTTCTATAACCTCTTTTTTCCAACCCTGTTTTATCAACTCTGGCTTTCGCCTGCTCCGGGTGCTCTGAAATGTACCCGGCGTACCTTAAGCAAACTTAACGCTGAGAGATTGGCGTCAAAACTCGTGGTTCTGGTCCGATATAGTCGGCGCTAGGGCGAATAATACGATTATTCTCGCGCTGCTCCATAACATGCGCTGCCCAGCCAGATACTCTTGAACAGACAAAGATCGGGGTAAATAACTTAGTGGGTATACCCATAAAGTTATAAGTGGAAGCGTGGAAGAAGTCTGCGTTAGCAAACAATTCTTTCTCGTCCCACATTACCTTTTCTACCGCGCAGGAAACCGGGTACAAGACTGTATCTCCCACTTCCGCTGCCAGTTTTTCGGCCCATTTCTTAATAATGACATTACGCGGATCTGAGGTGCGATAGATCGCGTGGCCAAAACCCATAATCTTATCTTTACGTTCCAACATACCCAAAATGCCGGCTGTAGCTTCTTCAGCAGACGAGAACTTTTCGATCAACTCCATTGCAGCTTCATTAGCGCCGCCATGTAATGGTCCGCGCAAAGAGCCTATGGCACCTGTTACACAAGAATGCATGTCTGACAACGTAGACGCACAAACTCGGGCGGTAAACGTGGACGCATTAAACTCATGCTCGGCATAAAGGATTAAGGAAATATCCATTATCCGCTCGTGCAGTTCACTGGGCTTGTTACCGGTGAGCGTCTCCAAGAAATGGCCTGCAAGAGACTCTGCATCCGTATCGGTCTCAATACGCACGCCTTCATGACTGAAGCGATACCAATAGTTAATGATGCCTGGCAATGCGCCTAATAAACGATCTGCCGCTCTTTGCTGGTTCTCAAAGCCGCCTTCTGGCTCTAAATTGCCCAGCATTGAACAACCTGTTCGCATTACATCCATTGGGTGTGCAGACGCTGGAATACGCTCCAGAACCTCTAGTAATGCCTGCGGCAGCACTCTATTGTCCTTGAGCACCGCACGGTAGCCGTCCAACTGAGCTTGATTAGGCAATTCGCCATGAAACATAAGGTAGGCTGCTTCTTCAAAAGTCGCATTATCAGCAAGATCAGAAATATCGTAGCCGCGATAAGTCAGTCCTGTGCCGCTTAGTCCTACCGTGCATAGTTCTGTAGTGCCTGCGCTCTGACCACGCAGCCCCGCTCCGCCTAGTACTTTCTCTACCATTTTAATTCTCCTCAACAATCGAATTGTACAAGCCCGAGCGACGCCGAACTATCTACTAAATCTATATTTAAGCCTCTATGTCGACTTCCATCTAAGCGTGTGCTCTGTCTTCTATTAATTACCCCGGCTCAGCAAACAGCTGGTCTAACTTTTGCTCGTACTCGTGATAACCCAAGAAGTCATAAAGTTCCATACGCGTTTGCATGGTGTCCACTACTGATGTTTGTGTTCCTTCAGATCGAATTGCTTGGTAAACGTTTAGTGCTGCCTTATTCATAGCTCTAAAAGCCGACAACGGGTAAAGGGCCATGGCAATGTCTACTGCTGCAAGTTCATTAGCGGTATACAGAGGTGTTTCGCCAAATTCAGTCAAGTTAGCCAGTACTGGGATACCGGCAGCTTTAACGATGGGCGCGTACATGCCAATTTCTGTCATTGCTTCAGCAAAAATTGCGTCAGCTCCGGCTTCAGCAAAGGCGCCGGCACGATCCACAACCGCATTCATACCGTCTACAGCCAAAGCGTCCGTCCTGGCCATAACAACAAAATCTGGATCTGTCTTAGCGTCTACTGCCGCTTTAATGCGGTCTACCATTTCAGTTACTGAGACAATGGACTTGTTCGGTCTATGACCACACCGCTTTTGCGCTACCTGGTCCTCAATATGCACAGCGGCCGCGCCTGCTGCGATCATATCTTTAATACTGCGCGCAATATTAAAAGCGCCTCCCCAGCCGGTATCAATATCTACTAGCAATGGCACACTAGTCGCAGCTGTAATACGACGCACGTCTTCAAGAACATCATTTAGCGAGGTCATGCCGAGATCCGGCAAACCGTAGGAGGCATTGGCCACGCCGCCACCTGACAAATAAATGGCTTTATAGCCAACGCTTTCAGCCATCAACGCGGTATACGCATTAATAGTCCCTGGAATTTGTAACGGTTTTTCTTTCGCCATAGCCGCGCGAAATTTCTTACCTTGACTCATTCTATTCTTTCTCCGAATTTCCTACCCAAAGACACTGGGCGTTGCACAATCGCACACTTTTACCGTGCGCGACGCATAATTATTTCTGGATCACCACCAATTAACGCAACGTTAAGGGAGTATTTATCGCTTCCAATCCTGACCCTAGTCTACATCCTAGGCAACGGCTAGCCTACCGCCTCTTCGATCAGCGCTTGCAGCTGAGCATAGTCAGACGCCAGCGGATATTGTGGAAATTGGGCCCGCACATTTTCAGGCGCTTGGAAGAAGATGCCGTGATCTGCCTCTTCAAGCATAGACACGTCATTGAACGAGTCGCCTGCTGCAATGACCTTCAAATCAAGAGATTTGAAGGCTTTCACGGAGTGCCGCTTTGGATCGGTCTGGCGCAGCTTATAGCCCACCACCCTGTCATCTTCGACAATCAGCCTGTGGCAGAGCAAGAACGGATCGCCCAATTGAACCATCAATGGCCCGGCAAATTCGTAAAAGGTATCTGAGATGATGGCCACCTGAAAATACTCACCCGCCCAATCAAGGAAATCTTTTGCACCGTCCATAGGCTTAAGTTTGGCAATTTCGTTTTGAATGTCAGTAAGAGTGATGCCCTGCTTATGTAAAATATCCAATCGATAATCCATAAGATCTTCATAAACGGGAATGTCCCGAGTGGTCTTGCGCAACTCTGGTAACTGAGTTTCTCGCGCTACCGCCTGCCAAACTTCTGGCACTAAAACGCCTTCTAGATCCAAACACAAAATATCCAAAACATGCCCCACTGATCAATTTGGCGTAAGCATATAGCAATATGTTCTTTTTTTAATAGCTTTTGCGCTGTTAGCCTGCGCTAGTGGAATGATGAGTAGCGAAAAAAACACTCTTCGCACCCAAAGAACTAAGACAAAACATAAAGGGACGAGGCAGTAATGGCTTCTGAAAGTACGCAAACACAAGACAACAGCCTAATTGTAACCACCAAGGCACTTTTAGCCGATGCGCTGACTCGGTTTGAGGCTGGCAGCATAGCCGTTTCTTTTAGCGGCGCAGAAGATGTGGTGCTTATCGACCTCATTCACCGCCTTGGCTATCAGGTGGATGTCTTTTCGCTCGATACAGGACGCTTACACCCAGAGACATACGAATTTATTGAAAAGATCCGAACGCACTACGCAACAGCAATAGAGTTACTGTCTCCAGACGCCAAAGCGCTGGTTGAGTTGGTTAAAGAAAAAGGACTGTTCAGTTTCCGCGAAGACGGCCATGGCGAATGCTGCGATGTAAGAAAGATTCAGCCGTTAAAGCAAAAGCTCAGCCACCTGAAAGCTTGGATCACCGGACAGCGCAAAGACCAAAGCGTGACCCGCACAGACGTGCCTTTAGAGCAAATAGATGCTACTTTTTCAACCCCGGAAAATGAGTTGACCAAATTCAACCCGCTGGCCGAATGGACATCAGCAGATGTGTGGCAATACATCAGAATCAATGAGGTGCCTTACAACCCCCTCCACAATAACGGCTTTGTTTCCATCGGCTGCCAGCCCTGCACCAGGGCTATCGGTCCCCAAGAACATGAAAGAGCTGGGCGTTGGTGGTGGGAAGAAGAAACCAAGAAAGAATGTGGCCTGCACAGCCAAAACGTCATTAAAATCGTTGCCGACTAGCAAGGCGCAACAGAAAATCGATGACAGATTGACAGGCAAACCCCTAAATAGACTAGAGGTCATAGTGACAAACAAATACGCTGGACCTTTGGGCCCTAGCCCGCCCACGTAACCCGACTTAGATCAACCTTACCTTGACAAATCAAACGTCACTATAGAAACACCATCCCGACTTATTGCTCACATTGTAAAGTGAATAAAAAGCATATTTTCCGCTCATGCGAACATTTGAATTTGACGCGATCAAGCACCAAATGAACCATGAAAAACATCGCATAAGTTTCATTGATGCCCAAGTATTGTGCAGCGATCCCAACGATTTGGAAATTCAAGCTAATGTAGATAGCGAACAAAGATTTCTTGTTATGGGTCTAATTAAAAACAAACATTGGTCAAATGTAACGCGCTATCTCTCATCGAGAATGCCCTACCCCTATACAAGGGAGCACGCGCAGTGGTGGGTAGAAACTGGCAGTAAAAATAGCAGTACTAATTTCGCCATCGACCTAAAAAGCGAATGTATTGGTATTGTTGGCGTTCGATTTGGCGAGCATGAAACTCAGTATTCATGTGAAATAGGCAACTGGATAGCCGAGCCTCACTGGGGTAAGGGCATTGCCAGTGAGGCGACTTCCAGAATGACAGATTACGTTTTTACCGAAACAGCAATAGTCAGAATTTCTGCGCTGGGATATAGCCCAAACAAAGCCTCAATAAAGGTCCTAGAAATATGGGTACACGTTAGAAGCAGTACGTCGCAAAGCGGGATTCAAACAGAGCATTTTTTTGGATGAACATGCTTTTGTTAAATTTCGGCCGTAACCGAACACTACATTGAGTGCGAAAACTAAAGGCCCTGCCCGCTCAGAAAAACGCCACAGCAACTTACTTATTGGGCAACTCTACGGACTCAAACAAAGCCTCTCTCTCAACCGTGGTAAAACATGCCTGCGCGGCCTGGACAACACGGTCGTCCAAATGTGGCGCAAACTCGCTAATCAAATCTAACATGTACCGGCGCAAGAATGTGCCACGGCGAAAGCCAATATGCGTAACGCTTGATTCAAATAGGTGACTCGCGTCTAGCCTGACTAAGTCAGTATCGTGGTCCTCGTCATGGGCCATTGAAGCTATGATACCCACGCCTATACCTAGGCGCACATAGGTCTTTATTACATCAGTATCTGTAGCGGTAAACACCACGTTGGGTGTTAGCCCTGCTTGACCAAAGGCATCATCCAACTTTGATCGCCCGGTAAAACCAAACACATAAGTGACGATTGGAAACTCAGCCAAGTCCTCTAACGTCAGTTGACCTTTATTCACAAGTGGGTGATCTTTAGGCACGACCACCGATCGATTCCATCGGTAGCAAGGCATCATCACTAGATCCTTGAACAATTCCATACCTTCAGTGGCAATGGCGAAATCAGCAGCACCCGAAGCTGCAAGCTGAGATATTTGTTCGGGCGTACCCTGGTTCATATGCAAGGCGACATCTGGGTACTTGGTGCGAAAATTCTGAATAACCTTCGGTAGCGCATAGCGTGCTTGGGTATGCGTGGTGGCAATGGTCAGGGAACCCTGATCTTCGTTGGAATACTCTTGGGCAATTTCCTTGATGGTACTGGTCTTGGCAAGAATTTCGCCAGCCATCTTAATAATGTGCTGCCCTACTTCCGTAATTTCGCTTAAATGCTTACCGCTACGGACAAATATCTCTATACCTAGCTCGTCTTCTAATAACCTAATTTGCTTACTTACGCCGGGTTGGGAGGTAAAAAGCGCCTGAGCCGTGGCCGAGACATTTAGATCGTTTTTCGCGACTTCCCAGACATATTTTAACTGCTGTAGTTTCATAGGTGCTCCCTGAGCTAGCGATGAATAAGCAATCAACTGCACATATGCTTACTACTAAAAGTTATAAAAAATAATTTGTTATTCCTATTCTAACGCTAAACTTAGAGCAAATCTGATAAACTTCGCTTTTAAGGTCATATGACTGCAACCTTGGGAGCCTATTTTGAGCTCTATTTGAGGCTCTATTTTTGGCACCACTTTGGTATTTGCTTAGATCTTTGCAGGGGTTCTTACAATATTTAAAATCACGGCAAGCGGCACCGGACGCTACAGTTATTCGTGGTTAACAATCCCGTGGGGCACATGACCTGTAGGAATGTGATCTGCAGCACGCTCGCAGTGCGCGGCATGATCGTCGAAGAAAATGTCCGCTTCAAACGAACGCAAAAACTCGGTCTTGTCCATTCCACCCAAGAATAGCGACTCGTCCAAACGAATGTCCCAAGCTCGTAACGTGCGAATAACACGCTCATGGGCCGGCGCGCCCCTCGCAGTTACTAGAGCTGTTCGTATGGGGCTTTCACCTTCTGGAAATTCATTCTGCAATTTGTGCAAAGCGCCTAGGAATGCCTTAAAGGGCCCACCGCCTAATTCCCGATTAGCTTTGCTGACTTCAGATTCACTGAAGGCTTCTAGCCCTTGCGTTTGATAGATCATTTCTGCCTCATCAGAGAACAGAACAGAATCTCCATCAAACGCCAATTTAAGCGTTTCGTTTTCAGCACCAGGCTGAGACTTGCTGCGACCCATTAAGGTAGCGGCAGCTACATTTTGCGTTAAAGCTTGACGAACATCATCGGCGTTGGAGGATAAAAACAAATCACAGTTAAATGCATTGATATAACGATATGGCGACTGGCCGCTACAAAAAGCCGCTCGGGTGATGTCTAAATTATGAGCTCTAATTGAATTAAAAACACGCAACCCAGTGTCTGCAGAATTACGCGACAAAAGTATTATTTCTACTTTGGGCTTATCTAATAATTTATTGATGTTGAGTAATTTTTCAACCAGAAAAAAACCTTCCCCCGGTGTTAATACAGCATCTTCTTGAGCGATCTGGTAGCGCCGATACTCCTCCAACCCTTGATCTTCGTAGATGTCATTAGAGGTAGTTAAATCGAATAAGACTGTGGAGGAAATGGCAACTGTAAGTGGTTTGTCTGAGGAAGTTTGCATGGCAATAGTCTCATTGATAGTCGCGTCGATAGTCTTTTAAATATCCTCGCTTCTTACGTTAGCAAATAACTTTTAGCCTTTAGCGCTGTAGCAAGCGGCGCTAAGGGCCAAGACTTGTATCAATCTTGGCAGCTCTGTTAAGCGTCTAAATCTGGGATCAGTTCGCTCTCTATCTTATGAATGGTATCTTTAAGTTTCAGCTTACGATGCTTTAACCGCTGAATTCTCATGCTGTCATGATGACGGCTTTCAGTCAGATGCTTTATCGCTACATCAAGATCACTATGCTCTAGAAGCAATCGATCTCGCCACTCTTTCAGTTGCTGTTCGTCTTCATTTTGGTCCAACTCAGGCCCCTACTTCAGCAAACTAAATGTACAATGCACAACGTTCACGGCAATGTGACTCAAGTAGCACTTTCCATCATCTCAATGCCTTCTTGCTCAAGAGCGCAAACTCGCTTGACCCAATTGTCTACTAAACTGAAGTCATCATCAGAAAAGTCGAATGCCTTGCTTATTTCGCGCAGCAAACACTCTTCTTCGATTTCAAACGCGCCGTCGGCATAGCTGAGTTTGCATAGGTTGAGCAGCAGGATCATACGCGATCGTCGGTCCGCGAAGATCTCCTCTATGCCATCTAACTCAAGATACTCAAGCTCGGCAACATCCTTAAGCGCCATCTCACGACGAAACTCATTAAGCATGCCTTCTTCATTGGGGTCTAATATGCCGTCAGACACAACCACATTATGCGCAAGCCGCAATGCTGCATGTCGTTGTGATTCTGATAACGATGAGAGCCACATAGTCTTACGCCGTTTGCACGATACTAAAAATCATGATCAGGACAGATAACCAGCCCCAGCCAATGAATGCTTTCATAAGAATATTTTGATCAAAAAAGTCTTCTATCAAATGCCACATATATCGCAGTCTCAACTTGAAAAAATTAACAAAATGCCTCGCCATGCTGACCGAGGCGGAAAAGAGCGTTATTTTAGCTTTACTTCGCGTCAGTTCATACCATCCATCACAAAAACATTGCAATAATCCCCAAGAAATCAACATCTAACACGCGTTGACCAGTCTCTGACTGAAAAGTTTTGAAATCCTAAGCCCGCTAACTCCCGTCCAAGCCACCAACCAGTGCTATTGCTTTTGTTCAGTATAGCTAAAACGCGCCGAGCGCTCGAAAACCGCGCGAATTGGGTTAAACTTCTGACATGCCAAGTACATTTGTCCATATAAACCCCTTACTCCTTTCCGCGTTGGAACAACATATCGTTGTTACACCTAATGAACGGTTAGCGCGTGAGTACCGAAGTGCCTACGACTTGGCACAGGCGGCGCACGGCGCGCAAGCATGGCCAACGTTAAACTGCGTGAGCTTAAGGCAACTTCTTGTGCGGGAGTTCACCGACCTGCAAGACCTCCATGGTCATGGCAAAAAGATCATCTCAACGGCCAATTTAATGCTGCGCTTTCAGACAGCCGCGCCCGAGGATGCTGAACATCTAACACCCATTGCTTTGCAGGCCTGGGAACTGGTGCGACGCTACGGTATAGATCTTGCCCATTCTTCTATGAATTCAGGGCGCTCCCAGCTATTCACGAACTGGGCAAATGACGTGAACAGACAAATCAAGAAAAATGAGGTGGCTGAGGCTGATTTTGCACTGCTCCTGGCACAACAAAAGATCTCATTGCGCAAACCAGTGCTACTTATTGCTTTTGAACACCTGACCCCAGCAGAAACTTTGTTCCTTGAAAACTTGAGTGGCAGCTCTGGGGTGCAGTGCTTGAACAGCGAAGGACAAATTGTAGACTTTGCGCCATTTATATCTGAGGCCCTTAGCGCGCTTTTCACCAGCCCTCCAGCGCGGCCCGCACCGTTAACAGGCTTTGACAGCTTTGCCGAGGAATTGGCAGCAGCGGCTAACTGGAGTAAGCGCATCCAAAACCAAGTTCCAGGTAGTCGCATTGGCGTTGTCATTCCGAGCTTAGTCCAAGATTACGCCATGGTTCAGCGTCAGTTCGCTGTCACCTTAAATCCGCAATCAGGTAGCGCAATTCCTAAGTTTGATATGTCAGGTGGCACCAGTTTATCGGCTCAGCCGGTATGGCTGCACGCCAGAACACTGCTCGAATGGTGTGATCAATCAGCCGGTCCAAATACTATTACGAAATTAGCGGATTCACCATTTTTAGAATTGCCGTGGTGTAAGACCCTAAGTGCACAATGGCCAAATTTTTTGCGCCGAAATATATCGCCCCACGACCTCAAGCGCTTAGATCCTGCGGCGCAGGCATCCGGCCTCATTAACTTACTTGAGCAGTTACCTAAGCGAGCAAATATCCGCGCGTGGATCTCTCACATTAGAGATTTACTTAAAACGGCGAATTGGCCGCGATTGAGCAACATCAACTCTATTCAATACCAAGCTGCGCAGAGCATCTTTACGCAACTTGAGAACCTGGCAAATTTGCAAAATCCAAACCAAATTTCGCTCCGCCAAGCACTGGACTTCATCGAGTTCAACCTAGAGCAAAAGCCCTTCGCACCACAGCGCCAAGCTTCGCCAATTCAAGTTTTAGGCTTACTAGAAACCACCGGCCTGAGCTTTTCTCACTTATGGGTGTGCGGTATGAGCGCATCTAACTTCCCCAGCACGTCACAATTAAACCCATTTATCCCCCGCGCGGTGGCGGAAGAATTTGGACTGCCTCGGTGCGATCAAGACCAGGAATTAGCGTTCGCCCAACGCACACTAGGGCATTGGCGAAGTTGCGGAGCAGAATTGCATTTCAGTTACACCCAGATCGAAAATGATTGCCCACAACTACCCAGCAAGCTGGTTTTAGACGCAATCAATGATGAAACCGGCGAAGCCGCAAAAACAATAGAAGCCCAAAGCAAAACTAAGGACCGCGAATCTAGAGAACAACAGCCTACCGATTATTCACTGCGTCACCCTCTAATGGTAAGACAGGGCACAAATTTGGAGTTTGTAGAAGATAGCGGCGGCACAGTACTCGCTGACTCGCACATTAAGGGCGGCACGGGCATTTTAAAAAACCAGGCAAACTGCCCTTTTAAAGCTTACGCCACTTCACGACTTGGGCTAAAACAGCCGCGTGAAGCCAAAGATTTCCTGGACGCTATCGATAGAGGCAACTCGTTACATAAAGTGTTAGAAAATCTTATGCGTATTTATTCTGACAGCGACACGGTAAAACAAATTGGCGCCGCAGAAATCGAAAAGCAATGCCGCCTAGTGCTGCAAACACACCGCGGCCTACCTTACTCATTTATTGAGAATGAGGTACAACGTATTACCAACCTAGTGAACCAATGGCTTGCCCTAGAAATACAGCGCCGGCCTTTCAAAGTTTCTGGCTTAGAGCAAAACTTTGAGCTCGACCTTGGCGGTTTAACGTTCTCATTAAAAATTGATCGTATCGATGAGATCGATGAACATGAAGTAATAATTGACTACAAAAGCAATAAAAACATTGTCAAAGGTGCATTATCCGAGCCGGTATCAGATCCTCAACTGCCCGCCTACGCGCTGTTGTCCGGCAAAGTTGCTGGCGTTTACTTTGCTTCCATCAAGGACCAGGACGTCAGTATAGATGGCATTGCAGATACGTCAGGCGATCTAGTGGCATCTAACCGCAAGGGTTTTAGCGTCAAAAACCCAGACGGCAAAAATCTTAACAACGCAGATAGCCAAGTAAGCTGGAATGAAAAAGTAGCAATCTGGAAGCTTGAACTCACTGAATTAGCCCAAGATATCGCATCGGGAAAAGCCGACGTAGCACCCAGCAAAGGTGCCTGCGAATACTGCCATTTAACCAGCCTGTGCAGAATCAATGCCCAATAGAATAACGCCTCCAGATCAGGACCAACGAAATTTGGCGTTAAACGTTGGTGCCTCTTATATTGTTCAAGCACCTGCGGGTTCCGGCAAAACCAGTTTGTTGGTGGAACGCTACTTGAACCTGCTGATGATTGTACAGCGGCCAGAGGAAATCCTCGCTATTACGTTCACTAAAGCCGCGGCCGCGGAAATGAAAGCACGCATACTGGTCACGCTAAACGAAGACTCTGAGTTAGCTTTACGGGTCACTCGACGCGATGCTGAAATGGGTTGGAAAATCCGTTACAACCCAAGTCGCTTAAAGATTCAAACAATAGACAGTTTCGCTAAAGAGTTAGCGACACAGATTCCAGGCTTACATAGCGTAAGCGGTATGGATATCGCTAAGGACGCCAAACCACTTTATGAGGCTGCCGCGCAATCATTGCTTGGCCAACTTTATTCTGACAACCCAACAAAAAACTACATTGCTGATTTTCTCGCCATGCTGGACAACAACGCGATCACAGCCCAACGATTGCTGGTTGCCATGTTGACCAAGCGTGACCAATGGCTTGATCTAACATCACACCTTAGCCGTCTAGCAAGCGAGAACTTTGCGCAAATAGCCAACTACGTAAATGCCGCTTTAGAGGAATTGCACAACGACATTTTGGCGCCGCTACATAATGCTATTACAGAAAACGACAAAGCCATGTTGGTGACCATTGCCGACCATACAGGTCTGGAACCAGAATGGCCGGCAATATTGCCACTGCTGCTTACGCAAAAATTTACGTTCAGAAACCGCCTCACAAAAAGTCAGCACGAAGCATTTTTAAATAAAGAGTTTAAAGCACTGGTTGCGCAATGGATTACCAGTCTAGACGAGCGAGGCTTGCAATCTGTTCTGGGCAATTACCAGCAACTGCCCTCTTTTGAAATTTCCGAAACAGACCAAGAACGCATATTGGTGGTCAGCATTTGCCTTTCTTTAGCGGCGATAGAGTTAGAAAAAATATTTCAGCGTCAACGTGTCATAGATTTCAACGGCATTCTCATGCGTGCTGTCACAGGCTTGCGTGACGACGACGAACCAACAGACCTTGCGCTGCACTGGGATTATCGCATTAAGCACATACTCATTGACGAATTCCAAGATACATCGCACAGCCAGTATCGATTTTTTAGCTTACTCACTGAGGGCTGGCAAGCAGACGATGGCAGCACATTCTTCGCTGTCGGCGATCCAATGCAGTCGATCTACCGATTCCGCGACGCAGATGTTTCTATTTTTGACCAATGTCGGGAGCACGGCATCGGCAGCATTGCTCTCACCCCGCTAAATCTAACAGCCAACTTTCGCTCGTGTAAATCCTTGGTGCAATGGAACAATGAACTGTTCAACGAATTACTCCCTGCTCAAGGCACAAGCCGACTCGGTGCTGTAAAGTTTTCTGCCGCAATCCCTATACAAGCGGACGAACCTGCAACTCAGCTTGCGTGTAAATACTTCAGTGCTGAAGCATTAGAAATACAATCCATGGTTGCTCAAATAGAAACGCTCATTGCACAGGACAATTCAACGAGTATTGGCATTTTGTGTCGAGCTAGAAATCACCTACCCAGTCTTTTACAAGCGCTACAGGCCGCCAATATTGACAGCCAAGGCACGGACATCGACCCCCTTGCCAACGAACCCATTATCCAAGATCTGATGTCCCTGCACCGCGTGTTGCTACAGCCCAGCGACCAGTTGTCTTGGTTCAGTTTACTGCGTAGCCCAATGATTGGTGCCTTACTGAAAACTCTAGAACCACTTGCCAGTGGCAGGGAGATCAGTGACGCCGTTAGTGAACTAGACGCCTCCCAAGCAGAGTTTGCCAGGCTGCAGAACGCGCTGGACTGGGCAAGACCAAAACTTTACGAGTACCCACTTTGTGAAGTTTTAGAAGGTTGCTGGATAAGATTAGGCGGCATAGATGCCTATGCTGAAGAACACATTGTCCATGCAATGAGGTGGTTTGAACTATTAGAAAATGAGGGACTTAATGGCTACGACTGCGACCAAGTGAGAATTGCGGTGAATCAATTATATGCGCAGCCAGTTCAAGCAGCCCAGGTTCAGATCATGACTATACATAAGTCTAAAGGGCTCGAATTCGATCACGTGTTCTTGCCCTTTTTGAGCAAACGAATGGCATCTGACAGTCCTTCGCTGATGCTTTGGCAGCCCAGCTCAGAGGGATTATTGGTGGGCGTAAACGGCGATCCGATTCATAGCTGGCTTAAACACGAAGAAAAAATTAGATCTGACAACGAGAAGAAGCGACTACTTTACGTTGCCTGTACGCGAGCAAAGACCGGGCTTTTTGTAAGCTATAGCATCGAGGAAAACAAGGCAGCTATTGGCCTTGCCAAACACCTTGAAGGCTATGCAGAAGCTGCCCTAAGCCCGCCAACGCCCTCGCTGCCGTTAGTACAGCCTGCGAATGCAGATGTGCCAATAGATGATCTGATCGCAGATACAGAGATAGAACCAGCAAGACGCTTAACTCACCTACCGCGGAACTATGCTGTTGACTTCGCAATTGCTGGCGTGGACGCCGCGGCAGAAAGTCTATTGCTAACGGATGAAGAAGGTGCCCAAACGGAGGACAACCCGGCGTCCAACCCCTTCGAATTAGCGCTGGGCAACCTCATTCACAAAGCGCTCGCTTGGCTAGGAGACACGCATGCTATCACGCAAGGACATAGCTCTGCTTTGCAAAAAATCCAGACACGACTGCCTAATTGGATTGAACAATCTGACTGCGATGCCACTCATAGGCCGCAACTAGAGGCACAAGCCTACCAGCATTTGAGTAAAACTCTTGCGAGCGAATCCGGTCAATGGATTTTATCCCCCCACAACAATGCCCACTGTGAATGGCCGTTAACAGGGGTTATTGGCAATGCTGTAAAAAACCTAATCTTGGATAGATGCTTTGTGGCTAGCGATGTTGTTTGGATCATCGACTATAAATCAGCCACGCCTAGTGACGATAATAGTGCAGATGAAAGCTTAGAATCGTTCCTTGCAGCCGAGTGCCAACGCTACTACAGCCAATTAGCCGACTATAAAACCGTGGTATCGGCACTATATGAAGATGCTCTACCAGTGCGCTGCGCACTATTTTTCACAGGCTTAGGTCAACTCAAGGAATTGTAGTGATCCGCGCCACGAGCCACCCGGATTGCAATTCCGATACAAAGCTTTACCATCCAAAGCCTTGTATTTTTTACACCATTCCAGGGCAAGGGACTGATTCCTTAGGAGTTTTGCTTTAACAAAGATGAATAGAAATCTCAAAAGATCAAAGGCGACAAAGCCAATCGAAGAAGGAATTTTACGTGCAACTTGAAAACCTGAACATTGAAGACCAGGAGGTTTTAATTACTCCAGAGCAACTTAAAGCTGCTCTACCGGTTACCCAAAAGATAGGCGACACGATCAACGAGTATCGTGAAACGGTGGCGAACATTGTTGACCGCAAAGACAAACGCCTACTTGTTGTCGTAGGTCCCTGCTCAATTCATGATACCGAAGCTGCAATAGATTACGCAAAGCGCCTAAAATCACTATCATTAGAATTATCTGGCGAAATTTTTATTGTGATGCGGGCCTACTTTGAAAAGCCACGTAGTACCGTTGGTTGGAAGGGTCTAATTAATGACCCACACCTAGACGACACTTTTAAAGTTGCTGAGGGTCTGCATATTGCGCGCAAATTATTACTCGATCTAACTGAAATTGGCCTACCTTTAGCTACTGAAGCTCTGGATCCAATTACACCCCAGTATATGCAGGATCTAATTTCCTGGTCTGCTATTGGCGCCAGAACAACCGAATCACAAACCCACAGAGAAATGGCTTCTGGCTTAAGCTGCGCGGTTGGCTTCAAAAACGGCACTGATGGCTCGTTAGACGTTGCGGTCAACGCCCTGCAATCTGTTGCAAGCCCTCATCGTTTTTTGGGCATAAGCCCGAGCGGCCAAGTCAGCGTAATTCACACCAAAGGCAACCCTCATGGCCATGTTGTGCTTAGAGGCGGCAGCGATGGCCCCAACTATTCACCAGAACACATTCAGCAATGTGAAGCTGCTCTAGAAAAAATTGGTCAGCCTGCTTCGATAATGGTGGACTGTTCTCATGCCAACTCAAACAAAGATCACCGCCAACAAGAAGCCGTACTTCAGTCTGTCGCGGATCAAATTGCCGCAGGCAACGACTCTATTATCGGTGTAATGCTTGAAAGCAACATTGGAGCGGGCAACCAAAGTATTCAGAACCCCGATGGTTTGGCGTATGGGGTTTCCATTACTGATGCGTGTATAGACTGGGATGACACAAAAATCCTACTGACGGAGCTGAGCCAACACCTAAAAGGTCGTTAAGTATTCGATGGTTAAACTGCTAATCGTTAGCCCATCAGAGGGCTTGAAACTGGCCCGCCGAACTCCTCGGCGCTAACTGAAGATGTTGAGAGTCTGTGAGGCGCAACTTCTAGGAGTAGTAAGCGTTTTCTGTGACCGTATGGTCTGTATGGTCAATAACCCCAGTCAATTCTGGCACTTGCTCGAGTAACGTGGTTTCCACACTACTCTTCAGCGTGATGTCCACTGCCGAACAACCCTGACAACCACCACCAAACTGCAGGACTGCCTTGGTCTCTGGCGTGACTTCTACCAATGACACCATGCCACCGTGAGCCGCCAACCCAGGGTTAATTTCATTATATAAAACGTAATTAATACGATCTTCTAGCGGCGCATCAGGGCCTACCTTTGGTACTCGAGCGTTAGGCGCTTTAATGGTCAGCTGCCCGCCCATTTGATCTTCCTGATAATCAACTTGGGCATCTTCTAGATAAGCTTCACTACGGCCTTCAAACCATGCCCTAAAGCCGGCATATTCCACCGCAATATCGCCGTCTTGCTCTTCCCCAGGCCGGCAATACGCAATGCAGGTTTCGGCTTGCGGGGTTCCTGGCTGGGATACAAAAATTCTGATGCTGACATCATCGTCATCCTGCTTGGAGAGCAGGCCTTGAAGATACGTCTGTGCGCTGGCGGATATTTCGATCATAGATACTCTTTTTGAATCTGTTTTTTTCTAATTCGTTTTTCTAATCTGTTCTTCTAGCTCGTTCATAACTTAACGTAAGCTAGTTAGACCTGCTCAGCTCCTTTTCACATGTGGGTCTTTACAGTACTCAAGTGTACAGGCACAAGCTGATGACAGGGAATAACATTCGTAACAAAGGTGTCCGTTTTAGAAATTACAATGAGCCAGTTTCAACGGCACAAATGAACCCTTCATTTGTACTCCCATCTCAGCTGGGCTAGGGTCTACCTTTAAATTTCGGCATTGCTATGAAATCCCAACGTAAAAACAGTCAAAACCAACTTCCTGAACAATCTACTGAGGAGCATTTAAGAGAGATAATGTCCAAGCGCATTATAATCCTCGACGGCGCCTACGGTAGTGCTTTCCAAGGTTATGAACTTGAAGAAGAAGAGTTTCGCGGCGAGAGATTCAGCGAACACTCAATGTCGTTAAAGGGCAACCATGACATTCTCAACCTAACCCGACAATACGTCGTTGAAGAAGTCCACCGCGGCTACCTAGAAGCTGGTTGCGACATTATTTGTACTAATACGTTTAACGCAACAAGCATTGCCCAAGCCGACTTTGGCACTGAAGATATTTGTAGGGAAATGAACAGAGAGTCGGCCAAAATCGCCCGAGCAGTAGCCGACGAATTCTCAACAGCCGAAAAACCACGGTTTGTTGCAGGCAGTGTTGGTCCAACCAATAGAACCGCCAGCCTATCACCGGATGTGAATAGACCTGAGTATCGCAATGTAGATTTCGATGAACTGGTTGTCGCCTATACCGAGGCTCTGGAAGGGTTAGTCGAAGGCGGCGCAGATATCTTTCTTATAGAAACAGTCTTCGACACGCTCAATGCAAAAGCGGCCATTTACGCAGCAAATCTAGTTAACAGACAGCTCCGCAACCCCTGCCCCCTAATGATCTCGGGCACCATTACCGATGCCAGTGGCAGAACCTTGTCAGGCCAAACCTGTGAGGCCTTTGTTTACTCAGTAGAACATGCCCAACCCATATCCATCGGGCTGAATTGCGCATTGGGCGCAGAGCAGTTACGCCCTCACGTTAATGAATTGTCCAACTTAAGTAAGTGCGCCGTCAGCGTACACCCTAATGCAGGGTTACCCGATGCCTTTGGTGAATACAATCAAAGCGCCGAGCAAATGGCGGAGATTATTCATAGCTACGCCGAAGCCGGTTGGTTGAATGTTGTAGGCGGTTGCTGCGGCACTACACCAAGTCACATTAAAGCCATTGCTGAAGTGGTCAAAGACATGGCCCCCCGCCCACTCATTGAGAAAAAAGTTGCGCGAGCAGACACCAGCGGATTGAAACTCTCAGGGTTAGAGCCGTTAAAACTCAATAGCGAGAGTCTATTTATCAACGTGGGTGAACGCACCAACGTCACTGGCTCGGCTAAATTTGCTCGCCTCATTCGTGAATCAAAATACGAAGAAGCATTACAGGTGGCGCGTCAACAAGTAGAGAGCGGCGCTCAGGTCATTGATATCAACATGGACGAAGGCATGCTGGATGGCGTTGAGGCTATGGTGCATTTCCTAAATTTGATAGCCACGGAACCTGATATTTCCAAAGTGCCAATCATGATCGACTCTAGTAAATGGGAAATCATTGAAGCGGGCCTTAAGTGCGTTCAAGGCAAAGCTATTGTTAACTCAATCAGCCTCAAAGAAGGCCACGAAGCGTTTGTTACCGCAGCGCAAAAATGTCAGGACTATGGCGCAGCTATGGTGGTTATGGCCTTTGATGAAGACGGTCAGGCTGACTCACTAAAGCGCAAAATTACTATCTGCCAACGCAGCTACAACGTACTAACCAAAGAAGTGGGCGTCGTGCCTTCAGATATTATTTTCGATCCAAATATTTTTGCCATCGGCACCGGCATCGAAGAACACAGCAACTACGCAGTGGACTTCATTGATTCGGTAAAGTGGATTAAAGAAAACCTGCCTGGCGCCAGCATCTCTGGTGGTTTGAGCAACGTATCCTTCGCTTTTCGCGGTAACAATTTAGTCCGCGAAGCAATACATACAGTGTTCCTCTACCACGCGGTGCAAGCCGGCATGACCATGGGCATTGTTAACGCCGGTCAACTTGGAATTTACGCTGACTTGTCGGACGAGCTACGCGAAGCTGCTGAAGATTTAGTCCTCAACAGAAGAGAAGACGCAACCGAAAGGCTGCTGACTATCGCTCAATCTATGACTGATGAAGGCGGCAGTGAAGCCAAAGAAAAGAAAGAAGCAGAATGGCGTCAGTTGCCGGTTACCGAACGCCTGAGCTATGCGCTGATTAAGGGTAATAATGAGTTCATCGTTGAAGATACTGAAGCGGCAAGATTGGAAGCCTCACATCCGCTAGAAGTGATTGAAGGTCCGCTCATGGACGGCATGGGTGTAGTCGGAGATTTATTTGGTAGCGGCAAAATGTTTTTGCCGCAAGTGGTTAAAAGCGCACGGGTGATGAAGCAAGCAGTAAGCCACCTGGTGCCTTTTATTGAAGAAGAAAAGCGCAAAAATCCCAGCCGAGAAAGCGCAGCCAAGGGCAAAATTGTCATGGCTACGGTGAAAGGTGATGTGCACGACATAGGCAAGAATATTGTCGGCGTGGTGCTGCAATGTAACAACTACGAGGTAATAGACTTGGGCGTGATGGTGGCAAAAGAAACCATTATCCAAACCGCCATAGATACTGGCGCTAACATGATTGGCTTGTCAGGGTTGATCACACCGTCTTTAGACGAAATGGTCAATGTTGCCACTGAGATGCAACGCCTTGGCCTAGACATTCCGTTGCTGATCGGCGGAGCCACCACCAGCAAAGCACATACCGCAGCAAAAATTGCACCCTGTTACAAAAATCGTGCAACAGTTTATGTATCAGATGCCTCAAGAGCAGTTGGCGTTGCCAGTAAACTATTGGCTGGTGATGAAAGCTATAAGGCTTACGCTGAAGAAATTGATCAAGAATACGCACTGATTAAGACAAGGGTTGAAGCCCGGCGCGCAAAACGAGCGTTTTTAGGCTTGGCAGATGCCCGAGCCAATGCCTGGTCTAGTGAGGAGCAAAATTACCAGGCGGCCAAACCCAACGAGCTAGGTGTCTTCGATTACAAGCCGGCACTGGCAGAATTGGTACCCTACATCGACTGGACCCCATTCTTTATGACTTGGTCTCTGGCCGGACGCTACCCAGCAATTTTGGAAGACGAGGTTGTTGGCGAAGCTGCAACACAACTATTCGCAGACGCAAAAGAAAGACTACAGTGGCTAATTGACGATGAGCGCTTAGAAGCCGCAGGCGTTTATGCAATATGGCCCGCGAATCGTTTGGGCGATGATGACATTGAACTGTTCACTGATGAGAGTCGCACTCAGCGCCTTGCTGCACTGCACCACTTGCGTCAGCAAGCACCAAAGCCCGACGACTTAAGCCCAAATCAATGCTTAGCGGACTATGTAGAAAAATCTGGCAACCCTGACTATCTGGGCGGTTTTGCTGTGACCACGGGTATTAACATAGATGCGATTCTCGCTGAATTCCCAGATGATGATTACGCGCAGATCATGATCAAGTCGTTAGCCGACAGACTTGCCGAGGCATTCGCAGAAAAGCTGCACGCCCACGTTCGGCAGCAAACCTGGGGCTATAGCCCAGACGAAGAGTTTGATGCAGAGCGTTTTATTAAAGAGCGTTATCAAGGTATCCGACCGGCACCAGGCTACCCCGCCTGCCCAGAACATAGCGAAAAAGCGACGCTCTTCGAGTTACTTGATGCAACCAACAGAACTGGTATCGAGCTAACAGAAAGTTACGCGATGTCTCCTGCAGCTGCCGTGAGCGGCTTTTACTTTGCGCATCCAGAAGCCAAGTATTTTGGCATAGGTAAAATTGACGAAGATCAGCTAGCCGATTATGCCGAGAGGAGGAACTTAAATATTGATGCTGCAAGGACGCTGTTGAGCCCAACGCTATCTGATTAGCGTTTGCTCTGAGGCTAAGGGATATGCATTCGGCTACCGCGGCACTGGGTAGCTTCTCTTTTTTGCAATGTTTCTGCTGACTAGTTTTTGCTTCAGGCTGGTCTGATCTATGCTAGCTTAAGCTGGCACCTAGATTGCAAAGAAGCGACCTATTAGACTCTTCCTGTGCAAGCCAGCAGACTGCGATTTCGACTCTAGAAGCCAACGCTAGGTGGGCTAAAAATCGGCTATAGATCGACGGTAAAACCTGAAATATACACTGCAGCAAATAGTACGGCGGCAGTAAACATAACCAAAATAGCTTTTACATCAACAGCATCGTCTTTGGCCTGGTGCTCTTGGTTTGACTGTTGCTCTTCGCTCATTGTTTCTCTTCCACTATTAATTGTCCAAACCCAACGTCGCCTTGGGCCTAATTTAAGCTCGCAAGTATAGACAGCCACGCGTGCATGACAAGTGTCTAATGCTATTTCGGCCAGCACTTTGTTATTTCGATTATTTATATATTCGACCTTGGAATAAGCCTGCGCAAGCTATTGGTTGCTCTGAATAAATGAGGCTGCTACTGTCCTGCGGTTAACTCAGTCAGGGGACTTGGGTGACGCGAAGCAGGAACCCATAAAAAAATGTACCAATACACAGAATTTGACCGGTCTTTTATTGAAGAACGCGTTGACCACTACCGAGAGCAAACCTCCCGTTATCTCAACGGTCAACTATCGGAAGACGAGTTTCTACAACTGCGTTTGCGTAACGGACTGTACTTGCAAAGATTGGCGCCAATGCTACGTGTAGCAATTCCTTATGGCACGCTCTCCAGCCAGCAGCTCTTTGCCCTTGGCAAAGTTGCCAGAGAGTATGACCGCGGTTACGGACACTTAAGTACCCGGCAAAACATGCAGTTTAACTGGCCAGAACTCGCTGAAGTACCTGACATCCTCGCAGACATGGCAAAAGTCGATTTGCACGCTATACAAACCAGCGGCAGCTGTATCCGTAATGTCACCACAGACCACTTTGCCGGCGCAGCCGCAGACGAGACCATAGACCCACGCCCCTACTGCGAAATCATTCGCCAATGGTCCACAAACCACCCCGAATTCGAATGGCTACCGCGCAAGTTTAAAATTGCGGTAACCGGTGCAGCCGAAGACCGAGCGGCTATTGGTGTGCACGATGTTGGCTTACGGGTTTATCGCGATAATAAAGGGGAAGTACAGTTTGACGTATACGCTGGCGGCGGCTTGGGTAGAACACCCGTTCTAGGCGCATTAGTGCGCTCAGAACTGCCCATAGAACATCTGCTCACTTATTTAGAAGCGCTAATGCGCGTTTATAACCGCTACGGTCGCCGCGACAACAAGTACAAAGCACGGATCAAAATTTTGGTCAGAGCTATGGGTGTTGACGGATTCCGCGCCAAAGTAGACGAAGAATGGTCACACAGCAAAGGCGGCCCAGGCACTCTTCCTGAAGCTGAAATATCTCGAATAGAGGATTTCTTTGCTCCGCCTAGCTACAGCGAACAACTAGATGTAACCGATGTGTTGGCTGAACGAAGGCTGGCTAACCCAAAGTTTAGCCAATGGCTGCAGCACAATGTGATCGAGCACAAAGCGCCGGGCTATGCGGCGGTAACACTTTCCACTAAAGCAACCGGCGTACCGCCAGGCGATGTCAGTGACACGCAAATTGATGCAGTTGCCCAATGGGCCGCCGACTATAGTTTCAGCGAAGTACGCATCAGCCACGAACAAAATTTCGTCCTGCCCCATGTACCCAAGCAACAATTGTTCGAATTGTGGCAAAAAGCTCAAGCGCAAAACTTAGCCACGGCAAACGCTAGACTTATAACTGATATGATCTGCTGCCCAGGTGGCGACTACTGCTCATTAGCAAATGCCAAATCCATACCAGTAGCAGAAGCATTACAAGAACGTTTCGATGACTACGATTTTCAGTATGATCTAGGCGAGCTAAACCTTAACATTTCTGGCTGTATGAACGCCTGTGGACACCACCACGTGGGACACATAGGTATTCTTGGTGTAGATAAGAAAGGCAGTGAGTTTTATCAAATATCCCTTGGCGGCCATGCTGGCCATTCAGAGCTGGCGCCATCGCTTGGACAAATTGTTGGGCCATCGATTCCTCGAGCAGAAGTTTGTGACGTTATTGCCAAAATTCTTAAAATCTATGTAGATTTGCGGCTAGAAGACGAAAGTTTCCTCAGCTGCTTTAAGCGTGTTGGTATTGCGCCATTTAAGGAACGCATTTATGCACCATCTCATTAATAAGCATAACGACGAATGGCAGCTAGCTGATCAGCAAGGCTCTGACCAACAAATGGTCGAATGGTGTGATGCTGAGAATTGGCAGCCTGGTCAGGCGCTGAAACTGTCAGTAGATGCAGAACTAGACCCGCAATGGACGCAAGCCTCTATCATTGGCATCGACTTCCCGGCCCTGACCGACGGCAGAGGCCTCTCGCTGGCAGTATTGTTACGTACCAGACTCAGTTACAGCGGTGATTTACGGGGCGTTGGTGCAGTTCATGAAGACATTTTGCACTTTATGGTGCGCTGTGGGTTTTCAAGTTTTGAACTGCCCGAATCTCGCGACCCAGCCGTTGCCCTGAACTGTATTGCGCCTCACAAGCAGTATTACCAAAACTCAGTGGCAGATCCTCTGAATCATTTCGATAGAGTATAAGCGAGCGAATGCTTGTTACTTTGAACGTTAATACAAAGGTAAATGGGATGTGCGCCTTCGACTAAGAGGCAACCTGCTTTTGCGCGTGACACCGCACCTCGCCTTGCTGATATTTTCTGCTTAGGACATTGCTCGCTATTGCGTTAACTACAGCTACACCTCACCTCGAAAAGTCGGTTCTCACGTTTATGATGTCGCTTCAGAGGTCCTTTAGTGCATTGTGTCGAAAAACCAATTCAATTCGGTAGATACTTGTTAGGCTAGCGTTTGCAATGCCGTGGCAGTTCCCAAGAGACCCCTAATGCCTCACTCAGATTTAATTCATTCGTTTTTCATCATCTTTGCCGGCGCAGCCGGCCTTGCGACGGTTGCCCTGTTTTCGCGCCAACCAATGCTCATCGCATACATATTACTGGGCTGCCTTATTGGGCCCTTTGGCTTGAGCTTAATTGACCAAAACGATTTGCTCACAGAAATCGCCGAAATCGGCATCATTTTTTTGCTATTCCTGGTCGGTTTAGATTTACAGCCAAGCAAGCTGAAGAATATGTTGGCCGAATCCATGCTGACAGCACTAGGTACCAGTGTCCTATTCTTTTTAATGGGCGCCGGCGTAATGCTGGCCACTGGCTTTAACTACACCGAGGCATGGGTAGTTGGCTTAGCTATGACTTTTTCTAGCACCATCTTGGGTATAAAACTATTGCCCACTACCGCTCTGCACCACCGTCACATTGGTGAAATGGTTGTCAGTTTGTTGCTCATCCAAGACCTTTTAGCCATCCTGGCGATTTTATTGCTGACCGGCTTAGGCAGTGACATTTCCGGCATCACTCGCAGCATGGTGGCTATTTTTGTTGGACTGCCAGCGCTGATCGGCGGTGCCTATTTAACGGTTCGATTTGTTCTACTTCGATTAATCAGCAAATTTGACGCATTTCATGAATACATATTTCTCCTCGCCATAGGCTGGTGTTTAAGCCTTGCCAGCATTGCCGAAAAAATGGGTCTTTCTTTTGAAATTGGCGGTTTTGTTGCCGGCGTCAGCCTAGCGACCAGCCCAATTGCTAAGTATATTGCGGAGCATTTGAGGCCGCTGCGAGACTTCTTCCTCATTCTGTTCTTCTTCTCGGTGGGAGCTTCTTTAAA
Source organism: Gammaproteobacteria bacterium (assembly GCA_963581445.1). Classification (GTDB taxonomy): domain Bacteria; phylum Pseudomonadota; class Gammaproteobacteria; order Pseudomonadales; family Azotimanducaceae; genus UBA4421. Next base: position 22,079 of record CAUZON010000008.1, on the reverse strand, counting down.
TGTGGTACTGCTGCAAGATGTCTGGCTCGCCGCACTCATTTTGGCGGTAGTCACAGTGCTGGTAAAACCCAGAGTATTTGCATTTTTGTTGGTGCTACAAAAAGAAGATAAGGACGCGTCAAAAGAGGTTGGGTTCAGGCTTGGGCAAGCGTCAGAGTTTTCGTTACTACTGAGCTATATTGCCATCTCAAATGCACTGATTAGTAGCGAGGCAGCCGTGGTGCTGCAAACAGCCACAATCCTCACGTTAATTGGCAGCAGCTACCTGGTGGTATCGCGCTACCCTAGTCCAATTGCATCAAATCCAGCGCTAAGGCGAGATTGAGAACCAGATCTGGCTCCTCCCGCCCTTTCGATTTATGCTTTAACTAGAGCTTTAAATAACACCCTTTCCTCAACAAAAAACCAGTCAAAGAACCGACTCAAGAGCCAGTTATAAGTGTACAACACCCCGTCCAACCATCTGACCCGAGAGAATGCGGTCAATAGCGCCGGATAAGTCATCGAGGGTCAGCACTTCTTCTAGATCACTTAAATCCATAAGCCACTCTTCGCCTAGGCGATGCCAAATTTCGGCTTTTTCTCCAATGGGTAACTGAACAGAGTCAATACCCAACAAGTTTACGTGACGCAGAATAAACGGCAGTACAGACGCCGAAAACACTGGCGCTGCGACCAGGCCACAGGCAGCCAAACTACAACCGTAGCGCAGGCTCTTCACCCCATTGAAAAGGATGTCACCACCAACGGTGTCCACAACGCCGCCCCAACGTTCAGCCAACATAGGTTTATCGCTACCGGCATTGGCTTCTTCTCTAGACAATATTTCGCTAGCACCCAGACTGCGTAAAAAGTCGTGCTTATCTTCTTTTCCAGTTACCGCTGCAACCTCATAGCCCAACTGCGCCAGTAGCTTAACGGCCACAGAGCCAACGCCACCGGTTGCGCCGGAAACTAAGACCGGGCCAGATGCTGGGGTCATGCCAGACCGTTCGAGCTTTTGCACACATTCAGCAGCCGTAAATCCAGCCGTACCAATAATCATACTGCTGTGCATGGACAGCCCTTTTGGCATTTTCACTGCCCAAGATGCAGGAATGCGCACGCGCTCGGCAAATCCGCCAGAGGTGCCCATACCTAGATCAAAACCTATTGCGATGATTTCATCGCCCACAGCGAAGTCGGCGTGGTCGGATGCTAAAACAACACCGGCAACGTCAATTCCTGGCGTATGAGGGAAGTTACGGGTAACGCTCGGTGTACCGGTGGCGGACAAGCCATCTTTGAAATTCAGCGAGGAAAATTTGACCTCAACCAACAATTCACCCGCGGGCAAATCATCTACAGACCTGGTGACTACACTGCGCTCAAACCCGGCGTCAGTTTTTTCAACTCTAAAAGCTTTAAATTGCATATTTTTCCCTTACTACTTACGAACAAATTCTAAAACGTGACTGACTCTATCTAACATACCGTTAAATTTATCCAGCACTCTGTCTATCGGTTTCTTGGTTTCTTCCCATGTGACTTCAAACACATCTCTGGTCTCACACAGTTCTATCAAGTACTCGTCACTGGTGGCCAAACCATCCACCAATTTCAATTCAAGTGCGCGTTTGCCATACCAAGCCTCACCGGTGGCAACCGCCTCTATATCTAGTTCTGGCCGATTTTCCGCAACAAACTCTTGGAATAAGGCGTGCACATCTTCCAACTCTTCGCGGAATTTTTCTCGGCCTTCATCTGTATTCTCGCCCAGCAACGTCAACGTGCGCTTATATTTACCTGCTGTGAGTACTTCTACATCTACGTCATTCTTCTTCAATAAACGGTGCAGGTTGGGGATTTGCGCAACCACACCAATAGACCCAATCACAGCAAAAGGCGCAGCCAAAATCCTATTTGCCACAGCAGCCATTAAGTAGCCACCACTGGCTGCGACTCTGTCGACTATAGCTGTAAGAGGGATACCCTTATTGCGTATACGCATCATTTGGGACGCAGCTAGACCATAGCTGTGGACCATACCACCAGGGCTTTCCAAACAAACCACAACCTCGTCGTTAGAACCCGCCATAGTCAGCACAGCGCTGATCTCAACGCTTAAAAAATCTACGCCTGAAGCGGCAGTATCACCGTCAAAGTGAATGACAAAGGTGCGATCTTTTTGACCTTCTAGCTTAGCCACTTCTTTAGCCGCTACTTGGGCATTATCAGCCCCTTCTTCACTGATCGCTGCAGCAGTTGGCTCGTTAGCTGTTTTTGTCTCAGGCTTTTGCTTTGCAGCGAGCTTGGCCGCTTTGGCAGCTTTTTTGGCCTCTGCCTTTTCACTCTTGGTCTCAGACTTATGCTGGCGCTTTGCTTCATCTGCGCTCAGCAGATGATTTTCCATAGTAAAACGCAATTCGCGTACGCGCTCGTTGAGTTTACGAATGACCAAGTGGCCCTGGTCGCCTTGATGCCCACCAGAAAGCCCGGCCAAAAAGGATGCAATGATCAAAAAGGCAACCACTAAGGTCATCACCTGTCCTAAGAACATTAGATATTCAAAAAGAAAGTCCATATAGCTTTTGTCTAACTGAAGAAGGTCGGCTACTTTATCTATTGCGCCGACATAGCGCCAGCATAGCGTTGAATACGCCGCGAAAATATGTGCTCTATCCGGAACAATAGATCACTCAAACGAAAGAAAAATCTGCTGTAATTACTCGAATAACTTGACCTTTTGAGCAATTTTGGCCAACTTTGCGCTCCTTTGATAAAGAGCAGTGTCTATTATTGGGATCGGCGAGATCATCAAGGCCGATCGAAATTCCAAACATGGCAGAAGTAGCATGCGCAGTTTTCTTGAAAATCAATTTTGTAGCGAAAAGGCTGGTGAACTAGATGCGCGAGTACGCATGCAGTGGGCTGACGGGCAAATATGCTTTCAAATAAGAGATGGGGCAATTAGCTTCGACAAAGATGACGATCCTGAGTTAACCATCTATTTCAAAGACAGCGAAGACGCCATGGGCTTAATTAAAGGGCAAAGAGACCCGGTTAACGCTTTTATGCACGGCAACCTCAAAGCAAACGGCCACTTAATCTGGGTATTTCAGACAATGGCCGCGCTGAGTGGCAAAACGGATGCAGCTATCCCCTAGCCCAGTTGATCTAAAAACTCTTGGATTAGCCAGCCTGAAATAGCTGTCTTCGGTGGAATCTGCGGCAACGTATCTTCCGTGTACCACTGAGCATCAGCGATCTCACCAGGCTGACAAACGATGTCTCCGCCAACATATTTTGCATGAAAACCGAGCATTAAAGAGTTCGGGAATGGCCAACTTTGCGAGCCAAAGTACTTCAACTCTCCAACTTCTAACCCAACTTCCTCCATGACCTCACGGTGTACGGTTTGCTCAATGGACTCACCCGCTTCAACGAACCCAGCCAAAGTACTATACATACCCTGAGGCCAGGCAGCATTTCTGGCCAAAAGCATTTCCTTACCCTTTGTAATGAGCACAATGATGCTTGGCGACAAACGTGGATAAGCAATAAACCGGCAAGCACCGCATTGCATGGCTCTATCGGCACCATGTATCTTCATTGGTTCACCGCAACGACCACAAAACTGGTTAGTCTGATGCCAATCTACTACCTGCTTGGCTCTTCCCGCTAAATAAAACATAGATTGCGAAGCACGTCCTAGCAAACCACGCAAACCCAATTTTGCAAACCCTTCGGGCACGATGCCTTTTACAGATAAGGCGAAACACGGGCGCTTTGCAAAGTGACCAAGAAAATGTTTATTTTGGGTTTCTACCTCGAACCAGCGAAAGTCATCGGCGGTAATTGGCTCAGGAACACCTTGCACGCTTTTACATATTATTTCGCCACCCATAAACGCGAAATACCAGGCTTCGCCGGAATCATCCCCCTCTGCCATAACATGATTTGCTGAAAACTCATCTGGACTATTCGGCCACATAGAACTGCCTCACTCCTAAAACACTAAAGACAAGAACATAGCACAAATTGATGATTCACCGAGTGCATAAACGATAAGAGCGGACACCATAAGCTCACCTAGAACAAATGTCGGCCATAATTCAGCTCGAAAGGCGCTTGTAATTCGAATTCAGTTTTGCATTAACTCGGACACAAATCCCTCAAATGATATTGCACGAAATCGTCTACTTTTCGCCCCTTAACAGTTGCCCGAGAACACCTCTCACGCTATCTTTACCGATCAGATTTAGGTGCGATTAACCGTCATAAATTGACGGGGAAAAGGCGCGCCTAAGATAAAGTTAGATCGTAGACAATAAAAAAACGACACCGATGGGTAGACAAAATACCCCCGGACAAAGGCGTAAAGGAGTGTTATGAAAGGGTTATCCCTCAGTTCGTTTTCTCAGAATTTTCTTGGTCAAGCACCAGAATGGTACAAGTTGACCATCGTTGGTTTTTTGATCTTCAACCCATTACTACTGCAGTTAACGGGTAACGCCTATTTGGCGGGGTGGGTACTGGTGCTGGAATTTATTTTCACCTTAGCCATGGCACTAAAATGCTACCCATTGCAGCCTGGTGGACTACTGGCCATCGAAGCCGTGGTAATGGGAATGACGAGCCCCGGCACAGTTTATCATGAAGTAGAACTGGCCCTCCCCGTAATACTTTTATTGGTATTTATGGTAGCTGGCATCTACTTTATGAAAGACCTACTGCTCTTCACTTTCACTAAGATTCTTCTGTCAATTCGCTCCAAAACGCTTATTGCGTTCTTGTTTTGTGCAATTTCAGCGTTTTTGTCGGCCTTCTTAGATGCACTCACTGTTACTGCAGTAGTCATTAGTGTGGGCGTTGGTTTTTACTCGATCTACCACAAGGTCGCTGCTAGTAAGCTGGCACCAGAAGACAGAGTAGAGGGTTTAGAAGACGGCGATATTGCGGAAGAATACCGCGCGGAGCTAAATGAATTCAGGGCGTTTCTGCGCAACCTTCTTATGCACGCAGCAGTGGGTACAGCCCTGGGCGGTGTTTGCACTACAGTGGGTGAACCGCAAAACTTGCTCATCGCCAGCCAGGCAGGCTGGAATTTCGCCGAGTTCTTTTGGCGTATGGCGCCTGTAACCATGCCAGTGCTTGCAGCCGGTCTGCTAACCTGCGTCTTGCTAGAGCAAGTAAAAATTGTAGGCTACGGTGCAGTTCTGCCTGAGCGAGTTCGCTCCATACTCACAGACTACGACAAAGCGGAAAGTGCCCGCCGTTCAGACTCAGACAAGGCGAAGCTAGTAGTTCAAGCAATCTCTGGTCTTATTCTGATATGGGCGCTAGCTAATCATGTAGCGGAGGTGGGTCTTATTGGCCTGACCATTATCGTGTTGCAGACCGCTTTCAACGGCGTCATTGAAGAACACCAGCTGGGCCACGCATTCGAAGAGGCCTTGCCCTTCACAGCACTACTCGTCGTGTTTTTTGGTATTGTCGGTGTTATCCACGATCAACATTTGTTTTCGCCAATCATCGCGTATGTATTGAGCCTACCATTAGATGTGCAACCCGGTATGTTCTACATCGCCAACGGCGTGCTGTCTGCCATCAGTGACAATGTATTTGTCGCCACAGTCTATATTGGCGAGGTCAAAGCGGCTTTAGACAATGGCACGATCAGCAGAGAGCAATTTGACTTGCTTGCTATTGCCATCAACACAGGCACCAATATCCCTAGTGTGGCAACACCAAATGGACAAGCAGCATTCTTGTTTTTGCTGACCTCATCCATCGCTCCGCTTATAGGGCTGAGCTATATGCGTATGGTCACGATGGCGCTGCCGTACACCATAGTTATGGGTGTGACTGGCTGGGCGAGTGTTAACTACTTACTGTAGATCCCATTAAACTGAGTTTTGTGGCCCTTTTACTTAGTAACTATTTGTTAGTTATTCTTCACAGAGTAAAAGGGCTAACAAGCAGCACCGCAGTTGTTCCGTGGTTGCTAGGTTAAACAGGCTTAAGACACGCCCTTGGCAAACCTCCCTAACTTTTAAAGAGACTTAAGAGGCTTCTCCTGAATTAGTTTCTTATCTACTGTTCTCGCCGCCAAACAGGCCCATCTTCACTGCGCTCAGCAAGTAAATCTAACATTTCCTCGTGAGTCGCTAAGTCGTCAACACTGGCCATAATTTGCCTTAGAGGTGGAATTTCCCAGCTATGATCAATCTGATTATCGTTCTGCCCCGATGGGTCATCGTTAGCGTTATTACCGACACCAAAAAGATTGGTTTGGCCGCCCGTCATCAACAGATAAACGTCAGCCAAAATCTCTGCATCTAACAGCGCGCCGTGTAGCTGTCGTTGTGAGTTATCTACCGCATAGCGACGACACAGGGCGTCTAGGTTTAACTTTTGACCCGGGTGCTTTTGTCTGGCGATTGCCAGTGAATCTATAACGCCGCAGAAATCTTCGATTTTCCGCTGGGGAGCAAGGCCCTGTCGCACAAGAGCTCGAATCTCGCTATCAAGAAACGAAATATCAAATACCGCATTGTGGATAATCAATTCAGCACCGTCGAGAAAACGCTCGAGCTCCTCCCAGACATCGGCAAACTTCGGCTTGTCGGCCAAAAACGCTTCAGTAATGCCGTGCACCTCTTTGGCGCCGTCATCAATCTCTCGTTCAGGGTTTAGATACTTATGAAAGTGGCGACCCGTAAACTTACGGTCGATCATCTCAATAGCCCCAATCTCAATGATTTTGTGGCCCAGTGCTACTTCCAACCCTGTGGTTTCCGTATCTAATACGATTTGTCTCATTAGTTTGCCTGCATTGTATCTATGGCATCGTTTGCTGCTTGATCAACCATCTCATTTTCGCGGTGTCCACTGTGTCCTTTTACCCACAGCCACTCCACTTGGTGCTCGGCGACAGCAATATCTAAGCGTTGCCACAGCTCTTTATTTTTTACCGGCTTTTTTTGCGACGTCATCCAGCCATTACGCTTCCAACCGGCAATCCATTTAGTGATGCCTTGCCTTACATACTGGGAGTCTGTGGTCAGGGTCACGCGAACAGGTTTTTTTAGCTGTTCTAAGCCCTGAATCGCCGCCATAAGCTCCATTTGGTTGTTAGTCGACGTCTCTTGTGCCCCGGATATCATCTTTTCGGTATCACCCTTACGCAGCAAAGCTGCCCACCCACCGGGACCGGGATTGCCTCTGCAGGCGCCATCAGTAAATATTTCCACGGACATCTAAATCTCAATATTTGTTTTTTTGTTAATGCTAATTTTGTGCAGCGCTGCAGGCTGTAAAGACCTTTGCTTGATCTTCTTGGCGTGCTTATCAATAGTCTGCATATTCATCGATACTGCCTGTTTGGTAGCACTTATAAGCAATAACCCGCCAAAGGGCAGCTGCGAAATTAGCGCTAGTTTTTTCAATCTACGGCCCGCTACAGAAAAACCTGGGCTCATTTTATTAATTTTGCGTTTTAGCCACGGACTAGATCTAAGCCAATCATTGATCCATCCCAGCGGGTTTTGACTAATGGGCAAACTATATTCGAAGTATTTGGGTCGACAATCCAATTTCAGGTCGAGCAAGGCCAGCCAGTCAAACAGCCGCATGGGATTTACCAGCACATGAGAACTCATAGGGTCGGCGAAAACTCGGGCATAGAGTCGCCGCAAGCCATACAAACTAAACGGATTAAATCCGCAAATAAGCAATTTGCCGCCTGGCGCCAATACCCTTTCCACTTCTTTAATGGCCGCTCTAGGATCTGCAACCAATTCCAAACCATGATGCAACACTACGCCATCTAAACTTGCCGTGGCGAAAGGTAAGTTGGTCAGATCAACCTGCAGCATGGGTTGTTGCTGCGCAGTACTCGCCAGATGATTTTGTGCGGCAAATATCGTGTGTCGAATCATGCAACCGTGCAGTGCTAACCCGGCTTCTTGGCAATCACCTACCCAAAGCACCACATCGCCGTGAAGGCGCCTTGTGAGAGGTGCAAGCTCTGGCATTTGCAGCGCACAGGTCTTAGTGCCTAAAGCACTAGACCAAAGGCGCTCAAATTTCGATTTATTCCTCTTAAGACTAAATCTGTTCATGTAGTGAGCACATCGGTTAATATCCGCCGCCAGTTTAAGACGTTTAAAGCTAGAGCAACAATCATTTTGGTAAAGTTACAGAAAAGCAGTTGGATAAAGTGCGCCTCTTGGAGTTGCCTGTCAGTAGTCGTGCTGATGGGATGCCAGGCACAGATAGCTGAGCAAAGCATTTCGGCAGAAGAAAGCATCTTGGGTTCAGTGGCATCGAAGGGTTTAGTAGAAATTCAGGCGGTTGATGCTGCGTCGACAGTGGAGACAATCGCCGAGCTGGAAGAGGAAATAGTCATAAATGAAGATTTATGGACCCTTTTGCGCAGCAACTTGGCACTGGACCATCAATTAGACAAAGGCTCCGTACAGCAGGAAATACGCTGGTTTCAAAGAAACCCCAAATACTGGCAGCGCCTTGAAAGCCGCATGCAGAACTATTTGCCGTACATCCTAGAACAAGTTCTAGAACAGCAAATACCCGCCGAACTTGCGCTATTGCCTATTATTGAGAGCGCGCTAGATCCCTATGCGTTTTCGCCCTATGGTGCGAATGGCCTGTGGCAATTTATGTCGCCAACGGCAAAACAATACGGACTACAAATTAACTCCGGTTATGACGGACGTCGCGACATCGTTGCTTCTACAGATGCGGCCCTAACCTATCTAGAGCGCCTGAATAAACGCTTCGATAATTGGCTCTTAGCTATAGCTGCCTATAATGCTGGCGGCGGCACAGTCTCTAAAGCTATCCGGCGCGGCGCTAGCAGAGACTTCTTTGTTCTACAACTCCCCAGAGAAACAAGAGCCTACGTGCCGCGTCTTTTAGCGATAGCGGCGATTGTTAATGACCCCGCAAAGTACCAAGTACAGTTACCTAGTGTAGAAATGCGACGATCGTTCTTCGTTTTAGATCTCCCCAGCCAATTCGATATCGCCAAAATAGTCGCCATTAGCCATGTGCCCAGCGCTACCTTGTACAAATGGAACCCCGCGCTAACACGTAGTCAAACCCCCAGCAAAGGGCCTCACCGCTTAATCCTCCCTTTCACCGCCCTTCAACTTGCAGAGGTTGATGAACCTGTTGAGACACCATCAGAAGAGGCTCTGGGCATGCTTGCCCTTGCTCTGCAGCAAAAACTCAATGCGACCCCAGAAAATGAAAGACTCGCCTGGCTAAACATCAAGGTTCGTTCCGGCCAGACACTCAGCGTACTAGCGCAGAGATACAACACAGATGTAGCGACGTTGCGGCAGGCTAATGGCCTTAGCAACAACCGTATAATTACTGGTGGAAGCTTGAGAGTGCCTCTTTCACAAACGGCTGTTGTGAAACAACATAGCGCATATTCCATTACGCACACGGTCCGTCGCGGCGACTCGCTGTGGCTCATTGCTAAACAATACCAAGTGAGCATCGCTGAGTTAGTTAAAGAAAACGAAATCGGTCGCAAAGCCACGCTGCGCGTAGGACAAAAAATTAACGTACCGAATACCAAGATAAGTCCCTCATCAATAGCGAAGGTGGACGAACCGCCAGCAGTGATGCGAAAAATACGTTATCGAGTCCGCAGCGGCGACTCATTGAGTAGGATTGCCAATAAATTTAAGATTGGTGTTCCAGCTATTAGCAACTGGAATGATTTAGACCCGAAGAGGTACCTGCAACCAGGCCAGCATTTAACGTTGTACATCGACACTGTCGGTGGCCGCTAGCACTGATTAAGCCTTACCCCTTAAGTGAGCTGTCTAATTAGCCAGCCCTTTTGAAGCAGATTTTGGCTCTACCCTAAACGCAAACAAAAAAAGAGCCACTGATGTGGCCCTTTTCTGTTCGTCTTTTTTTACAGTCTTTCTTACTTACTTGTCTCTATTTTATTTCTTTGCGTCTTTCCTACCACCCAGCCATGTGAGGGGCTCTTGCCCCTCTGTACAACATTTACTCTGGTCTAACCACGCCTACAGCGTTTTCTGCTGCTTGGAAGAAAGCAGCAAATTCAATGCGCTCCACTCTTGAACTAACAATCTGACGGAACTGCTCTAACTGTGTATCGGTAGTGGCATTAACATCGCCTGGGGTCACTTGAGTAACCACCACTATTGCACTGCCTTGTTCATAATCAGCCGAGCCAATGGATTTTTCACCAGCTGTTGGTCGCGGCAATCTAAAAGCTTCCTGCAATATTTCTACTGGAACATTTCTCACACTTTTGACTCGCGCCACACCTTCTAAAGTGACCCAGCGGTGACCCAGCGATGTAGCAACTTCACTGACACCAGTGCCTGACGCCAAAGCAGCTATAGCATCGAATTTGGCCTCTTCAAGCGCCGCCAAGCCTTTTTCGCCGCGCAGTTGGGCTTTTATGGCTTCAGTAACTTCTACTAACGCAATTTCTTCAGGCTCGTATTGTTTTGCCACTCGAACCACTAAGGCTTCTGTATCACTGACCTGAATCATCTCACTGTTCTCACCAGCCAAAACTTTTTCACTGAATAGCACTTCAAGAACATCGGGATTGCTCAGCAACAAATCGCTGGCACTTGGCGCAACCCCCTCTGTTGCCGTTGGAGAAAAGTTCTCTGTGATACCCGACACTTTGACAACCGGCAAATTCAGCCCTGCAGCCGTCTCCGTCAATGCAATTTCTTCGTCAAAGGCACTTCGTTCTAGCGAATCTAATTGTGCCAAGTATTGCTCTTCAGCTAATTCAGTTTTTACCCGCTCTTTCAATATCGGTAATTCTTCTGCAAACGAAGAGTACTCGGTCACAATGATGTTGTTGAGTTTGATTAAATGAAAACCATAGGCTGTTCTAACAGGTTCCGATACTTGCCCAATAGTGGTCAGTCCCCACAATGCCTCCTCGAAGGACGCGTCAAAAACACCCTTACCGGCGAGACCTAGAGAGCCGCCCTGCTCGGCAGATCCAAGGTCGTCAGAAAGCTCTTTTGCAATGCCAGCAAAATCTTCGCCTTGATTAATCCGAGCGGCAATTTCATTGATGCGCTGTAATGCCGCAGCTTCATCGTCGGATTCAGTCACTTGAATGAGAATATGCGCACTGTCTCGCGCGTCCTCGGTAGAGGCTGCTGCGCGATCTTCTTCGTACATAGCCTTGAGCTCATCATCGCTCACTTCAAGGGCTAAGTCGTCGGCTAAATCTGTTACGGCTAACCGCACGTACTCAACATCAAGCATTAACGATGTCATATAAAGTGTTTGGTCGTCTGCATATCGCGCTTCAATCTCCTCATCAGAGACTTCTACATCTGCAGCATAAGCGGCGATATCTAAAGCAAGGTAAGCAAGGTCGCGGCGCTGCTCCAAAATTCTTACTGCTTCGGCTATTTCCCAATCGGTTACTAAAACGCCGTCGGCAACACCACTGCGTAATTGCTCTGCGCTCAAAGCACTAGAGTACTCCTGCAAAAATTCTACCGGCTGATAGCCCAGTACCTGCAACTGCTGGCGATAAACTGCTTCGTTAAATTTGCCATCAATCTGATAAACCGGGCTCGTCAAGAGCTGCTTGCTCACTTCATCCGTTGCGACCCTAATGCCTAAATCAGACGCAGTTTGATACAACACTTGACGGTTGATCAGCTGATTAAGCGCAGATTGCTGTAAAAGCAACCGGTCAATATCATTTGGATCAAAATCAGGACCAACCTGAGAAAGAATGCGGCGCTTCTCGCGCTCTGTTTCGATGTTAAGTACCGTTTCAGTAATATCGTAGTCGCCGACTTGGGCAACCTTTGGATCGCCGCCAAGGAAAACGTTGGTAGCACCAAATCCGAATAGCGTAAGCACCAGTATGATGGCCACTACCAGAATTTTGAAGCCGGTTGATTGAGTTTGATCTCGCAGTTGCTGCAACATGCTAGTTATACCTTAAAACGTATAATAGAAAACCTAAGTGTAAGAATATAAAAAAGGGCGCTTTATCGGCGCCCTTCAAAATCACCCAATAGCCGCTAGTTTAAAGCGTCTTTAAGAGCCTTACCCGGCTTAAAAGCAGGAACTTTAGCAGCTGAGATTTGGATCGTTTCACCAGTCTTTGGGTTACGACCTGGCCGTGCTGCGCGATCACGAACCAAAAATGTACCAAAACCAACCAACGCTACGGACTCACCATCTTTCAAAGAACCGGTTATTGCTTCTAACGCGGACTCTAAAGCTCTGCTTGCTGCGGTTTTTGAAATATCTGCGGATTCAGATATATGATCTACTAATTCACTCTTGTTCATCCTGTGCCCCTCTTAAGTGCGCCTGTCGATAGAATAGCTGGTGGGACGAGGAGCAAAACTCACATCCAAAACGGCTTATTTTTTCTCTGCGCATACAGTTAAATTGAGACCCTTTCCGGGTCGCTTGTTTTATACCAACACAGCTAGGCCGGCGCAAGCTAATGCGCGCAAGACTTTGCTAGTGTGGACTTATGCTAGAAGGCGTTTCCACCGCTCCAGATTCCTTTTTCGACTCAGCACTGGCTCCCTCACCGTCCCCATCATGGAGAATTTTCGGTTCAGGCATTCGCTCAAGTGCTATCTCTAGCACTTCGTCTATCCATTTCACGGCATGGATTTGTAAATTATTTTTCACGTTTTCAGGGATTTCTATCAAATCCTTCTCATTTTCATGAGGAATAACAACGTGCTTAATGCCCCCTCTATGAGCGGCTAATAGCTTCTCTTTTAGCCCACCAATTGGCAGCACCTGACCGCGTAAGGTGATCTCACCTGTCATGGCGACATTGGCCTTAACAGGAATACCCGTAAGCACTGATATCATTGCGGTACACATGCCAATGCCCGCACTGGGGCCATCTTTTGGTGTGGCGCCTTCAGGCACGTGAATGTGTATATCGCTTTTCTCGTGAAAATCATCAGCTAAACCAAGAGACTGTCCGCGACTTCGCACGACAGTCAAAGCCGCTTGGATAGATTCCTGCATGACGTCGCCCAAGGAACCCGTCTTAATCTGACGGCCCTTACCCGGTACCGAAACTGCTTCTATGCTGAGCAACTCGCCACCCACTTGTGTCCACGCCAAACCAGTCACAATACCTACCTGGCTTTCTTCTTCTGCTAGCCCGTAGCTAAATTTGTGCACGCCCGAATATTTTTCCAACTCAGCCTGATCAACGACAGTCTTGGGGAAAGATTTCTTTATTTTGGCCTGATCTAGGGATTGTTCCTTGACCACTTTGCGGGCCACCTTAGAAATTTCTCTCTCCAAGCCACGTACACCAGCTTCGCGAGTGTAATAACGAATCATATCGACAAGGGCCGCGTCAGTAATTTCCAACTCGTCTTTCTTCAAGCCATTGTTTTTAATCTGCTTTGGTACCAAATAGCGGCGTGCAATACCCAGCTTTTCGTCCTCGGTGTAGCCTGGCAGCCGTATCACTTCCATGCGATCTAAGAGCGGCGCAGGAATATTCATGGAGTTCGAAGTACAAACAAAAAACACGTTAGAAAGGTCGTAATCTACTTCCAAGTAGTGATCGTTAAACGTGCTGTTCTGCTCTGGATCGAGCACTTCCAACAGAGCGCTGGCTGGATCACCACGCATATCCATGCCCATTTTGTCTATTTCATCAAGCAAAAATAGCGGATTTACGACCCCGGTCTTGCTCATCTTTTGAATGACTTTGCCGGGTAAAGAGCCAATGTATGTACGTCTATGCCCCCTTATCTCGGCTTCATCACGAACGCCACCCAGTGCCATACGCACGAATTTTCTATTCGTCGCCCTTGCAATACTCTCACCCAAGCTGGTTTTACCCACGCCAGGAGGCCCTACAAGGCATAATACTGGGCTCTTTGACTGACTGGTGCGATTCTGTACCGCTAAGTACTCAACAATGCGCTCCTTCACTTCAGTTAAACCAAAGTGATCTTCATCGAGTATCTTTTGCGCGGCTTGGAGGTCTTTGCGAACTCGGCTTTTCTTGCTCCAAGGGATGCTGACCATCCAATCAATAAAGCTTCTTACCACTGTCGCTTCAGCCGACATTGGCGCCATATTTTTCAGCTTATTAAGTTCCGACTGCGTCTTCTCTTTAGCCTCAACAGGCATACCAAGTTCGTCGATCTTGCTTTGCAGCTCGTCGGTTTCGTTTGCAGAATCGTCGCCCATTTCTTTTTGAATGGCTTTCATTTGCTCATTCAGATAGTAGTCGCGCTGACTCTGTTCCATTTGCTTTTTGACGCGTCCGCGGACTTGTTTTTCCACCTGAATAACAGCTAGGCCGGCATCCATCAAAGCGAGCAATAGTTCAGTACGAGCACTAATCTCTATAGTTTCTAGGACATCTTGACGGTCCTTGATATCTAATGACATCTGCGCCGCCATGGTGTCCATCAAGCGTGATGGGTCGTCAATGCCAGATAAAGAAGCCAAAACTTCCTGGGGAATTTTTTTGCCACTTTGAGCAAACGCCTCAAACTGAGCCAAAAGAGTTTTGTTCAGTGCATCGGCTTCTCGACGTTCTACTTCAGGCTCATCTCGAACATCCACTTCAGCGCGAATAAAGTCTGCTGTAAAATCTAAGTTCAGTACTGCTGCGCGCCGACCACCTTCTACCAAAACTTTGACGGTACCGTCAGGTAGTTTTAGTAACTGAAGAATGCTTGCAACCGTACCCATAGCGTATAAATCACCGGGTTCAACTTCGGCCTTTTCAGGGTCAGTCTTGGCAACAAGGAAAATTTGTTTATCGTCGGCCATCGCGGCGTCTAGTGCTTCAATGGAACTTGCCGTACCGACAAAAAGTGGGTGCACTCCGTGGGGGTATACAACCATATCTCGTAGTGGTAATACCGGAAGAAAATCTACAGTGTCATCTGACATAATTTCTCTCTAAATACTCAAATTGTTTGATATGACAATGCGGCCATAACGCCAAAGCTCAAGGCCTCGGACCTTCAAAATGTGGGAATTAATTTGGGGTGTTCTAGACGTGAGATAACGCAGGAGAAAACTCGGCGCTCCGCACGCTAAATTTGCGAGCGGCGCTAACCTGACAAACAAAATTTGCTGGTAAAGGTTAATCCTCTTCAGCAATTTTTGCTGGCTCTAGATTTTCGTAAATCAACAAAGGCTGACTCTCGCCTTTGATCACGCTCTCATCAATCACTACCTTGCTCACTGATTCTGACGCCGGCAGTTCATACATTGTGTCTAGCAAGACCGATTCAAGAATAGAGCGTAAGCCTCGAGCACCAGATTTGCGTTCAGTTGCCTTATTGGCAATAGCGCGCAATGCGTCATCACGGAAATCGACGTCTACGCCTTCCATCTCAAACAATTTGGTGTACTGCTTGGTAAGCGAGTTTTTCGGTTCAGTCAAAATTCTGATCAACGCATCATTGTCCAACTCACCCAGAGTAGCTACAACGGGTAAACGACCAACAAATTCAGGGATAAGCCCGTAACGTACTAAATCTTCTGGCTCCACTGAACGCAGCGTTTCACCAATGCTGGTACGATCCGCGTCACCCTTAACCTGAGCGCCAAATCCAATGCCTGACTTATCAGAGCGATCAGAGATCACGCGATCGAGACCGGCAAACGCGCCGCCACAAATGAATAGGATCTTTGATGTATCTACCTGCAAAAATTCTTGCTGCGGGTGCTTACGCCCGCCTTGTGGTGGTACCGATGCAACCGTTCCTTCAATTAGTTTCAGCAAGGCTTGTTGCACGCCCTCACCGGAAACATCTCTAGTTATTGAAGGGTTATCTGACTTGCGCGAAATTTTGTCGATTTCGTCAATGTAAACTATTCCCACTTGAGCACGCTCTACGTCGTAGTCGCACTTTTGCAGCAGTTTCTGAATGATGTTTTCTACGTCTTCGCCCACGTAACCTGCTTCCGTGAGCGTGGTCGCGTCAGCAATGGTGAAGGGTACATCTAACATTCTCGCCAAGGTTTCAGCCAACAGCGTCTTACCGCAGCCCGTTGGGCCGATAAGCAAAATATTTGATTTCGACAACTCTACGTCATCTTTTTTGGCACTATAATTGAGGCGCTTGTAGTGATTATAGACAGCAACAGACAGCACTTTCTTAGCGTGTTCTTGCCCGATCACATATTCATCGAGAGTTTTATTGATCTCAGTAGGTACCGGTAACTTGCTAGTTTCACTAGACTGTGCGGCCTCTGAGACCTCTTCTCTGATAATGTCATTGCATAATTCAACGCATTCATCACAGATAAAAACAGAAGGTCCAGCAATTAGCTTGCGAACTTCATGTTGGCTTTTGCCACAAAACGAACAGTACAATAACTTGCCTGAATCGTCTCCCTTGCCATTTTCTTCCGACATAGCTTCGATATCCCATTACTCTGGCCAAGTATCGGTGGCTAAATTTGCGCACCAATACCCTGCCTTTCACATTCCATTCTCGCGTTATTGCGACTGCAGAGCCACAACACAAGAATATTCAATCCTGATAAAATTGCTTGCTCAGGACGTTTAATGCAAGCCCGCAGGCTTGCCGAAAATATCCTAATCTTTCGCCGATTCAGCAGCGTCAGTGCGGCTTTGTTGCACCTGATCTACAAGGCCGTACTCTTTTGCAGCATCTGGGCTCATCCAGAAGTCTCTATCGGTATCTTTTGCTACCGTTTCGACGTCCTGACCCGTGTGCTTCGCAATAATATTGTTTAACTGTTCACGCATTAACAATATCTCTTGCGCTTGAATTTCAATATCTGACGCAACACCACGCGAACCACCTGAGGGTTGATGCAACATCATGCGCGAATTAGGCAGTGCGTAACGCTTACCTGCCGCACCAGATGCCAGCAAAAATGCACCCATACTTGCCGCCTGGCCTACACATAACGTGCTGACATTGGGTTTAACAAACTGCATGGTGTCATAAATAGATAACCCAGCGGTTACCGACCCACCTGGAGAATTAATATAAAGATTAATGTCTTTATCTGGATTTTCGGATTCCAGAAACAACATCTGCGCGACTACTAAGTTGGCCATGTGATCTTCAACAGGACCCACCAAAAAGATGATTCGATCTTTCAGTAACCTAGAATAGATGTCGTACGCGCGTTCGCCACGAGCAGTTTGCTCTACAACCATTGGGACCATGCCCAAGCCTTGCATTGGTTGCGTTAATCGATCTCGAATTTCTGACATTTTTTTCTCCAAGTTTGCCGGCATAAACCGGCAAATACTGCGCTTATCTAATAATCACTATTGCCTAATCGGCACCCTACTTTTCAGTCTCAGCTTCTTCTTCGCTGGCTTCTTCAGGTACAGCAATAGCCGCTCCGCTGATCACGTCTTTATAGTTAGAAACTACTTCTTCTACGCTCGCCTGATCCATTATGAGGTCGACTACCTGATCTTCAAGTACAGCCATTTCAATATTCTTCATTTGCTCTGGATTACTTCGATACCATTCGATCACTTGTTCTGGCTCGCCGTAAGGTGCAGCAATCTCTTGCAGCCGGGCATCTATCTTTTCAGCATCCGCAACCATTGCCTTGCTGGTCATAATTTCATTCACAACAAGTCCAACCTTGACGCGCTTTTCCGCTTGGTCTTGGAACAATGCATCTGGCAAATCTAGCTGTTGAGCCTGACCCGGAGGCATTTGAAATTGGCCCATCATCTGATCTTTAAGCACATGAATTTCGCGATGCACTACATCGTGAGGCAGCGAAAAATCATGGATTTCACTCAGACCATCCATAGCCTGCTGCTTAACCTGGTTCTTAATCGCAGAATCTATTTCGCGAGTCATATTGGCTTTCACTTCAGAGAGAAAAGCCTCTTCAGTGGTTTCATCAATACCAAACTTCTTGAAGAATTCTTCGTTCATTTCCGGCAGCTGGTTCTCTTTAACGTCGATAATCTTTACGCTGAACTGAACGGTTTTCCCTTGCATGTCCTCAGCTTGGTAATCGTCTGGGAATACAGCGTCAAAAGTTGACTCTTCACCAGCAGATAAACCCATCACGCCTTTATCGAAGTCAGCAATCATTTGCCCTTTGCCAATAGTGAAGGCCATGCCTTCACCGCACGCAGACTCGATGCGCTCACCAGCTAAGGTGCCTTCAAAATCAACGGTAATTTGATCGCCGTCAGCGGACGCGCGCTCGACTACTTCTTGAGTCGCATTTTGCTCGCGCAATCTAACAACCATATCGTCCAAATCAGCGTCTTGAATTTCAGCAGAAGGGCGTTTAACCGCGATCTTATCGAAATTGGCCAGTTCAACAGATGGGAACACTTCAAATGTCGCAGTGAACTCAAAATCTATGCCTGGATCCATTTTGATTACGTCTAACTTAGGCGAACCAGCCGGGGTTAAAGACTCTTGCTGTACAGCTTCTACAAAGCTGCTCTGCATTAGTTCTCCAGCTACTTCTGCACGAATGGCATTGCCATAACGCCGTCTGACTTCTTTCAGTGGAACCTTGCCAGCTCTAAAGCCGGGAATTTTTACTTTGCTGCGAGCGTCTTCTATGCGCGCCGCTATCTGGTCTTCAAACTGATCGCCGTGGATGGTTATGGTTAATCTACGTTCGAGACCAGTCATTGTTTCAATGGATACGTTCATTCTCTAATTCATTCGAGGTGGATACAAAAGAAATGGGCTAGCCGACAGGTTTCACGCCGATCGCCTATTAAGTGCAAACTGGTGCACCCCCTACCAAAATTTGTTGTGACTTACGAAACCGCATAGGTCAGATCGCGGACTATCTTACACCACGATTCATGCAAATGTTTTAGAAATGTTCACCTTTCGTGCGTGGAGTTAGACAACAGCTTATGACGTCCAATATAGGTCTCAGTTTCTAGGCGTGACAACGCAGAACCGCTAGTGAGCCTTTATCAATGTGTCTTGGCCGCAGCAAGCACCCGCCACTCGACCCCCGGCAAAATTAGTCGTCCATCATGCGCTGCATTTTTTGCGTAGCGTCTAAGAAATCCTGCATAAAATCGTACATTACCGACTTACACGACTGGACTTCGTTCATTAACCCAACGCCCTGACCCACCCAGTAAGTGGCTAATTGCCTTGCGCCTGGGTGACCGCTCTCTGCCATCTTAGTGATTTTGCTCAACGCTGGTTCACTGACCAGGGGCTGTAGGGGCATGGGTAAGGGATCTGGCGCACCCTCATCCTCCCAAGCATCTGTCCATGGCGACCTCATCTGGCGAGAGTATTTACCGGTGCGACTACGTGAGCGAACAGTATCTCGAGAATTGGTGGACAACATCTTCTCTTTAATGACCGGCGAGGTCGATGCTTCCGAGGTGGTTAACCACATAGAACCCGTCCATGCACCGTGGGCGCCCATGGTCATGGCCGCGGCCATTTGTCTGCCCAAAACAATGCCACCTGCGGCGAGTATTGAGATGTTTTTAAAGTCCTTTATTGCCTCACAGACTTCCGGCACCAAAACCATGGTCGACACTTCGCCGCAATGCCCACCGGCCTCAGTGCCCTGCACAACAATGACATCAACCCCGGCCTCAGCCTGTTTTAATGCATGTTCTTTAGCGCCAACTAGTGCAGCAACTGCAACATTATTGGCTTTGCCCAGCTCAAGCATATAGCGTGGCGGTACGCCTAGTGCATTAGCGATAATCTTTATTGGATGTGCAAAGGCAACATCCAGTAATGCAGCAGCCTTACTCTCACCCAAAAACGCATCACTTGTACCGGAGCTGAAATCATAAATTCCTGTGCTGTCTAAGCCGTGTTGCGCCAGTACCGAGGCGGCAAAATCTCGATGCTCATTGGGTACTAAGGCGCTTATGTCGGTGGCTACTTCGTTGTCTTGGATAGCCATGGTTGTGGGCACAATTATGTCCACGCCGTAGGGTTTGCCATCGATGTGGTCATCTATCCACTGCAATTCAATTTCTAAAGCCTCTGGCGAAAGGCCCGCCGCACCGAGAATACCCATGCCGCCGGCCTTAGATACTTCCACCACCACGTCGCGACAGTGATTAAAGGCAAATATTGGAAACTCTATACCTAATTTTTCACACAACTCAGATTTCATACCCTGTTCCCCAGCAAAATGTAACGCCAAAACTTAGCACACGCCGAAAAAAACATTCGCTAATAATTAACGTCGAAATTGCGCTCTTGCTACTCGCACTACCTCTACAAGCGTTCTGTCGATTCCTTAATTCCACGCAATTTGCATCGAATTGATTTGCTCACAGCTGCGCATCACAGCGGCTCAGCGCTATTGCGTCCACAGCAACTTTGCACGAATATTCTTGTGCATATTTTAAAATTGAAAATTAAGGAAAGTCTCTTATGTTGAAATTACATTTTGCGCCGAACTCCCGCGCCGGAAGAATTGTTTGGTTGTTAGAAGAATTAGAATTACCTTACGAGATTAACAAAATGGCATTTCACCCCAAAGACTTAAAGTCCGATGAGCACAGAGCCCGTCACCCGCTTGGTCGTGTACCAGTTTTAGATGATGGCGACATCAGCATCTTCGAGTCAGGGGCTATTGTTGAATATGTCATCGCGCGACATAAAAACGGCGGTCTAAAACCCAGCGAGGATTCCCCTCTGTTTCCAGACTACCTACAGTGGTTCCACTACTGTGAAGGCATGGTTATGCCACCAGTCAACACTATTGTTGTACAAACGATACTATTGCCACCTGAACGGCGCGATGAAAAAGCTCTCGGCCAAGCCCAGCGACTTTTAAGCAAAGCCCTGGAACCGGTCGACAAAGCGTTGACTGGCAGAGACTATTTAATTGGTGATTTTTCTGCTGCAGACATCATGCTTGGACACGCATGCTTTATGAGTAACCGACTTGGTTGTGTGGGCGAAGAAATGGCCCACCTAAAAGCTTACGTTGAGCGCGTAGCCAACCGACCAGCATTTAAAACCGCAATAGAAATGCAGTAGTTCTGGCGCTTACTTTCTTTTTTCGGTTAGGCACTGACTGATTTGGCGGAAGCCGAAGAGTCAGGCCATGAGGATTACTCTAATATCCAAAAGTGGTTGATAGAGGTTGTTATTCGAATTGGTACGTACTCGCGCAGACGTTCGTTTATTTCCGTCCGCGACCAGGCGGCATGGGAGCTTGCAGAAAAATGGCCTCTTTGAGACTCTGCCGGCCGCTGTCTACGTTTTGTTTACAATGTGTTTCACATGCAAAACGCCGGAGTTGCCCCGGATGTGGCGGGGACGTGGGCACTACCCGTTCCAAGAATACGATTGACGCTGCGTCCCTGAAGAAAAACTGTGTTCGGATGGGCAGCATTATTTTAGCATGTTGGCCCAGCAGCTTTAATGAAGCAGTATATCTTCATTCAAGGATCACCTAAGTGTCCTGAGTCGCTTTAATGGTCGAACCAAACTAGGTCTAAAAACGCCTGAACAAACAATGCTCACCCGGGTTAGACGCAATGCGTTGGCAGAGACGTAATCGAGGCCCTGCCATTAATTTAGCGCGACTCTTTGCCGATTGTGAGCTAAGGGAGAAGAGCCGACAACAAAGTTTAGAGCACAGTTTTACCCCTCTACTTTGAGGGAATGAACCGTATTTAGAATAGTAGCTCCATAGCTGTAAGCGCTAGTTACACAAGCAACTACACTTGCATGTCCAAAAGTAAAATGGGGTGGACGATGGGGTTTGAACCCACGACCGCCGGAATCACAATCCGGAGCTCTACCAACTGAGCTACGCCCACCGCAGCAACTGGAATTATAGGGGTGAGTTGATCAGGACGCCAGGGGTTTTCCGCGTTCTCTTAGAATAGATTCAGCATTAACGGCAGAATGCCCATAGATCCGGTGAACTGGGAGCATTTGAGGGTGCTCGACCATTATTGAAGGTTCTTCAGAGTTCTTGAGGAAAGCAGTAGCAATAACTTGGCAGCAGAATTGGAAGTTATAACTGACTTATATCTAGGGGCACAGGGAGTCGAACCCCGAACCTACGCCTTAGAAGGGCGTTGCTCA
>CAUZON010000007.1:0-84199 GCA_963581445.1 Gammaproteobacteria bacterium | reverse complement strand
ACATGTTCCTGCGCAGAACCGGCATGGGCAGACCTATGTTCTTGTTCTGGATTATGTTGGTGTTGACCCCAATTGGTTTGGCTTATCGAGTTGCAGATCCAACGTCCATATTCTTTATGGTAGGTATTTTTGCTGGTTATTTTCAGCTGGGCAGCTTTTATGGACCTACATTCTCTACGGTTCAGGAACTGGTGCCACCACAAATTCGTGGCACCGTAGTGGCCTTCTATATTCTTTCGCTAAACTTTGTTGGTTTAGGTTTGGGTGTAACTGGCGGCGGTTACTTTATTGATTGGATGATTTCTCAAGGCCACCCAGAGCCTTATACCATCACGTTGATTACCTTCACTGCCATTTCAATGCTCGCTATTCCTATGTTTTATATGGCGGGTAAGCGCTTTGAAAGAGACCGTCAGGCACTTTATGACAGTGTCGCAGACTGATCGACTGAGCTTAAATTGCTGGCAGTAAGATGATCTGCCAGCGCTTTTTGCTCTATTGACTCATGGAGCCACTATGAGTGACTGGCCGCAACGTTTTACCCCACAAGACGTTCAAGCTTGGCTGCGGCGCACGCTAACTCCGTCAATATATGACTGTGCTCGCTGGTGTTGTAGTCGCACAGCTGATGGCGTGCGGATTGGCGATGTAGGTATTGTGCACACCCAAATACTCGAAGAAACTGTGTTTGATTTGGGCTATATCATCCATAAAGATTTTTGGCGGTAAGGTTATGGTCGCGAGGCGGTGTGTGGCGCTATTGCTTGGGCTAAGGGGCAGGTCATTGGTGAGTTGGTGGCCAATATGACTATGGATAACGTGCCGTCTTGGACACTGGCGGAATCTGTGGGTATGCAGCGAACAGGTGTTTTTGCCAATCCTAAGAATATGTGCAAAGACACTTATATATACCTTTTCCAACTGTAGCTCTTTTTCTACGCCTTTAGCCGTTCTTATGTGAACCAGCCTTTTCTCTTCTGCTTTTGCTGGCTGAAATTTTTAGGCAGCGTGGCGCTTTCAGCGCCAACTCTTTTGCCTCTGCCTCTGCCTCTGCCTCTGCCTCTCTGTCTACCTAGCGGAAGTTAGTGATCTAAATTTCAATTAGCTTTCAGCAAGCGTAGCGCTGACTACTGAAATTTGCACCTCGCCTTGAGGACTGACCAGTCCCGTATTAATTAGCTTGGCTTCGCTCGCGTCAAGTAGGTTGATCTGACGCCGGCTGCTTCTGGCGCTGCCTCTTTGGTCAATGTAGCGAATGGACAAAACCACGTTGTTGAATGCCCGAGGCGCTCGGTTGGCAACTTCAATTTGTATGGCGCTGGCGTCGTTTCTGCCATAGCGAACACCAATGAAAGCGCCGGGGTTGCGCGCAACATCTATCTTAATCAAAGAGTTTAAGGCTGCTTGGCCAGACGCGCTGGGGTCCTGAGAGGCGGCTGCAAAGTATTCTCTGGCCTCGTTTGTATTGCCTTGGCGTTCAGCGATATTGCCCAGCGCGTTGTAAGCTTGTGCGGTTGGCAGTAATTTTAAGCTGCGATTGAGGCGCAATTTTGCTTGGTTCAATGCGCCTTGTTTTTCGCTGGTAATGCCGCTTTTGAGGTGCGGGTAGAAAAAGCTTGGGTTTAACTCGATGGCTTCAGCATAGGCATTTTGTGCCGAGCTGTAGCGCTTTTCGTCTAACTCTAGGTCGCCTAAAAATGAGTGGAAGTGGCCTTCGTTGGGTTCCACGATGATTGCTTGGTTAACGAGTTTTCTAGCCTCTTTAGGCCGCTTGTCTTTGGTCAGTTGCCGAGCTTTTTCATAGTTTTCGTAAGCGGGTTTTGTTTCAATGAGTCGCGCCATGACTTGCTGGTAGCGGGCTTTACCCGTTACTCCACCCTTGGGAAGCGTTTGAGCATAAGCCTTGTTTGCTTCCAGGCGTTGCTGTGATGGTGGGTGGCTGGCAAATAGACCGTCAAAAAAGCTGGAGTCTTTTTGTCCAGAGAGATCGACAAAAGTCTGCTGTAAATCTACTGCGCCTTGAGGGTTGTAACCCGCTCGACTCATATAATCCATACCGTAGCGGTCAGATTCGCTTTCGGCGCTGCGACCATACCTTGAATTAATTAGCTGGGAGCCAAGTCCCGCGCTCACAGCTACATATTTGCCGTAATCCGTATTGGCTGTAGCGATGCCGGCAACAGCCGTTGTGGCTTGTAGGATGGTGCCGCGTTCTACCCCTTTGGCGCCATGTCTAGCTGCTGAGTGAACTACCTCGTGACCGAGTACTGCGGCCAGTTCTGCTTCGCTACCCAATTCTGTTAATAGGCCTCTATTGATAGATATTTTGCCACCGGGTAGTGCCCAAGCGTTGGGTACCCCATTGTTAATGACCGAAAATTCGTAAGGCAACTTGCGATCGCTCACCGCCGCTACTTTTTGTCCTACCTCATTAACATAGGCTTGCACCGCTTCATCAGCGAGATAGTCGCCGCCCTGAGATTGACGAGCAGGGGCATATTGTTGTTTACCCGTTTTTAGCTCCCAAGCCTCAGAGATAATACTGATTTCACTTTTGCCCGTGACGGGGTTGGTGGCGCAGCCGCCTAGTCCAAATGTCAGGGCTGTGGCTGCAAGTATTAGGGGTAGGGCATGAGGTCGTGACCGATGATATTTTGAACTGAGTGTAGATAGATTATTTAACTGGTTATTCATAGTAGCCTCCGGTTGCTAACTTTTTTGAAAATATACTTAGAGTGATTGTCTGGTTGAGTGCGCGGTTAAAAGCGTGTCGCTCTTTAACCCCCATAGCGCGCGTATCTCCTACGCAATGACGCTGCCTGCTCCTGCTGTCCTTGCGCTTCCAGTACATCTGCCATCTGCAACCAAGCTTGGCCGGTTTTGACTGCATCACTGCCAGCTAGTGCAATGGCCTTGCGTGCATGTTGAGAGGCTGCGCTGGTATGCCCTTGCTCCAAATGCGCCTGGCTCAGTCGTATCCACAACAAGGCTTCTCTGGGGTCAATACGTATTGCTCGCTCTAGCAGCACAATTGCTTGAGCTGGCCCTTGCTGCTTTAACGCAGTATCTGCTTGGGCTAAAAGTATTTTTGCTGCTGAGTTTTTTGGCGGCGCTGGATTAATTTTTGCGGGCTTTGGCGCTGTTACCGGTTTGTTGCGGTTTTCGGCTGTTCTAGATTGGCCAGAGCTGGCGCGACTGTCCGACGCGCTGGGGCCTTGGTTGCCTGCGCAGCCACCGATGAAAATGAAGCAGGGCAAAGAAATACAGAGTTTTATGTTCACGAGAGCCCACACAGTTAGACGAGTTAATTGTTAAAAATTGAACGCAGCCGCTGACCAAATGTCTTTTTGACACCACAACCGCGTTTGATGGGTAAAGTATCAGGGCGACGAATGGGGATAACAACCACATCAGCGCATGATTTTGACGCCCGCATACCAGTGGCAAACTCAATCTCTACAAGGTTGTCCGCAGGGTTGTGGATAATAGGGTCAACGCCACTGGATACATGCATGTTATTCCAAATACGTAGCGCACCGGATGTGCCGGTGAGGCCGGTGGATTTGTTGTCGTCGCGCCCCACCCAAACTACCGACAATTTGCTGTTGTCGAAACCTGCGTACCAGCTGTCTCGGTTGTCGTTAGAAGTGCCGGTTTTACCTGCCACCCCTTGTTTGGAGAAGGGGGATGAGCGTCCTGTACCGTGACTCATTACAATTTCTAGTCCTCTGTTGAGGCTGGCTACGGTTTCCGGGCGGATGCTTTGCGTTAAGTCAAAGGGGTGGTGTGACAACGGTTGCCCGCGTTCATTAAGCACGGCAATAACCGCTTTTGGGGTGGTGCGAAAGCCGCCGCTGGCGAAGTTGCCGTACAGCTCCGTGAGCTGCAGCGTGGACATAGACTCTGCGCCTAAGAAAAAAGATGGGTAGCGGTTCTTGGGTGCGTATCCTGTGAGGTCAGTAAAGCGGCGTTGCACCTCGCCAAGGCCAACCGTGTTACCTAAATCCACCATGGCGAGATTCAATGACTTAGCTAATGCGCGAATCATGGGCAGTTCGCCGCGAGTTTTGCCATCGTAATTTCTAGGCGTCCAAAGCTCTCCCGAGTCCGATGTCATGGTAATTGGTCTGTCGTTCACCAGGGTTGACCAATCCAGGCCAGATTCCAATGCGGTAAGCACAATGACCGGTTTGATCACAGAACCTACGGATCTTTTGGCGTTCAACGCACGGTTGAAACCGTCCACGCGTCCTTTGCGTCCGCCAATCAGCGCCAAAATTTCTCCGGTCTGAGTGTCGGTAATGACACTGGCTGCCTGTAGGCTGCCTTGTTCCAGTTTGCGTTCTTTCTCGATCATTTGCAGGGTTGAGTTTACTGCTTGCTGGGCGTTTTCTTGCTCTCTGGGCTTCAGCGTAGTGAAGATGCGCAGCCCCTGGGAGCGCAGGTCAGAGGCGGTATAACGTTCACTGAGTTCAGCTCTTACTATGTCCATAAAGGCCGGGTAGTAAGCGCCGCCATTGTTGGGGCTAGAAACTACGCCAAGGGGGGAGCCTATGGCGTCCTGATGGCGGGGGGTAGAGATTAAGCCGTCAGCCAAAAAAGTATCGAGAATACGATTGCGTCTGGCCAGCGCGCGCTCGGGGTGCCTGAATGGATTGTAGTAAGAGGGACCTCGAATGATGCTGATCATCGTGGCCATTTCATGCACTGCTAGCTCGTTAATGGGCTTGTTAAAGTAAAATTGCGAACCTAGACCAAAGCCGTGAATGGCGCGGGCGCCATTTTGCCCAAGAAAAATTTCGTTGATGTAAGAGGTGAGTAAGTCTTCCTTAGAAAATCTCAATTCCAAAATAATGGCCATGGCCACTTCGCGGAGTTTGCGCTCGTAGGTGCGCTCGTTAGTTAGGAAGTAACTCTTAACCAATTGCTGAGTCAGGGTGCTACCACCTTGGGTGCGGCTACCACTGCGGATGTTTACCCAAGCTGCGCGCAAAATTCCGGTAATGCTGAAGCCTCTGTGTTCATCGAAATTACGGTCCTCTATGGCTTTCAGGCCTCCTGCTAACAACGGCGGTACTTGCTCAGGTGTCAGAATAAGCCGGTCCTCGCCATGGGAGGGAAAGAAGCTGCCAATGGTGGCGGGATCAAGACGAATCAGTGGTATTTCGGAATTGTCTTTGGCTTGAACTCGTTTAATGACGCTATTCTGAAAACTAATTTTCACCCGTTGCGAGGGTCTGCTGCCTTCCATAAAGTCGAAGCTGCGCAGATAGGTGTACAAACTTGCCCCGCTGCTCTTGTAGCTGCCGGGCGCTGTTAGGTTCGCATCCGAGCGGTAACCTAGCCGTTTTAATTCCTCTATAAGTTGAGGATTACTAATTTTCTGACCTACGTAAATCTCTAGCGGTTGCGCGAAAACTTGAGCGGGTGCAGACCAACGCCTGCCCTCAAAAGTTTTGGTGATGGTTCTATCTAGGTAATAGCCGAAGCCAAGGCCCACTAAAGTTACGAATAGGGCTACCCACAGCATCAGCTTTAGCAAGGTGCGCAAAAACCACTTACCCAGGCGGCTTAGCCAGGAGTTAGTCTTTTTTGATCGCTTACTATTTTTCCGGTGGCCAGAATCTTTGGCTTTGCGGGAAGCTGGCGTTTTCTTGACCAAGTAGTTGTCCTATAGATTGCTTTTGACTTTTCGGTTAATCAGGTGCTCATCTTGCCTTGGCTAGCTTGGATGTTGAAGCGAAAAACCTTTGTTTTTCAATAGACGAATACAACTCGTTTAAGCTTTTTTATTGATTGGCAAGGCCTTCTAAATTATTACTCGAACTTAGATGCCGTCAAATTTTTGCTGGACTTCTTTCCTCAGATGATCGTAATATGACGCTGCCTAAGGGGGGGCGTTACGCCTGAGATTCTCCTTATTGTTTATGCTTATTCAAACTTTTAGTGCGAAGAAAGAGATTCAATAAGACAGTGAACCCTTTGAACCTGATCCGGTTAATACCGGCGTAGGAATAGGAGTTATTACTCTTCTGAATGCTGTTGGTTTGTCGCCATTTGTGTTCGGGGTAGATAACAATCCCAGACCTTAGGCATTCAGTCTAAGGAGTAGTTAATGTCAAAATTGTGTCCGTCGTTTTGCTTGTTCTCATTTGCGGCGAAGTTGCCTCGAACTGCCCAGTTGTTTCAGTTGAGTGTGTTAAGTTTCACTGCCTGTTTTTTATCGAGTCCCGTTTTTGCCGATGATGTGGATGATGTCATCGAAGAAGTCATTGTTACCGGCGAGTTTCGCGATACTTCGGTCGCTCAATTAGCCGCCAGCGTTTCTGTTTTAGTGCCTGAGAAAAATGGCGATTCGGTTAATCACCTTGAGGAAATTTTGGGTCGCGCTCCAAATGTTAATTTTTCTAGTGGCGGTTCTCGTGCTCGGTTCTTTCAAGTTCGCGGTATTGGTGAGCGCGGTCAGTTCGCCGAACCACTGAATGCCTCGGTAGGTTTGCTGGTAGATCGCGTAGACCTTAGCGGTATTGGCACGGCTGCTACGCTTGTTGATGTTTCTCAGGTAGAAGTATTTCGCGGCCCCCAGGGAACGGTCTTCGGGGCTAATGCCCTTGCTGGATTGATTAACATTGTCACGCCAAATGTTGCTGATGAGTTTTCGGGGTCCGTTGATCTGGGTTTAGGTAATTATTCCGCGCTAGACATGGGCGGCGTATTGTCCGGCCCAATCAATGATCGCGTTGGTTTTCGTATTAGCGCTCATCAGTACAAAGATGATGGCTTTATTGACAACATCCGCCTTGGCCGAGATGACACTGACAATCATGACGAGACCACCATACGCGGCAAAGTTGCCGGTGATCTGGATCAGGGGGGCTGGCAGGTAGTCTTTGGTTCGATAAAGGTTGATAACGGCTACGATGCGTTTTCGCTAGACAATGATCGTAATACCCGTTCGGACGAACCTGGTGCGGATACGCAGGACACCGAATACCTGGGCCTCAATTTGGATTTCAACCTCAACGAAAAAATTGCCCTAGACGCTTCAGTTGCTTATGTGCGCAGCGATATTGATTATGGCTACGATGAGGATTGGACCTTCACTGGCTTTGATATTGCTGGCTACAGTTCCACTGATTTGTATAGTCGCGATGTAGATACAGTAACCCTGGATCTGCGTTTGCTTTCCCGTGTTGGCGAAGGCCTAGCCGCTGGCAACGTAGACTGGGTAGTGGGTTTCTACGCCCTCGACCGACAGGTAGATTTAACTCGGCAGTACACATTCCTCGCCAATGATTTTACCAGCGACTTTGATGTTGATCGGATTGCCTTATATGGCGAAGTGAGCAGTGAATTGGCAGACGGTTTACGCTTGAGTGTGGGGCTGCGCGCTGAAGAGCATAGTTCTAATTATTCTGACAGCGGCAGTGTCAGCTTTGCCCCGGATGATAACTTGCTCGGCGGACGCGTGTTGTTGGAAAAAGTTTTGGCCGATGAGAACTTGCTTTACGCCAGTTTGACGCGGGGCTACAAGTCCGGTGGGTTTAATACCTCTGGCAGTTTAGATGCGGACCTGCGCTTGTTTGATCCGGAAACCCTGTGGAACTTAGAGTTTGGATACAAGGGATCATTGCTGGAAGACCGCCTGAATCTTCGCGCTGCGGTATTTCGTATGCAGCGTCGCGATGTGCAAACGGCGACCTCCATTATTCGGGTTCGAGCTAACGGATCATCTGAATTTATTGACTACGTGGGTAACGCCGCGGAGGGTTTTAACCAAGGCGTGGAGCTAGAGGCTGTCTTTCAAGCAACAGATCGGTTGCAGCTTTCTGCGAGCCTAGGATTGTTGGACACTCAGTTTGATAACTACATTGATGGCAGTGGTCAGAACCTTGACGGTCGCGATCAGGCTCAAGCCCCCGGCTATCAGTTTTATGTCAGTGGCGATTATCAACTCGCTCAGGGCTGGTCTTTGAACGTGAATGTTGAAGGCAAGGACGACTATTACTTCTCAGATAGCCACACTGAGCGTTCCTCTAGTTACGAGTTACTCAACGCATCCATAGCTTATTCAACCCGGCGCTGGGACTTTAGTCTATGGGGTCGCAACCTGGCGGATGAAGATTATTTTGTGCGTGGTTTCTTTTTTGGTAATGACCCGCGCGACGGCTATACAGCGCGGGGGTTTACCCAGTTGGGTGCGCCTAGACAATTTGGTATCAGTGCTTCGACTCGCTTTTAGTTCTTTTAGTTAAAGAAAGGCAATCAGGTCGGATAGATGTGTGGGCGCAATGCGTCGTGCTGGTTTGCAGCCAGCACTGACTGCATGTTGATCTAGTGCAATGAGCGTCAGTCTGTAGGTTTCGCTCATTGCCCTCTAAGGAATAGGTTCGGGTAGATTTGTGAGATGCAGACCGTTACTGCTTATTGGCTAGTCGCTACCCCGCCAGTGCGCTCAGTCCGCTCTTGGTTGATCAAATAATCTACTACCTCCAATGCGCGCTGCATGCCATTGTCCATATCTACAGTGTATTTGCCTGCAACAATCATGGTGGGTACGGATTGCACATTATAGCGTCGGCTGTCGGTCTCAGCTTGAGACAGCTTGCGGCGAACTTTCGGATTGTTAAAGGCGCGCATAAACTCTGCGGCAGGCAGTGTTTCGCTGTCTAAATAGTCTGCCATTTCTTGGCCGCTGCGGAAGGTTTTGCCAAAATCATGTACCGCGCTAAAGAGTTTGGCATGGTTGCCTTTAACTGCGTCAGCCATTTCCAGAGCAAGATAGCCTTGCCCGAGTAGGGTCCAAGTGCGTGAAAATGCGGCCGGCTTGCGTGAGAACGCAACATCATCGGCAGTAGTATCTATCCACTCATCTAGCATCGGGTCAAAGTTGCGGCAGTGTACGCAGCCGTAGGAGAAAAATTCGTAAACTTTGATCGGGCTGTTTTTGCGAATTCTGTCAGCATTTTCTATTAGCCCGTAATCTTCGCCTTCTATTGGAATGGCATTTTGTGCCAAGCCTGATGAGAGATAAATGCCAAGGCCAACCAGCGCTACACCAATGGCAATGATGACCCCGAAGATCGCATTGCGTGTGGTTTCAACATTGTCTGTGCCGCGTTTTTGAGCCATATCAATTTCCTATTTGTTTGTTGCCCCAAGTAAAAGTCAATAGGTATGAGGCTGCCTGTGTGTATGTTACTCGATTGACCTGAGTGTTCTGCAAGCTTTAATGTGAACTTCGTTAAGCGAAAATACATGCGCTATGTTAATTGTAATATGCTTAAACGTTCAAAGAATGTCACTAGGATATAGAGAAATGGAAGCTGCCGAGCAATATCAACTTTTTAAATCTGACACTTGTGGCTTTTGCCATAGAGTCAGAAGTTTTCTGCAACAAAACAACATAGAAGTACCCTTGCGTGATATCAATCAAGACCAGCAAGCTTTTCGAGAGATGTTGGCCGGTGGAGGCAAAGGTATGGTGCCATGTTTGCGCATAGAGTCTGGTGATGGCGCGGTGAGTTGGATGTATGAGTCTATGGACATCATGCGCTATTTAGCCAGCAAGCAAGAAGCCTAGCAGCTCTATCCACAAAGCCTTATTTGCTCGGGCTTTTTTTAGCCCGATGTTTAAAACAGGTTTTGGAAATAGGGTGCTAACTTTATGCTTAGCGCATAGACATGGTTTTCACATGCCATGTCGTATTTTTGTCTATTGTAAATTTGTATCGATCAATCTAACTAAACTATCAGGAAAGAGAAAGTTATGAAACTGGGAATCATTGCCGGCTACTCCGGGCGCAAATTCAGTATCTCTATGGATTCAATTAAGCACGCAGAAAACTTGGGTTATGACTCAATTTGGACAGCAGAAGCCTATGGCTCAGATGCTGTTTCACCCGCTGCATGGATTTTGGCCCAAACCGACCGCATTAAAGTGGGCACCGCAATTATGCAAATGCCTGCGCGTTCTCCGGCAATGGCTGCTATGACCGCCATGAGCTTGGCTGAGTTGTCAGGCGGGCGATTTATCGTAGGTCTGGGCGCTTCTGGACCGCAAGTGGTTGAAGGGTGGCACGGCGTACCTTACGGCAAGCCGGTCACTCGTTTACGTGAATATATTCAGATTATGAAGAATATCTTTGCGCGTGAGGGTGCATTGGAATTTGAAGGTGACATGTACCAAATGCCTTATACCGGCCAAGGTGCAACGGGGCTGGGCAAGCCGCTGAAAAGTATTTTGCATTGTGAAGAAGATATTCCGATTTACGCTGCCACCATTACTAACAACGGTGTTGCTGCCGCGGCAGAAGTTGCCGATGGCTTCTTCCCAGTTTGGATGGACCCTGAGCAGTATTCAGTTTTTGAAGGACCAGTTCAGAAAGGCTTCGATAAAGCGGGTGACAAGAACCTGACGCAATTTGAGATAGCACCGTTTGTAACGGTTTCAATGGGTGATGATTTGGCCCAATGCATGATGCCAGTTCGTGGCATGATGGCTCTTTACATCGGTGGTATGGGCGCTCGTGACAAGAATTTCTATAACGACTACTGCAAGCGTCTAGGTTTTGAAGACGCTGCTGTGAAGATTCAGGATCTGTATTTGGCAGGTAAGAAAGACGAGGCAATGGCTGCAGTGCCAGAAGAGTTGATTGACGCTTGCGCACTTGTTGGCCCTGCTGAACGCATTCGCGAACGTTTGCAGCGCTGGAAGACTGCTGGCGAGCATGGCCATGTGTCTAGCATGTTGTTGGGTTGCAAAGACCCTGCTGCTCTTCAGGTTGTTGCTGAGGAAATGCTTTAAGCTTTTTAAGGTAAACAAGAGCGGTGCACATTAGCATTCACCCAACTTCTGTTGGGTGAATGGCTGATAAGGGGATTTGGTCTAGCTACTTTGCACCAGTGCCCAACCCCTTTCTGATCGCAGGCGCGCAGCGTCTACATATTCCAAAGCTTTTTCTGAACTGGCATTACCGTCAAGTCCGCGCTTGTACACCCCTTGGATAATGCCCGCTGATCTGAACATGTTGTAGATCAAATAGAACGACCAATTGTCGATGCCATCTAGTCCTGCATGCTTGCAGTATTCGGCAACAAATTCTTCCTCAGTAGGAATGCCAAGGCCTTCCAGATCTGCGCTGGCTAAGCCTTCGTCGTTGTACGCATCGCCATGATAGTCCTGGCATAGGTACCCCAAATCGGCCAAACCGTCGCCGAGAGTTGAAAGCTCCCAATCTAATACCGCAACAATTTTCGCCTCTGATGGGTGAATGAGAACGTTGCCTAGACGGTAGTCGCCGTGCACGATAATCGAGCCAACATTGGCTGGAATGTTTTCTGGTAGCCATTCCATCAAGCTGTGCATGGCTGGAATATTTTCTGTTTGTGAAGCAATGTACTGCTTGCTCCAACGTCCAATTTGTCGCTCGTAGTAATTGCCGGGTCGGCCAAATTCGCCTAAGCCCACAGCTGCCGGGTCAACTTTATGCAGATGCGCGAGGATGCGCGCTAAATCTAGATAGACGGCGCGGCGTGTTGCATTGCTCTCTGTTGGCATTGTGGTTTCGTTAAACAAACGACCCTCAACCATTTCCATCACATAAAATTTAGTGCCAATAACTGAAGTGTCCTCGCACAGGCAGTACATCTTCGGCACGGGTACTTGCGTTTGCCAAAGGCCATCCATAACCCTGTATTCGCGGTCAACTTGGTGCGCGGAGGGCAGTAACTCTCCGGGCGGCTGCTTGCGCAGGACGTAGCGCTTAGCAGGAGTGATGAGCTGGAAGGTAGGGTTAGATTGCCCGCCCTCAAACTGTTTGATGGTTAATGGACCAGCGAAGTCTTCTACGTGCTGGTTTAAATAGTTCTCTAATGCCACCGCATCAAATTTGTGCGTCTCCCGTACTGGGGTGAGTTCTACGTCACTCATGTTTTCCTCGACTACTAATATGAAAATTATTTTGCTGCTGCTAAGGATACGGCTTGATCTCATAGAGGGCAAAATGCGAATCTACTTATTTGAACTATAAAGTATGAAGGGGATCTTATGTCGGTGACTAAAAGAATAGCTGTGACCTTGCCTGCAGGGCCAAGAGTAGCGGATACCGTGGCTCGTATTAAGTGGGCGGAAGACAATGGTATCGCCGATGCCTGGTTCAGTGATTCGGGCGCGCCAGACACGCTTACCCAGGTTGCAGGCATTGCTCATGCAACGTCCACCATCCGTATAGGCACTGCTGTGACGCCGGTTTACACCCGTTCACCCTCTGTATTAGCGGCCTCAGCTAATGTTATAGGCCAACTGTTGCCTGGACGTTTTGTCATGGGTTTGGGGTCTTCTAGTCAAACTATCATGGGCCAATTCAACGGTATTCCCTTGGAAAAACCGTTAACCCGTGTACGTGAAACTGCTGAGTTGGTAAAAATTATGTTGTCAGGCGCTAAAACCGACTATGACGGTGAAACTGTGTTTAGTCGTGGTTATCGTCAGGCACCGATGGAAAACCCTCCACCTGTCTATTTAGCTGCACTGCGTCCCAAAATGATTGAAATGGCGGCTGAAATAGGTGATGGCGTTATTTTTAACCTCTGGCCTAAAGGCGCTTTACCAAAAATGATGGAGCACGTAGCGATTGGTGCAAAGATCGCTGGTAAAGACCCAGCCGATATCGAAATTGTTAACCGCGCCATGGTTTTGTGTACAGACGACAAAGAATATGGCCGAAATCTGTTTCGTGCTGCCTTTGGTCCATATTATGCTACCCCCGTGTATAACAAATTCCTATCATGGGCTGGCTATGATGAGGCGGCAGAGACCATCTCTAAAGGTTGGGCGGCCAAGGACAGAGATATGACTGCCAGCGCCATGACCGATGCGATGATTGATGAAATTGCCATCATTGGTAATGAAGATGAGATCCGTGCGCGTATTCAAGAAGACGCAGATGGCGGTGTTGATACGCACATTATTGCGCCACTAGGCGGTTCAAAAGAGGACTTGGATCGTACTTTCTCGGCGTTTACTGGTGACATGTTCCAGTTCGCATAGGGCCGGCTGTTCGCCGCTGCAGGTTTACTCGGTTGAGAGTTGCGGCGGCTGAGTTGAAGCTAGCTGCTCTGAGTCTAATAGGTGGACGCATTGGGCACTTTTACTAGTAGTAGACATTTAGGAGTAACGGTAGGTTATGTATTGGATGGTAGGTGATTGCAAAATCGATAAAGAACAGATAGTGAAGATAGAGGGGCGTATTACCAATGGCACCTAAGGTCTTGTATGTACTACGCCACGGCCAAACCGAGTGGAATTTGGCGGGTCGCATGCAGGGAAGAATGGATTCGCCTTTGACGTCGTTAGGCGAAGCTCAAGCGGATGTGCATGGCGCGTTGCTGAAAGACTTGGGTGGTGTAGACGAGCTGTGGGTTTCATCTGCAGGTCGAACCAAGGCGACAGCTGTGCTGGTTAATAATCACTTGGCTGCGCCTGTGCGATTCTCTGATCATTTGTTAGAGCGCGATTGCGGTACTTGGTCTGGCAAAACCTTAGATGAAGTGGCTGCGAGCGAGCCAGATAACTGGTCTGCAAGAAAGAGTGATCCTTATCACCATCGTCCTGGTGGCGGTGAAAATGTGTCAGATCTAAGACAGCGTTTTAGTCACTTGTTAGATGACTTCGAGCCGGTAGAGCGCTTGGCGATCGTTGCTCACGGTGTTGTATCGAAGGCGATTTTGCAGCATTTTTTGGGCTTAGATGAGGCGCAAACAATTTCCGTTAAGCATCCCAACAGTCTGCTTTATCGCTTAACGATCAGCGGCGATCAGGTCGAAGTTACGCATTTTTTGGCTCAGGCGGGTGATGCTTTAGAACAATTGAGCTTAAAGCATACTGCTCAGCCTGTTGAGGGCATTTTTGGGCATAAAGGCGAAGATGTTAAACAGCAGGGTGCGTCTGCTGCTATGCAGTCAGAGTAAGTCCTCTTTGCTCTCCCAGCGTTAACAACGGGGCTTTTGCAAATGGCCTGTATAAAGGCCGTTTGCAGCAGTGGCACTACAAGAGTTTAGGTAACGGAGATTGCGAACTGTTTACGTAACCCGTTTTGTACGGTCTGGGTAACCCAGCCTTTTTATTAAGATTTATTATTGGAGAGTGAATATGAGAGTAGATGCAGGCATTGGCCATCACCTGAGGGAGATACCGGCCACAGTTAAAAAGTTAGAAACGGCGGGATATGACGGCGTACGCACAGCGGAAATGAACCATGACCCCTTCTTTCCGTTGTTATTGGCCGCAGAGCATAGCGAGAAGTTAGAGATTGCTAGTTCTATTGCAGTGGCATTTGCGCGTAGCCCAATGAACTTGGCAAATATAGGCCATGACCTTAATGCCTACTCAAAAGGTCGCTTTACCTTAGGTTTAGGTTCGCAGATTAAACCCCACATCACCAAACGTTTTAGCATGCAGTGGGGCGCTCCGGCCGCGCAGATGCGCGAGTTGGTGCTTGCCATGCGCGCTATTTGGGGTAATTGGTACAACGGCGATCCATTGGAGTTTGTTGGCGAATATTACAAGCATACGCTGATGACCCCAGCATTTACTCCAGAAGACAAAGACTTTGGTGCGCCGAAAGTCGTGTTAGCTGCGGTTGGGCCAAAGATGACCGAAGTCGCTGGAGAAGTAGCTGACGGCATGATTATTCATCCATTCAGCACAATGGCCTATATAAACGAAGTGACGATGCCTGCTATCGAGCGTGGCTTGGCTAAGGCCGGTAAATTTAGAGATGGATTTGAATTGTCCTATTCTTGTTTTGTTGTAACAGGCAGAGATGAAGAGGAATTTGCTAAAAGTAAAAAAGCCGCTCAAGAGCGTATTGCTTTTTATGGCTCGACACCGGCTTATAAGGGCGTTTTGGATTCCATCGGGTGTGGCGAGTTGCAGGGTGAGTTGAACACTATGTCCAAGCAGGGGCGTTGGAAAGAAATGGGCACGCTTATCAGTGATGACATGTTGGATAAGTTTGGTGTTGTGGGCGAACCGCAAGAAATTGCACCGGCTATGCTTAAACGGTATGGCAGCTTCGTTGATCGTACATCTACATCTTTCCCAGTTTCTGACGAAGCTCAGCGTAGAGCGATTATTGAGACTTTGCGGGCCGGATAAGGCTTAACAGAAGATGGTTTTTGGCCTAAATAGGTTGCAGACCATCTTCTTTCACTGCGCGCGTTTTTTTCTTCCTTGCTTTGTCTTTGTTTTGTCTTTGATCTGTCTTTGATCTGTCTTTGATCTGTCTTTGGTTGACCTCTCGTTGGTCCTAGATTTGCTCTCAATTTTTCTTCCATTATTTGTGTACTTACGACGGTTGGCGAGTTACCGTAGTACTCTGTGAATAAACGATTGTGTGCAGATTTCACCCACTTGTGGCGAAAAAACTGCGCCACATCAAAATCCCACATTGTGGGAAGGAATGGCAGAAGTGCGGAAATTTGCAGGCAATTTGTTTGATTTTGTAACCTCCTCAGTAGTTTTGTCGGGCTTTTTGGCAGTCATGCTGTTTGCTATGTGCCAACAGCTGCTGCGACAAAATGCGTTGCGTTGGGAAAGTCTGAGCGCGTACCGGAAAATAGCATTCCCTTCACTTCTCCTCGTTGCATTGAGCGCTGTACTGGTGGTTTTTAACGCCGGCTCTGGCGTTTTGAATGCTCAGCAAGATGGCTTTGCTAAAAAAACCGTAGCTGTTGCCATACCTTTTCAAGGTAGAACGCCATTTCCAGCTCAAGTCAGTTTGTTTAGCCAACGCATGAGCCTTGGCTTCGGTATTGACGAAAGCTTAGCGAAAGAGTTTTCAGTATGGATATTGGAAGCTGCTGAAAGGCAAAAGCTGAGCCCAGAACTTATTGCCAGCTTGGTGCTTACGGAGAGCTCGTTCCGTAAATACGTTGTCTCTCACGTGGGCGCAGTTGGACCCACTCAGGTGAGACCAGATTATTGGGCCAGTTTTTGCGGTGCCATTAATCTCAAAGATCCGGAGCAAAATGTATACTGTGGCGCCCAAGTGTTACGCCATTTGGTAGACCGCTGTGCCGGTAACTATAACTGCGCGCTCTCGGCCTATAACGTTGGTTTTAATGCCACCCCAGGCCCAGCTGCGGCACGTTATATTGCAAAAATTGACCTGCATATGGACTGGCTAGAAAACGCGCTTTAGTGATTGGTCGCTCGAATCAGTGCATTGAGCGCTGATTACCTAATTGGGTTTTGCTGGTTGTGCGGGCGTTGCATTCTTTGCCGTCTTCCTTTCCCCTCCCGCTCGCTTTAACACCCTTCCCCTTTAGTTTTGCACGGGCAGGGCCCTCGTTCCAGTGCTAACAGATTATAGAGTTGAGCTCACCAGTTCTTCATTAACTGATCTGCTTGTTTGGTCTTTGCGGTTCTAATTTATTCAGCACAGCACAAATATGAATAACAGAAGGTTAGACTTTGGCTATATACCGCCTAGATGAGATACATTGTGCAGCGTTATACCAATAAGCAAAACAAACTGAGATTAAATGGGGATTTATCATGATCGACTTCGGACTACTGATGTTTTCTACAGACTATGCAATAAGTCCAGATGTGTTGGCTAAAGAAGCAGAAGCTCATGGATTTGAGTCGCTGTTTTTGCCAGAACACACGCATATTCCAGCAAGTCGTAAATCTCCTTGGCCCGGTGGGGGCGAGCTACCTCAAGAGTACTGGCATACGTATGATCCGTTTGTTGCACTCTCTATGGCTGCTGCTGTGACCGAGAACTTAAAGCTCGGCACTGGCATATCACTGATTACCGAACGCGACCCTATCTTGATGGCTAAACAAGTCGCCAGCTTAGATTATTTGTCAAAAGGTCGGGTTGTACTGGGTATTGGTGCGGGTTGGAACGCCGAGGAAATGGAAAATCACGGTACGCCGTTTGTGCATAGATGGAAGATATTGCGCGAACGCATGTTAGCGATGCGCGAAATATGGACCGAGGAAGAAGCAGAATATCACGGCGATTTTGTCGACTTTGAAAAAATTTGGGCGTATCCCAAACCAGTCCAAGCGGGCGGTCCACCGGTATTGTTAGGCGCATCGTCCAAATATGTTTATAAGCGTATTGCTGAGTACGGGGATGGTTGGTTCCCAATTTATCAAAATGACAAACGCAAAGGCGCTAATGGCCCGGTAGATTATGCCGAGGGAATTGGGCTTACGCGCGATGCGTGGCAGGAAGCGGGCCGCAGTGGCGAACCCCAGTTCAGTATTTTTGGTGTAGGTTCTGATGTAGAGGCTGTTGAGTCTTTGCTGGAGATGGGCTTCGACCGCATTATATTTGCATTGCCTTCAGCCGAGCCCGATGTAGTGCTACCTATGCTAGAGAACTATGCAGCTATTGCGCATAAATTTAATGTCTAGGCAGCGACCTTCGTCGTGAGGTGGCGCTAAATGCAATGTAGGTCTGGTTGTGGGGCGTGCTGTATTGCCCCGTCTATATCTGGACCGCTGCCGGATATGCCCAATG
This sequence comes from Gammaproteobacteria bacterium, assembly GCA_963581445.1. GTDB lineage: Bacteria > Pseudomonadota > Gammaproteobacteria > Pseudomonadales > Azotimanducaceae > UBA4421. The sequence continues at coordinate 66,659 of CAUZON010000007.1, read as the reverse complement.
GTAAGCCTGCGGGTGTAGTCTGTATTCATCTCACCGCTGACTTCGCCTGTGCAATTTTTGGTAAGCCCGAGCGTCCCAGCTTTTGTGGTCAATTTAAGGCGGAAGTGCTTTTTTGTGGTGAGTCTAGAGAGCAAGCTTTAGAGCTGATTGAGGCAGTAGAGCTAGATGTTGATTAGACCCGCTGTTCGAGCAGTGTTTTGAGTTGGCTGGCCACCTGAGTTTCTCCTCGTGTGAGGTATGCCTCTAGTCCAGCGGCCTTGGCACCGGTGACGTTTTCTAGCGTGTCGTCCAAAAATACCACGTCTTTGGGTGCGTAACCCATGCGTTCACACACGGATAAAAATGCCTTTGGGTCGGGCTTACGCTGTCCTACCTTTTGAGATAAATAGAGCGTTTCAAAGTGGCTAAGCTCAGTGCCAAAGTGATGGTTGAATGAGGCTGCATGGGTGGCATTGGTGTTGCTAAAAGCGCACAAGGTGTACTTTTGCGCTAACTGAGGCAGAAGCTCAATGACAGCCCCATAGGCGCCTACCCATAATGCGTTCCAACCTTTCTGCCAGCATGCATCTGACATACTTACGCCCAAAGTACGTGTCAAATGCGCACTATACTGCTGAAAAGAAATCTCGCCCACTTCATGCTGTTTGTAGGCCTTGTCTTGCGACCATTGATGGTAGAACAACGACTTATCAACCCCACTGTCTTTTGCCCAAGAATCAAAGACGCGATGAAAATCTATATCTAAGACAACGCCACCAAGGTCTAGCAGTACTGCTTTATGCATTTTAACCCTGTTATTTAATCTTGCTGAAAGTCGAGCTTTGGTCTGAAGGCAACTAAACCCTGACATTTTCTCGGGCCGGTAAGTGTCTCTTAGATCGCCTAAAAGCCGGCTTCGGCGTTATTGATCTTTTGTAGGTAGGCGTTATCTAGAACCCTATATGCTTTTTCGCCACTCTTCATAACAAATACCGGTCCTTCAATGCTGCCAATGTTAAAACCTTGCTGCCTGAGTTCGCCTTTGAGCATTTTGAAGGTGCCTGTGACATCGATTTCGGCATCTACGCGGATAAAAACCGGCACTGCATAGCGCGGCAAAGCGTCCTGTGCGAGCTGCGCAAAAGCCGTTACATCGAGTTCAGTTACACCTTCATTTAAGGTGATTGAAACCATGCCTGCGCGACCATCTGCGCCTGGTACTTCTACGCCATAAACGTTGCAGAACTTAACTTGAGGGAAGGCATTAATGATTTCGCCCACTTCGTTAGTTGAGACGTTTTCGGCTTTCCAGCGGAATGTATCGCCCACTCGGTCAACAAACTGGTAGTGGTCATAGCCAAGGGCGTAACCAACATCTACGGTGCGCATTAGGTCGCCGGTATTAAACCAAGCGTCATCTTTTTCCAGCGCACCGCGCAACACCTTTCCCTCAGTAGCCGCTTCGTCTGTATAACCTTCAAAAACGGTGTCCGGGGTTATTTTACCGAGCAGTAAGCCGGCTTCGCCCTTCATAACAGGAATACAGAAGCCTTGGTTGTCGCGGACAATCTCATCGTTATCAACATCATATTGAACCAAGCTCACTTCGGCAGACGTCATACCCACCGTCAGATCTTTGTTCATTAGATTGGCGAAGGCGACATTGCCTTCGGATGCACCGTAAAACTCGCAAATTCGCGCAATGTTGTAGCGTTTTTTAAACTGCATCCAAATATCTGGGCGCAAACCATTGCCCATAATGCTGCGCAGTGGGTTCTTTGCGTCGTCTGCTTTCGCCTCTGAGTTGACTAAGTATCGGCAGAGCTCGCCGATATAAATCATGTGGGTGCAATGATGCTGGCGCACCTCTTTAAGAAAGTTGCTGGCAGAAAATTTGCGCCGCACAAACATACTGGCGCCGGTAGCCAGAGCTGAGCCTACGCCGAGTAGTAGTCCAGTGGCATGGTAGAGCGGTAGGCACAGGTAGATTCTGTCATTGGTTTTACACCTAAGTCCACCAGCGCCAGCCATATCAGCACTGACCAAATAGCGTCTATTGGAGATCACTGCGGCCTTGGGCAAACCTGTGGTGCCCGAGGTATAAATGTAGAAGGCGATATCACCTAACGTCATGGCGGTGGTTTCCACTGGGTTATCAGCGTTGGCGGCTGCCACTAGTGGGTCTAAATCCTTGCTCCATTGGGGTGCAGTTTGCTTGCCTGCATCTGCGAGGAATAAAAAGTCTTGGCCTTGCTCTAGGGGTAGTTCGGCATAAACGTCCTGTACAGAATCGACAACTTCTTCGCCAAAGATGCATTTTTTTGATTGAGTCAGGGTAATGCAGTGAATCAGCGATTTGCCGGTTAGATTGGTATTGAGAAGGCCTGCGGTGACGCCAATTTTATTTAATCCCATGAGTAATGCTAAAAACTCGACCCGGTTTTCCATCATTACGCTGACGTTGTCACCACCAATCAAACCTTCCGCTTTCATCGCTGATGCGTAGCGATTAGCAGCAGCGTTGAGTTCTGACCAGGTCAGCGCTTTATCTTCAAAGATCAGCGCCGATTGCTGGCTAAAGCGCTCGGCATTGCGCTCAAGTCGCTCGCCTGGACTGTCGGTAACCTCAAATGGACGAGGTTTCATGCCTTTTTTAACCTTCAATAATGCCGGTAGGTGGGTCAGAGTAGAGATATCTTTTATAAGCTGCATATTGCACCTCCAGGCGTACTTTTTACTTTGTGAATGTAATAACGATAGCAAAAATAGTAGTCTTTGGGGGTGCAGGGTGGTTTTTTTTCACGGGTTTGAAGCCAATCGTCGTTAGAGCAAATTTGCGAGTCGTATAAATAGGGGGTAACTATGCATCAATGGCAAATAGGTGATGTAAAAATCACTCGAATTATTGAAATGGAAACAACGGGCGGGTCGCGCTTTATTTTACCCGACGCCACTCGTGATGCGTGTCTGGCCATAGAGTGGATGCAGCCGCACTTTATGGATGAGCAGGGTAATTTGATTATGAGCGTGCATGCCTTGGTGATAGACACAGGTACTCGCCGCATTCTGGTAGACACCTGTATAGGTAACGACAAAGAACGCAATATTCCTAACTGGTCACATTTGCAGACCAACTTTTTGCAGGACTTAGCTGATGCGGGCTATCCGCGAGAAAGCATTGATACAGTCCTGTGCACACACCTGCATGTAGATCATGTGGGCTGGAATACCATGTTGGTAGATGGTCAGTGGGTGCCGACATTTCCTAATGCGCGCTATCTCATTGCGGCTAAAGAATGGGCTTATTGGGACGCTAATGAAGATGACGCTAGTTATGGGCCAGTACTTGCCGATTCGGTGCGTCCTGTAGTGGAGGCCGGGTTAGTCGATCTGGTCGAAGAGGACCATAAGCTTTGCCCAGAGGTTCAGCTGCAATCTACTCCTGGGCATACTCCCGGTCACGTCAGTGTGCATATCAGTTCAAATGGCAATGAAGCGTTGATTACTGGCGATTGTATTCATCACCCGGTGCAGATGACTAAAACGCACTGGTGCTCATCCGCAGATTTTGACCAAGATCAAGGGCAAAAAACTCGAGAGTCTCTGCTTGAGCGCTATGTAGATGAAGACATTTTGATCATCGGGACGCATTTTGCCACCCCCACTGCTGGGCACGTAAAGCACCATCCCCAGGGCGGTTACTGGCTGGATGTGGAATGATAACGAACATTTTAACTTTTAGTGTGCGTTTGCACGCAATATCATCCATTTGTCGGGAATATTGCAACTAATGTTTTATGTTTGTTTCTGAAAAGTTTACAAAAATTTAAAGAGGTTGGATTTTTTGAAGGAAACTGTACCGACTGTCGACTAAAACATACCCCGTAGCGTTAGCTCGATACGTTAAAGCCGCTGATCAGAGACTATTCTGTTCTATAACACTCTGATTGGAGTGCCCAGTCTAGATCAGTTGATGGACAGCACGTGGTATTAAGTAAAAACAAACTTTTTCTATTTTTTTGCACTGGCAGTAAGCTGCCCAGAAATGCCTTATAGTGTTTCAATACACCTATTGCTGTAAGTAAATCCTCTGGTCCACTTCTTGATCTGTCTCTAAAATTTTGTCTTTGCTTAGCGGCTAATGTTCGAAGTTGCGCTGGAAGTGCCGCAGTTAAGCCCCTGTCTCCTCGATGTGACTTTTTTGGCGTCCAACGATGAAGTCTATGCTTTCTCAGCCAAGGCTCCTGTTTAGACTTGCAGCAGTCCTGCAGATTGGTTTCATCTAAATTTTTCGTTTTACCTTGTCTGGTGCTAATTTGCAGTCTTAATCTCTCGCTCCAAATTTTCTGCAGTAGTTTGCATAATATCCCACTGGTCAAATAAATATTCTGTGTGGTCTTGCTTGGGTAGATCTGCGAAGGGGACGCGCCAAAAATGAATTCGCACATGTTGGTTTAACCAACCGCCGCTGAGTAAATCATGTATGTCAGCTGAGCCTTCAAAACCCGCATGAGCAAGAAGCACCAAGTCTTTGCCGGGATTAGCATCTAACATGCCGCAGACGCCACCTAGTCTTGGCGGCAGAAGGTCCGGCCAGCGTTCTAGCTGGTCTTTTAGATTTGGGTGCTTAGCCGCTAATTGCTGATGTTTCTTTCTAGTGAAGCGAGTGCCTTCTGGATAAATTAATACAGATTGGTCCGCGGGTGCTTGCCTCATTAATTCACTAACATTCTTGATTGCTCTTGCTGAGTCGCTACCAGAACGGTCAACAAATACATTTGGTAGTCTGTGGCCACCGATATCCAGGCACGGCAGTAAGCGTAGTTCCTGTTTTAAAACGTAGCGTAATCCTTCCGCCCTGGCCTGACCAAAAAAAAGTAGCGGTAACACTGTATCCGCCATACTGGTATGCCTGCACAAGACTAAGGCGCAATTGCCCTCTAAGGCATCTTCGCCCGTTACTTCAATTCTTAGTTTGAACAATCGTCTGCCCATCTCAAACAACGATCGCGCCCACCAAAACTGAATGTCGCGGTCTTTGTGCATGCGTTTTTCTATGTTGTGGTAACGCAGCCACACCCATGCAAATTTACTCAGACCTATCCACTCATAAATAATGAAGCCGTAAATAAAGGCCATTGCTTGAGGAGTGGTTTTGAATTTTGCAAAAAAACTCATGACAAATGCAGAGATAAGAACAACTGGTGCCAAGACGGTGGCTACGATGGTTGCAAGGGCCAGCACTGATATGGTGAGCAAGCGTCTTAAGTACATGTGTGAAAACCTGGCTTGAATGATTTTAGAATCGAAGGTCCAGTGAAGCTGGAACGCGACGTTGCTGAGCAACAGCTATGGGCGGATTCGGTACGAGTGTTAGATATCATGATTTAGTCTTAGGTGTTTGTGCTCTGCGCCTTGGTTAACCTGGTCATATTAGCCAACCTTAGGCTAAACCATTTCCAACTAACAACACCAAATAGTGCGTTGCTGATTAGGGTGGCGATAAAAATTCCGACATAGCCCATCAGGTTGTTGAGCAGTGTGGCTAGGGGCACATAGACCACAATCATTCTTGCAAAAGACAGTGCTGTGCTTGGTAGCGGTTTGCCTAGGGCGTTAAAGGAAGCGCTAGACATCATAAGTATGCCCCATAAACCGTAGCTCCACGGTACCAGTGCTAGATAAATGCCTGCGACTTTAACCACTTCTGGTTTGGCATCTATAAGCCCCGCAATTTCTTTACCAAAGAAGAATAGCGGGATCGCCACCAAAAATCCCCAGCTTAAACTGAACAGGTAACTTACGTTGACGCCCAGGCGCACACGATTAAATTCATGGGCACCCCAGTTTTGCCCGACAAAAGGCCCAATGGAGCCAGATAATGCAAACAACAACATTGCGGCTAGCGCTTCCAGCCTACCTGCAACACCAAAACCGGCAACGGCGTCCTGTCCATAGTCGGCAATTAAATAGGTGATATATGCAGCGGTAAATGGACCGATGAGATTTGTCGCAATAGCGGGCACGCCAATGTGCAGTATGCGTTTGGTAGAGGCCATCCAGCCTCTGAATACATTTTTAGTGAGGACCATTGAACCGTGATAAACGTACCAGAGGGTTACCACTAAGGTTAAGAAGCGAGTCAATGTCATGGCAGTTGCAGCGCCAGCCAGTTCCATTGCTGGTAGACCGAACCAACCAAAGATGAGGAAGGGGTCGAGAATCAAATTAATTACAGATCCCAATGTCATTATGATGCCTGGGATGATCGCGCTGCCATTGGCGCGCATGATACTTCCGCAAATCATAGCGGTGGTGAAGAGCACGCTACCGGGCAGATAAATGTCCAAATAGCTATGTATGAGCGGCAGCATTCCGGGTTCTGCACCCATAGCGAGAAACAGTGGATCTATGGCGAGCCAGCAGAGTGCTGAAATGACCACCATTGCAAGAAAAACTAAGATCAAACTGTGGGTGCCGAGCCGGGGTACATCGTTTGCGTCACCAGGATTAGTGCCGATAGCATTGGAATACTGTTTACTGCCCACGCTGCGAGCGATCACTGACGAGGTGCCAATACTGATGCCCAGGGCGATGCTGGTAAGGATCATAACCAGGGGAAAGGTAAATGTTATTGCCGCTACATAAGCGGTACCCAGTTGTCCTATAAAACCCATTTCCAGGGTCTGCACCAGAATGCTAGATGACACCCCCATCATCATGGGCGCAGTTAGCCTGGCTAGGGAGGTGGAAACTCGGCCTTGGGTGAGATCTTGTTGAGACATAAAATCATCATCTCACGGCTAGGTGTGCAAGAGGGGTGAAATAGCAGAGAAATGTTGCCGACATTTTCTCGTTGGGGCACGGGGTCACTTTTCGGCCTAGAAGGATAGAACATTCCTGCGTACCATTGATTTTCTCATCAAAACTTTTCTTGGACCACTTTATGACTAGCTCATTTGGCTACACCTCCGCCGTTTTTGTCTCCGCCGAGCAACGCCAGGAATTTTTACAATTTGCGCAGCAGGCCGCTCGCTTGGCTGGCGCCGTTGTGTTGCCCTATTTTCGCACCTCAATTAGTGCGCAGAACAAAGTCGAAAGTAAGGGTTTTGATCCTGTAACAGTGGCTGATCAAGGCGCTGAAGAAGCCATTCGTAAAGCCATTGAAAGTACTTATCCTGACCACGGCATTTATGGTGAAGAGTTTGGTTTTAAAGCCGGCAATGGATTAACTTGGGTAATAGACCCCATTGATGGTACGCGCGCGTTTATGAGCGGCATGTTGCACTGGGGCATATTGCTAGCGTTGTTTGATGGAGAGGACCCTATCGTCGGTGTGATGTATCAACCTTATACCGACGAGTTGTTTTTTGGTGACGGTGATACCGCGTGGATGCGGCGCGGAGAGCTAACCCAACAGCTGCTTACCAGCCAGTGCGAAAGTGTGGCGCAAGCAATCATGACAACCACTGGGACCACTTGGTTCTCTCCCCAACAGTTGTTCGGTTATGGCCAGCTGCGTGAAAGCGTGCTCATGCATAAAGTAGGCGGCGACTGCTATCTCTTTGGCATGGTTGCAATGGGGCAAATCGATTTAGGCGTGGAGGGTCGCCTCAACGCATATGATATTCAGGCCTTAATACCTATTGTCAGAGGCGCTGGAGGGGTAATAACCACTTGGAACGGCGACAACCCAAGTATGGGTGGAGATATTGTTGCATCCGCCAATATGACCCTGCATGAGCAAGCGTTAGTCATGTTGCGAGAGTAAGATTTTCTCCGCCGCCCTGGGTAAATAGTATGTCGCGCTTCATGTTTGCAATTGGCTCATAGTAGGTTTGGCAGTATTTTTTGCTAAGTTGGCCGCAGCGTGAGCATTAGAAGTAGGCTTATGTTTTTTGTTCTGCCAATTGTCTAAGGGTTTCTACGAGTAATTTTTGCTCGGCAACCTTTACCCGCTCTTCTAGTGATTGGGCATCATCATTGGCTTCAACCGGCACTTTCACTTGTGCCAAGATGGGGCCGGTGTCGTAGTCGGTATCGACAAAGTGCACGCTGGCACCACTTTCAACTTCCCCGGCTGCAATAACTGCCTCGTGGACCTTAAGCCCAAAATACCCCTTACCGCCGAATTTCGGTAATAGTGCAGGGTGAGTGTTGAGTATTTTGCCGCTGTATGCCGCGAGGGTTTGCGGACCAAGTTTCTTCATGTAGCCAAGTAATAAAATCAGATCAATCTGTTGATCATGGCAAGCTTTGAGCATTGCGTTATCTGCGCCGTCGTCATTGCCATGAGTTTTGGAACTGATATGTTGGCTCTGCACGCCTGCTAAGCCTGCTCTGCGTAGAGCGCCAGACGAGCTGTTGTTACTGACTACCAAGGCGACTGTTGCGTCAATTTTGTGGGCACTGCAAGCATCTATGACAGCCTGCATAGTACTGCCGTCATGAGATGCTAAAACGGCTATTCGCACAGCTATTCTGCGAACCTAAAAATGGCGGTATGCAGAATGTCAGTGGTGAGTTCTGCACCTCGCCAAAAAGTAATATGGATGGTTATAAACTGATGACCTTTACGCTCAAATTTTTCTTTCACTACAGCCTTACTGGTAATTTCGTCCCCTACCATTAATGCCGCTCTATGGTTAGTTATCGAGCTGGCATGAATCCACGCCGGCATTAGATACTCTTCCATCAGGCAGTAGTTGGCTAACGATAAAAGGTAGTGGGGGTGGATGTGCTCGACGTACACGGGGTCATCGTCACTTATTTCTTCGCAATAGCGGATGTTTTCAGCCTTATTCAGCGACCAAGTGTTCTCAACAAATACTTCATCAGGCACCACATTAGCCCAGTCGATTTCGACTTTAGGCGTTGCTTTGGTCGGACCGTCTAAGCCGCTGTCAGCGCCCATTGCTTGCGCAGGTCCGGCAATAATTTCAGCCAAGAGCAAGTCATCTTGATTGTGGCAGGTGACCCGATATTGCCCTTCAGCTTCTTGCGCTAAAACAATACTCAACTCATCACCATCGTAGGCAGGTTTGAGTAGACGCAGCGCCGCTTGGCTTTGGTCTAACCACTGGCTACCAAATTCTGCCACTAGCGGTTGAACTAGGTGTCCATAAACAGCTACGCCTGGTACTAATGCGCCTCTAAAACCGTGGCTTTGGGCGACGGCATTACTGTGCATACGGTTTTCGCTGTCAGTGTTGAAGTTGCGAGCTGTGACTTGATAAGTGGACATGTTGGTTTCCTTAGTGCTAAGCGCTAAATGTTGAGGGCGCATTGTCGCTGGATTTTGCATCGCTGCCTATGCTGCAGAAAAGATTAGGCGAAAATTAACCAATGGACAGCGCCGCTTGGCTAACCCAGCCTAGCGCCTGCCAGTTCTTAACTGCCTTAGCCGTAGGCCTGCGCAGGTAACCAGGTGACCACAGCCTGCCAGTTGAAGATAATCAACATGCCTAAAACTTGCAGTGTTATAAAGGGCACTACACCCTTGTAAATAGTGGTGACGTCTATACCCGCAGGTGCCACACCCTTGAGGTAAAATATGGCGAAGCCTACGGGTGGTGTTAAAAAGCTTGTTTGTAGGCAGACTGCAAAAAGGATGGTGAACCAAATAGGATCGAAACCCAGGCCGGTGACCACTGGAGAAACCAGCGGTAGGACGATCAGCGTTAACTCTATCCAGTCAAGGAAGAAGCCTAGCAAAAACGTCGCAAGCAAAATACAAATCATGATACCGGTAGGCTCGAAGGGTAAATTAAGTAATACCCCTTCTATTAACTCGTCGCCGCCAAGACCGCGTAAGACTAAAGAAAAAGCGGTAGCGCCAAGCAATAAGGCAAAGATATAGGCGGTAGTTTTTGTAGTTTCGGAGAGTACCTCGCGGATCACTGACTTCGACAGCTGACCCTTCACTACTGCCAACAATAGTGCACCAGCGGCGCCTACGCCTGCGGCTTCTGTGGGTGTTGCCAGGCCAAAGAAAATACTGCCTAGCACGGCCAAAATAAGGAATGCCGGGGGTAGTATGGCGAGGAATAAATCTTTCACGGCCTGCCAATCAAAGGGTTGGGTCGGTGCGGCAGGCGCTTTTTCGGGTGATAGCCAACCCACTAGCAAAATGTACAGAATATAAAGCCCACCAAGCAGCGCACCTGGAAATACTGCGCCAAGGAAAAGGTCGCCCACACTCATAGACATGCGATCAGCCATAAGCACCAACATAATGCTGGGCGGAATAAGTATGCCTAGGGTACCCACTGCGCAAACGGTGCCAGCGGCAAACGATGTGTCGTAACCCTGCTGCATCATCACCGGCAGACCGAGTAGTGCCAGTAGCACAACGGACGCGCCAATAATGCCGGTAGTGGCTGCCAGCAAAAGGCCAATCACTGTCACGGCTAGGGCTAAGCCCCCGCGCAGTCCGCCAAACAAACGGGCAAAACTAATCATCAGCTGGTTGGCAATACCTGAGCGGTCGAGTAAAAGGCCCATGAGAATGAACATGGGTAAGGCCACCATGACCCAGTTTTCCATGACATTCCATATGCGCTCTACGCTCAGCGATGTGTAATTCCAGTCCATGCCAATAGCCAAATTGAAGTCCGCTTCCAGAACTACAGCTAACGCGCTAAAGAAAATTGCCAAGCCGCCCAACAGCCAGGCTACTGGGAATCCGGTGAACACTAAGGCGATGAAACTCACAAACATCATCACTGCAAGAACTTCATTAGCTGCCATGTGTTTCCTCTGTGTGAGAGTTGCCTGTTGTTAGGCGCGCAGGTCTTTCATCTTCGCTCTCATTACCGCTCACTTGGTCATCGATAAAAAGGAAGTACCAGACCCTGACTAGCCTCGCGAAAACGGTCAAAAGCAGCAATGCAAAACCTATTGGGAGTATTACCTTAATGGCCCAGCGATAGGGCAGCCCGCCGGGCGAGGGCGATACTTCACCGACTGAAAAAGATGACGAGACAAATTGCACGCTGTAAATAAGGATTAGGGCTATAAAGGGCAGTAGGAAAAGCAAAACGCCATACAGTTCAATCCATGCCCTCAACTGCGGGGTAAAGCGCTCGTGTAAAACGTCTACGCGGATATGCACATCTGCCTGATAGGCATAACTCATGCCGAGCAAAAATCCCATGGAATATAAATGCCATTGCAGTTCTTCTAATTCTATTCGTCCCTCGCTGAACAAATAGCGCAACAGCACATTGATGACGATGACAAATAACAGTGCTAGCCATATATAAGACAAAGTTTGGCCAATACGCTGGACAAAATTGTCTATGAGTTTAGATAAATAGGTATGGGGCAGAGTGTCGACGCGCATTAAAAGTCTCTAGGCAGGTAAGCGCGAGATTTCCATTCGGCGTAGCTGCTACGGAAGGCTCTTTGGGACGCGAGAATTTCTGCAAAATCTTCATCTTTAGCGGCTTCCTCATCGAGGATTTCATCAGCTACGCGGTTCAATTCTCGTAACAGTGCCTCGGGCAGTATTTCTGCAGAAACGCCGATGTCCGCAAATCCTGCAATCACATCGCCCTGCAATGCTTCGGCTTGAGCCAAGTTGCGCGTTACTGCGGCGGTGCAACCTATTTCAATTAATGTTTGATCAGCGACAGAAAGCTGATGCCATACTTTCAGGTTAACCACCAAATGCGAGGCGGTAAAGGGTTGGTGCCAGCCTGGGTAGTAATTGAATTTTGCGACTCTATTGAAGCCTAAGGATTGGTCAACAATAGGTAGAGCAAATTCCGTTGCGTCAATTGCGCCCTTCTCCAGTGCCTGAAATATTTCGCCGCCAGGAATCATGGTAACGCTTGCGCCCAAGCGCTCAATGACTTTACCGCCAAGCCCAGCAAAGCGGATTTTCAGGCCCTGAACATCTTCCAGTGTCTCTATCTTTTGCCTAAACCAGCCGGCGGTTTCAGGCCCGGTCATGCCGCAGTAGAGGGGCATCAAGTTGTGTTCCACATAGAGATTTTCAGTCAGTTCCCGCCCGCCTGCTTCATACCACCATGCGCTGTATTCCCAAGGTTCCATGCCAAAGGGAACCGCTGAGATTAGTGGCGAGGACGGAATTTTGCCTTGGTCATAACCCAGCCACGTGTACCCCGCAGGCACCTTGCCATCTCTTACTGCATCGGTAATGGCAAAGGCTGGGGCAATTTCTCCAGGATCAAATAGATTAAATTTGACCGCGCCGTTACTGGCTTGATTAATCACCTTTGCTAAGTAAACGGGGTTTTCTCCAAGTACAGGCATAGTCCTAGGAAAGACGATAGGCACACGCCAGTTCAGACGTACTTGGGCAGCAGTGCCTTTTTCGGTTGGGCCGACGGCCGCCGGATTAATTGGTCTGACAGCCAGGGTGCCAAACATACCGATAACAAACGCGCTGATAACGGCTGTCAGTGCTGCTTTATTAGAGATTGATTTACGCGCCATATCCTTCGACTACTCGTTGCGGCCGACTACTTAGGTCCAGTAGGCAGGCTAATTGTTTTGGTGGACCAGATTGTGGGAACCCTTGGCTTTATATGCAAGGATCGATAAGGATTTTTGCTTTGGAGGTTCAGGGTGATTGGTAGCTTCGTTGAACTCAGGCTGCTGATTTTCTTTGCTAAGGCCGGCCTGAGCGACCGGCTTGCATTCTCTCGTGGTGTACTTTTGCGGCATTTTCGATAAATTCTTAAATGGAATGTATTGCTTGTGAGTTATTCCATTTTCTTCACTTGGATGTGCTGGTAACTTGCGGCCCGCGAGCATGCTGGTGGATCTACTAATTGAGTAGACTTAGGCATGAGAAAGGCTGTCAAAGAGTGCCGCAGAGCAAATGCAGTTCTTCGACACACTATTATAAATCAAATTTTAGGGGGCTTTATGCAAATTGGAGTGCCGAAGGAAACTTGGCCTGGAGAAGTGCGATGTGCACTGGTGCCGGCTAACGCTAGTAAATTAATTAAAATCGGCTTTTCCATAAGCATGGAAAGTGGTGCTGGTGCAGCATCCGGCTTCAGTGATGATTTATTCGTTGACGCCGGTGTCACTATTGCCCAGCGCAACGACGTCATTGCAGCAGCAGATTTACTTATCTGTGTGCGCAAGCCAGACGTTGCGGAAGTAAGCATGTTGAAGTCCGGCGCCATCACCATAAGCTTCCTTGACCCGTTCAATGAAAAAACTCTTGTAGAGTCCCTCGCAACTCAGGGTGCTACCGCTATTTCAATGGAAATGGTGCCTCGCAGCACTCGAGCTCAAAAGATGGATGCGCTGTCTTCCCAGGCAAACCTTGCAGGTTATGTGACGGTGATCCAAGCAGCTTTCCATTCGCCTAAGATTATGCCCATGATGATGACGCCTTCAGGCACCATCAGACCAGCGCGCGTCTTTGTTATTGGCGCGGGTGTTGCGGGTTTGCAAGCCATTGCCACAGCCAAGCGCCTTGGTGCGCGGGTTGAGGCCTTTGATACGCGCCCGATTGTTGCCGAGCAAGTGCAGTCTTTGGGTGCCAAGTTTGTTGAGATAGATTTGGGCGACACAGGCCAAACTGACCAGGGTTACGCTAAGGCCTTGACCCCTGAGCAAATGGCAATACAACGCGAAGGACAAAAGCAAATTATCAGTCAATCTGATGTGGTGATTACCACTGCGCAGTTATTTGGCCGTCCAGCGCCCCAGTTGATTGACCGCGATATGATCGAATCTATGCAGCCTGGCAGCGTAATTGTTGACATGGCCGTAGAGACCGGCGGTAACGTCGAAGGCTCTGTGCTCAACGAAACTGTTGAAATCAACGGCGTAAAAATTATCGGTCAGGGTAACTTGCCTGGCGAAGTGGCACGCAATGCCAGCGAAATGTACTCCAATAACTTGGTTAACTTTTTGCAAGAATTTTGGGACGAAGAAGCAAAGCAGCTGACTTTAGACCCTGAAGACGAGATCGTTCAAAGCTGTGTCATTACTCGTGATGGCGCTGTGGTTAACGAGACCATCAAAAACATATATAGCGGAGCGTAACCATGGATGCTGTCTTTTTAGCGTTGATACTTATGTTGTCCATATTCCTGGGCTTCGAATTGATTTCTAAGGTGCCTGCGACCTTACACACACCTTTAATGTCTGGCGCCAATGCGATCTCTGGGATCACCATTGTGGGTGCATTGATTTCTGCCGGTTCTGGCACTGACATGCTGGCGACCATTTTGGGCGCAGCGGCGGTTATGTTTGCCACCATTAATGTGGTTGGCGGCTATATGGTGACCAACAGAATGCTGAGCATGTTCAAAAAGAAAGATGTTGATCCCAGTGGAGGCAAATCATGAGCTTAGAAATTATTAACTTATGGTATGTGGTTTCTGCTGCTCTATTTATCTTTGGTCTGAAGCAGCTGGGCTCTCCCGCTACTGCGGTTAAAGGTAACAAACTTTCATCTATAGCCATGTTAATTGCTGTAGTTGTGACCTTGTTCAACGAAAACATCCTCCCTTGGGAATGGATCATTGGCGCCATTTTAGTTGGCTCACTAATAGGCGCAATCACAGCGCAGAAAGTTGAAATGACCAGCATGCCTGAAATGGTTGCACTGTTTAACGGTTCTGGCGGTATAGCCAGCTTAATGGTCGGTTGGGCAGCGCTGTACAATGTAGGCAACACTACTTTTACTGACATTACCATTTTGATCTCTATTTTGATCGGCGGTATGACCTTTAGTGGCAGTATCTTGGCCTGGGGTAAATTGTCGGAAGTGATCAACTCGGCGGCAGTTGTGTTTGGCGCTCAGCGTTTTGTTAATGCTCTGATTTTGGTCGCAATCGTCGTTTGTTCAGTGATGTTCTGTTTAGAACCTTCTGTAGAATCGCCCTACTTGTACGCAGTTATTGCGTTGGCGCTTATCTTCGGGGTGATGGCTGTGCTGCCTATTGGCGGCGCAGATATGCCCGTGGTTATTTCACTGCTTAACAGCTACTCGGGCTTAGCAGCCTGTGCCGCTGGTTTCGCAATTAATAACAACATTTTGATTGTTGCAGGTTCGATGGTTGGCGCAGCCGGCATTATCTTGACAAATATTATGTGTAAGGCGATGAATCGCTCGCTGGGGCACGTACTGTTTTCCGGTTTTGGTACAGTCAAGGAAGCAACGAAGGTTGAAGGCGAAGTCAAACCAATTAACAGCGAAGATGCGTTTCTTATTCTTGAAGCGGCTCAGTCGGTTACATTTGTACCTGGATATGGCATGGCAGTAGCGCAAGCTCAGCACGTCGTGCGAGAGTTGGGTGAATTGCTAGAAAAGAATGGTGCGGAAGTGACTTACGCGATTCACCCAGTGGCTGGGCGTATGCCCGGACATATGAACGTGCTGTTGGCTGAAGCTAATGTGCCATATGACCAATTGGTTGAAATGGAAGATATCAACCCACGCATAGACAAAGTCGACGTGGCTGTAGTTATCGGTGCCAACGACGTAGTTAACCCTGCGGCGCGGAACGATGAGAACAGCCCAATTTACGGCATGCCTATCATCAATGTGGACTATGCGCAGACAGTGTTTGTACTTAAGCGTTCTATGGCTTCAGGCTTCTCTGGCGTAGATAATCCATTATTCTTTGGTGACAACACGCGAATGCTGTTTGGTGATGCTAAGCAGTCTATTGCAGCGGTAGTTGCTGAGTTTAAAACCTAATTTGAGATCGTAATATAGGCATAGGCATAGGCATAGGCATAGGACTAGCCGATACCGGCTAGTCAGGGTGGGGAAAGATTATGTCCACATTAGATACAGACGGTTTACTCACCCGCAGCCCTGAGGCCGAAGCGGATAGTCAATTTATCCGCCGCTGGTCTCCTCGAGCCATGAGTGGCGACGTTGTCACTCTTGGCGAGATAGAGCAGCTAGTTGAAGCTGCTCGATGGGCCCCTTCCTGTTTTAACTCTCAACCTTGGCGCTTTGTTTACGGCTTACGTGGCACTCCCCAGTGGCAGCCAATGTTTGATCTCATTATGGATATGAATCAAGCCTGGGCTAAGGATGCCGGCGCCTTGGTGGCTATTGTTGCGCGAACTACTTTCGAACATAACAACGCGCCAGCACCAACTTATAGTTTTGATACCGGCAGTGCTTGGATGAGTTTTGCCCTGCAGGCGCAAAGCATGGGCTTGGTGACCCACGCGATGTGGGGGGTGGAGCATGATCTGGCACCTGCGGTATTGAATTTAGGAGAGGTTTATAAGCTACAGGCAATGGTTGCAATAGGGCTTCCTGGAGATAAAAAAAACCTGTCGCAACCGCTACAAGATCGCGAAGTACCTAGTCGACGCAAAGCGTTATCCCAACTAGCGTTCGCTGGTCAGATGCCCTCAGAGCCACAAATGTAAAGAAGGCTTAATAAAAGAACTAAACTGCGACAGATTCTCCTGGGGCAATACCATCTATTGTCCAAGACCCAACCCTATAGCGTATAAGACGTAAAACAGGAAAGCCTAAGCCTGCGCACATACGGCGCACCTGTCTGTTTCGACCCTCATTCAAAGTTAATGTTAGCCAGGTGGTGGGTATATTTCTGCGTTGACGAATAGGCGGCTGGCGCGGCCATACGTCTATAGTTTCGTGAGGTTGCCGGCCAAAAGCCCAGCGTACGGGCAGACAAAGGCCATCTTTCAATACCATGCCGTCAGACAGCGGCTGCAGGTCTGCCGCCTCCGGCGCACCCTCTACTTGTACCCAGTAGGTCTTACTCATCTTACGCCCCGGGTGGGTGATCTTTTGATTCAGTGCACCGTCATCGGTCAGCACTAATAGCCCCTCACTGTCGCGATCTAAACGGCCCGCTGCATAGACCCCGGGCAACTCAATAAAATCAGCAAGGCATTGGCGTTCTTGATCGTCTGTGAACTGGCACAAAACGTCGTAGGGTTTGTTGAACAAAAGCGTATTTGCCATGGGACTTAGAAGTGCTCGAGAATTTAGGGTTTTAGATTTCTAGTGTCGCATAATTAACCCTTATTAATGTGGGGTAGCCGTCAGTTTAGAGCGGAAATGATTCACCCGGCGGTGTTCATGGGCTATGGTTCTATCTCACATTTCGGTTAGTTATTTGCCTTTGTGACCGACACCGCGGGCGACGCCCTCTGGGGAAATGCCCTAGGCAATTATCGCTGGAAAGTGGCTTGGGAAGAGTTTACTGGCGGATGAGCTGCATGTGTTTACTAGGCATTAGTCCCAGTGAAGGCAATGAGTTAGCTCGTTGCAGGTGAAGAATTTTGGAGAGACAAAGTTAATGGAACTATACGAAGTGATGCGCACTACCTTTGCTGCGCGAGAATTTACTGACGCGCCGGTTACTGACTTCATGTTGCAGCGTATTTTGGACAACGCGCGATTTGCGCCAAGCGGCGGCAACCGCCAGGGTTGGAAAGTTGTTGTGGTACGCAACAACGAAACTCGCCAAGGGTTAGCAGACATAATGCGTCCTGGCATGCAGCGTTATGTGGCACAAGTTAAGGCCGGTGAAGCACCCTACAATACCATCAATCCTAGCCAGGTCAGTGACGCAGACGTCGCCAACACAAAAGTTCCGCAACAAATGCTCGACAATTTGACCCAAGCGCCGGTTATCTTGTTAGTCTTTGTTGACCTGTCTGTAGTGGCGTCTTTTGACAGCGAACTAGATCGGGTAGGTGTGATTTCCGGCGCATCAATCTACCCTTTTGTCTGGAATATTTTGCTTGCTGCTCGAAGCGAGGGTTTGGGCGGCACGTTAACTACCTTTGCCGCTGGGCAGGAAGACAAGCTCCGTGAGCTTATTGGTGTGCCTGAAGAAATGGCTTTTGCCGCGATGATTCCCATGGGTCAGCCGGTTACACAATTAACCAAACTTACGCGCAACGATGTGCAAAGTTTTACCGTATTAGAACATTGGAATGGGGAGAATCTAGTTGGATCGGAACGAGAGTGAAGAGGTTGAGAACGTGATTTTTGCGGAGCAACAAGCCGCAGAGGCCGAGCAAGCATCGAGTGCTCGGTATGCCAAGTACGTTTTGTTCGTGCTGATCATAGTTTACATATTTAACTTTATTGATCGGCAGATATTGTCGATTCTGGCCGAAGAGATTAAAGCTGATTTAGGCATTGGGGATGCTGAAATTGGCTTTTTGTACGGCACTGCCTTCGCTGTTTTTTATGCGGTCTTTGGTATTCCCCTTGGTCGCTTGGCGGACATGTGGAACCGGAAAAAATTAATTTCCATGGGCTTGTCGTTTTGGAGTTTGATGACAGCAATGTCTGGCTTCGCTCAGAATTTTGGCAGTCTAGCGTTTTGTAGATTTGGTGTAGGCGTAGGTGAGGCCAGTGCTACTCCAGCTGCCTTCTCCATGCTTTCAGACTATTTTTCGCCGAAAGTCAGAGCAACCGTGTTGGCCATTTACTCAAGTGGCATTTACCTTGGTTCGGGTATTGGTCTGTTTCTCGGTGGCGCAATTGTCCACAGCTGGCATGGTTGGTATCCAGACCCCGCCTTGGCTCCATTGGGCATTAAGGCTTGGCAGGCTGCGTTTCTTGCTGTGGGTTTTCCAGGCATATTTATGGCTATTTGGGTTTGGACTCTGCGTGAACCTGTTAAGGGTGCCAGTGAAGGCATTCTAACCCCCGCGCATCCAGCACCATTTCAGGCTGCCGGTAAGTCGCTAATGAGCGTTCTTCCAGGCTTTTCAATAGCCAGCCTTTACGTCGCTGGCGGTATTAGAGCAGTGGTCATAAATCTGATTGTGGCAACCCTGATAGGCCTACTTTTTTATGCTCTATATCTCTTAATGCCTACTCTGCTGCAATGGATTGCGCTGGGCATTGGTGTGTATATCACCGCTACATGGATTCATTACCTCAAGCTTACGGACCCTGCATGCTTTGGCATGATGTTCCAATCTAAAGCCTTCATATTCTCGACTATTGGTTTCCCAGCTATCTCGTTTGTGACCTATGGCCTTGGCTTTTGGTCGCCACCGTTTATGCAGCGCTTTCATGGCGAAAGTATTGCAGATGCGGGTTTGTACTTAGGCATGGGTTCCGCTATCGGCGGCTTTATCGGCATTGTTTTAGGTGGCATTTTGGCCGACTATTTCAAAACTAAATATGTCAACGCACGACTTTATGTTGGACTGATTATTCCGTTTTTTGCCGTGCCGTGCATATTTGGCTTTTTGTATACAGAAAGTATTGCTGCAGCCTACTTCTACTCGTTCCTATTCAGTGTCATTTCTCCGGCGTGGATAGGTTGTGCAGCGAGTACGGCCAATGACTTGGTAATGCCTAGAATGCGTGCAACAGCATCCGCGTATTACTTGCTGATGAATACCTTTGTAGGTTTGGCTTTAGGCCCATTCTTAATTGGACAGTTTAGTGACCTTTACATAGCAGCAGGCACTGAGAGCAAATTTGCTTTGCAGACGGCTATGGCTTGGGGCTTGGCGCCTTTTGCTTTAAGTATTGTTATGTTGCTGTTGGCTACGCGCTTTTTGGCTGATGACGAAGCCAGTCGTCTTGAACGTGCTCGCGCATTAGGCGAGCCAGTCTAGGCGTGAGAAAATGTTGTGGATAAGCGGGGCTTCGTTGCCCCGCTTACAATTATTGTTTGAGTTGTTTAAGGAAAGTTGTGGAACAAAGTGGAACCTATGAAATTTCTTGCCCTATCGAAGAAGTATGGGCAGGACTCAATGACATCAATGTATTGGCTGCCTGTATTCCCGGCTGTCAATCTATTGAGCAAATAGATGAGCGTAACTTTTCCGCTTCGGTGAAAGCCAAAGTGGGGCCGGTTAACGCCACATTCCAAGTGAATATTTCGCTTGAAGATATTCAAGCGCCAAACAGCTATACGCTGAAAGGTGAAGTGAAGGGCGGTGCAGGGGTGGCCAAAGGCGAGGCTAAAGTTGCGCTTTTTGCAAAAGAAGAAAAGCACGCGACTGATCTAACTTATGCAGTCACCGCCTCAGTTGGGGGAAAGTTGGCTCAAGTAGGCAGCAGGCTAGTGGACAGCGCTGCACGCAAAATGTCAGATGATTTTTTCTCTGCCTTTGAGCAACAGCTACAAGGCGGGCAGCCGTCACCAGCTACCGGACCGCAAAAAGATGCAGATGGCAATATCGAACGTGCTAACGATGGCATGTTATTTATATGGGGTACCGCGTTTGTGGTGTTGATCTTAGCCATGGTACTGGCTATTTAAAAAATATTTGTGACTCTTTAAAAGCCGCTGAGGTGCTTTTTTGGGTTTTGGAGCGTTTTCTGAAAATTAAAATCGACGTAAATAATACACTGCACGAAGTTGCTATTGAGGCTAATACTTTGTTGGTCACTGTATTGCGCGAAAACCTACAGTTAACTGGCGCGCATGTAGGTTGCGATACATCGCAGTGTGGCGCATGTACTGTGCATTTGGACGGACGCGCCGTGAAGTCTTGCGCGGTCCTAGCGCTTCAGGTTGCAGGTTCTAAAGTGGTTACCATTGAGGGGATTGGCGAAGTTGATAATCTTCACCCCATGCAAAGTGCTTTTCGCGAGCATCATGCATTGCAATGCGGTTTTTGTACCCCGGGAATGATCATGCAGGCGATAGACCTTGTCACGCATGAAAAAAATTTAGATCGAAAAAAAATCCGCGAAGGCCTAGAGGGTAACCTCTGTCGCTGCACCGGTTATCACAATATTGTCAGCGCCATTGAGTCAGTGGCCGATAAGGCTTAGAAAGCAAGTCAGCTGTATACGGCCCATTTTCAGGTAAAAGGTTTTACAACAAATGTATTCATTCGATTACCACAAGCCCGCTGCATTAGA
Source organism: Gammaproteobacteria bacterium (assembly GCA_963581445.1). Lineage (GTDB taxonomy): Bacteria > Pseudomonadota > Gammaproteobacteria > Pseudomonadales > Azotimanducaceae > UBA4421. The sequence goes on along the minus strand of CAUZON010000007.1, from coordinate 45,838 downwards.
TCAGGCGCTAGAGTTATTTAGGAGCGCCGATGATCCGATATTTTTGGCCGGCGGTATGACTCTTATTCCAACCATGAAGCAGCGCCTGGCCGCGCCTACTGATGTGATAGACATATCTGCGATCGGCGAGCTGAGAGGTGTTGCGCTGAGTGATAAAGGCTTGAGTATTGGCGCCTTAACTACGCACAACGAGGTGGCCTCACACCCATTAGTTGCGCAGCATTTGCCGGTACTGGCTCAGTTGGCTGCAACCATCGGGGACAATCAGGTGCGTAATAGAGGCACAATTGGCGGATCCATCGCTAACAGCGATCCTGCAGCAGACTATCCGGCAGCGCTTGTTGCTTTGGGTGGCACTGTTGTAACGCAGTCACGAAGCATTGCTGGCGATGACTTTTTTCTCGACCTTTTTGAAACGGCGCTGCAACCCTGTGAGTTGATTACCCGAATTGAATTTCCTCTGCCTGATAGAGCAGCCTATGCAAAATTTCGCAATCAAGCTTCTGGATATGCGGTGGTCGGTGCCTTGGTCGCAGATTTTCAGGGCAAAATTCGTGTCGGTATTACCGGCGCTGGTCCCTGTGCCTGTCGCGCAATATGTATTGAAAACGAGCTTATGCAAAATTTGAGTTTAGATGTTTTGGATCATGTTGAAGTGCCTGATGCTGGGTTTAACAGCGACATACATGCTTCGGCCGAGTACCGCGCCCACTTAGTGAAAGTCCTGACTAAGCGTGCGTTAAAGCAACTATTGAGCCAACACAATTGAGTCAGAAAAATGCAAGTTAACGCCATAATCTGCGAAGAGATCTCAGAGGATATTGGCAGTGTTGGGCTGCAGCAAATTGAGCTGCCGGAGCCTGACCCAGGTCAGGTGCGCATACGGCTCAAAGCCTGTGCGGTTAACTTCCCCGACTTGCTAATGATTCAGGGCAAGTATCAATTTAAACCGCCGCTACCGTTTGCGCCGGGTGGCGAAGCTGCTGGCGATATTGAAGCGTGTGGCCCCGGTGTCAGTTTTAAAGAAGGCGATGCGGTAATTGTCGGCATGCGTTACGGCGGTTTTGCCGAGGCGGTGGTGGTAGATGAATCTCAAGTTAAACCGCTGCCCAACGGCATGAGTTATGCCAAGGGAGCATCTTACCAGACAGCCTACTTAACCGCCTACGTTGCACTGCACCGCCGCGGTTATCTTGAGCAAGGAGAAACCTTACTTGTGCATGGCGCTACTGGCGGCGTTGGTATGGCCGCTGTAGATTTAGGTAAGCACTTTGGCGCTAAGGTGATTGCCACGGGTGGGCGCGACGATAAGTTAGCGGTGGTTGCATCGCGTGGTGCCGATCATGTGATTAACTACACCATGGAGAATGGCGGCTTAGGTGGCTTCCGCGACACCGTAAAGGAGTTAACCGACGGCCGCGGTGCAGACGTTATTTATGACCCAGTAGGCGGCGATGTTTTTGATGAAAGTATGCGCTGCATAAATTGGGGCGGTCGCATATTGAGTATTGGATTTACCAGCGGACGCTGGCCGCAAGCGCCAGTTAATTTAATCCTGATTAAGCAAATTTCTGTCATTGGAGTGCGCGCCGGTGAGTACGGGCGTCAAGACCCAGTCAAGGGACGTGAAAACACTCAGCGCCTTTATGCCATGGCTGAGGCGGGCGAGATCAATCCTTACATTAGCCATGCGTTACCTTTAGAAAACGCCGTTGAAGCTATGAGCTTGCTCGAGCAACGAGAGGTAGTGGGTAAAGCGGTTGTGACTATGAACGGTTATCATATCTAAAATGCCGCGCGGGCTCTTCACCCAGTGAGCCTAATTCTACTCAGCCTAAAGACGTGGCTGGGGCTATCGACATCTAGTTAAGCCTATAGTAATTTCTACTTGAGCTTCGAACGGACACCAACTCAGTCAATTTTTTGCTACGAGCTTGGCGAAGACGGATACTCAAGGGCAATCTTAAGATCCTCAGATTTAGAGATATAAGCAGTACAAAACAAGGACTTGATCCGCTTGCGGACAGGTACCCAGGTAAAAAAATGCGAAATCTAGCGCAACGATGCTATGCATTGCAGCTCCCTATCGGGGGTGAACAATGAAAATCCAAACATTCCGTCAACGTAAAGTGGCGGGCGAAAAAATTTCCATGGTCACTTGCTACGACTACTGGTCGGCACAAATTTTGGCCGAATCTAGTGTAGACACGTTACTGGTTGGCGACAGCCTAGCCATGGTCATGCACGGCTTCCCCAGCACAGTACACGCAACAATCGAAATGATGGCCACTCACATTGCTGCGGTGAAACGTGGCGCACCAAACAAGTTTATTGTTGGCGATATGCCGTTTTTGGCCGCGCGTAAGGGTCTTGGTCAGGTAATGGATGCGGTGGGCGCCTTAATGCAGGCCGGTAACAATGCGATAAAAATAGAAGGAGCCGCGGGGCAGTTACCCCTGCTTGCGCATATTGTTGAGTCCGGTGTGCCGGTGATGGGCCACTTGGGCCTCACGCCTCAGTCTGTTGAAGGTCTGGGTGGGCATAGAGTTCAGGGTCGTTTAGATGCAGACGCCCAGCGAATTTTCGACGATGCCATGGCGCTGCAAGAAGCAGGTTGCTTTAGTCTGGTGCTTGAGTGCATTCCGCAAGGTTTGGGCGATCGTATTAGTAAGGCGTTAGATATTCCCACAATTGGTATTGGGGCCGGGCCGCATACAGACGGTCAAGTTTTGGTGCTGCAGGATTTGCTGGGTATGCAACAGGCCTTTAAGCCGAAATTCTTGCGCCACTATATGAATGGATTCGACCAGTTCACCCACGCGGTAAACAATTTTCATGGTGACGTAGTTGCAAGGCGCTTTCCTAATTGCGAAGAAGTTTACTGATGCGACTGGTGACAGACCTCGACCAGTGGCAACAACTTCGTTCTGAGCAAAATGAGAGTGTGGGGTTCGTTCCCACTATGGGTGCGCTGCACGAGGGCCATTTGTCGCTGCTGCGCAGGAGCGTTGCCGAAAATCAGTTCACGGTGCTGTCTATTTTTGTTAATGCTACCCAGTTCAATAACAGCGCAGATCTGCAAAATTACCCCTCCAGCATTGAACAAGATCTTAAACTTGCTGAATCCGTGGGAGTAGATCTGGTGTTGATGCCAGACTATGCGCAGATGTACCCGGATGATTTTCGTTTTCAATTGCAGGAAGAAATATTTAGTCGCGATTTGTGCGGCAGCGACCGACCTGGGCACTTTACCGGTGTGCTCACAGTAGTGCTCAAACTGTTAAATTTGGTCCAACCTGAGAAAGCCTATTTTGGTCTGAAAGACTATCAGCAATATCTTTTGATTAAGGATATGTGCGCGGGATTATTTTTGCCGATCCAGATTATTGGCTGTGACACCCTACGCGAAAAAGATGGTCTTGCTATTTCGTCGCGTAATCGTCGTTTGGACTCAGCCGCCCGCAGTGTGGCAGGCCGTTTTAACGAAATTTTATATCGCTCTGGCTCAGATGAAGAGGCGCTTACCACCTTGCAGGTATTGGGTTGCAGTGTCTCCTATATCAAAACCCAGTGCGGCCGTAGGTTTGGTGCCATAGAAATTGAATCCCAGGGCGGCAGCGTGCGTCTTATAGATAATTTGGTGCCAGAAAATTTAGAAGAAAATTTCTCAGCCGTAGATTCATCCGTAGCGGGCATTTCACAATGATGGTGTTTACATTCCAAAAAATTTAAAGGTTTAAAGGAAACTCTAAAATGATTCTTGTACTTGATGTTGGCAACAGCCAAATTTTTTGTGGTGTATTTGAAGAAGAAAAACTGGTTATTCAGTTTCGCTACGCGTCCACCGCTCGTGGTTCTTCGGATGAGATCGGCGTTTTTCTGCGTGGGGCATTGCGTGAAAATGGCATAGCGCCAGAAGATATTGCAACTATAGCCATATCGTCAGTAGTGCCCGAGCTGAACTATACCCTTTGGTCTTGTTGCCAAAAGTATTTCGATTTAGAGCCTATGGTACTGCGCCCTGGATTAAAAACAGGCTTAAAGATCGACTATAAAGACCCCAAGGAAGTGGGTAGTGACAGAATTGCTGATGCCATGGGTGCGGTAAAAATGTTCCCGGGTCGCAATTTAATAGTCATTGATTTTGGTACTGCCACTACTGTCTGCGCGATTTCTAAAGACCGTGTATTTCTGGGCGGCAACATTATTCCAGGCGTGCGCTTGGCTATGGAAGCACTAGAGGCGAAAACGGCCAAATTACCTTCGGTGGAAATTAAGCCGGCAAAGCGCTCGGTTGGCAAAACCACTATTGAAAGTATTCAGAATGGTTTGTACTGGAGCAATGTGGGCATGGTGCGAGAATTGACCAGTAGAATCACTGCTGAAGTTTTTGCTGACGATCCTCCACTGACTATTGCTACAGGTGGCTTTGCGCACCTATTTGATAAAGAGCAATTGTTTGATCATGTGGTTTCAGATCTTATTCTAACGGGTCTTATTGAAGCACTGCGGTTGAATGGCTATCTGGATAAAACCTAGCAATTATCTCAACTCCTCGATGCATTAGCGTTCGAGGAGTTGAGCTTGGCTCAACGTGCCAGTGTATTAGTCTTCGACGTATTGAGTTTGTAGGCGACGCATACCTTTTAGCCAACGGTCATAGTCAGCGGCTTTGCGCTTCATATACTCCGCAACTTCAGGGTGTGGTAGTACTAAAAACTTTTCTTCGCGCAATGTTTCTACTACTGCTTCAACGGCGACTTCTGGTTCGATCATGCCGTCAACGCCAGCGACTCCTGCGCCCCCGGCAACTAGCGGTGTGTTTACAGCCTGAGGGCAGAGTACCGAAACTTTAATACCCTGATCGCCATAAGTAATAGACAACCATTCCGCCAAAGCTACGGCTGCGTGCTTGGTGACAGCATAAGTGACAGAACCAATTTGGGTGAGTAAGCCAGCAGCGGAGGAAGTGTTGAGAAGGTAGCCGCCGCCTCTGGCGATCATAAGCGGTACTAAGTGGCGAGCTGCCCATACATGGGCCATCGTATTGACCTCCCAAATGGTCTGCCAAACCTCATCGGGTTCATCAATATTTTTGCCAATGCCTATGCCCGCGTTGGAGCAAAACAAATCGATGGGTCCAAATTGCGCTTCGGTAGTGTCGATCAGTTCGACTATTTCGGTTTCCTTGCGTACATCCACAGCCATGGAAAAGCCGCCAATTTCCGCCGCAACTGAAGCTGCGCCGTCGCCGTTAAGATCCGCAACGATGACTTTTTTTGCACCTTCCCTCGCGAAACGTCGACACATCTCACGGCCTATGCCGCTTGCGCCACCGGTCACTACGATAATTTTGTCCTTCAACTCCATGAAACTTCTCTCCAGTGAAAATATAGTCCGTCTATTCAGCGATATGATCCAACCAATGCGCCCTTGACGGGTGCATGAGCGGTTGCCAAATGTGCTGCTAGCAGCGGAGTGCAAAGATAGACGTTTTGCAGTGCTGATTCTATAGTGTCGCTCCAGCCCGAGCGGCATCACCCATACAAGGCTTGCCCATATCGTGTCTGTAGTTACCCATTCTAAAGAATCGCCTCCCAGCAAACGTCACTATGGCTGGGTTATTGTTGCGGTCATGATGTTGGTGCAAACCGTCAGTTCAGGTCTGGGCTTTTACAACATGTCTGTGTATATCAACCGTCTGGCAGTCCAACTCAACGTGCCGTTGGCAGATATTTCTTTTGCGGTCAGTTTGTTTTTTGTAGTCGGCGGTATTGCAGGATTATTTGTCGCTGAACTGCTCAACCGTTTTAATGTCCGGACTTTGATGATTGTAGGCGCTATCGTGTCAGGCATTGCCATAGGCGCGGTAGGCTGGGCAACTAAGTTGTGGCAGGTCTACGCACTGTTTACAATTTTTGGCATTGGCAACGCTGGTATCTCAATTGTTATCGCAACGACATTAATTACCCAGTGGTTTCCAGGACCAGAGCGCTCTATGGCTTTGGCCATGACATCCACTGGTCTGTCTTTGGGCGGCGTTGTGCTTACACCTTATTCGGCCTACTTGATGAACACTATTGGCCTAGGAGAGACGATGCCGATATTAGGTTTGATTTTGATTGGTTCTATTGTGCCGCTTTCGCTGTTTATTCGGCAGGTAGAAAAACCCGCGGTGGATGCGCAAATTGGTCCGGTGGGCGAGATCAGCAACGGCGGCTTTGATAGAGTTTTATTTTCCAAGGCGGTAAACAGCCGTTTCTTTGTTCTGCTGGCAGGTGCCTATATTTTGATTATGGCGGCGCAGGTGGGAGGCATCGCGCATTTGTATAGTCGGGTAGAAACCTTAGCTGGCTTTACCTACGCCGCCTATGCCGTGCAGGCATTATCTATTTGTAGTATTTCAGGTCGCTTTTTTGGCGGCTGGTTGGTCTCACGTATTCCTATTCGCTGGTTTGCTTTGAGTAATTTGTCCATCCAGGCCCTAGGTTTAACTTTCATTGCCCTTGCACCAAGCGGCACATTAGCCGTTGTGGCGGCTGGAGTTTTTGGTCTTAGTGTGGGTAATTTATTGATGACCCAACCGCTGTGGTTGGCGGAGGTTTATGCCACCAGTATTTATGCCAAAGTATTTGCGCGTGCAAATGCCTTAAGCGTATTAGGTTTGGCGGTAGGTCCCTACTTTATTGGCTGGGCGTTTGATAATTTTGGTGCAGGTCAGTCGTATTTTTGGCCCTATATGGCGGCTGTGGCCTGCTCTATATTTGCTTTCGCGATAGTCTTTGTGGCGAGCTTTAGTCCGGTGCTAGCAAGCCAAGCTGCGGCTAAGAAAGCAGACTGATTTTTTCATGACCTAAGATTTGCTCTTGGGTCTTCTACTGGGAGGTTATGTAATGGTTCTGCGATACCTCGGCGTTGTTAGCGTTGTCTTTGCCTGTTTATATGTCAACGCATTTTCAGCGAGCGCGGTGCTAGCTGCGGCAAAAACCCCTGCAGCTTTGCTAGCTGTAGGCACGTTACCGCTCTCAATGTCAAGTGATTCGGACATTAATCAACCACTGCCTAGCCTTGCGGATATGTTGGAGCGGATTAATCCTGCGGTGGTTAATATCGCCACGCGCTCTACGGTTCGCGAAGGCAATCGCCTGCTGCAAGATCCCTTTTTTCGGCGCTTTTTTAATGTGCCGGAAAGCCGTCGGCGTTATCGACGTACGCAGAGTGCCGGGTCTGGCGTAGTCATCGACGCTGTCAATGGCTATATCGTCACCAATAATCATGTGGTGCAAAACGCCGATGAGATAAGTGTTGGATTAGCTGATGGACGAATTCTTAATGCCAAGTTGATAGGCCGAGATTCTCAAGTGGATTTAGCTTTGCTGCAAGTCGAGGCGGAGGATCTTATCGATATTAAATATGCCGACAGCGGCACTGTCAGAGTAGGAGATTTTGTTGTTGCTATAGGTAATCCGTTCGGACTCAACCAAACCGTAACTAGCGGAATTGTTAGTGCTTTAGGGCGTAGTGGTTTAGGTATTGAAGGCTTCGAGGACTTCATTCAAACCGATGCGCCGATTAATCCTGGTAACTCTGGCGGCGCACTGGTTGATTTGCGCGGCGACTTAGTGGGTATTAATATTGCCATTTTTGCACCTACTGGCGGCAACGTGGGTATTGGCTTTGCCATACCCGCTAATATGGTCAACGCCGTGCTCGACCAGCTTATTGATAAAGGTGAAGTAAACCGTGGTTTTGTCGGCGCCATAGTGCAGCCGCTGAATAGAGAGTTGGCCAGTGCTTTTGGTGTGCTGTCTCCAGGAGGGCGTCCTAAAGGTGTGGTTGTGGTTGACGTTGAGCTTGCCAGTTCTGCTGAGAAGGCAGGCCTTGAACCTGGAGATGTCATTGTCGCTATGGATGATAAGCAGATTGCGACAGTTGCCGACTTTGCTGGCCAAGCCGCCATTATGTTTATTGGCGATGAAATAGAGGTTGATGTAATTCGTCAGGGTAAGCGAAAAACCGTTACCTTAGAAATTTTCGCGGACGATCAAGAACAAGTAGACGGCCAACGCTTAACACCACGCTTGCGCGGAGTGGTTTTACAAAATTTTCATAATCCTGATGAGCAGAGCAAAGCCGCGGGTGTTTTGGTCGTTGAAGTTTATAGCAATAGTCCAGCCTACGCATTTGGCCTGCGCGGGGGCGATATTATTGTCGCTACAAATCAACGGCCGACGGAAAACATTTCTAAGTTGAGGGACGCAGCGCGCGCAGAAAAGCGCCTATTACTATTGCGGGTTCATCGTAATGGTCAGTTTGGTGATGTGATCATGCGTTAAATGAGGACGCTAAATATAGGCGTCGAAGAGGAGCCTTAAAGAAAGACGCTGTAGGACAGGTCTGCGGTTTGGAAGCCCAGTCATTCCTAATAGCCGCCGCAAATTAAAGCTAGTAAACAGAAAAAGCAGACAGAAAAAAGCCGGCATAGCGCCGGCTCTCGACAATTCGAGTAAGTCTAGTCGAACATAATAACGCTACGTGCAACTTCCCCTGTTTCCAACGCCGCGAGGCCATCGTTAACATCTTCCAGTTTAATTCTGCGCGAGATCAACTCGTCCAAATGCAGGCGACCCTGTAGGTACAAGTCTACAAATCTAGGCATGTCGACGCGGAATCTATTCGAACCCATGTTTGAGCCCTGCATCTTTCGCTCCATTAGGAACTCTGGCCCGTGTAGTTCAACCATGGTGCCTACGGGAATCATACCGATGATAGTAGCGGTGCCGCCCATGCCGAGCATTTTAAAGGACTGCTGAGCTGTCTTTGCCAAGCCGATGGCTTCAAAAGAATAGTGAACGCCACCCTTAGTCATTTCCCGTACGGCTTCCACCGGGTCTACTTCAGAAGCATTGACGACGTCAGTGGCACCAAATTTGCGCGCCAGCTCTAATTTGCTAGGCACCATGTCGATAGCGATGATGCGAGCCGCACCAGCAAGGGCCGCGCCATTGATGGCAGACAAGCCAACGCCGCCACAACCAATTACTGCGACAGTGCTGCCGGGCTCAACTTTGGCAGTATGAATAACCGCGCCAACGCCAGTAGTAACACCACAGCCAATTAGGGCTGCAATATCCATGGGCATGTCATCGCGTATTTTTGCGACGGTGTGTTCGTGCACCAACATATATTCAGCGAAGGAAGATAGGTTGAGGAATTGAGAAATCTTCTCGTCGTTCTTTGCTAAGCGGCTAGGCGCATCTTCGTCGCGTTGCAGCTCAGGTTCTGCGCATAGAGACATACGGCCCGTTATGCATGGCTCGCAATGTCCACAAAATGCAGAGAGACAGGTAATAACATGGTCACCTTTTTTGACGTAGGTGACGTCAGAGCCAACTGCTTCCACAACCCCTGAGGATTCGTGCCCCAAAATAGCCGGCAATTGATAGGGGTAAGAGCCGTTTTGAAAATGCAAGTCCGAGTGACAGACGCCAGCTGATACCGTGCGGATTAGCACTTCTCGTGGCGCTGGGTTGCCGTATTGAACGTCTTCAATGACTAAAGGTTTATTGATTTCTCTAAGTACTGCTGCCTTCATGATCTGTCCCCGCAAATTGTTCTAAAATATCTGTCTCGCATGGTGCCAAAGCAGCCAAAGGAATGCTATACCTTGCTGACGTGTAGCTATTCGTTGGGCATCTAATGGTTGCTAAATACGCGGTGTGTTTTAAACAAATCCATCAGCGTGCCGTGGCACTTGAGGTGGTAGTATGCCGATAAGGTTTGCAGTGAGACCTCGCCGTAAACAAAAGAATAAATTAGGGTGTTTGCAATGGTTTTGATCGGTCTGGGTTCAAATCAAGGTGATTCAACGGACACAGTTGTGGCTGCTATTGAGTCACTGCAAGATTTTGCGCTGCCTGCTACTTTTAAAAGCTCGCGACTATTGCGCACATCACCGGTAAACTGTCCCCCCGAATCTGGCGATTTTATTAATTGCGCGGTAATTTTTGAACCTAAGGCTGACCTAACGCCAGAGGGGCTGCTCAGTGGATTAAAGGCAATTGAGCATGATTTTGGTCGTCGCGAGCAATATATCCGCAATGCACCTAGGGAATTAGATCTAGACCTGCTGCTATTTGCTGATGAAGTTCGCAATAGCGAAGATTTCACCTTGCCACACCCTCGCGCCATTGACAGGCTGTTTGTTTTGCAGCCAGCGTGTGAGCTTATTCCCAATACTCAATGGCCTGGAACAGGGCAAACTATTCAGCAATTATTGGAACAACTGGAGACCGATGAACAGGTTCATATTCTGGAAGAAATTCCTCCTTATTACGGCGTTTAATTTAGGCTCATTTGGGCCTCTTGCGTTCGCCTACGAGGGTGATGTTCACCAGCAAATAACATTTATTGCAGCGAAACAAATGAGCCGCTGTGAGTCTTTGCCTGACCTTGCGCCAGATGCGCGACTCACTGCCTTAGATACTCGCTATATTGTAAAAGCTAATGTTGCCCAGGCTGGCAGTAACGTCTTTGTGCGCATGTTTAGATGGAATTACTACAACCCGATGGGTGATGAGGTGAAACCTGTACTGGGCATGATTGATACACGTTTTGACAGTCATTTTAATGCGCTACTCGACGAGTTGTCAGATTCAGATGAGCGTCATCAGCGCCTAAGTATGTTTGGTCGTACTCTCAGTTACGTTCAAGACGTCACATCTCCTGCCAAAGTGGTGCCGGTGTTTACTGGTCGTTGGTGGCGTTTTTCTTTTTCTGATCGCTTTGATAAATTTGCGGTGGACGTGCCGCGTCTGCAACGGGCTTTGGGCAATTATTGTGCTGACTTAGAGCCCCACTATTTGTTGGATAAATCTGACATCGGTACTGCCATGAATACGTTGGTTCGGCGTACAGCGGAAGTAACCCTAGGACATGTGGAAATGACTATTAATGGTTTTCCAGCAACTTGGGCCTCGTATTGGCAGCCCGCCAAAAATGAAGAAGAGTTTGGTTCTTACGGTGTCGCAGGCAATAACTTTGGTGTGCGTGCGGAATTTGCGTGTGGTGATGGTGAGCAATGTTTGCTGCTTAAAGATGATCCGCTTTATCAAGATTTTGCCCACCTCCAGCACCTCACAGCGGTACGCGCCACCATACAAGCGATGTTTTTGATGCAATACCAAGAGCAAGAGCGCTAAAGAGCGCTGGGCAAAGAGCCATGCCAAGATGGGTTGGACTAGCAAGAGCTGGAAGCGAAAGAACTGGAAGAGAAAGAATTGATGTAAAAAGAGCGGTTATAAAAGAACTGTTATAAAAGAAGAATAATAGGGGTACGAGCGGTTACTAATTGGACTTAATTGTTCATGCCAATCCTTTAATATCCGGTAAAAAAGAGACACCAAATTGGCGGACAAACCTCAAGAGCAAAATTCGGCTGAGACTATGGCAAACTATTCTGAGCATTCAGAGCTTACGCCTCTCCATTTGGGGCTTACGCCCTGGAACTTTCATGATATGTCGGCGGCAAGTTTGTGTGACCAAGCGCAATTTGCTGAAGCTTGCGGCTATCAGTCGCTTTGGGTGCCTGAGAATCATTTTGGCCCTCAAGCTATCCCCGACCCTCTGATGCTGCTGGCCAGTATTGCTGGTGCCACACAAAGTATTCGACTTGGTACAACGTCCTATCTTCTGACTCTGCGGAATCCCTTACAGGCAGCTGAACAGGTTGCTGTACTGGATCGTTTAAGTGGTGGTCGTTTAATGCTGGGTGTTGGTCGAGGCTATGCGCCGGAAATGCTGCGTGCCCACCATGTGCCTGTGGCGCAAAAGCGTAAAATATTTGCTTGGACATTAGACCTAATGAAGCGGGGTTGGATGGGTCACCGGATCACCTTAGATGACAATCCGGACAATGCCGTGGAAGTGCATCCGCGGCCTATTCAGCAACCGCACCCACCAATTTGGGTGGCGGCTTTTGGTCCCAAGGCCTTGGCTCAAGCCGGCAGGTTAGGTTTACCTTATTTATCTTCGCCTATGGAAAGCTTGGCTACGCTTGCGCAAAACTACGCTCAACATAGGTTATCTGCTGAAGAAGAGGGTGTGGCTAAGCCCAGTGATGTGCCGCTAATGCGCACGGTTTTTGTCAGTAAGGATGCCAAGCAGACAGCAAAGCTGCGTCAACTTATGACTGAACAGAGCGAAAATAGTCGCCTAGCCGATGGCGAGACTTTGGACGATTGGACAATTATTGGTGAGCCCAGCTATGTGCGTGAGCAAGTTGAAGAGTATAGGCAGCGCTTAGGTATGACCCATCTCATTGCAACGCGGATAAGAGTGTCTGGTCTTGAAGAAACTGAGCTGCGTGCCAGTGTGGCATTACTAGCAGAAACATTGAGTGGTCTGTAACATCATCAGCTCGAATTATTTTGTTGTGGGAGAGGAGATATGACTTTTAGAATACTTTGGCCTGCCATGCGCTGGCCTGATGGGCGTGCAATTGAAGAATCTAGCGTTGGCGAAAATACCGCAGAATTTTCCGAACGCTATACTGAGGTCACTGATGAGCAGTGGGCTAACTGCGATGCGGTGGTTAGCGTTAATGATATACCCGCTGAATACCGCGAAAAAATGACCAAGTGCAGAATTTTCGCCACACCTAAAGTCGGGTTCGACAACATAGACAGCAGGGCCTGGGCGGAAATGGGTATTCCCGTTTGTAATGTGCCAGATTACGGCACTCAAGAAGTAGCCGACCATGCCATGGCGCTGATGTTGTCTCTGATGAAAGGCATCACCTTCCACACGCGTGAGCTTAAGCTAGATCCGAAAGGTCTTTGGCGTCCTGCATTAAACCCATTTGGTAAACGTCTTTCGGCCTGTGTGTTTAGTGTGGTTGGTTTAGGGCGTATTGGTACAGCGGCTGCGCTGCGTGCAAAAGCATTTGGTATGGACGTGGTGATGTATGACCCTAACCGAGAAAACGGTGCGGAGTTATCTATTGGTATTCGTCGCGTACACTCGTTGGAAGAATTGTTCGGGCAGTCTGATGTGGTCAGCCTGCATGCGCCACTTTCCCAGAGCACTGAAAAGCTCATTAATTTCGAGGTGTTATCTCACTCTAAGCCGGGACTAATTCTAATCAATACTGCACGCGGTCCGATCATTGACCTTGATGGTCTTTATGAAGCGATGAGGGCAGATAAGATTCAGGCCTGTGGCTTAGATGTGTTGCCAGAAGAGCCAGCGAACCCCGATCATCCATTGATTAAAGCCTGGGCAGCCGATGAAGAGTGGATAAATCATCGGTTGTTGATTACACCCCACTCTGCATTCTTTACACCAGAAAGTGTATATGACATGCGTTATAAGGGCGGTGAGCTGATAGTGAAATATCTGAGCGGTGGCCGTCTGGACAACTGCGTAAATCAAGAATGGTTAGTCAACCGGCGTTAGGCTGATTGCGGGCGTCAAAAAAAATAGTAAAAATAGGCTGAGCCATGATGGATAAATCGACTGACATATCGTTAGATTTTGAAAGACGCAGGCAGCGTGTTTTTCTTATTCTATCCGGTGTGTTTTTAGGTACTTTGGCATTGCTCAACGTACTCGGCATCAGTCGATTTTTAGATTTGTCCTTCAATGTCTTTGGCCTCGAAATCCCCATGTTTGTCGCTGTGGGCGTGTTGCCATACCCAATAACCTTTTTATGCACTGACTTAATCAGTGAGTTATATGGTGAAAAGAAAGCCCAAGATATGGTTTGGGTGGGCTTATTCCTAAATGTTTGGGTGGTCTTTTTGCTCTGGCTTGGCGGTATTTTGCCAGGCAGTGGCATGGACCCAGTGACTGGCCAAGTATTTGTGGACGAAGCGGGGCGAGAACCAGTGTTTTTTGAAGTTCGCCAACTGGCCTTTGGCGCTGTTGCTGCATCAATGATCGCTTATCTCGCCGCGCAATTTTGTGATGTCAAACTGTTCCACTTTTGGAAGCGCCTGACCAACGGTAAGCATCTTTGGCTGAGAAATAACGCCTCCACTATGGTCAGCCAAATTGTTGATACAACGGCAGTGATCTTGGTCACCCACTTTTACGCTAATGCGCTGCCTATAGATGCAACCCTACCGGTATGGCCTCAGCTTATGGTGTACATAGCGTCAGGCTATGTCTTTAAGCTAATGATTGCTGCAATAGATACAGGGCCACTTTACCTTGCGGTGGCTTATCTGCGTCCGTATCTCGGGTTGAAACCTGGTGAGGAAGCTTCAGATAAGTAAGAAGCCCCTATCCATTTGGGTTGCGGGCACGTCAGAAAATACCTCTGTGCTGGCAAGGCACAGATCTTAGTCGACCATCTCAACTACGCGGCTTTTTGTGTTTTGAGTTGCTGCATTTGAGCTGCCTTTTTCCTGCAGCTGATATCTGCCGCCGTTCGCATGGAATACGCGGCCATTTGTCGTAGCTCACCTTCGTTTAACCGTTTTTCCGCCTAAAGTTTGTCCAGCGGCTGATTGAGTTCAGCTAAAAAGTCTACTTCACTGACGGAGGATAGATGTGCTTTTGGAATATAGAAAAATTAAAGGAAGACATTCGAGCGGATCGCTCTCCAGAAAAAGATCGTTTCATTTATGCGCTAATCTACCTGGGCTTGGGCGCTATCGGTGTTGAGTTCTTGACACATGCGCCCATGGAGTTAAGAGGCGAGGGCGGTTGGGATATAGTTGTTAGTGCAAGTAACGCACTCATCATCTTAGGTACAATTTTGGCGTTTAAAGCAAATGGTTCAAACGATGGAATTGATTTTCTGGGCAGATACTTGTCGATTGGGTTTGTGGTTAATGTCAGATTAATAGTTTTGGCACTGCCAATTTTTGCAATGTGCTTTTTACTTCTCGAATATGTGTTTGGTAACGAAGCGACGATAAGAATTTATGTTGGGTCAGCTCTAGTCTTTGGTTGGCAGGTTGCGATTTATTCGCGCATATATGTGTATATAAAGCAACTTGGCGGTAGCCAAAACTTGCCGCCAGAAGTAGAAAGTTCCGGTTAGATTTTTAGGTCGTGTTTAGTGTTGTGTCCGCTGTAGGTAAATTTTTTTAGCCTTAAAATGGGACAACTATGAAAATAAGATCCGACGAAGTATCGGACCTTGATCAGGTAGTCGCGCTTTGGTTTACCTGCGGGTTAACCAATGCCGCCAATGACCCGCGTAATGATAGCGAACGAAGGCTGGTAGTTAATCCTGAGCTATTTTTGCTCGGTGAGTTTGAGGGTTTGAGGGTTTGAGGGTTTGAGGGTTTGAGGGTTTGAGGGTTTGGTGGTTGCCAGTGTGATGGCCGGTTATGAGGGCCATCGCGGTTGGATCAATTACTTGGCTATGACCCTCAGTCATCGCCGCAAGTCTTATGGCCGCCTAACGATGGCTGCTGCGGAGCAACTGTTAGATGAAATAGGTTGTCCAAAGATTAATTTACAGGTGCGTAAATCAAATGCCGCCGTTGTGGCGCTCTATGAATCGCTTGGTTACGCCACCGATGACGTGGTGAGTATGGGTAAGCGTTTACATATCGATTAAAAACGAAAGTACTGTCATCACATCAGCTTTTTCAAAAAGGCCTTATCTGAAAAGCCCTTCATGCAAGTTTGACTGAGCAGAGCGCGGTTAGCGCTCTATTTGACCCAAATTCGCATTGATTGTGGCGCCATTTATGACTGGGCTTTGAGCCGCAAACAATAATGTTTCGGCAATTTCTTCTGGTCGAATTAAACGCTCAAATGCACTCATTGCTGCAATCTGTGGCATCACATCTTCGGGTACATGTGCGCGCAGCATTTCTGTGTCGGTGAAACCGGGATTGATACACGCTGTATGTATGCCTCTGCCTGCTAGGTCTTGGCAGGTGGCGCGCATCATGCCGATGCTGGCATGTTTACTGGTCACATAGCTGAAGCTGTTGGGTACCGCTTTCTCGCCCAAGGTTGAGCCAACGTAAAGAATACTAGAGCCTTTTGCCATAAGCGGGATTAGTAGCTGATTCAGACTGTTGGGAGCAACTAAGTTGATCTCCAATATGCGTCGAAACTCATCTGAGTCTGTTGTGCTAACGCTGTCATTCGCCAATAGCGCTGCGTTATGGATCAGTACGGTTTCTTCAATGCCATCTAATTGTTCTGTTAGCGGCGCTGCTATTTGTTGGGTAAAGCCAGGCTGTGAAAGGTCGCAGGTGATGCTGCTTACGCCCGCTTCTGGGCAAGGTCTGCGAGACAGATTGATGACGTTATAGCCAGCTGCATTGAACGCGGCTGCGATTGCCTGGCCAATACCGGAGCTGGCGCCAGTAATAACTAAATTTTTCATAACATTCCCATCGGACAAATAAAGAGAGATAAATCAAAAGCAGGTTAAATCGGCTTGGCCTCCCAGTTCAGTTGTTGGTGCCTACCTTGTAGCAAGTTACTGGGTAGCACTCCATTTGGCACTGGCCCATTGGCCTTCGCCGGAAGCGCAGCGCAATAACATATGATCTATTGCTAGGGCTTTTATGTCTCCGCGCTCGAGTAACTTTCCCAGTAGGTACTGGGCCAGTTCTTCGACGGTAATATTGCGAATGGGTAAAAGCGTGAGATCCCGTTGCAAAAACGGAATGCGTTCACCGTTGAAGACGATATAGGTGTAGTCGTCTTGTTCGTCTATTTCTAAATAGGGCGAGTGTGTGGGCATGAGCACTTGCTCGTCTAATTCATCACACAATTGCTTAATAGCTTTCTTCAAGATGTTGTAGTCGAAAGTTAAGCCATCGTCCTGCATAGGCGCGTCTGCATCTAAGGTCACCTGAAAGTTGTGCCCGTGCAGGTTTTCTCTTTCGATTGCGCTGAACAAGGTGAAGTGCGCGGCGGCAAAGTGCAGATATTCTTTACTGATTTCTATTGTGGTGTTTTGCATAGCTGAAGATTAACACTAGTTTGAAGTTTTCGCTTTTCTCGTCACAGGATACATTTTGCGTGTCTTGATTATGTGAAGGTTAACATCGGTAGGTTGAGCCCGATGGAGGGTGATAGATTTGGCACCAATTCAGGGTAATATCCCTTGCAGGGAAAATTGGGAGACAGAGTATGCGTTTCGACTTAACACCGGAGCAAGAAGCCTTCAAGACTAAAGTTGAGGAATTTCTCAGTGAGAATTTGCCCAAAGCCGTGGCGGATAAAGTGCGCTTTGGCGCCAGCATCTCCAAACAAGAGCTGGGCGACTGGACCAAAGTACTCAATGCTCGAGGTTGGGCTGCGCCGCAGTGGCCTGAGGAACATGGGGGTACGGGTTGGAATCTTGTGCAGAGGCACATTTTTGATGTGGCGTGCCGCGCCCATCACGCGCCGCAATTGTCCGGGTTTGGTTTCAATATGGTGGGTCCCGCCATTATTAAATATGGCAATGTCGAACAAAAAGCCGACTGGTTACCGAAAATCCGCAATGCAGAACTATGGTTTTGCCAAGGTTATTCCGAGCCTGATGCGGGGTCGGATTTGGCCAGTGTGCGTACCCGTGCAGATAAAGACGGTGACGACTATCTAGTTACGGGCTCCAAAATATGGACTTCTGGCGCTGAAACGGCCGATTGGATTTTTTGTTTGGTGCGCACCAATCACGACGTGCAGCAACAAAAGGGCATTAGTTTTGTGCTGTTCGATCTTTCTTCTCCGGGGGTTAGTGTTGAGCCCCTGTATGCATTTAATGGCAAGCGTCTGTGGAATCAGGTGTTTTTTGATAGCGTGCGTGTGCCGATGAGTCAGCGTTTAGGTGATGAAGATCGCGGTTGGACTGTAGCGAAAAGTTTGCTTGGCGATGAGCGAATGTTGGTGTCTAGGGTTGCAGAAAATAAGCGCATCCTCGGTAATGTACGTGAAGTATTCGCGGCTCAAATTGAGCGCGGTATTGATCTGCCGGGCGATGTGCATGATGAAATGAGTGCGCTAGAAATTCGTCTGCAGGCGCTGGAGGTAACCAGTCTGCGGATTTTGACCGAAGCCGATGCCGGAACTCAAATTGGTGCTGAGCCGAGTATGTTGAAATTGAAAGGCAGTGAGTTAGTCCAAGCTCAGGATGAGTTGTTGTTCCGCATGGTGGACTACTTGGCATTGCCCAGAGACTCAAGCCACTTGGAAGACGGTCCAGTAGGGCCTGTTTGGGCAGAATATGTGGCGTCAGGGCGTTACCATCATCGGGGCTATACTATTGCGGGTGGATCCTCGGAAATTCAGCACAACATTATTGCTAGGCAAGTTCTCGGACTCTAAGTTAGTAAATAGTTTTGCTAATAATACGCAATAAAAATGGGGGCTGTCGGTCCCCTTTCTTTTTCTTTTTTTTCTTATCTGCTCTGCTGAGCTTTTTAAGTTTTTCAGCCAATCACACCAGCAGCGATTTTAGGTCAGTTTCTGGGTCTGCTAATTTGGCTGCATCCGCAGGTTTGCCAATCATTTGCTTGCACAGCATAAATTCTTTCGGGCTATTTACCGCATCCGCTGCAACGACTTTACCATCCTTCAAATAAAATATTGCGAACTGGTGATTTTCCATGTCGCCGCGCAATACCTGACTGTCGCCGTCAGCTGAGAAACCCACCATCTGTAATTTCAGCTCGTATTGATCGGACCAAAACCAAGGAATGGCTGCGTAAATTTTGTCGTCGCCCAGCATATTTGCTGTGCTTACTCGGGCTTGATCCATCGCGTTGGGTACTGATTCTAAACGCAGGCGCTTATTCATCAGGGGGTTGGGATGATTTGTGCAATCGCCCGCAGCATAAATATCTGGGTCCGATGTGCAGCAGTGATCGTCTACCACGATGCCGTTGTCGCAATGAATGCCAGCCTCTTCAGCGATCTCAATATTCGGGATAATGCCAATGCCGACAATCACGATGTCTGCATCAAAGCTTTCGTCGCCGCATAACACTTTTTCTACGCTACCGTTGCCGGAAAAGCCGGTGACACCGGTTTGGGTGTGTATGTGCACGCCGCGATCAGTGTGCAGTTTGTGATAGTAGGCGGACATCTCGGGTGTGGTGACACGCTGTAAAATGCGTTCTTCCATTTCTAGCACGTGGACATTCATGCCCAGCTCTATGCCAACTGCTGCCACTTCCAAACCAATATAGCCGCCGCCGACAATAACTAAGTTAGCCCCAGGCTTAACCTCTGCGCGAATGCCGTCTACGTCATCCATGGTGCGTAGATAATGAATGCCAGAGAGGTCGCTACCTTCAATGCTCAACTTGCGCGGGCGCGAACCGGTACTGATGAGTAGTTTTTCGTAAGCAATGGTTTCGCCGTTGCAAAGGTTAATGGTCTTAGTGCTAGGGTCGATTTGGGTGGCTCGGGTATCCAGCATGAGCTGTATGTCTTTATCCGCGTAAAATTTTTCTGCACGCAAGTAAACTTTGTCAGCGAGTTGGGTACCGGCTAGATATTGTTTCGAGAGTGGTGGGCGCTGATAAGGCACATGAGCCTCATCACCGATAATGGTGATTGGGCCTTCAAATTTTGCTTGGCGTAGGCTAGCTGCGGCTTGGCCGGCTGCGTGTCCTGCGCCGACGATGACAATACCTGTCATGGAAGTTCCTTGGTGCTTACAAAGTGGTTAGTCTAACCTCTCGCGAGAGGGATTCGCACTTTAGATTTGCAGGAGAGAGAAATGTCTAAATTTCGTAGTTTGACCGAGGCGGTAAAGTTAGCCCGAGAAAATTTAAGCCAAGGCGATTGGGACTACTTGGTTGGCGCTGCGGACACCGAGACCAGCCTTAGGCGCAATCGTGGCGCAGTGGAGTCCTGGGCATTTCGGGCGCGAATTCTGAACGATGTTAGCGACGTGCAAATCGCCTCCAAGCTGTTGGGTAGTGAAATGCGCATCCCGGTCATTTTACCGCCCATTGGCTCAGTTCAAGCTTTCTCGCCCGGTGGCGGCACAGAAGTCGCTCAGGCGGCCGAAGAATTCGGTATTCTGCAAATTTTGAGTTCAGCCTGTGCTCCAGATTTTGAAGCGGTTGCTCGCGACGTGCCAGGGCCACGTATCTATCAGCTTTATTTAACCGGCGATGAAGCTTGGATGGATGAGCAAATCGAGCGCTCTATTGCAGCAGGCTACACTGGTTTTTGTTTAACCGCAGACACCCAAGTTTATTCTCGGCGCGAGCGCGACATACTCAAGCAATACACGCCCATGTCGGGGCGTTCCGCTAGCCCTGCCGGCGACTTCAATTACCAGTCTAGTATGTCTTGGGACACTGTGGCGCACATTAAGGAGAAGTTCGATCTTCCCCTCATGGTCAAAGGGGTGGTGGTGGCCGAGGATGCCAAACGCTGTGTCGAAGCTGGGGTAGATGTGGTTTACGTGTCTAATCATGGCGGTCGCCAGTTAGATCACTCGCGAGCTTGTATTGACGCCTTGCCTGAAGTAGCAGAAGCCGTTCATGGCCGAGTGCCGGTAATAGTTGATGGAGGATTTATGCGCGGGGCGGATGTTGTCAAAGGTTTATGTTTGGGTGCAGACATCGTTGGCATGGGCCGGTTTGAAGGGTTGTGTATGGCCGCCGGTGGCAAAGATGCACTGGTCCGTGGGCTGACAATTTTGGAGCAAGAGATCCGCATAACCATGGCATTAGCGGGGGCAGCAACTTTGGCTGATTTGAACCCTAGTCTTGTGGAACGCCTGGAACCCGTTGGCACACCTAGTGTCTTGAGTTCTTTCCCATTGTTGTCTGAGATCGAATAGGCATTTGATTGCCTAGGCTGGGATTGCGCTCGAGCGCGCGTTTACTTATCTGAAAGCAGGGGCATTGGAAACGGCGTTACAGTGCCACCTTTGGTGTCTGTAATTTTGGCTATGCCCTCTTTCTCTACTTCGTCAATGCGCACGATAGAGTGCATTGGAATAAAGGATCTTTGCACGCCTTCAAACTCGCTGCGTAATCTTTCCTCACTGGGGTCAATCAGCAACGAGGAGCGGTTGCCAAAGGAATAATCTTCCACCTCCACAAAGCCATATAGATCGCTTTGATAAATATTGCGGGCATAGACTTCATAAACTTGCCCCTGATTTTGGAACAATATTTTGAAGATACTTTCTTGCTTGTCTTTACCCGCCATTACTTTGTGTCACCTGGTTGTGAACCGATTGCTGAAGTGGCATTTCTGGAGCTTTGTTCGTGCTGGGATGATTGGGGATAACTGCTTGGTTTTCAAGTGCTCTTTCGCACTTGGCAGTAGCGCTAAGCCAAGGATTTTTTTGTCACTCATGTACATCTGCCATTAGGTTACCGGGCAGGATGGCGTATAATGTCCCTTCTTTCTTTGTACTAAAGTCACTATGGCCAAAAAGCTTTTCGTTAAAACCCACGGTTGTCAAATGAACGAGTATGACTCGGCGCGTATGTATGACGTGCTGCGTGATCAACAGGGGTATGAAATAGCCGAGACTGAAGAAGAGGCTGATGTACTCCTGCTCAACACCTGTTCTATTCGTGAGAAGGCCCAAGAAAAAGTTTTTCATCAGCTAGGGCGCTGGCAGAAACTCAAAAACGCTAATCCAGATTTGGTCATTGGTGTTGGTGGCTGCGTAGCTAGCCAAGAGGGCGACGCTATAATGAAACGAGCGCCTGTGGTAGATATGGTGTTTGGCCCGCAAACCATTCACCGTTTGCCAGACATGCTGAGCGCCCAGAAGAGCCAGTTACTGCCGGTTGTGGACATTACTTTTCCAGAAGTGGAAAAATTTGATCGTCTGCCCGAACCCAGTGTCGACGGCCCAGCAGCTTTTCTTTCTATTATGGAAGGCTGTAGTAAGTACTGTAGTTTTTGCGTAGTGCCTTATACGCGGGGCGAGGAAGTCAGTCGCTCGGTGTCCTCGGTGCTACAGGAAGTTAAAAGCCTGACCAAGCAAGGTGTGAAAGAAATTCACCTGCTGGGGCAAAATGTGAATTCCTATTTAGGTGAGATAGATGGCGATACCGCCGACCTTGCCGAGTTGATTTACTATGTGGCAGCAGTCCCAGGTGTGGAGCGCATTCGGTTTACCACATCGCACCCTATGGATTTTTCTGACAACTTGATCCAAGCCTACAAAGATATTCCGGCCTTAGTCAATCATTTGCACTTACCTGTGCAATCCGGTTCAGACAGTATTTTGGCGGCTATGAAGCGCGGGCATACTGCGGCGGACTATTACGAAAGAATAGCTCGGTTGCGCGAAGTGCGACCAGATATCAGTTTGTCCTCTGACTTTATTATTGGTTTTCCTGGCGAGAGTGATGAAGACTTCGCAGCTACCATGAAGCTGATTGAAGACATTGGTTTCGATTTTTCTTTTAGCTTCATTTACAGCGCGCGCCCCGGTACGCCCGCTGCTGCTCTGCAAGATGACACTCCCGAGGATGTTAAAAAACATCGTCTGAAAACCCTACAAACGCGTCTTCGAGATCAAGCAGAAGCAATATCGCATGCCATGGTGGGCAGCACCCAACAAGTTCTGGTTACCGGCCCAGCGAAGAAGGGCGCTGATGAAGGTCAGCTTGCGGCGCGCACGGAAAATAATCGTGTGGTGAATTTTATGGGTCCATCAAGTTTGATCGGCGAATTCACAAGCGTTGCCATTACTCAGGCGTTTCCAAATTCTCTGCGCGGTGAAATGGTCGAGTAATTGGCTAAGTTCGCTATTACCTTATCGGCAAAAAATAGGTCCATACTCGGGCCTAAAGTTGCTGCTAATCTCTGTCTACTGCTTATAAAAAGTTTGGTGAAATTTGGAAGAAAACACAGTTAATCCTGGAGCCGATGCTCGTGTGGTGCCCTTTACCCGCCTGATTGCCTTGGAACCAAGTGACGCCCGGCGACTTGCCAGTCTTATTGGTCCGGTGGATCAAAACCTCAAACATCTAGAGCGTAGGCTGGGTGTGCATATACGCACGCGCGGCAATGAGTTTCAAATCAGCGGTCCGCAAGGCAGGGTCCTAGCTGCCGAAGCATTACTGCATCAGTTATACCGTGAAACCGCGGCTAGAGAATCAATAGAACCAGATTTTGTACACCTCTTTTTGCAAGAGGCAGGATTGGATGCACTTATGGCTGAACAAGACAAACCCCAAGGACCTACCGTTGTAATGGATGTAGATGCGCAAACTGCGGAAGCTACAGGCAAAGAAGAAAAGGGTGCTGCGGGAGGGATAGATGAACTGGTCATTCGTACGCCAAAGAAATCTGTTAAGCCACGCGGTGGTAATCAAGTGAAGTATTGCAATTCCGTGCGCCGTCACGATATTAATTTCGGTATTGGGCCCGCGGGTACTGGCAAGACCTATTTGGCGGTTGCTCTGGCTGTGGAAGCGTTAGAGTCTCAGCAAGTGGCGCGAATACTGTTGGTTAGACCAGCAGTGGAGGCCGGTGAAAAACTAGGCTTCTTGCCCGGCGATTTAGCGCAAAAAATTGATCCTTATTTGCGTCCGCTGTATGACGCTCTTTACGAAATGCTCGGGGTAGAGCGGGTCAACAAATATATAGAGCGCAATATTATTGAAGTAGCGCCGCTGGCTTATATGCGTGGTCGTACGCTAAACAATGCATTTATTATTTTAGATGAGTCGCAAAATACTACCGTTGCGCAAATGAAGATGTTTCTAACCCGTATTGGTTTTGGCTCGACTGCAGTAGTCACAGGGGACATTACCCAAATCGATTTACCTCGAGGTGAAAACTCTGGGCTGATTCATGTGCGAGACGTGCTGCGTAATATCGAGGGTATTAAGTTCACACAGTTTGTCTCCAAAGATGTTGTACGCCACCCACTGGTGCAAAAGATTGTCGACGCCTACGAGCTATTCCAAAATTCGCCAAGGTCCACTGACAGTGAATCTCGTGATCAACGCGGCTAGCTGGCGCATAAGCGTCTGATCGACTTTTTGATGGATCACTTGGTAGTTTGTTTACTAGGTCGTTGGATAGACCGTTTGAGCGATCTTTGGGAAATAAACACAAATATGTGCGGCGAGCGTTATGAATATTGATCTGCAAATTGCAGAAGACCTACAAAGTCAATTTGAAGATGACTTTGCCGCGCTGCTAGAGCTCCTACCTAGCGGTGATGACACTCTCACGGCTTTGCATGCCTTGATCATCACCTGGCTGCTTGCCGTGCATAAGCGTGTAGATGATCCCAGATTAGAACAAGCCTTATGTATTCGACTGTGTGATTTAGGCGAGTCCCAAACACTTAACTTTACCTACCGCGGTAAAGATAAACCCACTAATGTTCTGAGCTTCCCAGCCCAATTGGATGAGCAATTTGTCCATGAGGATATACCGCTGGGCGATTTGGCGATTTGTTGGCCGGTACTTGTTACCGAGGCGAGCGAACAAAGCAAGCATCCGTTGCATCACCTAGCCCACTTACTGGTCCACGGCGTTCTGCACCTGTTGGATTATGATCACAAAGCCGATGCCCAAGCGCAAATTATGGAAACTCTGGAGGTGCGCATACTTGCTGAGCTGGGTGTTGAGAACCCTTATATCTGACCTGCAAAACACCAATCTTTTTAATAGGTTCTTGCATTTTTTCTATGCCTTACCTATACAGTAAGGCCCAATCTTGGCAAAACTTGCTTTATGAGTGATATGTCTGAGTTCTCTGACGACTCAGTTGAAAAAAAGTCTCCCCGTCGCGGCGTACGTGGATGGTTGTCTGATATGTTTTCAGAAGCACCTGACGACGTTGCAGCATTGCTTGAAGTTTTACAGGATGCGACTGAACGACAGTTAATAGACGTCGATGCCCTGAATATAATTGTCGGGGCGTTGCACGTAGCAGACATGCATGCCCGGGATATTATGATTCCTCGCTCGGCACTGGTGGTGGTTCACGAAGATCAACAACCTGCGGAGCTATTACCTTTAGTCATAGACTCTAAGCACTCACGGTTTCCTGTGGTGGGCGATGATGTCGATGACATTAAGGGCATTTTGCATGCTAAAGACCTACTCTCGTTAGTATTAGAGGGTGATGGTCAACGCTTTGATATTAAAGACTTTATTCGTCCAGCTGCAGTTATTCCAGAGAGCAAAAGGCTGAATGTTTTGCTAGAAGAATTTCGTGCCAACCGTAATCACATGGCCTTGGTGGTGGATGAATACGGACAGATTTCTGGTGCTGTGACTATTGAAGATGTCTTGGAGCAGATTGTTGGAGAAATAGAAGACGAGCACGATGTTGATGACGATAGCTTCGTTAAGCAGCTGGAGCCCGATTCTTTCCACGTTAAAGCCAACACCACAATCGAAGACTTTAATGAGTACTTTAGCCTTAACTTAAGTGATGATGAGTTCGACACCATTGGCGGTATTGTGTTGCAGGCTTTTGGACACTTACCCGAATTAGGTGAGTCCATTGAAGTTGCAGGGCTGAAGTTTGAAGTACTCAATGCAGACTCAAGGCGTTTGCGTCTGCTACGCGTGGACACGCCCCAACCCATTGAACATGACAGCGAGCTTGCGTGAAAACTAAATCAGCGCTGCTTTTAGCGCTGGTTGCTGGCGCTATTTATCCTCTTGGCTTTGCTCCTTTCGGCTACTTTAGCGTTGCTTTGCTCTCAGTATTGGGCTTTTTTTTGCTGTTGGCTCAGCGCCCGCACTTAGCACCTTGGTCTGCCCTTGCTTTTGGTTTTGGCAAATACCTTGTCGGGATTTCTTGGGTTTATGTCAGCATCAATCAATACGGCGGTGCTCCACCTTTACTCGCCGGTATGTTGGTATTGCTGTTTGTTGCGGTGATGGCCCTTTTTTGCTGGCCAATAGGTCTGGTATACCGGCGCTTGCATAGCGCCAATGAATATCTCAACGGGTTAGTTTTTATTGCACTCTGGCTAATCATTGAATGGTCGCTGACATGGTTGTTAACGGGCTTCCCTTGGTTGTTCTTAGGCTATGGTGCAATTGACTCAGTTTTAGCCGGCGTCGCGCCAGTGGCGGGGGTCTCAGCGATTTCGGCTTTAGGCTTGGCCTCCATGATGGGCTTGGGGCTAGTTGTTCTTTTCTGGATAGAAGGAGGTCGCGGTCAAACCCTTGTCCCAGGCTTGGCATTATTTATCTTGCCTTGGATCATCGGCCTGTCCCTCAGTTCGGTGACATGGGTGCAACCTCTTGGTCAATATTCCGTAGCTTTGGTCCAAGGTAATCTGGATCAATCGGTGAAATGGGAGCAAGACAAGCAGGCGGCCAATGTGCGTAAACACATAGAACTCAGTGCAGCTCACTGGGATGTGGATCTCATTGTTTGGCCTGAATTTGCGGTGACACTTTATGGCGCGCAGGCGCAACAAGCTGTGGATTTTTTACAAACGCAGGGGCTGGCTTCACAGACTAACGTCATTATCGGCATTCCTACCCTTGAGCGCTTACCTCGGACTGAAGCCGGGCGTAGCTACAACATTTATAATACAGCTCAGGGTTATGGGTTGGCCCAGGGTGGTTTCGCTAAATATCACTTGGTGCCTTTTGGCGAATTTGTACCCTTGGAAGCTTGGCTGCGCGGATTAATCGAGTTTTTTGATTTGCCCATGTCCGGTTTAACAAGGGGTGGGTTGCAGCAGAACAATATAATCCTGAGCTTGCCAGCGTCAGTTAGCCAAACTGATGCAACCTCGAAAGGCCCGCTGCTTGCCAATACGGTGGCGAATGAAAGCCAGAATGAAGTGCAGGTGGCCATCGGTATTTGTTATGAAATTGCCTATGGGAATTCTATGCGCCGTCGGGCTGAGGAGGCTGGCGTGATGCTGACGATTTCCAACGATACGTGGTTTGGTGGGTCTATTGGCCCCCACCAGCATATGCAGATTGCGCGTATGCGTGCGCTTGAAAATGGGCGCTGGTTATTACGCGGCACAAACAATGGTGTCACAGCCATCGTCAATGCTCAGGGCGAGATGGTTGCCCAATTGCCGCAATTTGGGGCAGCAGTACTGCGCGGCGAGTTTGCTGTTATGCAGGGTCGTACCCCTTACAACCGGCTTGGTGATTGGCCTATGTTGCTGCTGATGTTTGCCGCTTTGGGCTTTGCAATTAGGGCTAAAATGCGCAACTCCGCATAGCCGTAGCAGTTTTTAAATACCCCTCATTTAGGATAGATCGACAACAGATCTACCGCTGGTCCAGAATATATGCCTTAGCAGCGCCGTTAATCTTTGCTCGCCTTAGCGCTGTAAATGCGCGCTCACCTCGCTGTGCCTGAGCCACAAAGATTTGCCTAAATTACGCGGCAAGTTACGAAGATTGGGTGGGGAAGTGTTATCCTTGGTGCCGTTTTATAAGCAACCCAAGATCAAAAGCATGAACCCAGTTTACGAGCCGCGACACATTGAATCTCAAGCGCAAGAATATTGGGATGAAAACCAGTCCTTTGTCGGTGATGAACAGCGCCCAGGAGAAAAATTTTATTGCCTGGCCATGTTCCCTTACCCCAGTGGCCGACTGCATATGGGCCATGTCCGTTGCTATACCTTAGGTGACGTGATTAACCGTTACCGCAGACTAAAAGGCTTTAATGTTATGCACCCCATGGGCTGGGATGCCTTTGGTTTGCCTGCAGAAAACGCGGCAATAAAACATGACATTCCACCGGCAGACTGGACCAAGGAAAACATCGCCTACATGCGCACGCAAATGCAGCGCTTGGGTTTTGGCATGGACTGGACCAGAGAAGTGGCTACCTGTGATCCCGAATACTATCGCTGGGAGCAGTGGTTATTTGTGAAGCTCTACGCAAAGGGCATGGTTTATCGCAAAAATGCTATGGTCAACTGGGACCCTGTAGACCAGACGGTGTTGGCTAACGAGCAAGTAGTAGATGGCAAAGGTTGGCGCTCCGGTGCCGTGGTTGAGCGCCGGGAAATGTCCCAGTGGTTCTTGAAAATTACCGATTATGCCCAGGAGCTATTGGACGAGTTAGATGATATGCCCGGCTGGCCTGACTCTGTAAAGAACATGCAGCGCAACTGGATTGGTCGCTCACAGGGCGCTGAAGTTGACTTCACCGTGACCCATGACGAGAGCCAAAAGCTCACCGTGTTTACGACCCGCCCCGATACCTTAATGGGTGCCACCTACGTGGCCGTGGCGCCAGAGCATCCACTTGCAACATTGGCCGCTGAGTCCACTCCTGAAGTTGCTGCATTTATTCAAACGCACAAAGTAAATACCACAGCGGAAGCAGATCTTGCGGTAATGGAAAAAGTCGGTATTGCTACCGGGTTGACCGTCAAACACCCCTTAACCAATGAGCTATTGCCGGTATGGATCGCTAATTTTGTGCTCATGGAATACGGCTCTGGAGCGGTTATGTCCGTGCCAGCCCATGATCAGCGCGACTACGAGTTTGCGCACAAGTACGGTATTGATATTGCCCAGGTCGTCGAGCCCGCCGGCGATGATGAATGCAATTTAGCTGAGTCTGCGTTTACCAACAAAGGACGTTTGATTAATTCGGGTCAATTCGATGGACTGGGATTTGATCAAGCATTTACCGCTATTGTTGATGCGTTAGCTGCCAAAGAAGCTGGCCGCTCAATCACCAACTATCGTCTGCGCGATTGGGGCGTTTCTAGACAGCGCTATTGGGGTTGCCCAATTCCTATGATTCACTGTGCAGACTGCGGTGTATTACCTGTGCCGGAAGCGGATTTACCCGTTGTACTACCCACGCAAGTGAGCTTAAGCGGTGTTGGTTCGCCACTAGAAAACATGCCTGAGTTCCTCAATGTCGCCTGCCCGGATTGCGGCAAAGATGCGCGGCGTGAAACAGATACCTTTGACACCTTTATGGAGTCGTCTTGGTATTACGCGCGTTTTGCGTCCCCTGACGCAGATATATCAATGCTCGACGAGCGTGCCAATTACTGGGCACCGGTTGATCATTACGTGGGCGGTATAGAGCACGCAATTTTGCACCTGTTATATGCACGCTTCTACTTCAAACTGATGCGTGATGAGGGTTTGGTCAAAGATAATGAGCCTTTCAAAAAGTTGATGATGCTGGGCATGGTTCTGCAAGACGGCAAAAAGATGTCCAAATCTGCCGGCGATGCTGGCGACCCGCAAAAGCTGTTAGACCGTTATGGCGCCGATACAGTGCGCACAGCTATGATGTTTGCAGCACCGCCAGAACAATCCTTTGAGTGGAGTGAGGCGGGTCTTGAAGGTTCAATGCGTTTTCTTAAACGCCTTTGGACCGCAGTACACGAGTATGCCGCCTCTGGCCCAATACCTGAGCTGGATTTTCAGGACTTATCTGATGAAGGCAAGGCGCTACGCCGTAAAACTCATGAAACGCTGCAAAAAGCAGATGACGACTACGGGCGGCGTATGCAGTTCAATACCGTTGTTTCTGCGGTTATGGAGTTAGCTAACAGTCTGTATAAGTTCCAAGCTAAAACGGCCGGTGACCGGGCTGCAGCTCAAGAAGCATGGATGAGCGCGGTGCAAATTATTTCGCCTATTGCGCCGCATATTGCCCATAGCCTATGGCAAACCTTAGGTCAGCGGGGGTCTCTAGTGGACTGTCCGTGGCCCGAAGTAGATAGGAGTGCGTTGATTCAGCAACACTTGTCTTTAGTTGTTCAGGTTAACGGCAAAGTGCGCGGTAAGATCGAAGTGGATGCAAGCGCGACTAAAGAAGAGATTCTAGAGATAGCCAAAAACGAAAGTAACGTGGCGCGCTATCTGGAAGATAAAACGGTGCGTAAAGAAATTGTTGTGCCAAATAAGCTTGTCAATATTGTGGTGGGCTAAATGTTTGTGCGCCGCCATTTTTCGATGCTGCTCTGTGTATGTGCACTGTCTGTGCTTGTGCTTGTGCATGGCTGTGGCTTTCAACTTCGTGGCAGCGACCTTGGCGAGCTGAACTTAGACTATCGGATTACTGGAAACTTATCTGGCGGCGGGGCGAATGCGACCTCAGTGGAGTTTTTGCAACTACTCAGACAATCGCTAAATCAGGTTGGCGCGCAGGAACTAGGCGCCAGCAATATGCTGATAGAAATAACCAGCTTACGTCGTGAAGAAATCGAAGGTGCGGTAAATGCTGAGGTCAGAGTCACTGAGAAGAGTATTGTTTTTACCCTTATGTATCGGGTGGTTGATATTAACGGGGACGATATTGTCGCTGATCAACGCCTCCAAATTGAGCGCGTTTACCGAATTGACCGGAATAATCTTTTAGCCAGTAACAGTGAGCAAAAGCTGCTCGAGAGCGAACTGCTGCGCAACTTGGCAGGGCAAGTGGTTAGAGGTTTAGGTTTGGTGATGTCCAAGCAGCCTGCTTTGGTTAAATCTGCGAGTCAACCAAGTGCAAATTAAACCTGAACAATTGTCCTCTTCATTGTCTCGTGGTTTGCAGACAATATATCTGATCAGTGGCGACGACACCCTCTTAGTAGAAGAAGCCTGTGACGAAATTATTGCTGCAGCTCGTGCTCAGGGCTTTACCGAGCACTCCATCCATCATGTTGAACCCGGGTTTCATTGGTATGACATCACCAATGACGCTGCCAGTATGTCGCTGTTCGCAGAGCGCAAAATCTTAGACCTGCGCCTTGGCTCAGGTAAGTTCGACAAAGAAGCATCAGAAGTGCTGCGCTCGTGGTGTGATGGTGAAACGAGTAACAGCGATACGCTCTTAATGTTGCGTACCGACCGCCTGCAACCTAGGCAGCGCTCTTCAGCTTGGTTTAAAGCCATAGAACAAGCCGGCGGTGTAGTGCTGATTTGGCCTATGAGTCCACGAGACATGCCCAGGTGGCTTGAAGCTCGACTGACTAAGCGAGGTCTAAGCATGGATCGCGGTGGCTTGAGCTATTTGGCTGATCGAGTTGAAGGCAATTTACACGCAGCGGCTCAGGAAATTGAAAAACTTGCTTTGCAGGATTTGCCTCAACCGATTTCTCAGCAGACACTTGTAGCCTCCCTTGAGGACACGTCGCGTTTCACCAGTTTCGATATGATTGATGCTGCGATGGCTGGAGACGCAGTTAGAGCGCGCAAAGTATTGCATTCGCTCAAGCAAGAGGGTGTCAGCGTATTTGCCATTCTTGGAGCCCTAACCAGTCAGCTGCGACGCTTGGGTCAAAGCCGCGGCCTGCCTCCCGCACGTGCACGCACTATGGAGCAATTTGCTCAGAGAGTCAGGTCGCCGTTAACTTTGCTGGCCGAATGTGCAGTGATTGATCAACAGGGTAAGGGTCAGCGTTTTGGTGACGCCTGGGTTAGTTTGGAACAATTGGTATTAGTTATGGCCGGTACCGCAGGCATGGTGCCACCATCTGTCTATCAACGCCGCCTGCGTGGGCACTAGGCACGCCCGAGTGACATGCCAGTTGGCGCAATACCTTACGGGTCATCCGCAGTTTTGCGTCACGTTTTGATTCGCCTTTTAGCTCACCTTCTAATTCACCTTCTAATTTACAAAGGTATCATCAGTTACCCCGAGAGCTACTATGACTAACTCGCCGCTGCTGTTGTCGAAGCTGGTTACTGAGCAATTGTCAGGGGCAAAAACGCGCATCTTGTCATCCCCTTGAGCAAAGCTGACCGCAGCGTTGATGGCAACATAATGACTGAAAATAATGCAGTCCTGAGAGCAGGACAGTAAGTAGTCGACAATATTTTGTCGCCATTGTTGTGAGCTTGGATCAAGGTCTGACCAGTTACCGGCCATGGCATTTTGTAGCCACTGGGCGCGCCCGGCTAAATCTTCTGTAGGTGATGGAATTTCTGCCACGCGCTCTTCAATGGCAACTTCAGTCTGCCAGAGGTGCTGCAGTGGAATAGCGGTTTCCTGCGCGCGAGCCAACGGGCTGGAGCGTAAAATAGGAAGCTTCGCAGATCCATTGGGACCTGTTCTATGTTGATGATCCAGCAACTTTGCAACTGCCTCAGACTGTGATCGGCCGAGGTCGTCTAAGCCTGGATCTCTGTGACTGCCAAAACCTGCGGCTGCTTTGCCGTGTCGTACTAATCGAATTAATGCCATCTTTCTGCTGCTCTTTTTCTATGGGTTCTCTACAATGAGAGGCTCGCTTAATTGAGTTTAGGATTTACCAGTGACAGACCAGTCAGAATCAGGATTAAGTCCTGCTCTAGTGCCCGATACACAATACAGTGTCAGGGAAGTATTTAGGATTGATCAAGATTTGACCGTCCCCGGCTTCAGTGAAAGATCTGATTATGTGCCAGCCATCGATGAGGAGTACCGTTTCGACCGTGACACCACGTTAGCGATCTTAGCAGGATTCACCCATAACCGTAGAGTTATGGTTCAGGGCTATCATGGTACGGGTAAATCTACCCACATTGAGCAGGTTGCGGCGCGGCTCAACTGGCCATGTATTCGAGTTAACCTCGACTCTCATATTTCTCGTATCGACCTTATCGGTAAAGACGCTATTGTCCTGAAAGACGGTAAGCAAATTACCGAATTTCGTGAAGGTATTTTGCCATGGGCGCTGCAACATTCAGTAGCTTTGGTTTTTGATGAATACGATGCCGGTAGACCCGATGTCATGTTTGTTATTCAGCGAATCCTTGAAATTGAAGGCAAGCTGACCCTACTTGACCAAAATAAGGTTATTAGCCCTCATCCGTTTTTCCGGCTTTTTGCCACCACTAATACAGTGGGCTTGGGTGATACAACCGGGCTTTACCACGGTACACAGCAAATCAACCAGGGTCAGATGGACCGTTGGAGCATTGTTGCTACCCTTAATTATTTAGATCACGACGCTGAGGCAGCAATCGTTTTAGGTAAGGTTGCCGCTTATAACGCAACACCGGAAGGCCAGCGCCTGATCAGTAACATGGTCAGCGTTGCAGATTTAACCCGTAAAGGCTTTATCAATGGTGACGTGTCTACGGTTATGTCACCAAGAACCGTCTTAACCTGGGCGCAAAACGCTGAAATTTTTGGCGATATTGGTTTCGCTTTTAGAGTTACCTTTTTGAATAAGTGCGATGAGCTTGAGCGTTCTATTGTGGCTGAGTACTACCAACGCTGCATAGGCGAAGATCTAGGTGATGCAACGGTAGGAATTACTCTGAAGTCTGCATAAGGCTCTATCTAGACCAGAGGCTGATATGGCTAATATAAACGAGGTAGATAATCCTCTTGAACCGTTCAAGCGGGCGACTACTGCAACTATTCGTGCAATTGCCTGTGACGATGAGCTAGAGGTAGCTTTTGGCCCGGGGGCGCCGGCAGCTCACGGTGGCAAGCTCAGATTGCCGCTGCCTGCTATGGGTGCCAGCAGTGCCGAAATCGACGCGGTGCGTGGTGTGGGCGACGAGTTTGCTCTTAGATTTCGTCATCACAACGCCAGATTACACGCCCGTTATAGTCCCGAGGGCGGACCTGCCCAAGAAATGTTCGAATGGATTGAGTCAGCCAGAATTGCCTCAATCGGCACCCTGCGCATGGAAGGTGTGGGACGCAATTTAGATGCCCATTTAGAACAACAATGTAAACAAGCCGCCTTTGATGCCATAACCGCAGAAACCGATGCGCCATTATCTGTGGCAGTAGGGCTTATCGTCCGCGAGCAGTTAACCGGCAGAGCACTACCTCCCAGCGCCGAGCATGTTGTGCAATTTTGGCGGGACCATGTATTAAAAAACGCTGGGGACGATATAGAAGCTCTGCGTGATCATATTGGCGATCAAGAACGCTTTGCTGACCTTTGTCGGAATATTATTTCTGACCTGGGTTTGCCGGTAGATTTAGATGACCCCAATGAGGGTGAGAGCAACCAAGACGACATGGATACCATGGACGAGTCTGAGGATGCAGAGTCTGATTTTAGTCCGGAAGACGTTACGCTTGATGACGATGCTGCCGGGGAAGAAAGCAGCGATGGAGACGCCACCACGGTGGAAATGGATGCTCACGCAGACATGGATGAATCTGCAGCGGAATCCGATCCGGATGAAGCCGCCGTGCCCATGCCTGATGACGCCGGCCGCATACCTGTTGATATTAACTACAACGTTTATACCGAGAAGTTCGACGAAATTATTCGTGCTGAAGATCTTTGTGATGCCGATGAATTGATACGACTGCGTCAACTGTTAGATCAGCAGTTGGTGGCCTTGCAACACGCCACTTCAAAACTAGCCAACCGCCTACAGCGTCGGTTGATGGCCAAACAAAATAGAATTTGGGAATTTGACCTTGAAGAAGGGGTGTTGGACGCAGCGCGTTTGACTCAAGTGATTATCGATCCAATGAATCCGCTGGCGTATAAACAAGAGAAAGAAACAAAGTTCCGCGATACCGTTGTGACCTTGCTAATTGACAGTTCCGGATCTATGCGCGGACGCTCAATTACCATAGCGGCTATGTGTGCAGACATTATGGGTCGCACGTTAGAGCGTTGCTCGGTACGGGTAGAAATTCTGGGCTTTACCACTAAAGCTTGGCGCGGCGGCGAATCTCGAGAAACCTGGATTAACGCTAATAAGCCTGCTAATCCTGGTCGTCTAAATGATTTGCGCCACATTATTTATAAGAGCGCGGATGACAACTGGTCGCGTTCCAAACGTAATCTTGGCTTGATGATGCGCGAGGAATTGCTGAAAGAAAATATTGATGGTGAGGCGCTGATTTGGGCGCACAATCGTTTAGTCACTCGCCCTGAGCAGCGTAAAGTGATGATGGTTATTTCTGACGGACTACCTGTAGATAACTCTACGTTGTTGGTCAATCAGAGTAATTTTCTTGAGCAGCATCTGAAATATGCCATTGATATGATTGAGAACAAATCTCCGGTTGAATTGATCGCCATTGGTATTGGCCATGATGTGACCCATCACTACAAGCGCGCTGTAACCATTACAGATGCAGAGCAATTGGGTGGGGCGATGACTGAGCAGTTGGCAGAGTTGTTCGAGATAAACAATTAGCCGCAATTAACCAATTAGTTCAAAGATAGGCAGACCCAGCGAATGCTGGGTCGAGGACTAAGTTAAGTACTAAGTTAAGGATTAGGTTAAATACTAGGCCCAGATTTAACCTACTACTTCCATGCGAGTGATCTCTGGAGCACCGCCCATCAACCCCTTAAAGCCTGCGCCTGCCGCTTTGAAGTGCTCTGATGCACCATGAGCTGCTACCGCATCAGCATCTGCGTAGAGTTCCATAACGACATAGTTGCCGTCGGCATCTTTGCACAGCTTGTAAAGGTGGCAACCAGATTCGTTGGCGTTAACCTGTTCTGCTAGTCCAAGCATGACCTTTTCAAATTCTGCTTCTTTACCTTCCAAAACGTTGAGCTTTGCGACTACTGCAAGCATATTCCTCTCCTAATTAATGATCCGAAAATTGTTAAGTTGCGGTTAGCCGGCCCATAACTGGTTACAGTTGAGTTAAGCTTTACCGCGCTATTGAGAATAAGGACTCTTATGCATCGACGCAATCTAAGTGAGGCCATTGAGCGCTATCATCTTCGTTATCCACGAGAGGCTGAGGCAGTTCAGCGCTTCAGAGAATTATTGGCAAATTACCCAAATTGTTTTGAACGTACCTGTTGGGCCGGACATATAACCGGTTCTGGCTGGTTGGTAGACGCCTCTGGCGAGCAGTTGTTATTGACTAATCACCGAAAATTGAAAATGTGGCTACAACTGGGCGGGCATAGTGATGGCGATTCAAATACCTCGGGCGTGGCCTATAGAGAGGCGGTGGAGGAGTCAGGGCTGCAGGTTGAGCTGCTTAGCGAAGAAATTTTTGATATTGATATACATGAAATTCCAGCATCAAAAGGTGGCCCGTCGCACTATCATTTTGATGTGCGCTATCAACTGCGAGCTCACAATATGGACTTTGTCGTTAGCGAGGAATCATTAGATTTGGCCTGGGTGCCGATTAGTGATTTGGAAAACTATACGGATGAAACTTCTATTCTGCGTATGCGCGAAAAATGGCGCGCAGCAGGTGCCTAAAACTTCTCGAAATAGTCAAGAAATAATGCGCAATTATTGCTTGTGACTGTGTCAAGCTTGCCCTAGGCTAAACATTCTCGCCCGATTGTTCCTGTGAGATGCCTTTTTACATATAAAAATATGTGCCAAGTCGACTCGGTTGAAAATAGAGAAATGTCGTTGGGTAGTTTTACTCAGCAATTTTCCTTTGAAGGTCCTAGGTTTGATTGGTCGATATGCTCCATTGGGAGTTAAATTCAGCGCTTATCAAACAAGGAGCTAAGAAAGCTGTGAAGAAACTATATGTAGGTAACCTCGCATGGGCGGTCACCGATGAAGATCTGCAAACTCTGTTCTCAGAGCATGGCAGTGTTGCGTCAGCTTCGGTTATTACTGACCGAGAAACTGGACGCTCAAGAGGATTTGGATTCGTAGAAATCGAAGACGGCGCTGAAGCCGCGATCGAAGCATTAAACGGTCTTGATTTTAAAGGGCGTGCACTACGTGTTAACGAAGCGCAAAGCAAGCAACGTCCTGGTGGCGGTGGTGGGGGCGGTCGTGACGGTGACGGTGGCGGGCGTCGTTTCTAAGATCGACTCTGCTATTGCAGGAATCGCATTTTGTTCTGACTTATAGGTCAGGACAAAAGCACTATTTTACATCTTTAGTAGCTTTCCCATAAGCAAAATCAGCTCCTGTAGAGCAATTCTGCTGGGGACGGTGTTAGTGGGGCTGGAAATTCCCACGCTGGCTAGCCGCCAAACTTTCATTCTCTTTTCGTATACATTTTTACGCGTTGGTGTCTTTAAGCGCGCAGTTGAGTTCGTGATTTTTTACGACTTCCGCGGGCCTATCTGCTTTGTTCCTATAATTCCGTGTTGATCATATAGGTGGCAGGCGACCTGTCTGTTTGCGTCGAAATGTTCGTCGGGCACAGGAACGGCAGGTTCTTTCAATAATGGCGTAATTTGCTTACAGACGGGCATTACCTGGGGGCATCTATTGGCGAAACGGCAGCCAGCCGGAATATTCACCGGTGACGGAATTTCACCTCGAATGGTGGTCGACACTCGCTGTCTTTCACTACGCGGATCTGCTTCAGGGTTGGAGGCAATCAGAGTTTTTGTATAGGGGTGCATGGGTTTGAAGAAAACTTCGTCAGCATCACCGACTTCCACCAGTCCACCCAAATACATCACTGCCATGCGATCACTGATGTAGCGCACCATAGATAAGTCATGGGCGATAAAAAGCAGGGTTAGTCCCATGGATTCCTTTAGTTCGGCTAGTAGGTTAACCACTTGTGCCTGTACCGAAACATCTAATGCCGAAATAGGCTCATCGCAAACCACAAAATCTGGTTCTAAAATGAGCGCACGAGCAACACCAATGCGCTGGCGTTGACCGCCGGAAAATTCGTGAGGGTAACGCGACATGTGATCGGCGCTGAGCCCCACTAGGATTAACCAGTGAGCAACCCTTTGGCTAATCTCTTCGGCGCTTAATGCCTGATTGAGTTTCAGACCTTCGCCAATAATCTCCCCCACAGTCATACGTGGATTAAGCGACGAATACGGATCTTGGAAAATCATCTGCATAGTTTTAGCGTGTTTTTGAAAGTCTCGGCTACGATACTTCTGCGGCAGCACTTCACCGGCGTAGGTAACATTACCGGAGGTTTTGTTATGCAGGCCGAGTAGCGCTTTGCCTAATGTAGATTTACCCGAGCCACTCTCGCCAACTAATCCCACCACTTCCTTGCTATGAATGTGCAGACTCACATCGTCTACCGCATGCACAATTTGGCCTTGGCCCAGATCGAAGTATTTGACCAGGTTGTTGATTTCTACCAAAGGATTCATCGGGCGCTTCCTTTTTGGCCTGCCGATTTTTCTCTGCTTTTTGACGAGTCGCGAAAATATAGGTCCGAGGGGCGCAACTGGCTGTCAGGGTGGTGCAACCAGCAACGAGACCAGTGATCAGCAGACAGTGATGCGATGGAGGGTGCGCGTTGATCGCACAACCCCATGGCATTCGGGCAACGCGGATGATAACTACAGCCTTTGGGCGGGCTGAATAAATCCGGTGGCGAGCCATCAATGGCGGTAAGACTTTGCTTGTTGTTGGGGCTGTTGGTTGGCATGGCGCCGCGCAAACCCAAGGTATAAGGATGGGCCGAGTGATAGAAAATATCGTCAACCGGTCCCTTTTCAACCACTTGACCTGCGTACATAACCAGTACTTCGTCTGCCATTCTTGCCACTACACCAAGGTCATGGGTAATTAAAATAATCGCCATATCCGTTTCTTGCTGCAGATCATTGAGCAGGTCGAGAATTTGCGCCTGAATAGTTACGTCTAGTGCCGTTGTGGGTTCGTCAGCAATGAGCATGGCGGGCTCACAGGCAATAGCCATCGCAATCATGGCTCGCTGCAACATGCCGCCTGAAAATTGGAACGGATATTGTTTAGCGCGTTTTTCTGCTTCAGGTATCTTCGTCATTTCTAACAGTTCAATGGCGCGGTTAAACGCCTTTCTGCGGCTATAGCCTCGGTGTACTTCTAAAGTTTCAGCGATTTGACTGCCGATGTTCATAGTGGGGTTGAGGGAAGTCATAGGGTCTTGAAAGATCATGCTGACTTTATTGCCACGGATATCCTGACCATTTATAAACTTGCTAGACAAAATGTCGTGGCCCATAAGTTCTGCAGAACCTTGGGTGATTTGGCCCGGCGGCATGGGTATTAAACCCATGAGGCTCTGCACTGTGACAGATTTGCCGCAGCCTGATTCGCCCACTATGGCGAGAGTCTCGCCAGCGTTAACGTCAAAGCTGACGCCTCTCACTGCATGTACAGTGCCACCGTAAGTGGCAAATTCTACATGTAGGTCTTCTACTTTTAATAAAGGCTTTGTCATTACTATTCTCTATTCCGCATGCGTGCGTCTAAGGCATCTCTTAGACCATCGCCAAGAAGATTAAACGCCAGCACTGTGATGCTGATAAATAGGGCCGGAAAAAACAGCTCGTGCGGTCTGGTAAGCATAGACTTAATGCCGTCGTTGCACATGGAACCCCAAGAAGGGGTGGGGGGCGCCACACCCATACCAATAAAGGACAAAAACGCTTCGGTGAAAATCGCGCTGGGTACTTGGAAAGTAATAGTCACCAAAATCACGCCCATGGTATTGGGGATCATGTGTCGAAGCACCAGATAGTTTGTATTTGCGCCGAGTAATTTCGAGGCGCTGACGTAACCTTCTTCACGAATTTGTAATATTTGTCCGCGCACTAACCGAGCAGGTGCCGGCCACAGCAAAATGACCATGGCGACCAACATTGGCAATACGCCGCTTTCCCCGGGTCCAATACCAAATATGACCTTGAGTAAGATCATAAAAAGTAAAAAGGGTAGGGCTACAGCAAAGTCTGCGAAGCGCATCATCAGTTGATCTACCGCGCCGCCTAAAAAGCCTGCAATGCTGCCGTAAATAACACCCAGTAGAACGTAGAGTAGGGGCGCAAAAATACCAATGAACAGTGACACCTGGCCGCCGTAGATCAGCCTCGCAAACATATCTCTGCCCAAATAGTCTGTACCGAAAGGGTGCAGGGCGAGTTTGATTTGATCGCCCTCTACCACTGAGCTATTTTTTGTTAAGCCACGCTGCTGTGCTTCAAGTGCGGTAATTACGCGCTTAACGGTGAGTTCAATGGTTGCGAAGTGATTGGTTTCTAAACCTTCGCTGTCTAATGCCACCACGGTGTAATAGTAGTCTGAGGGTTGTAGGTCCAGACGATCTTCAAAGTAGTGATTTTTGGTTTCCATCAGTGGCAAGCCAAAGGCGTCACCTGGGTTTAAGGCAAACAGAGTCCGATAAATTTTATAACCGTAATTAGTTTGGCCATTGTCAGCTCCGTTCCAATCTCTTTTCCAAGTGTTTTTCCAGGTCAGGCGCACTGCTTGGCTGGTTGCATCGCCCACCAGTACAAGGCCTAGCGCATTGTCGTCAGCGTAAGCCTGGTCATTTTTAGGTCCATACCAAGGCTGATAGGCGGGTGCGATAGTGACATTGCGGTCTGCCCCTGGCGCCATACCAATTTGATCTAAGTCTTGGGCAGAAGGATCAATTGTCCAAAGGTACGGGCCTGCTAAGGTGAACGTAACTAGGCCAATAATCAGATAGAGGGAGAAAAGCGCGCGTTTGTTTTCTTTTAAGCGGCGCCAAGCATCTTGCCAATAGGACATAGCTGGGCGCGTAATGGCGTCCGCAGTCTGTCGCTTATGTGCAGGCGCGAAGTCGCTGGGGCTAGGTTGCCATGGTGTATTTGCTTGCTCGCTCATGGGTTTATCCTCACTCGCGGGTCAATCCAGCCATATAGTAGATCTACTAGGATTACCATGAACACTAGGAACGCGCCGTAAAATACGGTGGTACCCATAATCACAGTGTAGTCCAGTTGTTGTATAGCCTCGACAAAGTAGCGCCCAAGGCCGGGAATGGCGAAAACAATTTCAACCACGAAGCCGCCAGTTGTGATTCCGGCTATTGCTGGGCCAAGCACGGTGACCACTGGCAATATAGCGTTGCGCAATTGATGGCGACTAAAGATGCGTGTTTTAGGCAGCCCTTTAGATTGCGCTGTTCGTATGTAATCGGTGTTAACAATTTCCAGCATGGATGAGCGCATGAGGCGAGTGAGGTAAGCC
The DNA here is from genome assembly GCA_963581445.1 of Gammaproteobacteria bacterium. Lineage (GTDB taxonomy): Bacteria > Pseudomonadota > Gammaproteobacteria > Pseudomonadales > Azotimanducaceae > UBA4421. The sequence goes on along the minus strand of CAUZON010000007.1, from coordinate 5,128 downwards.
ATAGTAGACAGTCCCAACACCATAGCGGGCACAATCATATGCCATACCGTGCCCCATCCACCCACGGGTAATACCGTTGTGCCTGCAAGGGCGTTGATGTTGACCAAAAACATCTGGCTGATAGCAGCGATGACAAAGCTGGGCACCGAGATGCCCAAAATCACCAAAAACATAATGACGCTGTCAGGCCAGCGGTTGCGATAAAGCGCTGTAAGCGCGCCCCACAAAATGCCACCTAGGGCTGCAAAGACAATGGCAAGAATGCCGAGGATCGCGGAAATGGGAAAATGTTCTTTAATGATGTCATTAACTTGGCGATTTTCTTGCGTGAATGAAATACCAAAGTCGCCTCGGGAAATGTTCTTTAAGTAGATGGCGTACTGGGTAAGCAATGGTTTATCGAGACCATATTTTGCCTCCAAATTTGCGCGAATCTGTGCGGTAGTAGATCTGTCATTAGACAGCGGGTCGCCGGGCACGGCGTGCATGCCAAAGAAAGTTGCTGTGGCAATAAACCACACGGTGAGCACGCCAAGGACCAGTCGCTTGAAGGTGTATCGCAACATCAGTTCAATGGTCCTAGGTGAATTTGCATAGGTAGTGGCATTTGCAGAGAAGTAAGCAATTTAAGCGTCCGGGTCAATGTAGGCATAGGTGTAGTCTGTTTCTGCACCAATGACGCGACGCTTTACGCCCTTCAATTGCGGATGCACTACGTAGGTCACACCGCGCTCATACATGGGCAAAATCACCACGTCGTCGAAGAGTTGTTGTTGTATGGCGCCAAAGGCCTGCATGCGGTCAGGTGTCGCCGTGGCATTTTGCGCGTTGGCTATCAGCGCATCCATTTTTTCGCTTTTGTACCTGCCGCGGTTGTTTAAATTCCATGAGGCAAAAAGGTCGCCGTAGGTCAGCGGGTCATTGTAGTCGGGGCCCCAGCCGCCGAGTAGCAGGCCAAACTCGCCTGAACTCATTTTTGCCAAGCGCTGCTTGAAAATTTGCTTATCAATTTTAATTGTTAGGCCTAGTTCTTGTTTTAAAACTTCTTGTAGCCATTCTGATTGAATATTGGAGACTGGGTTGTCGCTGGTCAGTAACGTGATTTCTGGGAATTGTGCCAAACCTAACTCTTCTTGAGCCAGTGCCAAATAAGCCTTAGCCTTGGCGCTATCAACAGTGACCGTACTGGCCGGGTACTCTTCGCGAAGGGTTTTTTCAACGCCAACTAGCCATTCGGGAAACAGTGATTTTCCCGGCAAATACCCAGGTAGCTTAGTCACTTTGTAGACAAGTTCTTCCATATCTAGGATGTGTTGGATGGCTTTGCGAAAGTTTAAGTTACGACTAAGGCGGTCTTCGCGATGATTGAACTCCAAATAAAACACTGTGCCGTCTGCAAAACGCCGAATGGGCCATTTTAGCCGCAAGGCCTCGGTAAGGTTTTCTGCTTGTAGTCGGGCCAGAGCAATTCTTTCGTCCTTAAAGAAATTCAAAGTCGCCGTGGCATCGGAGGTGATATAGGCAAAATTAATTTGCGCAAGCTTGCCGCGGGTGTCGTCCCAGTAATGAGGGTTGCGCTCTAACAACATGCTTGCGCCATGTACCCAGTTCTTAACGGTATAGGGGCCGCTATACAGTAGATCTTTGGCATCTGAGCCAAATCGCCCTTGGGTTGCGTTATAAAAATCTTCGCGGATAGGCAAAAAGGTCGGGAATACGACCAGCTTGTCGAAAAAGGCAATGGGGCGGGACAATTTCACCACTAGGGTTTGCTGGTCTGGCGCGCTAACACCTAAGGCGCTGGCAGGTAACTCACCACTGTTAATGGCTTCGGCGTTTTCTATTGGGTAAAGCAATGAAGCATATTCGGACCCGGTTTCTGGCTTTAACGCTAGTTGCCAAGCAAAGATGAAGTCTGCGGCGGTAATAGCTTTGCCGTCGCTCCATTTGGCGTCTTTGCGGAGCCAAAAGGTGGCTTGAGTAGGCGTGACCTCCCAGCGCTCAGCTATGGCTGGCCTAAGTCTGTCTTGCAGATCCATGCGCAGCAAGCCTTCCATAATATGTCCGAGCACTAAGCCAGATGTTGAGTCAGTAGTTTTGCTTGAATCTAGCTGAGGAGGTTCTTCGCGGAGTACGGCGGAAATTCTGTTATTGGCAAAGTCCACGGCTTGCGCTTCTTGGGTGGCGGTGCCCATAAGGCCAGCCAGTTGATTCAGTGCGAGCAACAAGCCGGCAACAAAGACAATTGCGAGCAAAAAATAGACACCCAGTTGGCGGCTCAACGAGTTGGCACGGGTATGCGAATTTGATGGTGTTTGGGAGCTCATACTTTTTCGTTAATTTTTAGTCATTGAGTTTTTGGTTCTGCCTTTAGCGGCGTTAGAGTTCAAGCTGCTTTGAAGCGCCATACTAATAGCCCACTGGCCTATGTGTATTGCAAAAATTCATTTATTTGGAAAATAGAGGGCGTTCATACCGAGTGACAGGCTCGGTCAGACCTTCTGCGAACGACAGTTGTTTGAGTGGCTAAATATTGGAATGAATCAGGCTATCTGCTTGAGCAGATTACTTACTACGCGCTCTAAATGCATGAGCGAATTGCACTCTTCTACTTGATGGGAGTAGGCACCATATTTACGCATTTCCGAGTCGCCTGTATTCCAAGCGAGCTTGGCTTCAGGATTGAGCCAAATGACGCGTTTGGAGCGATCGTATATTTCTTTCAATACCTCAGCGTGAGCCTCACCATGGTTATTTCTAGCATCGCCCAAAATGATGATCGTGGTGCGATTGTCTACATCGTCTAGACAGTTCTTTTTGAAATCTAGTAATGCTTGTCCATAGTCTGTGGAACCGCCGCCGTAATCACGGAGGGTTTTAGCTATGGCGTCTTCGATTTTGTTGCGGTTAAACAGCTCGGTGACTTCAGCTAAATCTGAGGAAAAGGCAAAGCTGCGTACCTTGGGCATGACTTCATCTAAGCTGTAGAGAAACATCAACATGAAACGTGCGTAGTTGGCCACCGATCCTGAAACGTCGCAAATGGCGAACACTTTAGGTCGATCAACTTTTACCGACTTCCAGTGCAGATCAAATATGGCACCGTCATAAGACATGTTGTGGCGTAGCGTGCGCGGCACATTGAGTGCCCCGCGTTTGAATACTTTTTTTCGTCGGCTATGCAAGGCGCTGAGTTTTTTTGCCATCTTGTAAACAATTTCTTGAATCAGGCGGAAATTACGATGCTCTACATTGGACAGTTTGATTTTACGTAAGAGTTCTTCACGAAGACGCTTGCCAGTCACGTCGGCATTCAGAAGAAACTGTTTCTCAACGTAATCTCTTGTTTGTTCACGCAAAAAATCTCGGCGCGCTTTTAGTTGTTGGCCTAGGCGTCTAGCCGGTATCTGAGGTGATGTGCGGAGGTCGCCTATTTCGCGATTTAGATCGGGCAATCCCATTGCGTCCATAATGCGTCGAGAGTAGAGCCCCTTTTGGGTGAAAATCTTAATGTCACGGACATTGGTTTCTTCGCCGGCAGCGGCCATCGCCATACTCAGTTCAACGCGGTCGTTGGACATAAGCAGCTGACCAAGTGCTGATTTTGCATCGGCGATTTCACCTGGTCCCAGGTCAGCTTCTTCCTCTTCTTCGTAGAGATTATTTTTCTTTGTTTTAGATTTAGACTTTTTCTTTTTGCCCTTTGGTTCTTCGCCGCTAGAACCGCCGCCTTCACCGTCGCCGGACTCGCCCTCTTCGCCGTCCTGCTCTCCAGATTGGTCGCCGCCTAAATCGCTTTCGGATTGCTCTCCGCGAACATCTTGAAAGTCAAAAAATTGATCAAAACATGCATCAAAAGTGTCTTTTTCATCCACTGTTTTAGGCAAAACTGTAGCCAAGGAGCGCTTTAAATAAGCTTTGTCTCGATAACCCACCAGCTCTACTGCGCCCAGCGCATCCAGGGTTTCTGCAGTAGATACGCGTACGTCTGCATTACGCAGTGCGCGAATGAAATTGCTGATGGTTCGATCCATAGTCATATTATTATCTCTGGCTAAGTAATGCTGGTTACTTAGTGATCCTCGCAGTGATTGAATTCACTTCGCTCGTAACGTTCTCGATGTCTTCTTGGAATTTAAGAATGACGTTCAAGGTGTCCGTGACCAGCTTAGGGTCTAAGGCTTCTGCATGCAGCAGTACCAGAGTCCTTGCCCAATCAATGGTTTCTGAAATAGCCGGTTGCTTCTTCAGATCCAAGGTTCGCAGCTCGTGGATAAACTCGACCAGTTGACGTCGCAGCTCTGGTGGAACTTCCGGTATGCGAGCAGCCACAATACGCTGTTCAATATCTGAATCAGGGAATGGGATATAAAGGTGTAAGCACCGGCGCTTCAATGCATCGGAAATTTCCCGTGTGTTGTTGGACGTCAAAAACACCATAGGCGGCTCTGCCACTGCTTTGACCGTACCAATTTCTGGAATAGAAACTTGGTAGTCAGATAAAATTTCTAGCAGCAAAGATTCAAACTCGTTGTCTGCTTTATCGATTTCGTCAATCAGCAGCACGCAGCCGTTTTCTTCTCTCAACGCCTTAAGCAGCGGGCGCGGTTCCAAAAATTCTTCAGAAAAGAAAATGTCGCCAAATTCGTGCAGGCGCTTAACAGACTCTTTAAAACCTTTGGCACCTTGCAAAATTTCATCTAAGGCTTCTTTCAGAACCTGGGTATAAAGTAATTGCTTACCGTACTTCCATTCGTAGATTGCCTTCGACTCATCTAGGCCTTCGTAGCATTGAAGGCGAATCAGTGGCAGTGCAAACATTTCAGCCGCAGTCTTAGCCAGTTCAGTTTTACCTACACCCGGTGGTCCCTCAATGAGTATGGGCTTGCGCAGTTGGTAGGCTAGAAACACAGCTGTCGCGATTTGTTCGCTACAAATATAATTGTGTGCTTCAAAGCTTTCTTGTAACGATGCTACTGATGCAGCAATCCTTTCGATATCTCCCATGATCATCCTTAATCCGAACTAATTGTTCTTCTATTACCGGTACCATCGTCCGCGCATCATTGATGCTGGAGCCGGCCTCGCGTCGCTGGTACGCGTGCGGTGGCCTCAGGCGCAAAGCCGA
>CAUZON010000006.1:0-96710 GCA_963581445.1 Gammaproteobacteria bacterium | reverse complement strand
GTCATTAGTTCTTCTAGGCTCGGCGGTCATATAGTGAGGAGGTTGCTAATGTTCGAACTTGCTGTGTTCGCTAGACATTGATGAGGGCTACTCACAAAAAATGAATTTGGTGAAAAGAAAGAGGTGTTTCGAATGGTTAAGCAAATATCACTGCTAAGAGCGACCGGGTTGATATTGGTCTCAATGGTCTTTAGCGTACCCTCGGTTTTTGCAGAGACCTACTCCGGTACAGTTGATGGGGTAGGCCTGGTTGAAGTTGAGCTAGTTGCAAAAGGAACACCGTCTTTTCCTCGGAGAGCTAAATCCTACGGGGTGAGCGGTGAAGTTAAATTAAAATTCAACGTCGACGTGGAAGGCAATGCGGTGGGTGCTGTCATTGTTGAATCGAAACCGCGAAGAATGTTTGACCGCTCTGCTATGAGATACATGGAAACGTTGGAGTTTTCGCCCTATGAGGCAGATGGTAGCGCTGTAGCGGTAACTGACGTGGTGATGATTGTCGCGTACAAGTTAAAAGACTAAGCGATATCTAAACTTCAATTCCTACTCAGACCCGATATTAGGTTAAGGCCAGCAATATATGTCTATACGCAATAAACTCGTAACACTGCTCATAGCCGGCTTCACGGTAATTTTTAGCATTTTCTTCTACTCCACCCAGACGCTGAAGATCGCTTCAGATGCTTTCACCTCCGAATCCCTTGCCCAGACTTACAGTGCGGCGTGGTTATCTGCATCAGACGCGCAATTTGAGCGTTCAGTAGAAAAATTCGATCCAGAGTTAGGTTCGCCGGACATCACATTGTTCTGGGACCCATTAGAAAATGTCTTTTCCGCAGACGGCGATGAAAACCCGCTAATCAATGCCTTGGCAGCTGGCCGAACAGATTTAGCTCGGGGGTTGTTTGATCAGGTATTTGAAGAGGCGATAGAGCTGGAAGAAATCAGCTTTGTCATGGCTTATACCATTACGGGTCGTCAGGTTTACTGCATGTCCAGTTTGTTTTTGCAGGGTGCGGATCCGTGTGGCAAGGATGCACGCCCAGATTTTTTCCTGAATTTTGACAGCTTTTTGCGCACCTCAATTAATCAGCCCACTCGGAATATTGTGCGCATTACTGATCTTACTGGTGACAACGCACTTTCAATCAACGATTCAATTAGTTTTGGTCTGCGCGGTGCGGACGAGGAAGCGGTTGCCTTAGTTGTTATTGGTAAGAACTTAGTTGATAACCTAGAGCTATTCAGTGAGGACTTTGAAGTTCGTTTGGCAGTGCGCTCTGGTGGCAAGTCTATTAGCTTGGACGAGTACTATGGTGACGACGAGATAGTTGAAGAAGAATATGGTGTGTCTAACCTACGGCGATTAATTGCTGATGCCGAGACGCGCGCGCAGTTGTCTTCTGATGCCACTTTTAGTGATGTTGTTGCTGACCTCGGTGTATCAATGACTTCCATTCCACTTAGTTATCAGGCTTCCGCAGAAGAGATCAGTTTGCTGATTTTTAAGGATCAAAGCGAGAATATCGCGACCCAAACAAAAACAACGAATAATACTTATTACACCATTGCCGCTGTGGCGCTTTTTGTTGTGCTTGTAATTCTTTCGCTAACTATTGGCGCGTTCGGTCAAATAGCGGCAGCAATTGGTATTTTGCGCGGCATGTCTGAGGGCGATTTATCGCAAGAGATGCCGCCCCGAAATAAATTATTGGCTTCATCTACAGACGAAGTGGGCCGGTTGTCGCAAACCATAGACCAGTACCGCGAGCATCTTGTCTATTCCGAAGAGCAGCGTGTTGATCGTGGCAGACGTCGCCAAGAACGTGACAATTTGATGTTCTCCAAAATGGAAATCCTTGCCACTGAACTAGATGGCGGCCCAAAAGAAATGATGATTAACGATATTGATCATATGCGCAGCGAACTTGCCTCGGGCGACGATGAAACAAAAGAACGCGCTTCTATTGAATTGATGGGTGTCGCTTTTTCTCGCATGTCCGACGAAGTGGCTTCTCTCATCAATGCGCGAACCGAAGAGCTTGTGCGCACTCGAGATGAGATAGACAGTTCAATTCGGTACGCCGCGCGTTTGCAAAACGCCTTGTTACCTAAAGAATATCCAGGTGACATATCGTTTAAGGTGCATTGGCGTCCCAGAGATTTGGTTGGTGGAGATATCTACTTCGTCCGTAGCCTGCCTGAGCGCGTATACATAGCCGTTGTTGACTGTACTGGTCATGGCGTTCCCGGGGCGTTCCTGTCGATTATTGCTCGCTCTGTATTGGATAAAGCCATTGATGAGACTTATGCGCAAAACGCAGGGGATTATCTGACTAAGGCTAATGAATTGGTGATGGAGACTTTAAGTCAGCAAGATGCGTCTAATCAAAAAATTGACGAAGGTTTTGACGGCGGTGTGTGTATATACCACCGTAAAGAACGCCGGTTGGAATATGCAGGGGCTAAATCCTCCTTGTTCCTAGTTGGTGAAGACGGTGCGTCAGAAGTTAAAGGCGATAGACGGTCTGTTGGTTCTTCTAAGACGTCAGGCGAATTTCAATTTAACACCCACGTAATTGAAAATCTTAGCGGCGCTTTTGTGATGCTCACTGATGGTATTACAGACGTTATGAGTGCAGAAGATAGGCCCATAGCATTCGGTCGACGACGCGTGATGCGCTCGCTACAAAATACCAAGCAAGCAACACCAGACAGCTTAGTTACGAATATTATGACAAGTGTTGACCTATACCGTGGGGGTGCGCCTTACCGCGATGACCTCACTTTATTGGCGTTCTCACTTAATGACGATGAATCCAGTTCCGTAGTTTCGGAAGTAGAGGAAGTATAAAAAATGCAATTAGCAGCGACACAAAGGACCCCCCTGATAGAAATTTCAGCAACCAATTGCCGCATTGTCGGCGAGTGCTACCCTGAAAATATTCAGGAATTTTCCAGCCCGGTCATGACAGAACTAAGAAATTCAGTGCCGGACACTGGTTCATATACGGTTGAGTTGGAGCTTTTTTACTTCAATAGCTCGTCTGCAAAATTTTTCTTCGACTTTTTTGAATTCTTTGAAGAAAAAGCCGAAAGCGGAGTGGCGGTAAACGTCAATTGGAACTACCGCTTAGACGACGACACCATGCTCGAGGCCGGAGAAGACTTCGCTGAGGATATGATCAAATGTAAATTTGAACTTGTTGAAATGCCGAGTGAATCCGGCGCTGACGCTGAAGACGAGTAGTTGTTAGGTTATATAAACATAAGGATATTTTTAGATGGTAAGTGATGCAACTTTAGAACTACATAAGTTCATGCAAGCGCGGAAGACCCTTTTTTGTTACTCAGGCCCTCTGTCCGAAGATTTGCTGACGTCTATTTCTAACCCTGTAAGGCACCAGCTTTCAGAAACAGATTCTACAGACAGTGTGGCTAAGAAGGTGTTCGGAGTGTTTATTGAGCAAGCGCAGAATATTATTCGCTATGCAGATACACGCTCATCGGTTACTGGAGACGGTGTAGGTACCATTGCAATAAGTCTTACGGACGAAGGTTTTTTGATCGAGGCAGTGAACACCATAGACTCTGAAAAGAGCACGGCGCTGGAGAAGAGCTTGGTCGATCTAAGCATGAAGGACGCCACCGAACTTCGTAAAATGTATAAAGAGCGTTTGCGCAGCGGTCCGCCGGAGGGTTCCAAAGGCGCCGGTTTGGGCTTTATCGAAATGGCTAGGCGTGTGCAGCGTTTTGAATTCGAAATCGCAGAAACCGATAAAGGACCTGTCTTTGTTTATCGTGGATATGTCGTCTAGGTCCCAATAGATCTCATTAGAGCCTCAGACTTTTAGGTTATCTAACCTTTCTCTGTGTGAGCTGCCTATCTACGTAGCGCTGTCGCTACGTAGCATTGTTGGACGGGGTCGTTGGGTTATTGAAGGCGCTGCAACGTAGGGCTAATGACGAACTGGTGCAGCCCTATGGCAGATCTTTAATGGGCTATTTGCTATTGACGATTCTCGGCTGGGTTACGCCAACGCTAGAGTAACGATTCTTGTTTGCTCATATTTTCTCTTGTGCCTTTTACTTTGTCTAACGCGCGCAGTAACGAGGCCTCAAACTCTTCTAGATCTTCTACAGATAAAGCCGCAAGGTTTGCATTCAGCGATGAGCTACCTACCTCTAATGAGATGGACGCTTGGATATCTTCAAGGTTTTTCAAGGGCTGAAAAGTTCTTACTGGTCCTATGCCTTTGAGGTTTACTGTGGACAATTCTTGGCAGGGGATCTGGTCGCTGACAAGAGAGTAGGTGTCGAAGGACATCAATATATCGCCATTTTCCGCCGCCGCTTCTAGTCTTGAGGCAGTGTTAACACCAGACCCAATAGCCGTGTATTCCAAGCGCGTTTCGCTACCAAAGTTACCTACCGTACAAAACCCGGTGGCTATGCCAATGCGCATTTGCAGCGGGCTTTGCAGGCCATACTGATACCAATTGTCTTGTAGTCCATGCAGCGTGTCCTGCATCTCTTGGGCCATTTTTACGCAGTTTACGGCATCTTCTTTTATGCCGGCTGACTCAGGGTCGCCAAAAAATAGCATGATGCCGTCGCCAATATATTTGTCGATGGTTGCGCCATAATTAAGCGCTATTTGAGTCATTGTCTCTAGATAGAGATTCAACATATCTGTCACATCTTCAGACTCAAGGTTTTCTGCAATATTGGTGAAACCGCATAAGTCTGAGAAAAATACTGTGAGCTTTTTCCGAGAACTGGTTCTAGCGACCGCTTTATTACCGGTAAAAATAGATTGGTAGAGTTGCGGCGATAAGTATTTTGAAAGCTGGTTTGATAAGCCCTCAAGCTGTTTATTCGTGTCTTGGGCTTCTTTGGAAAGAGCGGTTAGGCGTTGCTCGCTTTTGTCACTGAGCTTAATAATACGCTTAGTTGTGCGGAGCAATTTTTTGTATTCTGCGCCCAATTTTTCATGGTCGTCGGACGTTGCACTGCCTTGGCTGATTAGTTCTTCAGCAGCCTCTAAGACTTTAGCTTCATGATCAAAAATATCTCCCGAAGACATGCAATTCCCTCTCTTTTTTCTTTTATAAGATAACAGAGTGTCGTGCTAAGCCAAAGAAGAAGTCGCCTAATCGAAATAAATAGCCAAATAAAAACCTATACGAGCAGGCTTGCTCTGGTGCACTTATATGATGTGTTTCGCTTTGCTACTTTGTTCCCCTGCCAGATCATAATTACAGGTTCGCAGTGAGTTTGTTGTAGTCGTGCCAGTAGTTCGGATAGGTCTTATTGACCACGGCTTTATCATCAACTTGCAATGTGTGGCTGCAACTTCCGAGCAGTGAAAATGCCATGGCCATTCTGTGATCGTGATAGGTGGTCAAGGTGTGTGAGGCAATCTTACTTGGCTCTATCTCTTCAATGGTGATGCTGTCTGCTGAGGTTTTTACGTCAACGCCCATGGCCCGTAGCTCGGTAGCCGGGCATTCAAGTCGGTCACACTCTTTGTGGTGGAGCGACTGCAATCCAGTAATAGTGTTAGTGCCTGGCAGAAGGGGCGACATGGCTATGAGGGTAAGAGCGGCGTCAGGCATTGCCTGCATGTCGACCTGGCGCAAGGGCGTCAGCCTAGCGGGGCCTTTAATGCGTGTATGGCCGGCCCTCTCAACTGTGGCACCCAGTGCCTCCATGACCGTGCAAAACTCATAATCACCTTGATGCGTAGTCTGGTCGATGTTCGTTAGGGTCACCGTACCGCCGTGCAACGTAGCAAGGGCGCTAAAATAAGTGGCCGCTGTGGCGTCGCCTTCTATCGTGCGCTGACCAGTTTGATATTGGCTTTGTTCTACAAAAATTGTGTTTGCGTCCTGCCATTGGGCGTTTACACCGCATTTGCTCATCTCATTCAAAGTAATATCTAGGTATGGCCTAGAGACAAGGTCTCCTGAGATTTTGATCAGTTGACCGGAATCGGGGCAAGTCATTGGCGCTATAAGTAATAGCGCAGTGATGTATTGGCTAGACAGAGATCCATCGATTGTCAGGCTAGGGCTTATTTCAATGGGTCCAGTGATTGTTGCGGGTAGTCCACCGCTTGCTGCGAACTCAACAGCGCAGCCCTGTTGCTGTAATACCTCGAAGAGTGGTTTATTTGATCGAGCACGTAGCGATGAGTGGCCGTCAATATGAGTAACGCCTTTTCGCAGGGCCGCCATGCCTATAAGGAGGCGTGTCGATGCGCCACTCATTCGGGCATTGAGGTGGACTGTTGAGCCACTCAAGTCCATTGGGCCTTTTACAATGGTGTTTTTACCGTCTGTTTTTATGCTGACACCTAGTTCGATGAGGCAGCCGATCATGGCTTGTGTATCATCACAATCGGGAATGCCTGTGAGGCGTGTTGTGCCAAGGGCTAGGGCTGCCATTGCCAGTTGCCTTAGTGCAATTGACTTGCTACCAGGCAGGCTGACTTCGACGTCAAATGAACTTTTGATAGCGGGGATCAAAAACGGGTTTAGAGAAGACAACACTTCACCTTTAGGCTAAAGCTTGGAGTTTACGAGTTATATTGATCTAGTAACAGCATTTGCGCGTGCATGGGTAGCAGGCTCGCTAAATACAGCGGCTGCGTTAATAAATTGAATTGGTCAGCGAGAAAAAGAAAAGCCGCCCCGAGGGACGGCTGAGTATTCCCATTTTTATTATTTTTGTGGGAACGCAAGCGCGACTTTCATGGCGCTTGTTGAAACCGCGCATCGACCAGTAAGTCTTGCGCTAATGCGGACCCCGGCTGCTTGCAGCTCAACGTTCCACTTCTCCCCCTTCTTATCTCAAAGCTAAGAATCCTGCAGGGCATCCTTTCGGAATTCGCTCACCAAAAGCTAACAGAGGCGACGCAAGCTTGCAAATTTTGCAACAGGGTGTTTACACGTGTGAAATTGTTTCAGGTCGGATCTGTCAACGAAACTAAGATTAACCAGTAAAGCGCGCAAAATTATGGTTAATATTAGTCGCTTCTCAGGAGGGAAATTGATGTCAAATTTTTACCAAACGCTTGAAAGCAGTTTTGCTGCCAATTTATCTGGCGATGCTTTGCGCCTGTCTGACGGCACTGTGTGGCGCTATCAGCACCTCCAGGAGCGAGTTAATGAGGTTGCTCGAGCTATAGTGGCAGAGGGCTTGCAGCCAGGTGATCGATTGGTTGTGCAGGTAGAAAAGTCTGCTGAAAACTTAGCCCTTTATTTGGCATGCCTTAAAGTTGGCGGTGTGTATGTGCCCTTGAATACGGCCTACACCCAAGCCGAGGTTGATTATTTTATCAATGATGCCGAACCGGCCCTATTTGTTGGCCAAAGCGAACGCGTTGATGTTAAGACCTTTACTTTGGGTGATAACGGTCAGGGCACACTGCTAGAGCGGGTTGCAGCACACTCTGGTAACCCTCTGCCAGTCACCAAGCCCCGGCAACCTGATGATATGGCTGCTATTTTGTATACCTCCGGCACTACTGGGCGCTCTAAAGGAGCTATGCTAAGTCACGCTAACCTAGCCTCTAATGCGCTCAGCCTAAGCACCTGTTGGGGCTGGCAGAAGAACGACGTATTGCTTCATGCGTTGCCAATCTTTCACGTCCACGGATTATTTATTGCCAGCCACTGCGCACTTTTGAATGCCACCCCTATGATTTTTTTGTCAAAGTTTGATGCTGCCCAAGTACTCGAACTGTTACAACAAGCAACGGTGCTTATGGGAGTGCCAACCTTTTATACTCGACTACTCCTGCAGAAGGGTCTAAATCACGCGAGTGTTGCGAACATTCGCGTTTTTATTTGTGGCTCCGCTCCGCTGACGGAACACATCTTCAACGCCTGGGAAGCAGCGACCGGCCAGCGTATTTTGGAACGTTATGGCATGAGTGAAACTATTATCAATACAAGTAATCCGCTTGAGGGCGATCGGGTCGCTGGAACCGTGGGGTTTGCATTGCCAGCACAGGAGTTCCGTATAGCGGATGCTGATGGCAGACCGCTGCGAAATGGTGAGATTGGCACTATTGAAGTTAGGGGCCCTAATGTGTTTCAGGGTTACTGGCAAATGCCGGAAAAGACAGCCGAAGAAATTCGCGATGACGGTTTTTTTATTACTGGTGATCTGGGTACAACTGATGAAGATGGTCGGTTGTCTATTGTTGGCCGTGCCAAAGATTTGGTGATATCCGGCGGCTACAACGTTTATCCGAAAGAAGTAGAAAGTGTGATCGACAAAATTCCGGGCGTGAGTGAGTCGGCTGTCATTGGTGTACCCCATGCCGATTTTGGTGAAGCGGTGGTTGCTATTATCGTACCCTCTGCGGAAGAAGTGAGTATAAAAACTATTCAAGAATACCTTTCCGACAAACTTGCACGGTATAAACAGCCCAAAGTAACTTTGAACGTAGATACCTTGCCTCGCAATACTATGGGTAAAGTTCAGAAAAATGTTTTGCGAGATACCTACGCGGGGTTGTTCTCGGAGCGTTAACGTTGCTCAAGGGTAATCTCTTTCACTGCCACAAACCTAAGTTCATGGCTTTGCTAATCTTTCTTGTAGGAGTAGGTGTCGCGATATCCGTAAGTCCCAGAAATGCACTTACGAAAGCGCGGGGTCGGGAGCTGGGTAAATTGTATGTCGATGATATGTTCTAATAAACTTGAACTTGCATTGCAAGTCGCTTTGTTGGAGAAGCTTGCATTTTGAAAGCTACTAATTTACATTCGAAGCGGTGTTGAATGCATAAGAAGAATATTATGGGATTTTGGTTATTGAGAGACATAGTTAAATAATTGTTAACATCAATATTTTAGAAATCTCTGAATATAGGGTAAGTCCACAAAATTAGGGTAAATTGCCGGAGCAGCGGTACCATCGGTGATGTTGGGTTTCTAACTTCTACGAATTTAATCCATTAATTATGGGTGGTATATGGGCCCGTCGTAGGAGCAGTGAATGTTAGTGAATCGTTATAAGTCCTTGGCTTCGTTTTTACTTGGCCTGGTTTTTACAGGGTTGCTGCATGCAGAACCAGTGCTCGTATTTGGCAGTTTTACCGATAAAAGCAATGCTTCCAACTTTCAACGGCTTGTAGAAGTTCGCTTAAATCGTCAAGTTTACCTGGCCGAAACGCCAGTCAATACAGCCTCTCACTACCGCGTGGTTTTGCCAACCAGCGGTTTGCCCGTTATTGATTTAAAGCGACAAGCTGCGGACGCGGGATATGATGGGGTTTGGTCTTGGGATGCTCCCGTACCTCGAGGGCGCGCAATAGCAGTTAATTCCGAAGCGCCTGAAGCGGATAGCGTAAAACTACCAGTTAACCCCGTTATAGACGCACGTGCTGGCTTAGTGCAAGCGGCAGATAAAATAGTTCTTAAGACTTTGCCGGCAGCATTTAGCGATGTGATTGCGTTAGATTCAGGTGGTACTAATGTCGATATTTTGATTCCGCAAATTGTAAAGTTATCCCAACCGATGACCATTGATGGGAGGATGGATGAGTCCATTTGGTCTGAAGTGCCGGGCTACGATAATATGCTGGTAATCGAGCCGGATACTTTGACTGACCCCCGATACAAAACAGATATGCGCATGTTCTATACAGACAAAGGTCTATACATAGCTGCGTTTATGGAACAACCGCCAGAGACGATGGTAGCGCGTTTATCGAGTCGAGACGAATTCATAAATCGAGACGCCTTCGGCATAACCCTTGATACCTCTGGTGAAGGCCTCTATGGCTACTGGTTCTCGGTCAATCTTGGGGGTTCTGTTATGGATGGCAAGGTTGCAGCTGAACGCCAATTCTCTCGGGAATGGGATGGACCTTGGACTAGTGGCACGGCTGTTCTAGAAAACGGTTGGAGCGCAGAGATGTTTTTACCATGGTCCATGATGACTATGGCTGGTAGCAAGTCTGGTGAGAGAAAGCTTGGGTTTTGGGTGAACCGTAAGGTTGCGTATATCGATGAGCGTTGGAGTTGGCCAGCATTGCCTTTTGCATCCAAGCGATTTATGTCTGCATTGGCCACGATGCGCACCCCGGATATAGAACCTAAGCAGCAAATAGCCGCATTTCCCTATGCTTCTTTGACTGTAGATGAGGCTTCCGGGGAAAACGAGAGTCGTGTCGGCGCTGATTTATCGTGGCGTCCCTCTTCTGATATGCAGATCACTGCAGCGATAAATCCAGATTTTGGCGCAGTGGAATCAGATGATGTGGTAGTTAACCTTACTGCTTATGAGACTTTCTTCCCTGAAAAGAGACTTTTCTTTCTTGAAGGGCAAGAAGTTTTCGCTACATCACCACGAAGTCTTCAGAGGGGCCCATCGCCTGTAGGTGGCGGCTCTAGAGGTACTGCGTCAACTTACAGTAGCGAGCCAACGACATTATTAAATACCCGTCGTATTGGAGGTGCCGCGCGTGTCGACGTGCCAGACGATATAGATGTGGCGGATGTCGAGCAGGGTAGTCCTACGGATTTATTGGGCGCTGCGAAAATTACCGGTCAGTCAGGTAAGTGGCGCTACGGGGTTTTGGGCGCTTTCGAAGATGAAGTCTCCTGGCGTGGCACTGTTAAAAGTGGTGTTAATAAGGGTCAAGGACTTACGGTTACTCAAGACGGACGCGATTTCGGCGTTGTGCGTCTACTTTATGAAGATGTAGGCGAAGGTCGTCGTTCTATAGGTTATTTAGGCACGCTCGTTAGCTACCCAGATAATGAAGCGGTAGTGCATGGAGTTGATTCCCATTGGCTGTCAAAAAATGGTGCGTGGCAAGTTGACGGTCAGTTAATGGCCAGTGATGTCGCTGATACTTCTGGTTACGGCGGTATGGTTGATATTTCATATAAGCCTAAACAGGGTGTTCAACACTCCTTAGCTATGGATTATTTAGACGATTCATTAGACATTAGTGACTTGGGCTATATTTTCCGGAATGACTCAACATCGGTGGTGTACTCCTATTCTTGGTCTACTGGACGGGGATTAAAATATCTGCGGAATAAAAAGCGTTCGATAATGGTAAATACCCGTTGGAACACTGATGGCTTCTTAGTCCGTTCAGGTGTCTTCGTCCGTAACGCTTGGACCTTCAAAAATCTCAGTGAAATTCGCACTGAATTTGACTACTTCCCAGCTCGCTGGCACGACCGTAATAGTTATGGCAATGGACGTTATAAAGTCGAGGATAGGCTTGTTGCAGAAGTAGGCTTTGGTACAAATACTTCTAAGAAGCTTTCTTTCAGTGCATTGCTTGGAGTGCGGCAGGAAGAATTGAGTAGTTGGACGAAAAGATCTTCGATGGGTGTAACTTACCAACCTTCTGATCGCTTTTCCGTAGATTTCGATTTAAATTATTTTCAACGTAAAGATTGGTTATTGCATGACCGTGATCGATTGTTGGTGACCTACGATGCAGGAGAATTTCAACCTCGATTAGGGATGGATCTATTTCTTAGCGCGAAACAGCAGATTCGTTTCACCTTGCAATGGGCTGGCATAAGAGCAGAAGAACGAGACTTCTACGGCATTCCGTTGAGTGAAGGTAAGTTAGTGGGCTTGGCCGATCCGATACAATCTGGCCTAGTCAGTTCGACTAATGGCGATTTTACATTATCTAGGCTCACTACTCAGTTACGTTATAGATGGGAGATCGGGCCGCTGTCCGACTTGTTTCTCGTATATACCCGAGGTAGTAATTTGCCCAATAGGGTAGACGATGTATTTTCTGATTTATTTGATGACGCGTTGAATACGCCCATTGTAGATGTGTTTGTTGTGAAACTGCGTTATCGCTTTGGCAACTAAAGTGTTGCTTCGGGTGTGGGTGTTTTAGGAGTTCG
The DNA here is from genome assembly GCA_963581445.1 of Gammaproteobacteria bacterium. Taxonomy (GTDB): domain Bacteria; phylum Pseudomonadota; class Gammaproteobacteria; order Pseudomonadales; family Azotimanducaceae; genus UBA4421. Next base: position 84,807 of record CAUZON010000006.1, on the reverse strand, counting down.
CCTAGACAAACATGCACAACCCAGTTGGGAACCTGCATGTTGTCTGTTCGGTGCTCCCTAGAAGCTGTCTTTTATTTGCAATGAATCGCGTAATTCCCTTTTCAAGAACTTGCCGGATGCATTGCGTGGCAGTGCTTCGTTCATGAACCAGAAATAGCGGGGTATTTTGAACTTAGCCAGTTTGCTTGCGCAGTGGCTGCGAAGCTCATCTGCCTTAGTTGTGGTGCCAGACTTAAGCAGTACGGCTACGCCGACTTCTTCGCCTAAACGCTCATCTTCTACGCCAAAGACAGTACATTCTGCGACGTCTTCGTGATCAAATATTGCGCTCTCAACTTCTGCACAATAAATGTTTTCGCCACCGCGCAAGACCATGTCTTTGATGCGGTCGACAATAAAAATGAAGTCGTCTTCATCTTTTTTCGCCATATCACCGGTGCGTAACCAGCCGTCGACAATTGACTCAGCGGTGGCATCTTCGCGGTTTAGGTAGCCTCGGATGACGTGGCCGCCGCGAACCCATAGCTCGCCTGCTTCTCCTAATGGCATTTCAATACCGCTGTCAGGGTTAACCACTTTGCTCTCGAAAGCTGGCATTGCCGGTCCACAACTTGCGGGCTTGTCGACAAAGTGATCGGCGCCAATAGAAGTGATAATGCCGCAGGTTTCGGTCATGCCGTAACCTGTATTGGGTCGTGCAGTTGCAACCACCTCTTCAATTTTGCCAACCAAGTCTGGCTGTAGCTGCGCACCACCACCGCCAAGGGTTAGCAGGGTTGAGGTATCAGTTGTCGCAAAGTTCGGGTGCGAAATGATCTCGCGCGCCATAACGGGTACGCCGCTGACTGCGGTGATTTTTTCTTTTTCGATCAGCTCTAATGCAACACCGGCATCCCACTTGTACATATGGATCAATTTGCCGCCGGCTAATGTGGTGCCGTGAGCCACACAGTTATTGGCTGTTACGTGAAACAGTGGGGTGGTGACTAGTGATGAAGGTACAACCGGCTCTGCATCCGCTGCCATTAAGCCATTTTTAACCGCCAAGGTGCGCTGTAGAGCACCAGCGAACATAAGGCTCCATACATTACTTACGCACCCTCTATGGGTCAGCTGGGCACCCTTAGGCTTGCCTGTTGTACCCGAAGTATAAAATATACAGGCGTCTTCGTCGGTATCAATATCAAGCATTGGTAGCGGCGCTGGGTTGGCAATAGCCTCGGCCCAAGGCGTAACACCTGCTTCTTCATTGGGGAAACGCACGCCCAAAAGTTTAATTGCACTGACTTCTTTGCGTAGCTCGCCTAGCTGATTAAGACGTTCTGGATCTACAATCATGACTTTAGGCGTTGAATCTTCCAGTGCGTAGAGCATTTCGCTGCCCACCCACCAAGCATTCATGCCTACCACAGCTGCGCCTACTGAAAGTGTTGCCCAATAGCAGAGCATCCATTCGGGGTAGTTTCGCATGGCAATGGCGACTCGGTCGCCAGGCTTAACGCCCTGTGTGATCAGCCAATGGGCCAGTGAAGCAACTTGTTCGTGTGCTTGGGCATAGGTGATGCGTTCGTCTTCATAGACTAGGTAGTCACGCTCAGCAAAGGCCTGTGTTGATAGCCATAGGTCGCGAAGATTTTGCGCGGCATTGGCATAAGTTTTAATAGGCACACCGCGTACTTCTTTAACGGCGATTTCAAAATCAGCGCCCGGTGCGATAAGCTCTGCCCAGGTTTCTTTATACTCCTGATACATCATTTTCTCCCTTCAAAAGTGCAAAGAACTGTACAGGTAAAAGTTGGCTTTGCGAAGGTGCTATGTGTGCAAAACGTGTGCAAAATGTGAAAGTTTGAAAGTTCAGCGCATTTGCTGTTTGCCGATTTGCGGCAGACTTCGGGTATTTGGGTGGCCAGTTGAGTTAACCTTATAAGTTGCCGCTCTCAACTTTTATCTGAATTGTTTTAAGCTAGAAGTTTTGCACGAGGTTTAGGGACTTGAGCGCTTTTGTGGCGGCACCAACTGCAATGCAGACCGCACTTATTCCGTTGGGTACTGCTGTATGAAATCTAATATGAGTTACCTGATGGATTTCACAATTCCATTCAAACTGGATTTCAATAGGGTTTTTTTGAAGATGGAACGAATGAATTTATCTATTGTCATACCGGTGCAAGGGCACTTTAGCCAGTTGCATGACTTGCTCGGCGACCTTCAATGCTTAGTCGCCGAAGTGCTTGTTGTGGAAGCTGTTGCTGCCGCGGGCGAAAGCACTTCAATTCAATCGGATCCGCTTAATTTGCGCGACCAATGCAAGCGGCAAATTCTCGACTGGGGTGGTCGGTGGCTTTCTAGCCCAGCTTCTCGTGGTGCTCAGGTGGCGCTGGGGTGTCAGCACGGCAATGGTGCTTGGTTGTGGGTTTTGCATGCAGATACGCGTTTAGATGCGCCGGTGATTGAGTATCTTCAGCGCGTTATCGTGGAGGAGCCAATTGGCTGGGGGCGATTCGACATCAGTTTTCGTGAGACTCATCAGCGGCTTGAGTGCGTTGCCTTTTTTATGAATTGGCGCTCGCGTTTAACGCGCATCTGTACCGGCGATCAAGGCATGTTCTTTCACCGAGATTGTTTAGCGCACATTGGAGGTTTCCCCAATCAACCCCTTATGGAAGATATTGAAATCAGTCGGTTGCTCAAATCTTGTGGCGACTTTATTTTTCTTGCGCCTAAAGTCTCAGTGCAAACCAGCGGGCGACGTTGGCTGCAAAGCGGCTGGCTCAGAACCATTTTGAGCATGTGGCGATTTCGCCTTCAGTATTTTTTTGGCAAGTCGCCCCAAGTCCTTTTTGATCAGTACTACAAAAGATAAATATGCGCCAATTACTGAGTGTTTTTGCCAAAACTCCAATTGTGGGGCGTTGTAAAACCCGGCTCATTCCTTTGCTGGGTGCAGAAAATGCTATGGCTGTCCATTGCGAACTTGTTGAGCGGACGCTGAGCCAAGTTGCCGCGGCCACAAATATTCAAGCCAGTCTTTGGGTCACCGAAATTGAGCAACAAACTCAGCAATGGTCGGATACCTGGCAATTGCCTTTGGCTCTGCAAGAGGGCACTGACTTGGGTGAACGCATGTTTGCGTGTCTAGATCAGCTGTGCGACAGGGCCCAGGAAGGTGCGCTGTTAATGGGCACTGATTGCCCAGGCATTGATGCCTGGTACATAGATTCAGCGGGGCAAAGTCTGCTCAATTATGACGTGGTGCTGGGTCCGGCAGAAGATGGCGGTTACGGTTTGATCGGCATGCGCCAAGCTCATAAAGCGCTTTTTCAGAATGTGGAGTGGGGTACTGATGCTGTGGCAGAGCAAACGCTGATGGCCGCAAGAAACCTACAACTCAGCGTGTTCCAAATGCCAAAAATTTGGGACGTTGATCGTTCGGAAGATTGGCGGCGGTATCTTTTATTGAAGGATAATGAAGCGAAAGGACAAAGAGGGTGAATAGAGGCTATATAAACAAAGGGCTAAAGATAAGGCTCCTAGCGGCAATTTGTCGGCTTGGTTAGGAGCGTCTATAGACTGAGCAGTAGGCTTATTTAGCAGATCTAGCCAGGAGGACGGGTACTTAGCTGTGCGCCGCAATATGCTTAATTTTTTCGATCATAGATCTCAGCCCGTTGCCACGAGTGACCGAAAGGTGGGCGAGTAAGTCTAGTTCGTTGAACAACCCATCTAAATCTAATGCAGTGATCTGCTCGACGCTTTGATTATTGGAGGCTATGAGCACTACTGCGCTAAGGCCTCTGACAATGTGTGCATCGCTGTCTAGTTGGAATTGCAGTTTACCGTCTACCATTTGATGGGTTAGCCAGACCTGACTTTGGCACCCACGAATGAGGTTGGCGTCAGTTTTGTAAGCGTCTGCCAAGGGGGTTAGATCCTTGCCTAGGTCTATGATAAATCTATATTTATCCTCCCAATCATCAAAATAGCTAAAGGTTTCTTTGAGCTCTTCTAGGTCCATGCTTAAGGCCATTGGTTTAAAAGACTCCTAGTTCTAGCTGTGCTTCTTCGCTCATCATGTCTCGGGACCATGGTGGGTCTAGCACCAGCTCCACTTCCACCTCATTAACGCCAGGCGCTTGCATCACGCGATCTTTCACTTCCTCAATGAGCACGGGCCCCATGCCGCAGCCTGGTGCAGTTAAAGTCATTTCTATATTTACTCTAGCTTGCTGGGTTTTAACTGCGTAGATAAGGCCAAGGTCAGCAATGTTGACGGGTATTTCCGGGTCGAATACTGAGCGCAGGGCATGCCAGATATGCTCTTCATCCACAGTATCTGTGCCAGTCGCTGACGCAGGAAATTGTAAGGGTTCTATTTGCAGGCCAATGGCGTCAGCGTCCATCCCGGCAATACGCGCCATGTTGCCATTGAGAATAACGGTGAAGGTGCCGCCCAATGATTGGGTAAGGGTAATAAATGCGCCTGAGGGAATGGTCACAGGGTCGCCGGTAGGTACTAAGCGCGCGGCACATTCTCTAGTGGTTGTAACAATACGTCGTTCCATAGCAGCTAGGTCTGCGCAGTGGCATCTGTGGCTAGTACTGATGCGCTAGGGTTACTGACACCTTCGTCATTACCTTCTTTCGAAAGTGCAAAGCTCTCGCCACAGCCACAATAGCTTTGGGCATTGGAGTTTTTGAAAACCAACGCTGAGTTCAATCCTTGGGTCACCATATCGATCTCTGTGCCGGCAACCAAATCGAAATCATCTTGATGAATACAAATATGCACGCCATCGGCTACTTCTACTTGAACGTCATCGGTCGAGGTGTCCTCTAAAAAATCTAGCGTATACATATATCCGTTGCATCCACTTTCCTTAACGCCCAGGCGTAGAAAGCGAGAACGAGTCAGTTCTACTTGCCTGCGGATGTGCTCGCAAGCTTTGGGTGAAACGGTAATTTGAGTATTCATAATATTTATATCGGTTATCTGCTAACTAAGTTGGTTTATTCTCTATTTGTGCACAAAATGCAAGTGAGGCTGCTTTCAGAGAAAGTCTCCGGCGCCAGCCGCTACAGAAAAGTAGTCGCCTTGTTCACGCCACTAATTAACCTATCTACGTCCTCTTCATTGTTATACAGACTAAACGAGGCTCTCACAGTGCCGGGGATACCCAACCGAGTCATTAGCGGCATATTGCAATGGTGACCGGAGCGTACCGCAATACCCTGCTGGTCGAGTAGCGTGCCTACATCGTTGGGGTGACTGCCCTCAATTAGGAACGAAATCACTGCAGACCGCTTAGCCGGCTGACCAATGAGTCTGAATCCAGGAATCTGCTCTAAACCAGATAAAGCTCTACTAACTAGCTCTTCTTCTGCCGCAACAAGCTCCGCGATAGGCTGCTGCTTAAGGTAGTTGATGGCTGCGCCAAGACCAATGGCACCAGCAATGTTAGGCGTGCCCGCCTCAAATTTGTAGGGCGCAGATTGATAGGTGCTCGAGGTAAGTGTCACATGTTCAATCATCTCGCCGCCACCTTGCCAAGGGGGAAGCTCTTCAAGTAACGCCTCACGACCATATAACACGCCAATGCCAGTGGGCGCATAAAGTTTATGACCAGAAAATACGTAGAAGTCGCATCCCAGATCTTCTACGTCCACGGGCAGATGTAATATCGCCTGGGCGCCGTCGACCAGCGTTAACGCGCCTACGTCTTGCGCCATTTTAATCAGAGCTTTGGCAGGGTTGATTGTGCCTAAACCATTTGAAACATGGGTAAAAGAGAACAGCGCAGTATTTTTCGTCAGCTTTGCGGCGGCGTCGTCAAGGTCTAGTTCGCCATCGTCGCTAATAGCTACTGCCTTTATGTTGGCACCGGTTCTTGCTGCGAGCATTTGCCAGGGCACAATATTGGAATGGTGTTCTAGCTCTGTAATGAGAATATCTTGGCCTGGCTTTATTCTCTGGGTGAGAATGTTAGCCACTAGGTTGATGGCTTCAGTGGTGCCTCGAGTGAAAATAATTTCTTTTCGACTTTCCGCGTTGATAAATTCTTGGCAGAGACTTCTGCCGGATTCCATCATCTGTGTGGCTTCTTCCGCCAGCTCGTGAGCCGCACGGTGCACATTAGAATTGTGCTGCTGGTAGTACTTGTCTATGGCTTCTATGACAACTTGGGGCTTTTGCGTTGTTGCGCCGTTATCCAAATAAACCAAGGATTTACCGCGGCTTTGCCGCGCCAATATTGGAAAGTCTTGTCTAATACTCAAGCGTTTTGCTCCTGCTTGATGGCATTGATCAATACAGGCAAAGCGGCTTCTGCAAAGGCGCCTTGTGTGCACTGACGTAGAAAGCCTTCGCTCAATAACGCTTGGGCAGCTTGGGGGCTAATGCCGCGGCTAGTAAGGTAGAAAAGCTCTTGGTCGCTGAGTTGGCCAATGGTTGCACCGTGGGCGCAGGTTACATCATCGGTATAAATCTCTAATTCAGGTTTTGTGTTAATGGTGGCATTTTTGCCCAAGCCCAAATTTTTGTTGGCCAGCGTCGCGTCGGTGCCGCTGGCGCCTTCATGGATATGGATGCGTCCGTTAAAAGTACACTTGCCACCGTCGGCTACTATGTTGTGTACAACTTGCTTACTTTTACCGTTAGCTACCAAGTGCTCTAATGTCACTTGCTGATCGAGGGCCATTTTGCCGCCAATCATGGCCGCGCTGATGAGTTCTGCGTTGGCACCTTGGCCAGAAATGCGGATCTGAATATCTTGTCGACGCAAGCCCGCACCAGTTGCATGATTGTTGAGCAAGTAGTCTGCGTTCTTACCAATATCTACGGCCAGGTACTGCCAGTGTAGTTTTGCCTCATCAAGGCTGTTGCGTGAGTGCTTGAGGTGACTGCATTCTGCAAGGCTTATCCACAACGTATTTTGTGGCTTTAAGTTGCCTGTGAAATTTTCTAATAATATCGCGTCTGCGTTTGCGCCAAGGCTCAATAGTATGGGCACGGTGCTATTTGAGTGATGAATTTCCAGCGGTGTTTCTAAGACACCTTCAATATGAATAAAAAGCGCTTCTTTGGCATAACAGAGCCTTGCAAAAGCTTCGGGTGCTTGACACAGGTCAAAGCCGAAGCCGAGATTTTGTTGCGGTACTTGGCTGATTTGAACGCCAATTTGTTCTCCACCTTTGATAGTCGGCTGACTCATACCGCTGTTTAGACCTTCCAATACGGGCGCTGTCTTTGAATATTTCCAGCGCTCTCTATGCAGGGTGCTATTCAGTGCGCTCGCTAATGCGCTAGGCACATCGTCGCTGTGCAGAATTTCTGCAGGTAAGGCAAGGCCGCCTTGAGAGAAATAGTTGGGTAGGGTGACCGCTTGAGGAAGGCTTAGGTCAGCCATGCGTAACCTTTGTCTTCTAACTCTAACGCTAGAGATTTGTCCCCGGACTGAACGATTTTGCCGTCCGCTAGGACATGGACGACGTCAGGCACGATGTAATCTAACAACCGTTGGTAGTGGGTAATGAGCACTACGCCGTTGTTCTCGTTCTTGTATCTGTTCACACCCTCTGCTACAACCTGCAGTGCATCAATGTCTAGGCCTGAGTCAGTTTCATCGAGGATCGCCAACTTTGGTTCTAGCAACAGTAACTGCATGATTTCATTGCGTTTTTTCTCACCGCCGCTAAAGCCTTCGTTAACGCCGCGCTTTAGAAATTGGGGGTCTAGGTCCACTGACGTGGCAAGTAGTCTGACTTGCTTAATGAAAGCAGCAGTATTTGGCTGCTCTTCACCGCGAGCCCTGGCGAGTGAGTCGACACTGGCCTTGAGAAACTCCATATTGGAAACGCCGGGAATTTCTACCGGGTATTGAAAGGCGAGAAATAGTCCTAGCTGCGCACGTTTATGAGGTTCTAATTCAGCCAGATCTGCATCTGCCAAAGTCATTGATCCATCAGTGACAGTATAGCCGGGTCGTCCTGAGAGCACGTTGGCTAGGGTGGACTTGCCTGAGCCGTTGGGACCCATGATTGCATGGACCTCGCCGGGATCAACGCTGATATTCAGCCCTTTAAGAATGGCTTTTTGCTGATCTTGAGCGCTTACTGTTGCGTGGAGGTTAGTTACTTCTAATAAACTCATCCGACGGCTCCTTCCAAACTGACTTCTAACAATTTTCCTGCTTCCACTGCAAATTCCATGGGTAATTCTCGGAACACTTCTTTACAAAATCCGTTGACGATCATGCCTACGGCTTTCTCGCTGTCTATGCCGCGTTGCTGGCAAGCAAATAGCTGATCGTCGCTGACCTTTGAGGTGCTGGCCTCGTGTTCGATGATAGCGGAGTTATTTTTGTTCTCTATGTATGGGAACGTGTGTGCGCCGCATTGGCCGCCTATCAATAGGGAGTCGCACTGAGTGAAGTTGCGCGCGTTCTCCGCTGTCGGTGATATGCGCACCAAACCTCGGTAGCAGTTTTCGCTGAACCCTGCACTGATGCCCTTGGAGACAATGGTGCTTTTGGTGTTCTTACCCATGTGGATCATCTTTGTGCCGGTATCGGCTTGCTGGCGGTTATTGGTGAGTGCTACCGAGTAGAACTCACCAACAGAATCATCGCCGCGCAATATAACACTTGGGTATTTCCAAGTAATAGCTGAGCCCGTTTCTACCTGAGTCCAAGAAATTTTAGAGCGAGCGCCGCCGCATAATCCACGCTTGGTAACAAAATTATAGATGCCGCCTTTGCCGTTCTCATCGCCGGGATACCAGTTTTGTACGGTCGAATATTTAATTTCCGCGTCTTCTAGCGCGATCAATTCTACTACTGCTGCATGGAGCTGATTTTCGTCACGCATGGGCGCCGTGCAACCTTCCAAGTAGCTCACGTGTGAGCCGGCATCGGCGATGATTAGGGTGCGTTCAAATTGGCCGGTATTACGTTCGTTGATACGGAAGTAAGTAGATAACTCCATTGGGCAGCGGACGCCTTTGGGGATGTAGACAAATGAGCCGTCGCTGAATACAGCAGAGTTCAGTGCCGCATAAAAATTATCTTTTTGCGGTATCACGCTGCCCAAATATTTCTGGATAAGTTCGGGGTGACTGTGCACAGCTTCGGAAATAGGGCAAAAAATCACCCCAGCTTCTGCCAATTTTTCTTTAAAGGTAGTGGCAATAGAGACACTGTCAAAAACAACATCCACGGCTACATTTGAGCCCATATTCGGCGCTTGGGGCACATTGGCGTTAACCACACCCGCTAGTACAGCCTGTTCATGCAGAGGGATACCAAGTTTTTCGTAGGTACGTAACAGCTCAGGGTCTACCTCATCAAGGGACTGTGGACCGTCTGCCTGACTCTTGGGTGCTGAGTAGTAGGAGATTTCTTGAAAATCTATCGGCGGATAGTGTACGTGAGCCCACTTTGGCTCAGGCATGGTTTTCCAATGGGCGAAGGCCTTTAGCCGCCAATCCGTAAGCCATTGTGGCTCGTTTTTACGTGCTGAAATAAAGCGCACGGTATCCTCATCCAATCCCGGGGCTAGGGTATCGGATTCAATATCGGTGACGAACCCAGCACTGTATTCGCTGCGGGCTTCGACTAGATCATCAACAGATGTTTGACTCACTGTGTCTCCTGATTTTAAGAAGTCTTAGGATGGTTGCTTGCCGCACAAATCGACGGTGCATTGGGCATACTTTAAAGGGGGAGTATGATACATCCCGAGCAATGTCTAAGTAAATCAAACAACCTACGACTTGTAAGTGGGGGCGTATGTCTAAACTGCAATTAAGTTTAGGCTGTACATTAGTTAACTTACTCTGGCTCATTGCTGTCCACGTAGAAGAAGGTACGCCTTTATTGATGAATTGTCCGTGAAATGGCTGCAAACTTGATGCGTATAAGTGATATCAGACAGTTTTGAGTGAGCCAGAAGATGCCTGGAGTACTAACAATCCGTAGTACACCAAAAAAGGCCTCAATGGGGCCAGTGAATTAGGCTAGTGAGCGGGCTTGTAAAAGGAACTTCCGAAATGACGGAAAAAATGCTGCCAATGCCTCCTTTGTTGTAGACTGGAAGCTGAACTTGTGCCAAAGCCGTGCTCAGTCAAGAAAAATCAAATTAAGACCCCTATATGCCAAAGCTCCAGCGTTTGCCGGAATCCAATGTTGACTACGTTTACGGCATCTTTTTACTCACAGAAAAGCACAAACTGATCCGGGCGCTGAAAAAGATCCACCAACCTTCAGTGCATGGCACAAGAACCTGGGGTTCAGCGTTTTTGACCATGGACTATTTGACCCACAACCCAATCATCAAAGGCAGTAAGGTCCTTGATCTCGGCTGCGGCTGGGGTGGAGCGTCGGTATTTTGCGCACACAAATTCAAGGCCCAGGTCACAGCAGTGGACTTAGATCCGGCTGTATTTCCGTTTTTGAACGTTTTTGCTGAAATTAATTCGGTAGAGGTGATAACTCGCAAAGCTGATTTCACCAAACTTAAAGGGCCAGATTTGGGTCAGAATCAAGTGATTTTGGGTAGCGATATTTGCTTCTGGGATTCTTTAGTAGAGCCATTGGCGAAGATGGTGAATAGGGCCATTAACAATGGCGTTGAGCGGATTATTATTGCAGATCCGGGCAGGCCAACTTTTTACGAATTTTGCGACAAGGTTTCGTCCAAGCATAAAGTCAGCTTACAAGAATGGTATAGCGTGGAGCCAGATCGCAGCGTTGGTGAAATTGTTGAAATAAGGCCATTTTAATAGTAATAGTGGCCTAACCGTGTACGTTTCCCTTCGCCTCACTTATACAGACTCGGAAAAGCGGCAATACTGAAGCGGTTGAGGCCGTGCTTATGAACTGCCGTTATTGAGTAAAAAGCCCTGCAACTGCTTCGCCATACTATTACATGCGTTGTTCTGCACTCGGGCAATGATTGGAATTGGTACAACGATCGCCGGCATATAGCTGGTGCCATCTGCATCTGAGGATATGCGGCCCACGGTTTTGCCGTCGTTCGTATCCCATATTGTCGCCTCGTAGGACGCGTCGTTCTCCCAGGTTAAAAAACCAAAGCAGCCGCCACCAGCGGGTGATACCGAACATGCCAGTGAGCCAGAAGATGATGTGCGCTGGGTTTTGCCGTCGAGCCAGATGAGATATTTAATGCCCAGGTCGTTTAGGCGGTCAGCCAGTAGTCGTTGCTCTAGGAGTTGAGGTAGTTGATTTACCTTTACCGGCGCAGTGCGCGGTTCAAACCAAGGAAAGGTTTGATCTTTGAAACTTTGTTCACTAACAACATTCAGCCCATTTGCGCCTTTGGCCAAATCTTTAGCGACACAGTCGACAAAGTTTATTTCAGTTTCTTCATGGTTTGGTCTATTGTTGCGCCCCAAAACCACTACAGAATCGCCAATTTGTATGCCGGTTTCGCGCTCTCTGACTTGTTGTACAGTAGAGTTCACACAGCCGAATAAAAAACTGGTCATGCACAAAGTGAAAATAAGTTTCATCGTATTGCCCTCGTGTGTGGATAAATAGATCGTGTGCAAGCAATAATCATTCTGTTGGTGTGTCAGCGGTAGCAGATTGCTCTTGGTCTACTTTTTCTGTTGTTTCTTCTGTTTTTTCGATGGTCTGTTCGGCTGTTTCCTTGGCCGTATTCGCCACGGCTTTTGGTGTGCCTTTTTCTCCAGCGGCCCAGCGCGCGGCTACAGATTCTGATAGGAAGTTCAGACTGAAAAACGCCATGGCGTCTCGGCAGGCAGAAAGCGCCGCTGCCTTCAAGGCAGCTTCATCGCCGCGGTAGTCGTTCTGATTTGCCTTGCCGTAGGCTGGAAGATCCCAAGAACCCAGTAAATTTGCTTGGTTATCATAAAAGTGGAATCTGTAGCGCATCCATACTTCAAAGTACTCTGAACGCGTTTGTCGGGGCAGGGCCATCTGCATTTGCATAATCTCGGGTAGCAAAATGCCATCTACAAGTTCATTGCTGGCAAGTTGCACGAGAACCATATATTCGTTGAATAATCCTTCGCCTAGTCGGCTGAACATATTACGTTGGGCGCTACCAATATGAATGTTGAACTTGCCCGCACCTTGGATTTCTTCGTTATGGTTATAACTCAGCAGCTTTTCATTCAAAACAATGCCCGCATTCATTGAGACAGGTTCTAGTAAGGGCGTTGGGAATTGGTTTTTCAAACTCACTTGGGCGCCACTACAGCCCGCGGTCAAAGCTACTAACGCCACTGCTAACACTAACTTTATGTGCGACTTCAACTTGGCGCTCATGCCAGTATGGGTAAGTTCTGATGCTTTAATCCAAGTATTAATTTTTGCCATACTATTTCTCATTGATATTGGGTGAGCCCCACAAATGTACCGTCATTGCGGTAGGCCAGTTCGCGCATTAGGGCTGCAAAGCGAAAAGTTCTGGCATTTGGGCGATCTAAAAAAACCGGAAACCCTACAGCGTGTATCCTTACTCTGCGACGACCTGATTCATCAGCTAAGTTAATTCGGTCAACCGCTTCGACAACTTCTTCTATGGAGTTTCCAGTGTAGTCATCGCCAAATATATAAACGCTGATACGCTTGTTTGGGTCATAGAAGGTTGAAACTGCTTCCTCGATGCCTTCAACAGGACTCGAGTTACTAAACGGTGCCCAGTTGCGCAAGGTACTAACTATGCTGCTGCGACGGCTTGGACTGTCTGCTATCCATTGGCGGGCAAAGGCGGGGAACATGTAGTCACCCATATCATTCATGACTTGAATGCCTTTCACGTTGGGGTAAATAGCCAGGGTTTCACTGACTTTTTGTACCGCTTGGCCCCACGCTGCACTTTGCATACTACCCGATGTATCGATAACAAAAATGATGTACTCGGAGTCAACTGAGATGCCGCCAACCAGTCCGGAGTCACGTCGAAAATCTAGCCCTAATAGACGCTCCATTTCATCGGTTAGGCTTTGTCTGGCAGATGCGAGCTGTAGATTTTCGAGAGAAATTCTCCGTTCGGCTTCAGCTAAGTTGTCGAAGCGGCCAAGTACCTCGGTTAACTGCGTCTGTAATTTAGCGAGTTCTACTAATTTGCTTTGCAGATCGCTATTTTCTAATTGGATTTGTCTTCGTAATTCGCTGATTTTGCCCCTGATTTCAAACAGTGCGGCTTCGCGCTGCTGAACTTGTTCGGTTAAATCTACACTACTGACTTCTAGCACTTCAGGTTGAAATGTTTTTGTTAGCATTAACAGCAGTATGATGGCCCCAAAGCCACAACAGATGACGTCTAAGAACGATACGCTGAATTCTTCTACACCACGTCTTTTACGCATTTAGTGCCAACCTCGTAGTCGAGTTGCTAGTAAAGCTGATGTTTGTTGAGTCATTAAGTTGACCATATTCAAAGTAGGCGAAGGATTTTGACGCAACTCAAGGTAAATCTGTCCAGCGGTCACTTTCTGTGTCTGTTCTGCTTTCTGCTCCTTTGTATGTTGTCTGGTCAGTACAGACATTATGGCCAATCCCACGAGGGCGAGATAAATGCGCCGCCAGAAACTCTCGCCAACTGCCACCAAGCTGCGCCCGCCAGTGGGTCGCCCTCCATGGGGAATAAGATGACATTGACTGGAATCTGCCGCGGCAGCCGCTCTGCGGCTGCTCTAAATAACTCCAGCCTTTTATTACCTGCAATAGTTGCGCTTCTTGGCTCTGCGTTGCCTCTTGTAGGTAGACCGTCGGTAATGAAGTAAACGTTGTCTGGAATAGGCGAAAGCTCCCTGATGGCGAGTATTACAGCCTCTAAATTTGTCCCACCAGTAGGTACTTGTTGCTTCAGAGATTCTACGGATGCGTTAATTAAAGTGCCGTCTGCCATAGGTTGCCAGTCATTAGAGCCGCCCGGCACCAGGGTTTGGGTGGACTCATTAAAGGTCATCATCTGAAATTCAGCATCCAGAGGCAGTTGGGCGGCGAGCCACTCTACTGTGCGTATGGCGCGCTGCCATTTAGGCGCTTGGAGTTGCTTCTCTACGGGCATGTTACGTCTGCGCAGAACGTTAACGATGGTCTCATCGAGCATGCTGGCGGAGGCATCTACAACAATGACAACATTACGCCCGCCGACCCGCATACCGGTTAGATACTGACGGTCGCCTTCGCCCTTGATGTTTCTGATTTGATTGCCGTCATTGGCGGCTTTTATTGCCTCAAGCTGCTTTATCTTATCTTCGCGACTTTCGATATCTGATTTCAATTCATTGGTGTCTGATTGCGTGGCGATTGAGTTAGCCTCAAGTTTCAGCAGTCTATCTAGTTGGGCTTGCAGGCTTTTTTCTATTACCGCGGCTTTCTCATTGGCGTTGCCAAGCCGCGCTTGGCTGTCGTCTTTAGCGTCAATTAAATCGAACAAATCCTTTTCACCTTGCAGCACTTGGTAGTCGAGTAGGCGTATTTCGGCGAGTAGATCTTTGTACACCACCGCTTGGTTCTGCTGCGCATCGTGATTGACGATGAGAAAAATTAGAATGACCGCGCCAAAGCCGCAAGACATAACGTCAAGAAATGCCAAAGAAAATATGTTGAGAGGACGCTTTTTTGCCATGATTATTCGACGTGAATGGCCAACCAGCTACTGCCCGCAAAGGACACTTGGTCACTGTGTTTAAGTTTGGCCTGGCTAGCGGGTTGGTCATTCACAAGCACCTGCACGTTGGGGCGCAGTAGCCCATCTTCATCCAAGAAGGCTGCGAAGGAGCGATCTTCAATTGCCGTTGCCGCTAAGTCACCAAGTAGGTGGGTTGCTGGTTTTCTGTCAGATTTTTCGGCCAGCGCTACCGTATCGCTGTCATTGCTGGTCATAGCGGCGCTGGTTACAGGGCCTTGAGAAGACAAAACTGGGTGCGCATTAAGGCGGTCGACTTGTCCTGGTGCAAAGGTTTGGGCGAGCTTTTGCGCCTGCTCGAAGTAATGTTGGTTATCGGACACCGTCAGACTGGCCACACGACTTTTAAGCAACTCCAGCAGCTTTGGAATTTTTGCAGCTCTTGGGGTAATCACAAGATGAGTGGTGTCGGTAAGGCCAAGCTGATCTAGTTGTTTTGCAAGCTGGCTTGTCAGTTGAGTGACATTTATTTCAGTGCCGCGGCTATAGCCATCTATATCAACGCTGATTTTGGCGTCCTGAGGTATTTGACCCTGATCTATCCAGGCCAATACTTGGTCAAAGACTTGTTGCTCAGTTTCAGCGCTATGCAGTGGGTCAAAGCGAATACTTCCAAGGAATACATTGGCGATCTCTTGCAACCAGATGTCCACAATGCTGAACAACCCTAGACTGTCAAAGTTGGTGGTGGAGCTGTTTACTAGCATCGTGTCGCTTAACTTTACGCTGCTGAGTTGCCCTTGGCGCAGACCGATATCGAGGAAAAGAAAATCGCTGCTATGGCCACTGCTACTTTGTTGCGCAAGTCCGCTGTTAATAAAGCCACTTGGTTGAAGGCCAGCTGCTTGCGCAATGCCAAGCAGTAACTGAAGTTGCTCGTCCGAGAAATAGGCGGGTATTAGAAAAGCGCATTCCTCTATGTTGGCCGCTGCTGTCATGTTTTTCAGGTGATGAAAAATCAAATCCGCATGATTAAGGGCTTCTCCCAAGGGGGCAGCGAGCGACTCATCGCTGAGCCTACCCATATACTGACTAGCACAGGCCTGTGGATGGCTTTTTACATGCGCTAACGCATCATGACCAAAGAGCAAATTTTGGCCGTTGAAATACGCGATACTTGGCTGGTCGTACACTACTTCGCCTTGGTCATTTGTGCAGGTTAAGCTGCCGTCGTTTACGTCTATTAAATGCATCTTACTTGTCGGTTGTTCTTAGGTGGCTGAGCAATCGCTTGTCGCAATAATTGTGGGTGTCCAGTACCAAGCGCTCCTGGATCAGTTGCAGTTGGTGCATGAAAAAAACCAAAACAATACTGATAAGTAGGGCGATGAAGGTTGAGTTGAACGCGACGCCGAGACTGGCCGTGACGCCGGCAATATCGCCTTCTACAGCTTTGTAGGCTTGGCCAAGCGCATCACTGATGCCTCTGACCGTGCCGATGAAACCAATAGACGGAATGGCCCATGCGATATATCTAATCATAGACAGCTCGCTGTCTAAGCGGTCTGACTCCCCCTCACATACAGACTTAACTGCTTCAGAAACATCTTGCACGTTTTCTGTTGAGGCGAAACGGTTGAGTGCTGCGCTGAGGGCTCTGGGTAACAGGCCCATTTGTTCTTTTTCTGACAGAGCTTGTAAGGGGCGAATGTAGGTGCGGGTATCTTGTGGTAAAATACTCGTGCCGCCTCGAACATTGATGAAGTCCTTCTCTAGCAGATCTTGTTCATAGAAAGCGCTACGAGTTTTTAAACCCATTATGGCCAATGCCCAAAAAAGCAAAATGAAACATGACTCTTGTTCGAAATCTTTTACTACAACGTACACTGATCTTTCCTGCACGTAGTCTTTATTGATGGCGGCCTGTATTGCATTACTTTCAAGCACTGCTTCTGCGTTTGGTCTAATCACTGTTTGGTAGACGAGGTGTACCAGGATCACCGAAATGATTAGCGCGCTGATCTGAAAGATCATCTCTGTTGGTATTTGTTTTTTCATATTTTGCAGTCCAACGGTCTAGAATTTGGTTTCATTAAGTTGTTGATTAAATATCTACAGGAAACGGTACCGCGAAGTCTTCGGAAATCTCTTCGCTGGGTTTGAATACATCTTTTTGCTCTCTGGTGGCAGTTTTTGGTGCAACGAGTACCGGTGCTTTTATCGTTGGGACGTTAGTGTCGGCATTATCAGTTTTTGGTTTATTGTTCTCGCTTACGTCTTTGTTGCCTGTTGCCGTATTTGCCGTCTGGTTTGTTGGCTGAACTTGGGCCTGCAACAAACCGCTAAAACTAGCTAAGGCCAAATAAAAAACTGTGTTAAACAGAGTCATCTTGATGAGAGAGGGCCACAACGCTTTGCGCTTATACAGTGACATTATTTTTTTCAGCCTTTTTCTTAGATGCATTTTATTCAGCATAACGAGCGATTCTAAATCCAATATCTTGCCGGCCATCTATGCCGTAATCTCTGAACGATAAGCGCAGCTCGGTTACGGTGCCGTGCATCCAGCTCGCTCCCTTAATAACATGGTATTCACCCTTAGATGGTCCTAGGTAGTCTTCTACCGCATCCTGTTTTGGGATTTCGTAGAAGTCGTTTGTCCATTCGGCGACGTTGCCACCCATATCAAATAGTTGATGGTGGTTGGCTTTGAATGAGCCAACAGGTGCTGAACCACTGTAGTTATCGTTGTAGGAAAAAATTATTCTGCCGACTAAATTGGCCGCGGAGCGGTCTGCGTAATTTTCAAACCTTTCCGGTGGTGGTAGAGCGTTGCCCCAAGCAAAGCGCAGTTGTTTGCCATCTGCCTGCGGCTCTGGAGGCAGCTTTCTGGCACTCCACGTCCATTCCGCTTCGGTGGGTAGGCGGTAACCTTTAGCCGTAGAGTTTTGTCCTACTACTTTACTGAACTCCATCTGGTAAAAAGGCTCTAGACCATCTTCTTTCGATAACCAGTTACAATATTCGGCTGCTTCGCGCCAGCTCACCATTACTACGGGTTGATCATTGTCATTTAGGTTTGTCTCTTGATAGCTTTCAGAGTCGTGGCCACTAGCGAATGCACGAAATTGTTTGTTTGTTACTTCATGCTCGCTGAGATAGAACAGGCGCGTGAAACTTGCTGTGCGCATTGTTTCGTTGGCGCGTCGACCTGGTTCTCGTCGTGATGCGCCTAGGTCTACTGAATCTGCACTAAACAAACGTAATCGTTGATTCTGTGAAGTTACTTGGATTGGCTTAAGTGCCGCTATTCGCGCCTCTTCTAGGGTCAGTAGTTTAACTTTTAGCGATTGGGTAATGCCCGCTTTAGGATTTATAACTGTTTCAAAGCCTGCATAGCCTTCAAGTGACAGTGTGATTGTTTGTGCTTCAAGTGGCAGTTGAACATTTTGACTGCCGCTGCCAATTATCCTGCCATTAATGCTGACTTTGGTGTCTTGAGGTTGGGTTTCAATAGAAACCGTGCCTTTAAGTAATTTTAGATCAATGTGGAGTGCTCGGACTTCGTCTTTGTCTATGCGTAGGTTTCTATTTGCTCGGGCATGACCTGAATAGATGAGCCCAATGCGCTGGGTCGAATTAGATTTCAAATCCATTTGTAAGGGTGTTTGACCCAAAAATTCGCCGTTGATTATCACTGCCGCGCCTGACGGGTTAGAGGTGAGATTGACTTGGGCATCTGCCTGAACGAGTTGAAATAGGTCTAAGGTCTGGGTTTGGCCAGCTTGGGCAAAGAGTCGTTGGCTAAATGTTTTGTAGCCTGACTTACGGACGTTTATGCCGCGCTCGCCAGCTAAAGCCTGGATGGTAGCCGGAGTAGTCAGCCCGGTTGTTTTCTCGTCTATCCAAATCTCTGCACCAGCGGGTTTGCTGGTCACGCGAATATCTGCCCAGCCTGGATCAAGGTTTATGCTGAGATTTTGTTCTTGCTTTTTGCCAACAATATTTATGCTTTGCTTATGGCTTAGATAGCGCGGGTCAGAGGCTTCAATAACGTGCTCACCCGGGCTCAGTTGAATAAGTTTTTCAAGGTTGTCTATAACCACGCCGTCAATTTCTAACCTTGCATAATCGGGATTGAGATCTAGGTTAAGAAAACCCGGCAGGGGGGTGAAGGCAAAGCCTAGACGCTGATTTTTGTCACTGCCCACTTGGAAGAGGGTGTGCAGTTCTTGGTGTAATGGCGTCTGCGCGGTTAATGTATATTCGCCCTCGCGTAAAAGATAAACCTCGCCCAAATTTAGGGCAATGCCCCCGCTGATATTGATAGAGGTTGGTTTAGGGCTGATAACCAGCTGTACACTTTTTGAGGTAAATAAGTAGCTCAATATAAAAATTGCAAAGGTCGCTGCAACGGCCGCCACAATTTTCCATGGGCCAATTTTGGCTGCTGCAGTTTGTCCCGAGCTAGGTGCAAACTGAGTTGCCTGAATAGATGTGCGTTTGGGGTCTATTGCATTCATATCAGCGAATCGTCTCCATACAAAACACTTCAATGGGCGCGATTCCGGGCAGTACTGTGACTGTGAGAAAAATGTCTCTACAGCCGCTTGCACTGCCTCTGATGGTGTACTCACCAGGTCTCAGCGACAGAACTTTGCTTTGAAAAGTGCCGAGCCTGCCGATATTTGATAAGACGATTTCGGTGAAATTGTCCGACAATAGTGTGACTAAAACAGGATCGCGATATAGCGCTAGCGTTTCGCTTACTGAGTCTATAAGCGTGTTGAGACGAGCTCCTTTATATTTGAGCGTTTTGGCTTCTGCTAACAAGTCATTGGCTTGAGCAAAAAGATTGGCGTTGGAGAGTTTGCTCGGCTCGGCACTGATGCGGGTTAGTACTTTTTCGGCTCGCGCATGCGACAGTGCCAGTTGTTTGCCGTTTTTTGCTAACTGTATGTTGTCGTCTAAATCTAAAATTGCTTCATAGGCGGTTATCGCCTCTGACCATTGCTCGTCTGCTAAATAGTTTTGCGCAATTTGCTCGTTACCAAGGATGATTGCCACATCGTGGCGCTGACTTACTTGTTCTAAACCTGCCGAAGCGATTTCGTTTGCCGGGTCGGTTTGCAGAGTTTTGTTAAACCTCTCTCTGGCCTTGTCGAAGTCTTTTTGTTCTAAATATCTGAAACCTTGTCCGAGTAACTTTCGAATAGTTTGTTTCTCTTGTGCCTTCTGCGCGGCTGCAATATTTTTTTCCAAGTTGGGAATTAGTGCATCAAGTTGCTCAACGCTTGCGTAGACACTTAATGCTTGGCTATATTTTTCTGTAAGTTCCAAATTGCGTGCTTGTAGAAGTAGGTCTTTGATCTGTGGCAGTTGCGCTGAGCGCTGGGTCAAAGCAAGCAGATCTGAGTCTTGGGGTTTGATGATTTTAGCCGCTGCCAACTCTAGTTCAGCTGCTTGGTTGTCTAAATCCAAGACATGTTCGGTGGCTAACTCTATATGCTTAGCAAATTCAGTTTTTGCACCGCTAAGTAATTCTGCTAACTGGTTGGCTGCTTTTTTGTAGGCGCCAATGGCTTGTTCAAAGTCGTCTTGAATAAAATAGCTATCGCCGATTAAGGCCTGGTCCTTGGAGGCTAGAATGCTCTGATTGCCCCAAGCTTGCACATTGAATTCGTCTTCTAACTGGATTTGCAGTTCTACAAATCGGCCTAATTCAGATTGTGCGGCCTCTTTAGCTTGGCTCAGCGATAAGGAGCTGAACGGTGCTTCAATGGACTGCGCCGGTACGGTGTCATTACTAACCTCTGCCGATTCTTGGCCTGGGTTCGCAGCGGTCTGAACCTGGGGTTCAAACAAGCTGCCGAGCCATAAAATGAAGATCACCAGAAAGGTTAAAACAACAACACTTATGGCGACAATTTTGATGGCCGGCTGCTCAAGGGAAACATTGATGCCTTTGGTGCTCGCCTTGTTGTCTTTAGTCAGCGTCGGGATTATTGGTGTTATTGGCGATCTTGGGATAATGCTCAATGCAAACTCACTTAGGTACATCCGCGTTTTCTGGGTTACTTGTGCCGTTACTCAGTCCGTTACTCTGACTGTCTTCTTGGAGGCCAGTGTCTGCTTCAAGATTAAGGTCTTCTAGATATAGGCGTTTGAGGATGTCTCTTAGCTGCTCGTATTGCTCCTCCACGCTACCGCTTAGTCGTACTGTTTGGTTTTCTAGGTCGATAGTGGTCGGCACCAGTTCAGCCTCGGCGGCGCTGCCAACTTCGCGGAGCTTGTCGGCAAATTGTTCTGCTTCTTGGCGCGTTCTAATGCCGCTGATAATTAGCGTAGCACCGGCGCCAACCCCTGCTACACCGCTTGCGTCCACGTAGCCGTTGTCACTGGCGTAAATGCTGCCCACGCTCGCAAGAATGGCAGCAGTGCCGCCAATTATTTTTTGCTTAGACTTGGCTCTGAGTTCTTTGTATTCGATGGCGTCGTTATAGGTTGCTTTGCGCCAATTGTGGTACACGGGATAAACCTGCCGGTAAAAGTTGGCGTAGTACTCGTCTAGCGTGTCGATGAACAAGTACTCGCGCTCGCGCACCTGACGTACCCTTGCTAACTGGGGGTCATTTTCCGCAGGTAAACGGTTGATCAGGTACTCGCCATTTTCATCTATTGCTATATGTTGACTGAACGCGTCGGGGGAAAACGCCTTGGCAAATTTGAGTTCTGCCGTTGCGCGGATATTTTCTATCTCTTTTTCAGACAACCGCTGTCTGTAGTGCAGTAAATCATTGGCAAAATCTTTGTATACGCCTTGAAAGGGATCTAGGTCGCGGGAGTTACTCGCCTCGTAGCCGTATTTACTCGCTAGGGTAATATATTCCTTGGTAAACCACTCTTTACCCGTAGCGTCTACCACTGTCATAGATAAAATGAGTTCTTCGCCGGTGGAGGCAATAATTTTCCCTAAAACCGTTAGGTCTACTGCGTCGCTAGGGCGTGGTACAACTCTGACCGCGCCCCAGTTGCCTGTTGACTGTAATAGATTTTTTGTCAGGTAGGGCATGTACTGGGATTCTGCTTGGCGGATTTCTGGCAAGATAATCCGCTCAATACGCTCGTCATAATTTTCCGGCACATTAGGGTCGAATACGGCAATGCCAATATCTAAGAGCTGGCTTTCACTTTGCTCAAATGCAATTTGCTCCGGCGGAGTATTATCAATTTCGCGCACGACTTGGGTGCCACAACCGCACAGCACAAGCCCAATGACTGCAAGTAGCGCCAAGTTTTGCTGCCTAGCGAAAAATGTAGAAAGGGCAGAAAAATTGGCGCTGGCGCTGTGGCGTTGAGTAATATTCATTCCTTAATGGTCATTCTTTTAAAATCACTGGTCTAGTTAGACGAAGCTAGCCTTTTTTGTAGCGTTGATATTCAGCCCAGAGTTTTTCTTTTAACTCAGGGTCGCTCTCTTGTAGCGCCGCTTCTCTTAGTTGTCTTGCAATAATGTCGTCATCTTTGGCATCGGGTATATCAGCAGGCAGTGACTCGCTGCCGCGTCGAGGAGGCGGTGGGCGGTTTGGAATGCGCGGTCTTGGTTGTCGGTTGCGAGACGCAGGATTTGCTTCGCTACTCTCTGCGCCACTTTGTTTATTGCCCTGCGGCAAGGCTGAACCTGCGGCTCCGGCGGGCGTTGGAGAATTATCAGCGGATTTTTTTAAGGCACCACGCTCTGCGAGAATTTCCCCGTCAAAATCCTCTAAGGCGCCTTTGAGCTCTTGTTCAGCGGCGGAATTGTTGCTGTCAGAGGCATCATCAGTTGAATCGTCGCCGGCATTGTCACCGTTGCCGGCATTACCGCTGTTCTCTTCATTACTGGTTTGCCAGTCATCGGTTGGGCCACCTTCTAAATCTTCTAACCAGCCAGGTTCTCCTCCTGGGCCAGAGGTGCCATCAGCTGGGCCGTCGGATTCGGGTGGTTGCCGACTTTCCGATTGTTCTTCTGGTTTCCCCGGGAGTCCTTGCTCTCCTGCAGGCCCAGGCTGGCCCGGTGGTGAGGGTGATGAAGGTGGTCCCGGCGGTGTAGGTGAGGATGGAGGGCCAGACGGTGAGGGTGGTGTTGGCAGACCGGACGATGGGCTTGAAGGGCTTTGCTGTGACGGCGTATTCGGGCGAGGTAAGTTCTGCGGCAATTGCGTGATGGGCGCGCAGGCTTGAATAAATCCGAGGCAGGCAATGACCAGCCCTAAACGGCCTGCATTTGTGCCGGCCTTGCTAAGGGCCGAGGTGATTTGTTGGTGCTGCATCCTTGCCTTACCTTTTTTTATACGTTGTTTCAATAAAGTGCTGTAACGAAATGCTTTAATAAAATGGGTCGATAATCCTCTAAGCGGCATTTGCCTCACTGGTTTGTTCGGCGTTGTCATTATTTGTTTGCTGATCCGCTTGTTCCTTTCCTTCCAGTTCCGCCCCTTGATTGTTTAACCGTTGCTGCTCTAGCTCGCGGCGCTCGTGGGCTTGCGCCTTGCGGCTGGGAAAGTATTGATAAGTGTAAACATATCTATGAGCAGGCGTGACCATGACTTCACCCTCAATCATTGCTGGTCGGTATACCGCTTGTCGCATACTGCGGCGTGCGTGGAATTCAATGGCGTCATTGGGTTCGAAGGCGATAGTTTCTAATCCACGGACTCTGCCATTTTCATATATAGAAAACGCTAGCGTAATACTGCCAGTTTCCGCATCAAGGCGATCTTGGACAGGGGGTGGTTTGAGATTTTGTGGTGCTGGGAAATACAGAAGATGTGGGGTGTCTAAGTCGATTTTTAGTTCTGTGGGAAGTTCGGCTTGCTGACGATGAATTTCCTTATACAAGGTATGCGCTTTCTTCTGGCGACTGAATAGCAGGTGCCAGTCACCTAAATCTAGTAACGCCTGATTTAGCAACGCCTGGTCTTTTTGGATAACTTCAGGGTCTGGGTTTTCGTCCCTAAAACTCAGAGCGCTTTGACGTATTTTGACAATTTTTTGTAGCGCACGTTCGCCGGCGGGAAAATTGTTGATGGTGAGATATTCATTACTGTAATCCAGGGTGCGAGTGTTTTCTGGTTTTCGACCCAGTTCATCAATGCGTCGTTCCTGTGAATATAAGGGCGGAAAGCGTTCCATTCTGTATGAGCTAGCCGTGCCTTTCAGAAACGGAATTGCAGACTCAGAATCGCTGAAACCACTGGTTTGTAGAACCTCATAACCCTGCCGAAACAGAGTGCGCGCGGCCAAGAAGTTATAGGTTTCCAAGTAAAAGTCGCCCAAACGCAGCATACCGGTAAGCAATTTTCTCCTACTGGATCGGTTTGAAAGCACTTGAAAGGCGTATTCTTCGCGTTGCTGGGCATTGCGAAAGTCGCCCATGGCGGCATAGGAGTCTGCTTGTAGATACACTAGGGTGACCTGCTTGGATTCGAAGAGCCCAAAATTTATCCGCGTTAGATGAACGGCGCGATCAAAGGTTTCCACAGCTTGCATATAGTCCTGGGTGGCCATCTGTGCTTTGCCAAGAATGCTCAGAGGTTGGATCAGCTCCGGCGCATAACGGCCTTGGCTTTCTTCAATATCAAGAATAAGTTGTTCAAGGGCGTCGCTTGCCTCGCGAATTTCAGATTGGCTGATTTGGGCTTCGAAGAACTGATAAATGTCTCGGGTTTCTAAGTCGTTGGAGGGTTGGGAGAGTTGCGCCGCTTGCGTGTTAAATGTCGCCGAACATAAGGCCGCAATTACCAGTGTGCCCAGCATAAACAGGCGTGTCCGGGTATTAACATCGTTAGCAAAAAAAACAAATTGGGCCTGGCTTGTAGCCGACTTGCTCACCATATTGATATGTTTCGTTCTACCGAATTTCGACATTGGTGTTCTCAATCTATAGTAGCCACTTGGTAAATTTTGCTTCTCTTATGTCTATCAAAACGCTCTTTAAAATGTATTTGCGCTGGAGGTTTGCGCTTAAGTTTTTTCACTGTCCACTTAAAATTTATACCCAAGTGTGTGTTGGCATATTGGGGCTGTCAAGGGCCGATAGGACGGGTGGTGCAAACGATACAATTATTGACCTTACTGTAATTTGAACGGTATCTCGCTTACCATGGAAGGTTGTAGGCTTAGCTTAAGTTTTGGCCTTTTTTGCCCTATTGATGCTGTTTTTGCTGGAGGTGTTTTGGAATTTGACGACGCTTTGGATACAAGTGGCTTAGTATGTCCAGAACCACTGATGTTGGTGCGTAATGCAGTGCGTAAATTAGCAGGCAGCGCGGTGTTGCGTATTACCGCGACAGATCCGACCACAGTGCGTGACTTTCAGCATTTTTGTCAGTTTATGGGGCATTCGCTGCTGAATAGCGAGCAAGCGGTAGATGCGTCAGGACAAATTGTTTTCTCTTATTGGATTCAGAAGAAGGCGGCTTAGGATGTTGAATACGCCCTTATTGATTAATTGCTTGTGAGCAACATGCTGACAGCAGAAACTTTTGCTACCACGGAGTCTGTTGCAGAAAGAGGTAGTGAAGAAAGTACTGAAAAAAGCGCGGCTGAAATTATAGCGGTATTCAACCAATGTTTTGCGCAGTCCTACAGAGTAGAGATGCGTGGCGGCGCGGATGAGCCCTTGTATGTGCCCGCAACGATAGATAAGCCCGCCGAACTCATTTTCCGTGACGATTTTCCAGCGTCGGCGCTACATGAAGCTGCGCATTGGTGCATTGCTGGTGAGCAGCGCCGCCAGAGTGCGGACTTTGCCTACTCTTATATCGCTGCGCCGCGCAGTGATGCAGAGCAAGCGCTTTTCTTTGCGGCAGAACTGCGCACCCAATCCCTAGAATCTGTTTTTGCGCAAGCTGCGAATGTGATCTTCAACCCCAGCGCAGATAACTTAAATTGTGACGTCTCTGCCTTTGCCGGCGCTATCGCAGGATACAGAGCGAAAACACAGCGCTGGTTGAACGCGCCTGCGGGTATCCGCGCTATGCAGTTTTGCCTAGCGCTTGCTGAGCTCAAAGAGGATGGATCGACAAATGGATAGTGTGGACTGCATTGTGATTGGCGCTGGCGCCGTTGGCCTTGCGGTGGCGGCTCGGCTGGCCGAGGCAGGTCGCGAAGTGATTGTGCTGGAACAGCATGATTTGATTGGAAGTGAAACAAGCTCGCGTAATTCAGAAGTCATTCACGCAGGGATTTACTATCCAGAAAATAGCCTCAAAGCATCGCTTTGTGTACGTGGCCGAGAAATGCTCTACGCGCACTGTCAGCAGTTTGCGGTGCCACATAAGCAGTGTGGCAAGGTCATTGTGGCCGCCCATGAATCTCAGCGCGACTTAGTTGCCGGGTATCAGGATCAGGCCAAGCGTAATGGCGTTGATGACCTTTATTGGATTTCCCAAGACGAGCTGAGTGAACTGGAACCCGAAGTTGTGGGTGTAGGTGGCGTGGTTTCACCTTCAACCGGCATAGTCGATTCACATGCCTATATGCTGAGTTTGCAGGGCATTATTGAAAAGCACGGTGGTATGGTTGCGCTCAACACCAAAGTGCTGAGTATTCAATCTGGCGGGCAGCTAGCGGGCCAGAAGAGCATTGTGCGTACTGAAGATTTAGACATTGTGGGGCAATGGGTAATTAATTGCGCCGGGCTTTGGGCGCCCCAACTTGCCGCAGATACGCCAGGCGGGCCAACGGCCTATTATGCCAAGGGTCACTATTATTCCTATTCTGGCGCTCAACCTTTCTCACGGTTGGTTTACCCCACTGCAGAGGCGGGTGGGTTGGGTGTGCATGTGACTTTGGATTTAGCTGGACAAGTGAAATTTGGTCCCGACGTGCGCTGGATTCAGGGTAGGGACTATAGTTTTGACGAATCCCATAAACAGGACTTTGTAGCGGCTATTCAGGCCTACTTTCCTAATTTGGATGCCGAGCGTTTGCATCCAAGTTATACGGGTATTCGCCCTAAGATATCTGGCCCTAGTGCTGCGGCGGCAGATTTTATGCTGCATACACCGGCTCAGCATGGCGTTTCCGGGCGCATTAATCTGCTGGGCATAGAGTCCCCTGGGTTAACTGCATCGCTCGCCATCGCCGAGCAGGTTGAAAAAGTTGTGAGCGCTTAACCTATGACACATCCCTCATTACGAATAGGTTTGTTACTCAATCCGCTGGCCGGAATAGGCGGCGCGGTGGGCCTAAAAGGCAGTGACGGCATTGAGTTGCAAACGTTGGCGAAGCAGCGCTCGGGGACACCTCAAGCGGCTATGCGTACCCAGGTTTTTTTACAGCAATTGAAAACTTTGCTAGGACCTAAAGTAGAACAGATTCAATGGTTTAGTTGGGCCGCGGACATGGGCGCCGCAGTGCTCGCACAGGCAGGTCTTGATGCGCAAATACTTGGCCGCAGTGAGGTTCCTAGTTCTGGCGATGATAGCCAAGCTGCCGCAAGCATGCTGAGTGCTGAGGGCGTCGACATTCTGGTTTTTGCTGGCGGCGACGGCACTGCACGAGATGTGCTACTTGGCGTTAAGGCCGAGACTACAGTTTTAGGCTTGCCGTCTGGTGTAAAGATGCACAGCGGTGTGTTTGCTATTAGCCCAGCAGCCGCAGCAGAAGTTGTAGCGGCGCTTGCAGTGGGTGGGCTGGTTGGCCGCATGGCGCGTGAAGTTCGTGACTATGTGCCCATCAATAGATCCAAAGACGAAGATTATTTGCAGGCGCCGCAAGCAGTAGGGACTCAGCACTTTGGCGATCTTTGGGTGCCTGAATCTTCCGGCTTTCTGCAGCAAATGAAAGTCGGTGGCATGGAAGATGAGTCCTTGGTGGTGGCTGAAATCACTAATTTTATATTGGATGAATTTGGTGCTGGTCAAGAGCAAGCCTATGTCTTTGGCCCGGGCAGCACTTGCTTGTCAATCAAACAAGCATTCGGCATTGAGGGCACATTGCTGGGCTGCGATGTACTGTTGCCTGGAGGCGTTATTTTGCAGGACCAGACTGCGGCTGATTTACTGGCGTTGAGCCAAGAGCAGCGCCTGCACTTAGTCATGAGTTTTACGCGCAACCAAGGGTTTTTGTTTGGTCGCGGCAATCAACAAATTGCCGCTGATTTTATACGTCAGTTGCACGGGCCGGATGACATCACAATAGTGGGATCGCGGACTAAGCTGGCTAGTTTGGATGGCCGGCCCTTATTGGTAGATACCGGTGATGCTGAGTTGGACAGAGAATTGTCCCGGGTCTATCCCATACTCACTGGCTACGATGAGTTTTTGCTTTACCGCGTTGCGCTAGATTTCTCCCCGCTCAGCTAGCGCTGGTTTTGATCGCCACATGCTAAGGCCGCTCGCCAGCTCTTACTATCAGCCATTTATCCCTGGGTTTTATTGGCGATAAGTCTCGAGGAAATCTTCTAAGCGATTTAGCGCTTCATGTAGGTGCTCTACGTGGGGCAAAAACACTACCCTGAAATGATCTGGCTTCTTCCAATTGAATCCGGAGCCTTGGACCAATAAAACTTTTTTTGCCAGCAAAAAGTCCAAAACAAATTTCTCGTCGTCGACGATATTGAATTTAGCCGTATCTATTTTGGGGAAAAGATAAAGCGCACCTTTGGGTTTGACGCAGGATATACCGTCTATTTCATTGAGCCTCTGCCACGCGACATTTCTCTGTTCGTAGAGACGCCCCCCAGGTTGCGTGAGTTCATTGATACTTTGGTAGCCGCCCAATGCGGTTTGGATTGCATGTTGTGTAGGCACGTTGGAGCAAAGGCGCATTGAGGCAAGAATATCTAAGCCATCGATATAGTCTTTGGCTCGCCCTTTATCGCCGCTGACTATCATCCAGCCGGTTCTAAAACCGGCAACCCGATAAGATTTGGAAAGCCCGCTGAAAGTAAGAAACACCAAGTCGTCTGCGAGCGAGGCGAGTGGAATGTACTCTTCTTCGTCATAGAGAATTTTGTCGTAGATCTCATCTGCGAAAACCACTAGGTCATTGTCTCGTGCAATGTCTACTAGGCTCAAAAGCATCTCTCGTTGATAGACGGCGCCAGTGGGGTTGTTTGGATTGATGACCACAATGCCGCGAGTATTTGGCGTTATTTTGCTGCGAATATCTTCTAGATCCGGTTGCCATTGATCTTCTTCGTCGCACAAGTAGTGGACTGGCGTGCCACCGCAAAGGTTTACCGCCGCGCTCCACAAGGGAAAGTCTGGGCTAGGCACCAATATTTCATCGCCATCATTGACCATGGCCTGCATGGACATAACGACCAGCTCGGAAACGCCATTGCCAATGTATATGTCTTCAACATCCACATCGTCAATTTGCACTTGCTGGCAGTATTGCATAACCGCTTTACGGGCTGAAAACAGGCCCTTGGAGTCGCAATAACCCTGAGAGTTTGGAATGTTGCGTACAACGTCACGGAGTATTTCCTCTGGCGCATTGAAGCCCCAGGGCGCCGGATTGCCAATATTCAGTTTTAGAACACTATTGCCTTCGGCTTCGAGTTGATCTGCAGCCTTCAAAATGGGCCCGCGAATGTCATAGCAAACATCTTCAAGCTTGGCTGACTTGACGATTTGGCGTTTACTGTCGAGTGTTTGATCTGTAATCACGCGGCTCATGTGCTTTCCTATTGAACTCAGTCGGTAAAAGTATCCGATGTAGGCTAGTCTAAGGCGATGGCTTTAGCTTAGCATTAACAAAGTTGAATATTTTGGAGATTCCTGTGACTGATGTTGAAAATAAAGACAAAGTGACCAAGACCGAGGAAGAGTGGCGTCAGATGTTGTCGACCGAGGAATTTGAGGTGACTCGTCTAGCTGGAACTGAAAGACCATTCACTGGAGTTTATTGGAACGAAGAGCGCGACGGCAAATATATGTGCAAATGCTGTGACAGCGAACTGTTTGATTCGG
The DNA here is from genome assembly GCA_963581445.1 of Gammaproteobacteria bacterium. Lineage (GTDB taxonomy): Bacteria > Pseudomonadota > Gammaproteobacteria > Pseudomonadales > Azotimanducaceae > UBA4421. The sequence continues at coordinate 55,222 of CAUZON010000006.1, read as the reverse complement.
AGACTAAGTTTGATGCAGGCTGTGGTTGGCCAAGTTTTTATGCGCCACTGGAAAACGGTGCGGTAATCAACCGCGAGGATAATACCCTGGGTATGCGGCGTATCGAGGTGCTTTGCGCTAAATGCGATGCACACTTGGGCCATGTATTTCCTGATGGGCCGCAGCCAACGGGCTTACGTTATTGTATGAATTCGGCCTCACTCAACCTTGAGTTGAGCTAAAGCTGAGAGATTGGGGAGTGCTGCGAGTAGATAACAATTTGCTCGCAATTTATTAGTTAGAAGATTAAACCGCGCCTGTTGAGACAGCGCGTGCGAATGGAAGAGGGAAATTATGAGTCCAGCAGAGATTGCCGCGGAGACCCCGCAAAAGATTGCCTACATTATGGCTGAGACAGGTGAGACTGTTACTTATTTAGAGCTTGAGACTGCAGCTAACCAAGGCGCTCAATTGCTGCGCTCACTGGGGTTACAGCGGGGCGATCACATAGCGATTTTGCTGGAAAATCATCCACGCTTTTTTCAGATTTGTTGGGCTGCCCAGCGCGCTGGCATTTACTACACTGCCATCAGTTGGCGTCTGCAACAGCAGGAAGTGGAGTATATTGTTAACAACTGCGAAGCCAGAGTTTTTATTACCTCTATAGAACGTAAAGAGGTGGTGGAGCCGTTGTTAGATAAAATGGCCTGCGTGGAAAAGAACTATATGATGGACGGCGTGGTTGACGGATTTGAGTCTTGGGAAGATGCTCTCGCGCGTATGCCCTTCACCGAGATCGCTGATCAAAGCGAAGGCGCGCCAATGCTCTATTCCTCGGGTACTACAGGGTATCCTAAAGGGGTCAAGCGGCCCCTGCCTGAGCAGGATTATGGGGTAGAGGTAGATCCAAATTTACTGCGCGTACTTTATGGTGCCAATGACGACTCTGTCTATTTGTCGCCTGCGCCTTTGTATCATGCAGCGCCATTGGCGTTTACCATGGGTTGTCTGCGCTCGGGCACAACAGTGGTTGTGATGGCTCATTTTGAAGCTGAGTTTGCTCTGGAGTGCATTGAAAATTATCGTATTACTCACAGTCAGTGGGTGCCAACAATGTTTGTCCGCATGCTGAAGCTGCCAGAAGAAGTACGTCTAAAGTATGACGTTAGCAGCCTGCGTTGTGCTATCCATGCGGCGGCGCCTTGCCCGATTCCTATCAAAGAAAAGATGATTGATTGGTGGGGCGAAGTTATTTACGAATATTACGCGGGTACCGAAGGTAATGGTTTTGTGCAACTCAATTCCCAAGAATGGCTAGCCCATAAGGGCTCAGTGGGTAAACCATTAACTTGTGAAATTCATATTTGCGATGAGCATGGGGTTGAAGTGCCTGCGGGGGAATCAGGCGCCATTTATATGAGTGGCGGCGGAACCTTTGAATATTATAAAGACGATGCCAAAACTGCTGATTCGCGCCATGCCCAAGGTTGGTCGACATTAGGCGACGTGGGTTATGTAGATGACGATGGGTATTTGTATCTAACAGATCGCAAGCACTTCATGATTATTTCTGGGGGCGTGAATATATACCCTCAAGAAGCTGAGAATGTTCTCATCAACCATGACAAGGTGATGGATGTGGCTGTGTTTGGTGTACCAAACGCGGACTTTGGTGAGGAAGTGAAGGGCGTGGTGCAGTTGGCCGACCCTAGCTTGGCCAGCCCTATGGTGGAGGTGGAACTGCTGGACTACTGCCGAGAGTATCTTTCGCACATTAAGTGTCCAAGGACTATCGACTTTAGAGATGAGTTGCCGCGTCACCCAACGGGTAAGTTGTATAAGCGACTGCTCAAAGATGAGTATTGGGCAAAGGCGGGCGCTTAGCTACTTTTAGGGTTTTAACTTAGACACCGTTAGCTGAAAAGGTAAAAAACTAATAGGTAACTTAACAAACTTGAGAGCATCAATGATGCTCTCTAAGTGGATTAGTTTCTCAGAAGGTTCGCCGGCGAGTACTGATCGGTTAGGGCGCGCTTGTTTTGATCCCAGTCTGCTGGGGCATCAACACTCTTCAAAATGTCTTTTGCTAAACGCCTTATGGGTACCGCGTAGGGTGCTAACAGCGGCGCTAACCTGTCGGCCTGAGCTAATAGTGAATCCTTTAAAATAGGCGTTCTTTGCGCGGCGCTGACTGATCCCTGAGGAACGATAACTACCCGATTACCGGAATCTCTGCCTTTGAGATTAATGAACTTGCCGAATACTTCTTTATAGGTATTTGACTCATGCGCGTAGAGGTCACTGGACGCAAATGTATTTGCTACCAGTACGCCATCTGGGGTCAGTAGGCTTTGCACTTCAGTTAAAAATTCCCGGGTCATCAGGTGCTCGGGAATATAGTCACCATTGAATGCGTCCAAAATAATCAAATCGAACTGCTGTTTTTGTAACGCCGCGCGCTTGGCAAACACTCGAGCGTCTTGCTGGATTATTTTGTTATTGGCGCTTTCTGTAAAGTTGAAAAAGCGCTTAGCTACGCCTATTACTGCAGGATCTATTTCCACGGTCTGTATTTTTGCTTCGGGTAAAATTTCGTTAAGCGCGACAGGCAACGTGCCGCCGCCTAGTCCAACGATCATAATATTCTTTGGGTCGGGCTTGAACAACAGCCCGGACATGACCATACGCGTGTAGGCAAACACCATGCGCTTTCGATTCTTCACGTCCATACAGCTTTGGCTGCTGTCTGCTCTTTTTAGGGTGAAGTTTAAGCACAGCAAATCGCGCTGTTGTTGGACTAATATGCTGGTGTATAACGAGCGCTCTTCGTGAATAACAGTCTTACTTGCCGCGGTAACAGAAGGCGTAATACAGGTAACTAAGAGTGCGACCAAGACTGTCCAGATCGATTTTCTTGGGTTGCTCGAAACGCCACTTGCTTGTTGGTGCAGGGAGCAGGTTTTTAGTTGGCTCATGACGTATCTCTGTAAATAGTTGCCAAAGGCGAAAAAGTAAAACAATAAAAATAGTCGAAACTTCAAACTTCTGAGGCAGTACCATTTACGGATTGTTTGTTCGCTGCTAATTGGCCGGGAGCAAAAAACCATGCGATAAGACCAATGCTCAGGAGTACTAGCGTGAGTATTGTGATGATTGTGTCTACCTCGAACCAAAGCACCAGATAAAATGATGTGACCAGTGTGCCTATTGCACTGCCAAGGGTAGAGGTAAAGTAAAGGGCGCCGGCAACTTTGCCGCTCTCTTCTACATTATCTACCAGCAGTCGCACGGAATAGGGGGATATCATGCCTAAGATGATAGTTGGCAGCATGAATAAAAATGCTGCAGCGGTCAGCGAGCCGTAGCGCGGGTCTTCGATCTGCAGGAAGATAAGTTCCATAACGGGCTGGGCATATAAAACCATCGGATAGAGGAAGATCGCGCTGATCGCGAAGATGCCAGCGAACTTTCTCGGCGATGGATTTTTTACTGATAGGCGCCCGCCCAATAGATAACCAATGGCCAGCGACAGCATAAAGATCGTAATTATGCTGCCCCATACGTAGACACCGCTGCCAAAATACGGTGCCAGTATGCGGCCGCCTAATAGTTCAAAAGACATGATAATGAAGCCGCCGCAAAAGGCCAGCAAGTGGATGATTGAAACCATTTTTTAATTATGCCCGCCTAATGGGAGTGAAGGTGAAATTACTAGCAAACGGTAGCGCTTTAGCGACGTTCGACATCTTCGGTGGTCGCGCCGCTGTCTTTCCAGCCTCGGTAACCGTCGCCAATGTGGCATACACGCTCTAGCCCCATGTCTTGTACCGCCTTGGTGGCCAGGGCAGAACGCCAACCACTTTGGCAATAAAAAATGATGCGTTTACCAGAAGCAAAAGCCTCTTTGTGATACGGCGAGATTGGGTCTACCCAAAATTCCAGCATGCCTCGTGGTGCATGAAACGCGTTGGGTATTTTACCTTCGCGCTCTAATTCTCTGGGGTCCCGAAGGTCAACAAACATGGCGTCGTCGTCTTCAAGAAAGTTTTCAGCGTCTTCGATCTCAAGTGTCTCGATTTCTGCTAAGGCGTTGTCTATTAATTGTTTGTGGGAGACTTTAAGCATGGTTATACCTTCAATTTTGTATGTCTGCGCCTCTCAAAAAAAGAGGCGGCAGCAGTGGTAACTAAGTTCGAGGGAATTCTAAGACAACGGCTAAGAATATGCCCGCAACTTTGTCTAATCTAAATAACTTGGTGAGCTAGGCTGGCCAGAACTTATGCAACCTTGGTTGGCTAAGACTCTGCAACCTTTGTTATTTGGATTACTTGCCTTGCCAGTTAGGCGCGCGCTTTTCAGAAAACGCTTTTGGCCCTTCGATAAAGTCTTGGCTACCGACCATTTGCATAACTGAATCGTACTTGGCTTCCATGGCATCTTTCAGCGAGGCGCTGTCCAAACTCTTGTAAACAACGTCTTTGCTGGCGCGTATAGACAGTGGCGCACACTCACAAATCATCTTCGCCCAACGCTGGGCCGCGTCCATTAGGTCATCGTGAGGGACCACTTCGTTAACAAACCCCAGTTGCTGCCCTTCTTCAGGACTCACATGGCGACCAGTTAAAATCATGCCTAGGGCACGTTTAGGTCCAATTTGTCGAGGCAGACGGTTTAATCCGCCGGCGAGTGCCGCAAGTCCAACCTTGGGCTCGGGAAGCGCAAACTTGGCATTCTCTGAAGCAATAATCAAATCGCAGGCCAGAGCGATTTCAAAACCGCCACCCATGGCTACACCGTTTACTGCGGCGATAACGGGTTTTGTCATGTCAAAGCGTGAGGTGAGGCCACCAAAGCCGCGTGGTGTAGGTACGCGCTCGCCGCCTTCTGCTTGATAGCGTAAGTCGTTGCCTGCGCTGAAGCCGCGGCCTTCGCCAGTAATGATGGCAACCCAAAGGTCATCGTCTGCAGCAAAGTCATCAAATACTTGTCCAAGCTCTGCATTTGCAAGAGGGTGCAATGCATTCAATCTGTCAGGACGGTTAATTCTTACTGTCATTATGTGGTTGGCTTTCTCTACGATTGAATATTCGCCCATTGTTCTCTCCTGATTAATTTTTTGTAGGTGCTTTGGTTGCTCTAGACTTTAACCGAACAGCGACTGGTGTGAACAGTCGTTAAATTTTTCAAGGCTTGGATTGTCGCCCAAGCGAATTTCCGTGAGGCTGCAATTGTCGAACCGATATTGCATCCAAGCTCTGGGATCTTGGTGCAGCAGTTGGCCTAAAGCCACGGCCATGGCCGCGCCATGGCTGACCACCAATACGGTCTCATCTGCGTTGTGGTCATCGGCAATTTGCTGCAAACTTTCTTGCATGCGCGACGCTACAATACCTAGGCTTTCGCCCTCGGGTGGCGCCCAATCTAGATTTTCGTTGAACCGCTCTATAATGCGGTGCTCTGCGTTCAGTTTGGTGAACGCCATGTCTTCCCACTGGCCGATAGACATCTCTGCTAAGCCATCGACTACCTTAGTCACGCCTTGGTAGCTCTTGGACGCTAAAGCGCCAGTATGTCGACAGCGCTGTAGGGGGCTGGTGTAAACCGCATCCAAGGGCACTGTTTTGGCCAGAAAACGACCGGTCAAATAGGCTTGCCAGCGGCCTTTTATGGTTAAAGGGCTGTCTGTAGAACCATGCCAGCGTCCATCTTTGTTAGCGAGTATCTGGCCGTGTCTTAAAAGTAGTATTCGTGGGCTCATAAAGGTCTCATTGGGTAAAGCGTTTGGCCACTAGGCAGCCGACTAAGTCACCTTCAACATTCACTGCTGTTCTGAAGGTATCTAACGGACGTTCAATCAGTAGCAGCAAACCGATGGCTTCTAGTGGAATGCCAACGGTCAACATAACCATTTGCATGCCGGCCATTGAGCCAGAGGGAATGCCAGGGGCGCCCACCGAGGAGAGCATTGCGACCAAGAATATGGCGATAATGCCGGTGGTCGATAAATCAATGCCAAACATGTAAGCCAAGAATACCGCTGCAATGCCTTCAAATAGGGCTGTGCCATCCATATTTGCCGTTGCACCGAGGGGCAATACGAACGCGCACTTGGCTCGATCTACACCGAGTTTGGATTCCGCCGTGGCCATGGACAATGGCAGGGTTGCCGCGCTGGATGAGGTGGAAAGGGCGGTGACAAGGGGCTGGGATACTGCAGCGAAGAATTTCCATGGCGATAAACCTGCTGCCCACCAAGCGATAAAGGGCAGGACAACAAGGCCGTGGAATAGTGTGGCGGCAAAAACTACGCCTGCCAGTTGTGCTAAAGCTGTCACTGTGGAGAAATCGATTTGCCCTGCCAGTTGGTAGGAGATTGCGAATAGACCCAGTGGCAGTGTGGTCAGAACCCAGCCTGCTATGCGGTAGGAGGCCTGGGCCAAATCTGAGAAAATCTGGTTGATTGGCGAGTCTTCTTTAATGGTCAGAGCCAAGCCCAGACCGAACAAGATCGCAACGACAAGGATGCCCAGCACGTTCATTTCTGCCAGGGCTTTGAACGGATTCACCAGCATGGCTTGGAGTAGGTTGCTCAACAATGCGGTAATTGATCCATCGCCAGGGTCGATTAACCGGGCGGATTGCGGTGTTACGCCAGCGAAGGCCATGGGGTCATCCACTAAGGGTGGAAATTGGGTCCATGGGTGAAAGAAGAACACCACAACAAGGCCAATGCAGATGGCAATGCAGGTAGTGGTAGCGTAATAACCCAGAGTCACAGCGCCTAGTCGGCCCATGTTGCTGGTGTTTCTTAACTCAAGAACGCCTGCCACTAATGAAAAGAAGATCAGCGGCGCAATGATCATTTTCAATGCGGAAAAGAACGCTGTGCGCAACAGTTCGGTAATGGTATCTAGCCAGATGAGTTCCGGTAGGAGTGTTGCGCAAAGCCAGCCAAGTAGGGCGGAAGCGATGATAACTGGGGCAAACCAACGTGAATTCATGACCTGAATTTCCTTAATCCGTGCTACTTAATCTGTTTTATTATTGTCTCAACGCTCAGGCACTTCTCTATGGGGCGCCGTCGTGTCCAGTGCCCTCTACATAGCTCAGGTTATTGGAAGATAGAATCTGCTATCCTACGCCCTTTGTTGTTGCCTGATTAACGCCAAAATTTTCAGCCTCTATTGTGCTTAGACTGGTCAATATGTGCCAGTCCATTTGCGTGCAGATTTTGCGCTCGCTTGGTGGCGCAAACTTGCTGATGACCTAAGCAGTCGGGCTGCTGGTTGCTGATGTGGTTTGAGTCATGAGTGGCAGCCACTTTTTTATTTTAAGGACAAGAGTTTGCTCAACTCGAAAAAATATCGTCTTGCATTTATTATTGCGCTGATCGCTGTGGCTGGGGTGTATGGCTGTAGCTCTGAGCCGGGTTACCAATCCATCCAGGGTGCCACTATGGGGACCTACTATCGGGTTCAGTACAAAAGCAGTGGCGCATGTGTGTCGAGTCAAGCAAGTGTTGATGCACAGCTTTTGGCCTTCAATGCGAGCCTATCGACCTATGTGGAAGACTCAGAAATAACTTTATTTAACAATTATTTAGGTCGAGATTTTTATCCGGTTAGCGGAAGGTTTGGGAACGTTTTAGAAGCTGCCACGAAGGTTTGGGAGCAGTCTGGCGGTGCCTTTGATGTAACTGTTGGGCCGCTGGTAAATTTGTGGGGCTTTGGTCCAACTGACTCAAATGACTTTCCCTCAAATGCTGCTCAAGCCGAAGCTTTTGCTGGGGTGGGTATGCAAAATCTTGAAATGCAGCGGACAGTTCAAAGGGATGGTTCCGTTGATGCCCTCAGCGTGCGTAAAAGTGTGCCGGATCTTTATTTAGATTTTTCTGCTTTGGCTAAGGGTTTGGGGGTAGATGAGGTAGCTCAGGCTTTGCATGCGCTGGGCTGTAGCGATTTCATGGTGGATATTGGGGGAGAGGTTCGAACGATGGGGCTGAGCCCCAAGGCTAGGCCTTGGCGCATTGGCATAGAAACGCCAGATTCTACCCGGCGCGGTGTCATTCAGCGGGTACTACAGTTAACTAACCAGAGCGTGGCAACCTCCGGTGACTACAGAAATTTCCGCGTTGTAGATGGCGTGCGAGTTGACCACGTTATTGATCCGCGAAGCGGTAAACCGGCTGATAATTCTGTGGTTTCCGTGACAGTAGTGCACGAGCAAGCCATTTGGGCTGACGCTTATGCGACGGCGTTCATGGTCCTAAATGCAGATGCAGGGATGCAAATGGCAGAAAAATTAGGCTTGGCAGTATTAGTGATAACAAAAACATCTGATGATCGCTTTGTAGAGCGCTATACTCCCGCCATAAAGCAGTTTTTTCTCGAGTTTCCGGAGTAAAATATGACCACATTGATATTTGCATTTGTTGCTATGTTGACCCTGACCGCTGCCATGGCCGTGGGTGTTATTTTTGGGCGCAAGCCGATTGCTGGTACATGCGGTGGCATGAAGGCGTTGGGTATGGAAATGGATTGTGAAATCTGCGGTGGTGACCAAGAAGTTTGCGACAGCGTTGAGGGTATCACGCAGGCGGATGTGTCTGCTGATGCAGATTCTCTAACTCAGCGCATCGGCAATTGAAGCGCACTGCTTAGATCGATGAGACAGTAATTGATGTCTCACGCCTATTCCAATTTGACGGTATTCATAGCCATGCGCTACGCGTGGGGCGGCGGTGTTATGTCTTACGTGAGTAAACTCGCCCTTGCAGGGTTGGTGTTAAGTATCACCGTGCTGGTGTTAGTTATTTCCGTAGTTAACGGTTTTGACCGCGAATTACGTGACCGCGTCTTAGCACTTTTACCGCATATAAGTATCAGCTCTGATCAGGGTATTCCCGCCAATCACGCCTTAATGTTGACCAAGTTACCTGTAGCAAGCGGCTTAGAAAGCCTGGCGCCTTATATTCAAAGCACAGGGTTGGTTGCAGCTAATGGTAAAATTCAACCTGTCGAGATGACGGGCATTGAAGCAAGTAGCTATGGCCGTGTTAGTCGGGTAGGCGATTATTTGCGGGCAGGCACACTTGCCGGGTTAGAAGAGAAAAATTTCACAATTATTATTGGCGCTAAGTTAGCTCGACAACTTGAGGTGGGGATTGGCGATGACTTAGTGCTAATGTTGCCAAATTCTCAGCTTTCAATTGCGGGTGCAATTGCTCGGCAGCGGCGTTTTGAGATTATTGATATATTTGAGAGCCAATCTCAGTTAGACGGCAGTGGTGTTTTTGTCAGTTTGCACAGTGCTCAGCTGCTGTTGCGTATGCGCGGTCAAATTCATGGGTTTCAGGGGCGGCTAACAGATTTGTTCTCTACCTTTTATGCGCGGCAATTTCTCCAACGGGCTGTGGCTACGGAGCGCCTTACTGTGCGCTCCTGGATGTCCACACACGGTAATTTATTCCAGGCTGTCGCCGTGCAGAAAGTCACCATGTTTATTCTCTTCTCTTTTCTAGTGGCGGTAGCGGCCTTCAATCTGGTCTCCGGGCTGATGATGATGGTTGAGCAGCGCAAATCTGACATCGCGGTGCTGAAAAGTATGGGCGCAGATAACCGCAGTCTACTGAAAGTTTTTTGCTGCTTAGGTTTGTTGTTAGGTGGTGGGGGAACTCTGCTGGGTCTTTCCTTGGGTGTGTCTTTAGCGCTTTTTCTGCCCTGGCTGTATACCCAGCTTGCCGGTGGCTTTGGTTTAGATCTAATGAGTCAGTACTTCATATCTTATTTGCCCGTGGATGTGCAGCTAGCCGACCTAATAACCGTTGGCGTAATTTCCACAGCGCTTACGTTGCTCGCGAGCGTTTATCCTGCGTTGCAGGCAACCCGTCTTTTACCCAGTAGAATTTTAGCTAATGAATGAGGTGTCTCCCTCAACTCCAGTCGTGCAAGCCCCTGTCTTGCAGGCAACTGACGTGCATAAGCGTTTCTATCAAGGCTCTACTGAAGTTCCGGTACTGAACGGTGTGGACCTGGAACTGGTGCCTGGCGAGCGTGTTGCGATTATAGGTCGCTCCGGCTCGGGCAAAAGTAGCTTGCTGCATATATTGGCAGGTTTAGACACTGCAGATGAGGGGCAGGTGAGCGTCGTGGGCGAGGACATGGGGCGCGCTAGCAGTGAGCATCGGGCAGCGCTACGTTGCGCGCATATGGGTTTTGTTTATCAGCAGCATCACCTACTACCGGAATTTTCAGCTGTCGAGAATGTTGCGCTGCCGCAACGTCTAAATCGGCTCGATAAAATGGTTGCTGAGGCGTCTAGCCGAGAAATACTCGAGGCTGTGGGTTTAGGCCATCGTCTAGATCATTTGCCGTCAGCTTTATCCGGAGGCGAACGTCAGCGCGTTGCCGTTGCTAGGGCGTTAGCTCACCGACCCAGACTGGTTTTAGCCGATGAGCCTACTGGTAATTTGGATCAAACCAGTGCGGTTCAATTACTGGATTTGATGGTCTCACTAAGTGAGGCCAATGGCACTGCTTTTTTGGTTGTTACCCATGATGTCTCTATGTTGCATAGGTTCCACCGTGTACTGACTTTGAACGAAGGTCGTATAGAAGCTTACTCCCCCGATGACTAAGCCACCAACAATGGGCTCTGTGCGTTTGTTGTTGAGTATGTCGATGCGGCTGATTTATTATGCGCCGAACAAATTTGCGCGCTTTGTCACCTGGGTGTCTTTAATCGGCCTGACGCTAGGCGTTACGGTTTTAACCCTTGTGGTGACTGTAATGAATGGTTTCGATTACGAACTTCGTGATCGGCTGCTTGGCTCTATTCCACACATTACGCTTGTTGGTGATGACCACTCTGTGGTGATGCTGGAAAGTATTCAGCAAGACCCTCGGGTGGCTTATGTCAGTCCATTTTATCGCGGCATTGGCGCCATCGCGCAAAGCGGTAGGGTCCGCCCCGTTAGTTTGATTGGTGTGGATGCAACAGATCCCAGCGCACTGGGGCCGCTAGAAGATGCCATGTTATTTGGCAGCATTGCTGATTTAACTTCGGTCAATGGCGGCGTGGTCATGGGTGAACCTCTGGCGCGCTACTTTGGTCTGTACGTTGGCGATAGCCTGCTGGTTGCTGTGACCAAACCCAAAGGTGACAGTGCCGTTTTAGTGACTATGCGGTTGAATTTAGTCGGCACGTTTGAGCTGGGTGCAGATCCTGACTATTCCATGCTGTTAGTCAATTTGGCAGACAAAGAAACTCAAGAATGGCGCAGCCTAGGTACCTTGGGTGTGCGTTTGCAACTTACTGACCCCATGCTTGCCGGCGATGTGGCCGCAAAGCTGGTTACTGAAAATCCGCGCTTAGAGGTCTTAACGTGGACCCAAGATTTTGGCGAGCTCTTTCAAGCTGTCCAATTAGAAAAAACCATGATGTTTGTTTTGCTTCTTTTAGTGGTGGCAATAGCTGGTTTTAATATTGTTGCCGGTCAATTTATGATGGTCAGCGATAAACGTTCAGACATCGCAATTCTGCGGACCATTGGCGCTACCCAAAGATTCATTCTCAGTTTGTTTTTGATTCAGGGTTCTGTTGTCAGTTTTTTTGGCACCATGGCGGGCCTCGGTTTGGGTCTGTTGTTGGCGGACAATATTGATCTTGTTGTAGATTCTTTGGCCTTTTTCAGCGGTAAGCATTTATTGGATGGGTCCTACTTTGTCACTGTGCCCACGCGAATCTTGTACTGGGATCTTGTCTTTATTGCGGTGACCAGCGGGGCGCTGGCTTTATGGTCGGCCTGGCTGCCGGCGCGCAGTGCCAGTCAATTAGACCCAGCGCAAAATCTGCATTGAAGTGACAAACTTGCTGTGCTGAGTGGTTGCTTGGAGAAGACGGCTGCGTAGCCGGTGTTTGTCTTCCTAGTTTTTCTTTTCAGCACGTAATTTACGTCGCAGAAGCCATTTCTTCATGACTTTACTGCGCCAAATGATCCGCGCGGTTATATAGCCGGTAGTGCCGAGCATCCATCCGCACAACACTGACCCCAATAATAACGGCCCACTAATGGCGGCCAAGTTCTCGAACAGCCAAGTAAAGGTCAAGCTGCCTTCTAACGGTGTTGCCTCCGTACCTAATAACCAAGCGCCTAGTTGGTAAGAAAAATAGAACATTGGCGCCATGGTGATTGGATTTGTTATCCATACCAACGCGACAGATAAGGGCAGGTTCGCTCGCATAAAGATGGCAACAATTGCCGCTAACAGCATTTGTGAAGGCACTGGAATAAATGCGCAAAATAAGCCTACGAACACCGCACTAGACACAGAACGCCTGTTAATTTGCCACAGTTCCTTGCGCTGTAGCAGATGAGCTACAGGCTTCAAGGTACGATTCTCACGCAGCGTTTCTCGATTAGGAACAAGCTTTAACAGCCGATCTTTTAGCATATACAACCTATTAGTGATTTGGGTCCTGGTTCTACTGTTGAATGTGAAGCTTCTTCTGTGACATCTATTCAATCCCGGTTGGGCGCTAGCGCGATTGTTTTGATATTTGCTCTACTGTCGGTGTATGTCGGCTATCGTTGGTCTGTTGCTCAGCAGGCTATATTAACTAAATGTGCTTGAGGTGTAGATATAAGTTTTCGCGCGAAAGTGCTCGCTGCGTATTATTTGCCCACCGAGCATTGGCGATTAGCCCTAATTGTGGACGCTGTTGGTGGTGACCTATGCATCGATTCTATAAATGGCATGAAATTACGAGTTGCTTGGAAGACGAATTTGTCTTTGGGGCCGGGTGATATTGTCGAGGTGACGGGGCGCTAATCCTGGCTCATTTGACTATAGGCGCTGGCGGCTCGCCAAAGGCTATGCAGGTACGGGATACCTGCGTAGTGGCAAATTAATAGCGCGAGCTCGCCAGACTAACGATTCAGACTTTGAAATCCGCAGCGCGTTGCTGCGCCGTCATATTGCAACTACGTTACAGCAGACAGGACTTGCCTATCCAGCAATCTTGTTGGCGCTGGTGATAGGCGAGTCTGCTAGTTTAGAAGCCAAGGATTGGTCGATTTTTCGCTCTACCGGCTCATGGTGATTTCGGGTCTGCATATTGCTTTAGTGGCGTTTATGGCGTTTTGCTTTTTGTAAATCCCGTTGCGCCTTTTGTTGGCCTTTGGTGGCGCTCGAGTTGATCATCAGGTTGCCTTGGGTGGTGCGCTTGTAACGACATTTGTGTTTGCCGTGATAACCGGCTTAGGCGCTCCTGCCCTGCGTGGTTGTTTGATGTTGATGTTTGCTTTGTTGGGCTTGTATTGTAACCGCAAGCCGCTGTTTTGGCATTTACTAGCCTTGTCATTTTGTTTGTCACTTGCCTTTCAACAACTGTCGTTTTTTAGCCAGGGGTTTTGGCTTTCCTATTTTGCCGTAGCGGGTTTAATTTGGAACTTTAGCCCTCGGTCAAATATTGTTGGGCCGGTATTCGGCTTTTTGCTGGCGCAATGCGTGATATTTTTCTGGCTCTCGCCGATATTAGGGGGGTTGGTCGGCGAGGTTTCCTTGCTATCAATGCCTGCTAACTTGTTGGCGTTGCCCATTATCACAATTGTCACTCTGCCAGCCCTGATTATCGGTTTGGGCCTATATTCTATTGCCCCAGAGTTGGGCGTAGGCTTGCTGCAACTTGCGGATTTTAGCATTGCACTCATTTTTGCATGGCTTCAGGGTCTGCATGCGGCCGCACCTGAATACAACCGAACCTTTGGTTATTTCTCAATCGTCATTGCTCTCTGCTGTTTTATTTCACCGATATTTATGTTGTCGCCCATTCCATTGCTGAAGAGGCTGGCAATGCTATTGCCATTTTTACTGCTTTTTTTACAGCGCGGCAACACACCGAGTTTTGCTGAGTATTGTATTCAAGTAGTGGATGTGGGGCAGGGTAGCGCAGTGTTGGTTGATACCACCGGGCATCGACTCATTATGGATGCGGGCCCTGTATTCAGCTCAGGCTTTGATGCGGCTAATGCCTTCGTTGTGCCGACCATTCGCAGTACCGGGTGCGATCACCTAGACAAAGTTTTAGTCAGCCATACGGATAATGACCACGCCGGAGGGATTCAATCCGTGCTAACCCGGTACAAAAGTGGCCCGGTGGTTGGGTTAGATCGACAATGCGAAAATGGCGGTCGCTGGCAATGGAGTGAGGTGGAATTTTTGCTCGTCGTGGATCATAGCCAGAAGAATAGAAATGACAGGTCGTGTACTTTGCTGATTAGTAATGAGCATACATCAGCCTACCTTAGTGGCGATATTGGACACAAAGCGGAAGCGGGACTTTTAGCAGATTTGCCTAGAGATATAGATTTTTTGTTGGCCCCATATCATGGCAGTGGCAGCTCTTCTTCATATCGATTTACGCGACATCTATCACCTCGTTGGGTGGTCGACAGTGCCGGTTACGCCAACCAGTATAGTCACCCGCATAGACGTACGCTGGTTCGCTATAATCTTGAGGGGGCTGGGCAGGTGAGTACCGCTCAACAGGGTGCACTTCGCTGGAGTTCTAGTCGTCCTCAGCAGATTTTGAGTCAACGTTATGCTGATCTTCTTTGGGAAAAGTTCGCTGGGCAAGATCTGCTCGGCGTACCAAGTGATTGAGCGTTTCTATTAGTTTTTCTTGCTCGTCCTGAGTTAAGAAATTGCCTATTTCTCGGCTTTCTCCCTTGTGCACGAGAGAAACCGTTTTGCGATACCAAGGGTGAATTGCGCGCTCCACGTGTATCTTGGTGAAGAAACGTTGCCAAGTGACAATTTCGGTAGGGGTTTTAACTCCGGCTTCCAGGCGTATTGCTTCGCCACTGAAAGAAATCACTTCCTGCATGCTTGTACGCCTTAAACACAGCCAAAGGCAATAGCTGAGCATACTCATTTCCAGTGCGGTAAAGGGTAAAATGACCCAATAACCCATAGCACTAAAGGCTGTGGCTATGCCGAAAGACAACAACATCATGAAGAGGATGAAGTATTTAAAGGCTCTCCAACTCATAGATTGATTGGGTTGCAGTGTGACATTGCCGACGAGTCCGTCAGGCGACTGCTCGAAATCGAAGTCCTCAGTTCTAATCATATTTTTCGGTGAATTTGTTGTTGTTGCTTTTTTGTTGTGTGAAATCAAGCAAGCCGTTGCTGATGGATAGCCCTGCGTTGGGCACTGATCATACGTCCATGCTTGAAAAGCTGATCTAAGACCGCATTGTAGCAGTCGAGTGTGAACTGTGTGTGCAAGCCCGATGAAATTTTAATACTCGGTCGCAGCACGCGGCATTAAGAGGAAATTATGGCTGACGGAAAATTTACCCAACGCGTTGAGATGTTGCTGGGCGAGGCTCATGCATTGGTATTGTCGAGTAATCACTCGAGTATTGAACTGGCGCATATAGCGTTGGCGATGTTGAATTACGAGCAATCTTTGCTGATTAAATTGATTAATCGTCTAGGTGATGGACGTGAAGATTTGAGCGCAAAAGTTCGAGATATGGCTGCTAATTTGCCGATACTGGCGAACCCACCAAACGAAGTGGGTCTTGGCCCAAATGCTGCGAAATTAATTTATAAGGCCACAGCTTTAGCTGAAGAAAATAGAGATGCCTTTGTTGCAGAGGACTGTTTGCTGTTAGCAATGCTGGGAGATCCTGCAATTGCGCGCATTTTTGCGTCGCTAGGAATTACAGAAAATGTTCTGCGTGACTACATTATGCAGGAGCGAAATGGTGAAATTGTGACTGACAAGAATCAAGAAGAGCAACGCGGTGCCCTAGAAAAATTTACGCTAGATCTCACTGAACGGGCGGCGGCGGGTAAGTTGGATCCGGTAATTGGTCGAGATGAGGAAATACGTAGAACGGTGCAGGTGCTGCAACGTCGAACGAAGAATAACCCTGTACTTATTGGCGCTCCGGGTGTGGGTAAAACGGCAATTGCTGAGGGCCTAGCTCAGCGCATTGTGAATGGCGAAGTGGCGGATAGCTTGAAGAACAAGAAAGTACTTTCTTTAGATTTAGGGGCCTTGGTGGCGGGTGCCAAATATCGCGGCGAATTCGAGGAGCGTTTGAAGGCTGTGCTCAACGAGTTGGCCAAGCAGGAAGGCAATATCATTCTGTTTATTGATGAGCTGCACACCATGGTTGGCGCGGGTAATGCGGAGGGTGCAATGGATGCCGGGAATATGCTCAAACCCGCACTAGCCCGTGGCGAATTGCACTGCGTGGGCGCAACGACTCTTGACGAGTATCGTACGCACATAGAAAAAGACGCTGCATTAGAGCGCCGGTTCCAGAAAGTTTTAGTTGAGGAGCCTGACCTTGAAGACACCATTGCAATATTGCGGGGTTTGAAGGAACGCTATGAAGTGCACCATGGCGTAGACATTACTGATCCAGCCATTGTCGCTGCTGCAAAGTTGTCCCATCGCTACATATCAGATCGCCAACTGCCAGACAAAGCCATTGATCTAATTGATGAAGCGGCGAGCCGCATACGCATGGAAATGGATTCCAAGCCCGAGGTTATGGATAGCCTAGACAGGCGGTTGATTCAGCTGAAAATGGAAGTTGAAGCGCTAAAAAAAGAGAGCGATAGCGCCAGTGTAAAAAGACGCGAAGAACTGGAGGCAATTATTGCTCAGGTAGAGTCTGAATACACCGAGCTGGAGACTATTTGGCTACAAGAGAAAGCACGGCTTAAAGGCGCTCAAGATATAAAAGAAGAGCTTGAATCTGCGCGGATGAGTTTTGAGTCCGCGCGCCGTGCAGGTGATTTGGCGCGTATGTCCGAGCTGCAATATGGGGTCATTCCCGATTTAGAGCGAAGAATTGAGCTGCCGGAAGAAGTGGCCGAACCGCAGTTGCTGCGCAATAAAGTGACCGCGGAAGAGGTGGCTGAAATTGTCGCCAAATGGACCGGCATACCGGTAGCAAAGTTAGTTTCTGGTGAAAAAGAAAAGCTACTTCAGCTAGAGGCGCTTTTAGGTGAAAAAGTAGTCGGTCAAAGCGCAGGTGTCAAAGCGGTTAGCCAAGCGGTTAGGCGTTCTAGAGCCGGCTTGTCCGACCCTAGTAGGCCTAATGGGTCGTTCATGTTTCTTGGCCCAACCGGGGTCGGTAAAACTGAATTATGTAAGGCCATGGCCCAAGTGTTGTTTGACAGCGATGAAGCGCTGATTCGACTGGATATGTCTGAGTTTATGGAAAAACATTCCGTTGCACGGCTAATTGGTGCGCCTCCCGGTTACGTGGGTTACGAGCAGGGTGGGTATTTGACTGAGGCCGTTCGACGCAGGCCTTATTCTTTGATTTTGCTAGATGAAATTGAAAAGGCCCATGGAGATGTGTTCAATATATTGCTGCAACTACTGGATGACGGGCGCTTAACCGATGGCCATGGTCGAACGGTAGATTTCAGCAACTGCGTGTTGGTGATGACCTCTAATCTAGGCTCTGAGGCGATACAAGCGTTGACTGAAAGTGGCGACAAAGACCGCATTGAGCCGACCGTTATGGGTATTGTTGCCCAGCATTTTCGTCCAGAATTTGTAAACCGGATAGACGATATCGTGGTGTTTCAACCCCTGACTCAGCAAGAGATAGGTCGTATTGCCGATTTGCAATTAACCTCTCTGAATAGTCGATTAGCCGAGCAAGGGCTAAGTATCCAGCTTGATAGCAGTGCGATTGAAGCCATAGTTGCTGCAGGTTATGACCCTGTATACGGCGCTCGACCACTAAGGCGTGCTATGCAAAAAATGATAGAAAACCCCCTAGCGGATGCGCTTTTGACCTTGGATTTAACCGACGTGACGCAATTGCAGGGCCGTTGGGAAGAAGATCATTTGGAGATTCGTACAATTTAGACTATTGTTTATTTATACAGTACTTGATATATATACAGTATGAGTAATGCAATCACACAAAATTTGGCTGTAGGGGAGACTCTTTCCCTGTTTGAAGAGGCTTTATTTAAAAGGGCTTCCTCAAAAGAGTCAGTAACGCGCTCTGGTACTGATATGACCAGTTACGGTGCTGGCTCTACAAATTCTGTGTCTGCTGACGCAGGATTGGTTGAGGGTGACGCAAAAGAAAGCGAACTCAAAGAAGAAATAGCAAATGGCCTTAATGTTTATCAAGCAGAATTGCCGTTGGGCTTGCAAGACTCCAACGAATTTTCGATAATTTCAGACAGCGAGGTTAGGCAGTTAGAGATTCCTCTCGCCGCGACTAACGTATTTCCGCTGAATGACACAGTACATCAGGTGACTGAAAATCATTCAGCTGCGCAAATTGATGCGTCTGACTGTGATGAGACCAATCCAACTCGCGGTCAAAGCGGCAAGCCACTAGCACTGGTAGCGGGAGTTGATACTGAAAGCCTCAGCGTGATGACAGCTGGGAGTACAAATAGGACTAAGCCTAGTCCAACGCCAGATATTGATAATTCAACACGCCATTTTGAAGCGGCTATGACATTAGCGCAGCAAATGCGTTCAAAGCAAAAACCTTCCAAGAATGAGTTATGTACGAATATGGCTGTGGCTAAGTCGCTAATAGCCCCTAAGCATTCAATAGACAACGTCGCAACACGCGATGGACAAGCTCAAACGCTAAATTTGCGCCAAAGGTGTTTAGTGGACTTAGAAGAATCAAGAAAGTTTGTTAAACGATCAAAAGAGTCCTTAGTAGGGATAGCAAGGTCCTCGCAAACTTCTGTCACTGGTAAAAAAAATCAGCAGCAAATCGGCTGTCAAAGGTCACTGATTGACTACTCAGCGTCTATGGACATTGCTCAAAGGGCTAATTTGTCTGCAACCAGATCCTCTGTGGAGAAAAAGATTTACGTCAATGTGAAGAAACAAGAGCAGCAGAAACGTAAGCAGGCTGGAATTTTGATTTGTAGGCATTTAGTCGCCGCATTGCGTATTCAAGCGGCTCACGAAAGAAATACTGTTTCTTAGCTAGCGCCTATCTTTCTACGCCTATCTGTCGGCATCTATTTTTTCTGCGGCTATCTGTCGTCGCCTATTTGACAGTGACTATTGGCGAGAGGCGATCAGCTATGCATCCATTTTTTATGGAGCGGTATATCAGTTGGTACGCGGTGGTGAGGCTGGGCGTCACTCACATAGTCGGCGCTGTCCGCTTTGCCGAATAGCGACGGATCATCCATTGATCAGACCTTAATTATGACGCCCTCTTTAAAACCAGGTGCTCTTGTGAATAAGTGCGTGCCGAAATCTTCGCAAAACTCTCGTGTTACAGGGTGCCCTATATCGTTTCGGGTAAAGCCCTTAACGGCGCCTTTTATGATGGCAAATCCATCAACCGGCATGGCCATAACCAAGACGTTCGCTCCACCCGTAATATATTGGAATTCACTGCAATAACACTCTGCCCTCATCATTGGTTCGCCCAACGCTTCATAGCGTACAGCGCCGCAGTAACATCCACCTTCAACTTACATACTCTACTCCAAGGTTTTTGGGTTGTTCATTTGTCTAGTGGTCCAGTTTAGCTGCAAGCCATAAGCGATGTCTCAATATCGGCATGGTAACTATTCTTATCCCAAATCTTCGTCAATTAAGGCCATATCTAGCCTTATCGTGATCGGACGAATTTGGCGGTGAGCGGTAATTGGGATATTTTTTTTCCTTCTATACCAGCTATGATTGGCGTTGAATTTTGTCGGGTAGCGCGCACTTTTCAACATTTCTAAATAGGATTGAACATTTCTGCCCAAACCGTATTAATCGGTCGAATGAATTAGTAGTCGAATGAATTATCGGTGGAACCTTGTTGCCATTTCACGCAGAAGTTTTTGTGAAAATTTTTGAAAGAAATTGTGCGTTTTTACTTTACTTTTAGTTAGGGAGATTTCGATGTCGTCAGAGTTAGCGTTGGCAAATATACGCGCCAAACAGGTCGAAGCTACAATGTTGCCGCGGCCTTTTGAGCTAGATGAGTTACCAACGCCGGCTTTGGTCTTAGATAAGCCTGCGTTAGAGGCAAACATCGCCAAAATGTCGAAGCATTTAGTTAGCCACGGTAAAGGCTTTAGACCCCACGCGAAAACGCATAAGTGCCCGTTGATTTCTCGTATGCAGATTGAAGCTGGCGCAGTTGGTGTGTGTGCGGCTAAAGTCAGTGAAGCCGCAGCGCTATTACATGGCGGGGTATCTAAGATTCTCATTACTTCACCGATATCGACTTTAACGAAGGCGCAAATTTTGGATACGCTTTTGCTTGGACAACAAGACATTCGCATTGTGGTTGATTCTCTCCATGGTTTTGAATTGCTCGCTAGGGTTATTTCTGCCGAATCTAAGCTTGGGATATTAGCGGACCTAGATGTATCAATGGGTCGCACCGGTACTAGAGACAACGATTTGCTTTTGACTTTAGTTGAACGCATTGAAAAAGATGACCGGTTCTATTTTTCTGGGGTTCAACACTACGCAGGTCATTTAATGCATTTGGCCGATTTTGATAAACGCCGCGAAAAATCATTGAGTTCTTGGCAGCGTTTAGAGGACAAGTTTCTGTTGCTAGAAAAGCACGGTATAGATACTGACGTAGTGACCGGCGGCGGGACCGGAACCTACGACATTGATGTGGATGTGGCCAGAATAACAGACCTTCAAGTAGGTAGTTATATATTTATGGATGAGGAGTACCGCGCCATTGGCAGTGCTCAAGGCGCTCGCTTTAATGAATTTGAGCTCTCGCTAAGCGTAGCTTGCACCACCATAAGCCAACCACAAAATGCCACCATTACGGTTGATGGCGGCTATAAGGCTTTTGCTTCCGACAGCGTTAATCCGGTTTGTGATGATATTCCTGATGTTGAGTTTCGCTTTGCCGGCGACGAACACGGGGTATTGATCCTCGCTGAAGGCCAACAAGAAATTCAGTTAGGACAAGTTATTCGCTTCGCTACACCGCACTGCGACCCAACAGTTAATCTGCACGAATACTATTGGGTAATGGAAGCAGATGGGTTAATCCATAGCTGTTGGCCGATCACCGCTCGCGGTTGTTCTTGGTAGCCGGCGTCAGTTGATGAATCAGATAGTTAAGAGAGGTTGGTTTACCACATGCTGGATATAGTTATAACGGGTGGCTGGTTGATGCTGCCTATTTTACTTTGTAGCGTCGTAGTTGGCGCTATTTGCTTAGAGCGGTGGTGGACATTGCGCCGCGAGGAAGTTATTCCCGCCGAGTTGCTTAGCCATTTACAAAGCACTCAAGCGTGGTCGAATGACAACAAAGTTCTGGCTGAATTAGCTGTGGCCTCGCCATTAGGGTATGTGATTGCTGCAGGATTGAATGGTATTGATTTGAAGGCCGAGGCTTTTCAGCGTGTTATGCAGTCAACCATAGACAATGTGGCCCATGAGCTTGAACGTTATTTAACTTTGGTGGGTATCATTGCGTCCATCACACCATTGATGGGTATCTTGGGTACGGTGTTTGGCATGATCGACGTGTTTAGCACTTTAGTTTCTGCAGGCCAAGGTGACGCAAAAGCTTTGGCTGGCGGCATATCTACTGCACTAGTCACAAGTGCTGCTGGGTTGTCTGTTGCTATACCGGCGTTAATAGCCCATCGATTTTTCCTGCGCAAAGTCGACGAACTGATCTTGGAGATAGACAGTATTAGCCAACGATTTTTTGACCGTCTGCGGGTTGATGCCAGTGAGAGTTCTCTTTAATGGAACTTGGCTTTACCTATTTTTTGGCAATACTTGGATTAGGTTTTTGTGCAAAAACTCAGCGTCTTTTACGGTGCAATTAGCGTGAGGCGGTCTAGAGCTAGTCGTCGTGAGGCGACAGTGGAGTTAACGCCGCTGATTGATGTAGTTTTTTTACTCCTCATTTTTTTTATGGTGTCTACCAGCTTTGTGCAAAACCAGGCGTTGAATGTTGATCTTCCCCAGGCCAATGGTGACGCTCAGCCCAACCAAGACTTATTTATTAATGTCGTAGTGCAGCAAAACGGACGCTATGAAATAGATGGAGATGTCGTTACAGATATTTCTCTAAAGGGCTTGGCGAATGCGCTTCGAGCTATTGTTGAAAAAACGGCGGTACAAAGCAAAAACCTACCTGTAGTTATCAGTGCCGATGCAAGTGCTACCCATCAAGCAGTAGTGCGCGTTATGGATGCATGTGCGCAGGTTGGATTATCTAAAATTAGTTTGGCTACTCGGCCAATATCAGAACCCTTTAAGGAATAGGCTACATTTATGGCTCAACCAGCTATGGCGAAACCATCGGATTGGCAAACTTATCGCAGACTATTGCGCTACGTGGGGCATTATTGGTTCATTATGACTGTCTCAATAGTTGCCTTTTTGTTTGCAGCGGGCGCGGAAGCCTATTTCGTTAAACTTTTTGGTGAATTGATCGATCAGTGGGATGACCTCAAGGTTAGAGCCGCTGCTTCTATCCCAGCCATTATGGTGGCGGTGACTTTGGTCCGCGCTGTTGGCACCGTTATCGGCGAGACAGCTATGGCTCGAATATCTTTTGGCGTGGTCTACAACTTACGTGAAGAATTATTTGCTCAGGTTTTGAAACTACCCAGTCGTTATTTTGATAACGAATCTCAAGGTCATATCGTGTCTAGAATCACTTTTACGGTGACCCAACTAAGAGATACCGGTACAGAGGCTTTGCGCTCGCTCATTCAAGATGGCGTTAAGGTGATTGCTTATCTCGGTTTAATGATCTTTCAAAGCTGGCAGCTTACGCTGCTGTTTATCGGCACAGCGCCGGTATTGGCGCTCGTCGTGGTATTCGCCAGCAGCAGATTCCGTAAAATTAGTCGACGCATCCAGCATTCAATGGGTGACGTTACTCATGTTGCTTCGGAGGCTGTGAACGGTTACCGAGTGGTTAAAGTGTTTGGCGGTGAGTCCCACGAAGAGCAGCGATTTTTAGCTGCGAACAAAGTTAATCGTCAGCAAAATCTCAAGATGGCTGTGACTCGCGTGCTCAGTTCTCAAATAAACGAAACCATTATCGCCACCGCCCTGTGCGGCTTGATTATTATGCTTTATCGCCCTGAGATAGGTGGCGGTTTGAGCAGTGGTGAAGCTGTGACCTTTCTTGTTCTTGCCGGGATGTTGGGTAAGCCCATTCGCAAACTTTCTGAAGTTAACGCAAAGTTGCAACGTGGGTTTGCGGCGGCGGAAGATATATTTGCTCAACTCGATTCGCCTATCGAGGTTGATGCAGGCACTCATACAGTTGAAAAAGTTACGGGGGCGTTAAAGTTCAACAATGTTGATTTTGCTTATAACGAACAAGGCCCCAGAGTGCTCAGTCAGATTTCTCTGAATATCGATCCTGGTCAAAGCATAGCGTTGGTGGGTAGGTCGGGTAGCGGTAAGACCACGCTAGCTAGTCTTTTGCCGCGGTTTTACGAAATAGGCGGCGGAGCCATAACGTTGGACGGAATTGATCTGAGAGACTATGAGATGAACTGTTTGCGGCAACAGATCTCTGTAGTGAATCAACAAGTCACCCTGTTTAACGATACGTTGAGAAATAATATTGCTTATGGCGATGCGGAAGACGCATCCGATGAAGAAATTCAGATGGCACTAGATCGCTCTTATGCCAGCGAATTCGTAGACAAGCTTGCTAATGGAATTGATACCGTGGTGGGAGACGATGGCGTTTTGTTGTCTGGCGGTCAAAGGCAGCGCATAGCCATTGCAAGAGCATTGTTGAAAGATTCGCCCATTCTGATTATGGATGAAGCAACATCGGCGTTGGACAACGAATCAGAGAAATACATTCAAGCTGCGTTAAAAGAAGTCATGGCTGGTCGAACGACACTGGTTATTGCTCACCGCTTATCCACTGTTGAGTCAGCTGATGTGATTGTCGTTTTAGATCAAGGTCAAGTGGTTGAGCAGGGCGATCACAAGTCGTTATTAGTCCAGGGCGGCCACTATGCAGAGCTTTATGCAGCGCAGTTCCAAGACGAGTCAGAATCTGAGGAGGAGGTTTCGCTGGCGGCAGCTTCCCTACCAGAAAATTTTGTCAATGCCCAAAATATGGCTAAGGTCAGCTCGTTCATTGACCGTTCCGCAAACTTTTTGAGTCAGGCCTGGTACAGCAACGCGCGCTGGCCGCACCTATTGAGGCCGCTGTCTTGGCTGTACGGTTGGGTTAGTGGACGTCGGGCGAATGCTTATCGGTCTGGAGCAAAAGTGCCGGGACGAACATCCCTGCCAGTTATTGTGGTGGGTAACATTACTGCTGGTGGCACAGGCAAAACGCCGCTGGTTATATGGCTGGTTGAAGAGTTGCGTCGTCGTGGATTCAGCCCGGGTATCGTCTCTCGTGGTTATAAAGGCAGCCTTAGTCGCAAGGGGGGGGTTATCCCACTTCACGCAAACCCATTGCACTACGGAGACGAGGGTGTGTTGCTGAAGAACAGGCTCCATTGCCCGGTAGCAATAGCCGCAGATAGAATGAAAGCGATTACGCTTTTACAGACAGAAAATTGTGACATTGTAATTTCAGATGATGGCCTGCAACACCATGCAATGGGGCGCGACGTAGAGATCGTTTTAATAGATGGTGCTCGCGGAATTGGTAATGGGCAGCTTTTACCTGCAGGGCCGCTGCGAGAATCCGCAAGCCGGTTAGACGAGGTCGACCTAGTAGTTTCCAATGCGCGAGCCTCAGGCTTGGTTAGCAACGAAATTGTTATGCACCCTAAGATTCGGCATTTTAGAAGTCTGGCGGATGGACGGCAGCTAAGTGCTGCGGAGTTTTTACAGCAAAATAGCGCGGTCCATGCTGTTTGTGGCATTGGCAACCCTAGCCGTTTCTTTTCTACCTTGTCTGGATTAGGTTTTTTGGTAGAGCCTGAGGCTTATAGCGACCATCATCTATTTACCGGTGAGGAAGTGCGATTTGCTGATGTAATGACTGTAGTTTGCACTGAGAAAGACGCCATCAAATTGGTCCAGCTCGACGTGGATTTGACCAACGTTTGGTCTTTGGATATTGATGTAATGTTTGATGATGATATCGCAAGCATCCTTGCAACCGCGCTGACTGAGCGCGGTATAGCGCCGCTAGTTCCAATGAAGGATATACCGGTTTCCACACCTACAGAGGCTGAGGTTTAGTTATGGCTACTCATGTTGTGATACCTGCCCGCTACGGTTCTACCCGTTTGCCGGGTAAGCCCTTGGCGCTTATCAACGGCGTGCCTATGATTGTTCATGTAGCTGCGCTGGCCAGTAATACCGTAGCAGATGATGTGGTGGTCGCCGTAGATGACCTACGTGTATTAGATGCGGTTTTAGCCGCAGGTTACAAAGGGTTGATGACTCGGGCAGACCACCCCTCTGGATCGGACAGGGTTAAGCAAGTGGCCGATGAAATGGGTTGGGGCGATGAAGATATTGTGATTAATATCCAAGGTGACGAACCTATGTTGCCACCCCAAATTGTTGATGACTTGTTTAACGCGATGGTTGCCAAGGCAAGTATGGAGATGGCGACGCTATCAGAACCCATTACGAACCGCCGAGATTTTGTGGACCCTAATGTTGTGAAAGTGCTGGTGGGTGACGGCTTGCGCGCAATTAATTTTTCTCGTGCGCCAATGCCATATCCCAGAGAATTTTTTGATGACGAGGCAATGTTTAACGCATTCATGCAGAGCGGGGTGGCGCGACGGCATATCGGCATTTATGGGTTTAGAGTCTCTGGACTGCGCACATTTGTCAGCTTAGGCGAATCTCGGTTGGAACGGATTGAAAAATTGGAGCAGCTGCGCTGGATTGAAGCCGGTAGGGATTTACTGGTACTTGATGTGAGGCAAGGCGTGCCTGGTGGTGTTGATACGCCGGCGGATTTAGCCAGGGTGCAAAAGGAACTTGCGAGCAGGTAAAGCCTGCTCACAAATCATAACCCGGTCGGATTGCCCCTTAAGGGTCTAAGCAACCGTTTTTGCGGTTACTTAGGTGCCATACGGATGCCGCCATCTAGGCGTATGGTTTCACCGTTCAGGTAGGAGTTTTCTACAATCTGCTTGGTCAGTGAAGCGTACTCCGGGGGTAAGCCCAAACGCTTAGGGTACTGAACCATATCAATTAGAGGGTCTCTTACTGCATCAGGTGCGCCTGCCATCATCGGTGTGTTAAAGATGCCTGGTGCGATTGTGCAGATGCGAACTCCCTGGCGAGATAAATCACGCGCGATAGGTAGTGTCATACCTGCAACACCGGCCTTACTTGCAGAGTAGGCTGCCTGGCCAATTTGGCCATCATACGCGGCTACTGATGCGGTATTGATGATAACGCCCCGTTCTAGTGCCTCACCTTCGGGCTCGTTCAATTGCATGATTGCTGCACATTTACTCAGAACTGAGAACGTGCCGATTAGATTCACTTGGACGATAAAGTTGAATTTCGTAATGTCCAAAGCACCTTCACGACCGACCGTGCGAGAGGCTGCGCCAATACCGGCACAATTTACATTGATATGGATAGCACCAAAGTCTTCGTGGATTTGGTTGATGGCAGCTGTTACGGATGCATCATCGGTA
Organism: Gammaproteobacteria bacterium; assembly: GCA_963581445.1. GTDB lineage: Bacteria > Pseudomonadota > Gammaproteobacteria > Pseudomonadales > Azotimanducaceae > UBA4421. The sequence goes on along the minus strand of CAUZON010000006.1, from coordinate 28,613 downwards.
ACGTTAACTTGGTAAGCTTTCGCGTTGCCAAGCTCTTTTGCTGTAGCGTTTGCTAAATCCTCATTCAGATCTAGAATTGCAACCTTACCGCCGTTAGCGATGATCATTTCTGCGCTGGCTCTTCCGAGACCGGATGCGCCGCCAGTAATGACAGCGACTTTTCCTTGGATATTCACATGAATTCCTTTAGTTAGTTTCAATCAGTCCGCTAGTATACCCTAAGCTTTTACGGAATCAGCCATAGCCAGTGAATCTCATATCGAATTTTATAAAGGAATTTGAGGCGCAGAACCTTGAAAATTGGTTGCTCGCGTCGCCTCAGGTCGCCTGGCAGCAGGAACAGTTCAAAATCTACGGGCGTGAAGTCGTCGCACCGCGTGAAATAGCTTGGTTTGGCGATGAGGGGCTTAATTACAGATACACTCAGCTAGATCACCGAACCGATGGTTGGCCCGAGCCTTTAGCGGTGCTAAGAGATCGTATTCAGAATGAGGTGAATCAACCTTTTAATTTTTTGTTATTGAATAAGTATTCTGATGGCAGCCAGTATATGGGTTGGCATAGAGACGACGAAGCGGGTTGTACAGGTCAAATCGCCTCGTTGAGCATCGGTGCAGTTAGACGTTTTGCAATCGATCTTGATGTCGCATCGAATGCTGAAGTTTCGCGGCAGAGTGTTGATTTGAGGAATGGTTCATTGTTGTTCTTTGACGGTCGCCAGCGCCATTGTTTGCGCGCTACAAAACGCCCGGTGGGCACGCGAGTTAACCTCACATTTCGGAATTTGGCCTCTTGAATATCCAACCTGAATATCCTCTTGAAAATACCTTTGGCCTGATCTCTCACGCCCAGTGGGGCAGCTCTATTGAACAAATAGCCGACGTCTTTACAGCCCAAAAATTTGCAGCAGAAAACAATTTGTCGATGTCCTGTCTGGGCGCAGGTTCTAACGTGATTTTGCAGCCCAAACTTTCTGGTCTTGTATGTTGCATGCGCATTGAAGGTATCGAAGTCTTAGCGGACTCTGCGGATTCTGTCATAGTTGAGGTCGGCGCGGGTGTGGTTTGGCATAAGTTGGTCATGGAGAGTTTAAGTCGGGGGTGGTTTGGGTTAGAAAATTTGGCTTTAATTCCAGGCTCAGTTGGCGCTGCTCCAGTGCAGAATATTGGTGCATATGGGGTAGAAGTTGCACAGCTAATTGTTGGCGTAAATATTGTTGATGGTCAACGTGAGAGCCGTCAGATAGCTCAAAAAGATTGTCAATTTGCTTATCGTTCGAGTGTTTTTAAGTCTCAGCCAGCGTGGATTATTGTCTCTGTGGTGTTGCGATTATCCAAGTTGCCGCTAATTGAAAGCAGTTATCCAGAGTTACAAAGCTATTTGCAAGACTTGTCTGTCGTTACGCCTGGCCCTCAAGATGTTGCTGATTGCGTTATTGCGCTACGCAGCAGCAAACTGCCAAATCCTGCTGAATTCTCTAACGCGGGGAGTTTTTTTAAAAATCCTGTCGTAACTAAAGAGGTAGGTGTTGCACTGCAAGAGTTGGGTTTTAAGGCTTTTACTCATGGCGAGGGCTATAAGTTGTCGGCGGCCCAGTTAATTGACCGTGCGGGTTGGAAGGGGGTGCGCCGCGGCGAAGTCGGCTGCTGGGCTCAGCAACCTCTGGTCATCGTTAACTATGGGGCTGCAAATAGTGCAGACATCCTCAGCTTTGCTGAGGATGTTGCTCACAGTGTCTTCGAGCAGTATCAGATTCAGCTAGAGCTGGAACCGTCAGTACTGTCCTGAGAATTGCCGCTTTGAGGTTGAATTAAAACCCCTTGTTTACGTAGAACATTTTCGCGGCCTCTGCGTTTTACTTCACGCGGATCGTTTGACGCTCGTCCAGGCGGCCTAGTCGCAGCGGCTGGCTCTTCACTTAGTTGGGGTTCTTCAACCTCTTTAACGTTTTCGACTTCCTCTGTGACAGCCTCAGACAGCGTGCCAAGCCTATCGGTAGCAGGCGTAGAGGCATTTCCTGGTGCGGTATTTTCAGTGTCTTGTTCTACACTTGCAAAAGCAGCTACTGCCTTGACATCGTTCTCTGACACGATTTCAGTTACTTCAGTTTCCACTTTAGGAGTCTCTGCAGAGATCTCCACGGAGGCCTCTGCAACGTCTTTTACCTCCGGGGAGCTGCTGATTTCCTCGGCGTCTGTTGCTGGCTCGTCTTCAGGCGCATTGTTGTCATTCGAGTCTGCCGAGGCTGGATCGTTTTTTGCGCCGCGATTACGTGGATCATTGCTGGCTCTGCCACGAGGTTTAGCATTCGCGCGTGCTGGCTTGTTCGCACGCTTGTCAGTTTGCTCGGCCTGGTTCTCAGTAGTGGCTGCTGTTATCTCTTCAATATCAGTTTTAGACGCAGCTTTTGACTTTTCATTCGACTTTTTATTGGAATGGCCACCTCCCACTTTATTATCACCCGCTTGTCCTTCGCTATTACGCGGTGGTGCTGAACGATCTCTTTGCGGCTGCCTCTTACTCTTTGCCAGAGTTTCTTCCGAGGGTTGGCGCTCTTCCTTTGGTACGACTACAAAAGGTTTAGATTCTTTTTTCTGGGCCGGCTTTCTTGGTTGCTCCGAGCTGTCGTCGCGGCGGTTATCTCCACGGCGCTTGTCTTCACGGCGCGGGCTGCGACGCTCTTCTTTATTAGAGTCGTTATTTCTATTTCTGTTAGGACGCTCGTCAGATTTTTGCTCGCTTTTACGGTTTTCTTCGCGATTCGGGCGATTATCTTGATCGTTACTGTCTTTTCTTTGACGACCTTCTGGTTTACGATCGTCGTCATTGCGGCGGCGGTTGCGTCCGCCATTGTCACGGTTGCTGTCACGATCACTGTTGTTGTGACCGTTATCTCGACCGTTTGGTGTAGGTTTGCGTCTGGGCTTATCTTCTACGGCTGCTTCATCAGAGAATAAGCTACCAACTAGGCGTTTAAACAGGCTTGGCTTAGACGAAGTAGGCGCTGCTTTCGCTGCTACTTCGGCTTGGGCTGGAGCCGGAGGTGCGGATTGAATTTGTGTTTGTACAGCGGCTTGAGGCTTTGCAGGCAATGCCGTATCTGCTGGAATTTCTTGCTGCTGAGCTTGATTCGCGAGGTCTGAAAGAACATTGCTAGGTACTTCACCTTCGCCTTCAACGTGATCATTGCGAAGACGTTCAACGAGGTAGTGAGGTGTTTCCAAATTAGTGTTTGGAATAATGACGATGTGCGTGCCAGTGTGCTGTTCAATGGTTGCTAAGTCGCCACGCTTTTCATTCAGCAGAAATGCGCCAATAGCTAATGGCACTTGAACTCGAATCACTGCACTGCGTTCCTTCAAAGATTCCTCTTCCAAGACTCGCAGAATGGCTAATGCTAATGACTTAGTATCTCTGATGCGACCTTGGCCATTACAGCGAGGGCAGAGTCCAGTGCTTATCTCTTCTAGCGAAGGGCGTAGGCGCTGTCTGCTCATTTCCATTAGGCCAAAGCGAGAAATACGCCCTGTCTGAATGCGGGCTCTGTCGGTTTCAAGCGCGTTACGCATGCGGTTTTCAACAGCGCGCTGATTTTTTGGGTTCATCATGTCGATGAAATCTATGACAACTAGGCCGCCAATATCGCGAATGCGTAGTTGTCGTGCTATCTCATCCGCTGCCTCAAGGTTGGTGTTGAGGGCTGTTTCTTCGATGTCATGGCCCTTTGTTGCGCGGGCAGAGTTGATATCAATAGAGACAAGGGCTTCGGTGGGGTCAATTACAATACTGCCGCCAGCAGGTAATTTAACGGTGTGTTCATAAGCCGTCTCAATTTGGCTTTCGATCTGGTAGCGGCTAAAGAGTGGGATGGAATCATCGTATGCTTTTACTTTATCTGCATAGTGGGGCATCACCTGAGCAATGAATGCTGATGCTTCTTCAAAAGCAGCGTCGCCTTCAATAAGTACTTCGCCAATATCAGCGCGTAAGTTGTCTCTGATGGCGCGAATTACGGCACTATTTTCTTGGTATAAAAGCGACGGCGTTTGCTCTGTCTCGTCTGCATTTTGGATTGCTTGCCATAATTGAAGCAGATAGTTTAGATCCCAGTTGAGTTCTTCTGAGCTGCGACCAACGCCAGCGGTACGAACGATGACGCCCATACCATCTGGAATTTCAATTTGTGCTAGTGCTTCGCGTAGTTGGTCTCTTTCCTCACCTTCGATGCGGCGGGAGATGCCGCCAGCTCGTGGGTTGTTTGGCATGAGCACCATGTAACGACCGGCTAGGCTCAAAAAAGTGGTGAGGGCGGCGCCTTTATTGCCACGCTCTTCTTTTTCTACCTGAACCAATATTTCCTGCCCTTCACCAATCAGCTCTTGAATAGGTGAGCGGCTGCCACCTTTCTTTTTGAAATACTCTCGAGAGATTTCTTTTAATGGTAAAAAACCATGTCTTTCGGACCCGAAGTCGACAAATGCCGCTTCTAGACTGGGTTCTACACGGGTGATTTTCGCTTTGTAGATGCTGGATTTTTTCTGTTCCCTTGCGACGTTGTCGACGTCTAGGTCATAGAGTTTTTGTCCATCAACGAGGGCAATACGAACCTCTTCAGGTTGTCTTGCATTGATTAGCATTCTTTTCATTAGTCATAAGTCCTATAAGGGCTGATGCTCAATTGCCATACTCTGAGCTCGGCACATTTTTTGGACGTAATAGTGGGGTGTGAGGTGGGATTGCAGTGATATGGCCGGCTTAGATTAATCTAGATCCGGTGAGACGTTTGACTGAACATGCCGCCTAACCTTGCATAGTGCACTTACTAAAAGCCTGATTTTTAACGGCCTAGCGCTTTCTATGCTCTAAATCACCGGGTGCTGGTGCCTCCTACAATGCGAGGCGCATCTGATGATGTGGGCGATCTCTTGACGATCTTTTTGACGATCTTCTCTGACATGGCTGTCCAACTCGGGCTTAAACTAACTATGTCACTAGTTTCTCGTCTCTGTGTTCTCGTCTCTTTGTTCTCGTGTTTACGTTTTCTTTTTCTTGGTTCGGCAGACTATCTGCTCGAACCACTAATATCATTGTTCTGTAATCTCTACGGATATTTATCCGCTCTCTTCTACGACAGGCCAATTATCAATATGACCATTTTATACGTTGGCAAATACGCCTAACGCAAAAATGCAGCTCTTAAGTCGTTTTCATCACCAGGCTATGGCATGTCTGCCCTGGTGCAATCACTATTTCGTCAAATATATTGGTGCTTTAGGCACCTCGTTAAGTTAGAACGCTGTTTAAAAAGCGTTCCAAGAGTGGTCTAAGAGAATTCTCTCAAAGGCCTAATTTTTAAAATCGTAAATAAGACATCATGTTTCTTATTCTTAAGTTCTGAGAGCCCCTATTAATGCTGGGCCGCAGCCCAAAAATGGCGCTAAAGCTGCCATATACTGGGCATACGTTAGTCGCCAAGGCTTAACCGTAGCCCAAGACAAGAGGGAGCCGTTTAAGCAGATATACGCCTATTTTTACTAAATACTTCTTTAGCCGCGCAATCCATTTGCAAAAGGCAGATGCACAATGCAAACCAAGCTGTAAACTAGCAAGCTACGTAAAATCTCAAGCAGATGGTAACAGTGTTTGCTAAACCCTTCAAACGATTAGTTTTTTTCTCTATAAGGCGCTCTTAATGGAAGTGACATATTTGGATATTGTGAATGTCGATGACGCAGGTCAGCGCATTGACAATTTTTTGTTACGTCACTTAAAAGGTGTGCCAAGAACCAAAATCTATCGTATTTTGCGCAAGGGCGAAGTGCGGGTGAATGGTGGGCGCATTAAGCCAACTTACCGGCTTGCACTGAACGATCGTGTGCGTGTGCCGCCTATTCGCAGCCGCGAGCAGGCACCGGTGCAAATGACGAGGGATACCGCCGACATTTTGGAGCAGTGCATTTTGTTTGAGGATGATGATTTAATTGTCATCAACAAACCGCCCGGGTTTGCGGTGCATGGCGGCAGTTCAATTACCTCCGGGGTGATTGAAATGTTTAGAGTTATGCGCAATCAGCCACGGTTAGAGCTTGCGCACCGAATTGACCGAGACACGTCGGGGTGTTTGTTGATTTGTAAAAAGCGCAGCGTACTTAAGGTTGCGCAAGAGGCCTTCCGTGAAAGGGTTGTGAAGAAAAAATATCACCTTATTGTAGATGGCGTCTGGCCTCGCGACTGCAGAAGCATACATCACCGCCTGAAGAGATTTGAGGCTGCCTCTGGCGAACGCCGGGTTAGGGTAGATGGTACAGGGCAAGTCGCTCGGACTGATTTTGAAGTGGTCGGCACTGGCCCCAAGGCGACCCTATTGTCCGCCAGTTTGCATACGGGTAGAACCCACCAAATTAGAGTGCACGCTCAAGCTCAGCAGCACGCAATTCTCGGAGATTCTAAATATGGCGGAGCCAATGCTTTGGAAGCGTCACGATTATGCTTGCACTCATCTAGGCTGGTGGTGCCCTTTGGTTCCAATCGGTTAGATGTGTCGGCGCCGTTAGAAGGTGAAATGGCATCGATATGGCGGTCTTTAGAGTCGAAGAAGGTGGGCGCCTAGGCACCCTCACTTGGACCAAGGGTTAATTCAAAAGCTGCCGTTTGTTGGGGATTTGCTGAGTATGTTTATGCCAAACTCTTGCAACCGAGAAACCAAACGGATTAACGGTAATCCAATCAGAGCGCTTGGATCTTCAGCTTGAATGGATTCGAATAAAGCGATACCCAAACCCTCAGCCTTGAATGATCCGGCGCAATCCAGCGGCATATCTCGGCGCACATAGTCGATGATTTGCGCATTTGACAGTGTGCGAAATTGCAAGCGGGTTGTTTCGACATCTAGCGTGTATTTGTCCTCGCCGCTATTTTTTTGCGGGTGGCCGCGCTGATAAACGACTAAGCCAGTATAAAAGACTGCGGTTTTGCCACTGCAATATCGAAGAGACTCAATAGCCGCTTCCATACTGCCTGGTTTTTCTAATAGGCGATCGCCGCAAGCACCGGTCTGATCTGAACTTATGATCACTTTGCCAGGGTTGTTTTGGGCTATTACTCTAGCTTTTACCAAGGCTAATCTCGATGCAAGTGCATCAGGCGATTCCATTGGCTCGGCGGTCTCGTCAATATCAGGCGACTGCTGGCTGAAATCCACGCCGAATTCTAAGCCTAATGTGCTGAGCGCCAGGGCGCGGTATTTGGACGATGATCCGAGTATTATTTTTTTCGACATGGTGCTCGTGTCAGGGTTAAGTGATTAACTATGCTGGGAGCGCCATGACGCTTCCACTTATCATCTTATACCCCAACCCTTGGATTGATTGACCCAATTTCTCCAAACTTTGCCAAAATCCCGCGCTATCAGGGCAAATAGATCAACTTTGACTACAACTTGGCTTTACAGGACAACGCCAGATACCTATGATTGCGCGCGCTATGAACTCGCGTACAGACGGAGCATTAACTTACCAATCGCTGGGCCAACGCAAGGTCTTGGTAGAGCGTGTTGTGCGCGCGGAACAGATGTCGCGGCTCGAGCAAGAATGTAGCGAGTTGAGTGATTTGCAGATCAAGCTTAACTTTGATCGGGACGCCAGATATAGAGTGGTAGTAGAAGGTGTTATTGAAGCATCTGCAAAGATAGCTTGTCATCTGTGCCAAGAATCGGTGCCCTACAAGTTGCGCACCACATTTAATGCGACCATTGCCTCTTCTGAAGAGCAAGCGGATTATTGGAGTTCAAGTGCGGAAAATGATGACCTGAATATTGTGGTTATAGAAGGCCCGCGGTTGGATATTGTCGAATTGGTGGAAGATGAGCTTCTGCTCGATTTGCCAGGACAAGTTTGTTTGGACCTTGCCTGTGTAAACAGGCCTTCAATGGTCTACGATGAAGAATCCGTTAGTGATCTTCAAGAACCAAAAGATCAAAGAGATTTAGGTCTAGTTGGAGATAACTCCAGCCAAGATCGGCAGGAAGGTCAGAACGAAGGCGAGAAAGAAAGTACGCTAAAAGAAAGCATACGAAAAGAAACAACGTTAGAAAAAGCGTCAGACACGACGGAAGAGTTAGTAGATCGCCAGTTGCCCTTTGTTGGACTCAAGGCCGCTCTGCAAGAGCTCGGTTCTCTGCAAGCCCAAAAGGGTGAAGACGAGGTTTAGAATTTAGTTGATAATTAAAGCTACAGACTGAAGTTAATGGCAAATTACCTGAGTAAAGAGCAATAGTAAGTAGCGTACGGTTTACCATTGGAATCTGGACAGCAGATTCTTGATACGAGAAAAGGAACAGTAAAATGGCAGTTCAGAAAAGCAAAGTGACTCGTTCACGTCGCGGACAACGTCGCTCGCATGATTCATTGTCAGGGCCTACATTGTCTGTAGAGGCGACTTCAGGTGAGACGCATCGTCGTCACCATGTGAGTGCAGACGGATACTACCGTGGCCGTCAAGTGATGCCCGACAAAGGCTAGTTAGATGTTTGGGGTAACGCTTGTGTGCTTACCCCTATTTTGGCTCATGGTTTCATACTTTCGCCTAATACCTCCTCAATGCTAATTCGTCTGCGGTATTCTGCTGCGTCGGATCTGGTGCAATATTTGTTAATATTGCCGCATTCTTTATTGCCTATTTTTTATGTTTCCGCGCAAACCACTTGCGCCAGCTCACCTGTCAATAAACTTTCTCTGCTCTTTATGTCGTGTTTGTCGCATTGGCCTGTATTTGCAGGCAAATCCTTCGCGGTGGCGCTATGGGACTGATTGCGGTCGATTTGATGGGCGGTAGTATTGGAGTCGAAAAAAACCTCGCTGCATGCGCGGAATTTTCCAGCGCTGAAGGACTCGTCTTAGTTGGTCAGCAAAAGGTGATTCAAGGCACTGTAAATGCTCAGGTGCTGGAAGCGAAGGGTGCGCAGTTTCTCTACGTTGACGATTTTCTTACTGGGTCAGAATCCCTCAGCGAAGTGCTTAGGAATAGACCCAATTCTTCAATGGCCGTTTGCGCCAAGTTATTAGCCAATAACGAAGTTCAAGCGTTAGTAAGCTCTGGCGATACTAAGGCGTTGCTTGGACTGGCACGCTCCCATGTGGGCACCTTGCCGGGTCTGCAGAGGCCAGCCATAACAAAATCATTTCAGGGCAATATGGGCCAATTTTATATGTTGGATCTTGGTGCCAACGTCAACTGTGGTGCGAATGTGTTGGGTCAATTCGCTAAGCTTGGTGCGGCCTTGGCTTATTTGGAAGGGGACTTTTTGAGTATAAAAGGTGTCCGGGTTGCCTTGCTGAATATTGGCACCGAGAGTGGCAAGGGCACCGAGCTATTAAACAGCGTTGCCTTTATGTTGGGCGCGGATAAGTGTTTGGATTTTGTCGGATTTGTGGAGCCTACAGAATTGTTCTCTGGCAGTGCTGACGTTATCGTTTGCGACGGCTTTACCGGCAACATTATGCTCAAGACGCTAGAGGGTATGGCTACACATGTCAGACAGCGACTTCAGGTCTTGGCGCAGAGCAATCAAGAGTTGGCAGCGTTTGGCCGTGAGCTAGACCCTGAGCGCTATAATGGCGCGTTGATGGCAGGACTTAATGGTGTGGTGGTTAAAAGTCATGGTAGTACCGGTACGCTGGGGTTTTTAAGTGCGCTAAATCAGGCCAATGAATATTTGGATTCTGGACTGACTAAAGTCTTGGCTGATAATTTATAATTTATAGTTTTAAGTGCGCAAGGTGTCTTTGTCCTTGCCTTTGTCTTTGGTGACAGGGCGACAGTGCGACACTGTTGCAGTTTGTTTAGGCGTCAGCTTGCTCAAAGGTCGAAATAAAGTTGGCGCAAATTAATGATTTTTGTCCAAGTTAGGGCGTTTACGAATAAGGAATTGGATGATGAAGTTGGCAGCAATTTTCCCAGGTCAGGGTGCGCAGAGTGTCGGCATGCTTGCTGATATTGCCGAGGCTCATACCTCAGTTAGAGAAAAGTTTGACGTCGCATCTGATGTGCTGGGTTTCGACTTATGGTCCATGGTTCAGGAAGGCCCTGCTGAGGCGCTGGGGTCAACAGAAAATACCCAACCGGCTCTATTGGTTGCCAGTGTGGCGTTATGGGACCTATGGGTGGTGGGCGCTGACAAGGTCAACGTTATGGCTGGTCATAGCTTAGGTGAATATTCAGCACTGGTCTGTGCCGGAGCTATGAGCTTTGAGGATGGCGTTAAACTTGTACGTACTCGCGGAGAGTTAATGCAGCGCGCGGTGCCTAATGGTCAGGGCGGTATGGCCGCTGTCTTAGGTTTGGACGACGATGCAATCGAAGCATGTTGTGCCGCGATTGCAGGGGTAGTCAGTGCTGCTAACTTTAATGCGCCGGGTCAGGTAGTTATCGCCGGCGCGATGAGTGCTGTAAATGAGGCTATTGAAGCCTGTAAGGCGGCGGGCGCCAAGCGCGCACTTAAGCTAGATGTTAGTGGCCCATTTCATTCCAAACTAATGGCCGCAGCAGCAGGTGATTTTTCTCAAGCCTTGAATGAAATTGAAGTGACCATGCCGCGCATCCCCGTTGTGCAAAATGTGCGCGCCAGTGTTGCTAAAGATGTGAGTGAGCTAAAGAGTAACTTGGTTGAACAGCTTTACTCACCTGTACAGTGGACAGCCTCAGTACAATCTATGCTTACCCAGGGTTTGCAGCATTGCGTTGAGTGTGGCCCGGGCAATGTATTGGCTGGATTAGTCAAACGCATCTCTAAGGAAACGCCGACTATTGGACTGTCTAAGATGGCCGGTCTTGAGGCGGCGAACGAGCTTTAAGCTCAGCGCCGTATTTATATTTGGAGTTGATATGTCAGATAGAGTAACAGCCCTTGTCACGGGAGCCAGTCGAGGTATTGGCGCCGGTGTTGCAAACGCATTGGTCGCCGCTGGTTTTTATGTCGTGGGTACAGCTACGAGTGAAACGGGTGCTGCGCACATTTCAGCAGCTCTAGGTGAAGATGGTTTTGGTGTAGAGCTAAAACTGCAAGAAACGGAAAGTATTGCCAGCGCTTTTGCGCAGCTTAAAGAGCGCGTTGCTATGCCATTAGTGCTGGTGAATAACGCAGGCATTACTAAAGATAACCTACTGTTACGCATGTCTGACGCTGAGTGGAGTGAAGTTATCGACACCAATCTTAATGGTGCTTTTAGAGTCACCAAACCCATTTTGCGCGGTATGTTGAAGGCGCGCTGGGGCAGGGTGATTAACATGGGCTCTGTAGTGGGCCGTATGGGTAATCCAGGTCAGGGTAACTATGTTGCTAGTAAGGCAGGCTTAGAAGGCTTTACTCGCTCTCTGGCTCTAGAAGTGGCCTCTCGTGGCGTTACTGTAAATGCAGTAGCCCCGGGTTTTATTGCCACAGATATGACTGAGTCTTTAACGCCAGAGCAGTCTGCTATGATGATGGAACGTATTCCGTTGGGGCGCCTGGGTAATGTAGAAGAAATTGCTGCAACCGTTGCGTTTTTGGCCAGCGAAAATGCTGGCTACATAACAGGGCAAACACTGCAGGTGAATGGCGGCTTGTTCTTCACCTGATTCGTGAAATGGCCTAGACTAGTAAAAAAAATTTGTTATTTGCAAGCTGTTTCTTTAGGAAAAATTGCGCGAAAGTTATAAATAGATAGCTTGAATTGACTTATACGGCTCTATAGAATGCCGTTCGCTTCGCGCCTAGGAACAATTGAGGGATGACATTCGCATGAGCAGTGTTGAAGAAAGAGTTAAAAAATTGATTTGTGAACAACTTGGGGTCAAGGAAGAAGAGGTCGGTACCGACGCGTCCTTCGTAGAAGACCTCGGTGCTGATTCTTTAGATACAGTAGAGCTAGTAATGGCTTTGGAAGAGGAATTCGAAACTGAAATTCCTGATGAAGAAGCAGAGAAGATTACGACTGTAAAAGAAGCCGTCGACTACATATTGGCCCATCAATAGGCCAGCCTTTCGGCGCGGTGCTTGCCACCCGCTGATTGCATCTGCATAGGTAGCTCTTGGAGCTACCTGCGCGGCATGCGCGCGTACGCACAGTATTCCCCCATGGCCGAATATTTATGGTTTATATAGCCGTCTTTGGTCTAGGCTATAGCGAATTTTAATGCCTGATTATTGGTGACAATACTTTCTGTGAAAAAACGCCTTTTTAGCAGGAGTGCCTTTTTAGAAAGAAAACCTTTTTAGAAGAGAGCTAGGCCGAATATTCAGTGACACTACGAGCAGTGCACTTATAACAGTAAGTAGCAGCAAGTAAGCGCAAGTTTGCCGACATTGGCTGGAGAAAATGATGAGTAAGAGAAGAGTTGTCGTTACGGGTATGGGAATGGTCAGTCCGATCGGTCATACCGTTGATGAATCTTGGCAGGCCGCCATTGCAGGCCGTAGTGGTGTTGGCTTAAACCAATCTTTTGATACCACTGACTATGGCGTAAAAATTTGCGCGAGCGTCAAAGACTTCGATATTGCCCAATACATAAACCCCAAAGAAGCCCGTCGTATGGACAGTTTTATCCAATTAGGGATAGCGGCAGCGGCTCAGGCAATTGAAGACGCAGGGATAGAGGCCCATTCAGCGGATGCCGACAGAATTGGCGTAGCCATTGGCTCAGGTATCGGCGGAATAAATACTATTGAAGAAACTCACGCTACGCTGGTTAAGAGCGGCCCACGGCGTGTTTCACCATTTTTTGTGCCTGGTGTTGTGATTAATATGATCTCAGGCAACGTTTCCATTCAACACGGCTTTAAAGGGCCCAATGTTGCCGTTGTGACCGCCTGTACTACAGGTACGCATAACATTGGTTTTGGCGCTCGAATGATCCAATACGGAGACGCTGATGTAATGGTTGTAGGTGGTGCTGAGGCTGCAACTTCGCCCATTACAGTGGCTGGCTTTAATTCTATGCGCGCGCTATCTACGCGTAACGATGATCCTGCGGCAGCTAGCCGCCCTTGGGATCAAGATCGCGACGGTTTTGTCCTCGGTGAGGGTGCTGGTGTGTTGGTTATAGAGGAATATGAGCGCGCCAAAGCGCGTGGCGCAAAAATTTACGCTGAAGTTTTAGGCTTTGGTATGAGTGCAGATGCCTTTCACATTACAGGGCCTTCGGAGGCTGGAGAGGGCGGCGCTGCTGCAATGCAAAATGCGTTAAATGATGCGCATTTGAACCCCTCAGAATTGGGATATTTGAATGCACACGGCACTTCAACTCCACTGGGCGACGTTGCTGAGACTAAGGGCATTAAGTCTGTCTTTGGTAACGATACAAAATTATATGTCAGCTCAACTAAATCAATGATTGGTCACTTACTTGGCGCTGCAGGGGCAGTAGAGGCGATCTTTGCCATTAAAACTCTTACAGACCAGGTGATCGCACCAACGATAAATCTGGATAACCCAGGCGAACGCTGTGATCTCGATTATGTGCCGAATACCGCCCGAGATGTCAAGATTACTAGTTCTGCCAGCAACTCCTTTGGTTTTGGCGGAACTAATGGCACCTTAATTTTTGGTGTTGTGTAGACGTCAGATAAGCGCAAATAGTTAGATATTAGCAACATGCGTTTAGCGGTTAGGCAAATCGGTATTTGGGTGTGTCTTATCGTTACGACTCTGTCGGTAATTACCTATGTCTATGTTCATGCATGGGCGGAGCGAGGTGTAGAGCATTCAGCGCAGATCATTGAAATCAGGTCAGGCGCGTCACTTAGCTCAATAACCCAGCAACTGGTTAAGCTCAATGTTGTTCAGCAACCTAAATTGTTCAAACTCTTAGCCAGCTGGGAGTCGTTGGACACACAGCTTAAAGCTGGTGAATATGAACTGAGCAACCCCATTTCCGCGCGCCAGCTATTAGAAAAATTCAGCACGGGTCAAGTAATGTTGCACCCCGTGCGCCTGCGGGAGGGCATTACAGTGTTAACCCTGCTGCAAGATCTGAAAAAAATTCCGCAGCTGAAGCATACTTTGGGAGATTTCACCTCCTATGCGCAAGTGCATGCCGAACTAGCAAAAAAATTGGCTTTGTCTGTTGAGAGTGCGGAAGGCTATTTTTTTCCTGACACCTACTTTGTGCGCCGCGGTCTCACAGATGTTGATTTGCTGCGGCGCGCGCATGAGGTTATGCAAAGCAAAATTGCTGAGGCTTGGTCTATGCGTACAATACCTGCAAACTCCCAGGCTTTGAGTATTACCACAGCCGAGCAATTGTTGGTGTTAGCATCTATCATAGAAAAAGAGACTGGAGTCGACGCAGATAGAGCGCAAATCAGTCAAGTGTTCCATAAGAGGCTTGAGCGAAATATGCGGTTGCAAACAGATCCAACGGTGATTTACGCCGTCGGTGAAAGCTTTGACGGAGATATTCGGTATAAAGATTTGCGTATAGATTCGCCTTACAATACGTATCGCTATAAGGGGCTTCCGCCAACACCTATTGCATTACCTACATTTCAGTCCTTGCTCGCTGCTGCGCAGCCCGCTGAAGGGGGTTTTTTGTATTTTGTTGCACGGGGCGATGGAAGTAGTCAGTTTTCTGAAACACTGGCGCAACACAACGCAGCTGTGCGTCGTTATCAATTAGGTCAATAAAGTACGTGAATACTGAGCTAGGCAAATTCATTACTATGGAAGGATCCGAGGGCGTTGGCAAAACGACTAACGTAGACTCTGTCTGCCAAACGCTAGATGAATTATCTATTCCCTATGTGCGTACCCGGGAACCGGGTGGCACTCCTATGGCTGAAACACTGCGTGAAAATATGCTAGCCGAGTGGGATGAGTCGGTAAACGGATTAACCGAGTTATTTATTGCTTTTGCTGCGCGCCTGCAACATGTAGATGGCGTCATACGCCCAGCGTTATCGTCAGGCAAGTGGGTGGTGTGCGATAGATTTACCGACGCTTCCTACGCTTATCAAGGGTACGGCAGAGGACTGGATTTAGAAAAAATAGCTGTTTTAGAAGAATGGGTGCACGGCGACTTGCAGCCGGACCTTACACTCTACTTAGATTTAGACCCGGAGGTTGCGGCGCTACGGATAGCCAATAGAGATCTTGATCGTATGGAACAAGAACAAATGTCTTTCTTTCATAAAGTTCGACAAGGTTATTTGGCTAGAGCCGCGGCGGATTCGCGCTTTCGTACAGTGGATGCCAGCCTGCCCTTAGTTGATGTACAGCAATTGGTTTGTCAACAAGTTAAAGAGTTTGTTAGTAGTCATATGCCGGGTGTCAAATAACTCATGTTAGGTGAAGTGCTCCCATGGCATAAGCCAGTACTGGATAAGTTACAGCAGCGTTCTGTCGACGGCACATTGCCGGCAGCTATTGCATTAATTTGTGGTGAAGGTTGGGGTGGCAACGAATTAATCGAGAGAGCGGCATTTTCGTTATTGAACCTAACTTCCGAACAGCCCCCTCATGAAATAGCGCACCCTGATTTTTGTTGGGTTGCGCCGGATGGGGCCGTGATCAAAATTGACCAAGTACGAAAGTTAAACGCCTTTGCGGTAAACACGCCGCAGATTGCAAAATGTAAGGTCGCGGTCATTATTGACGCCCATTTACTCAATACCAATGCCGCAAATACGTTGCTCAAAACCCTTGAAGAACCCCCTAGGAATACTCATATCTTGCTTTCAACACCACATTGGGGCCGGCTCCTGCCAACCATTAGAAGTAGGTGCCAGCGTTACCAAGTGGCGCAAAGTACTGATGAGGCAACGCAATGGCTGTCAGCTAATGGCAAAGATGTATCTGGGCAAGCCTTTGCACAATCGGGCTACGCGCCACTCCTTGTCCAGCAAGAAGAGCGGTTTGATTTAAATGCGTGGTTGATAGAGCTTGAAAACAACCGGGAGACCACTACTAGTATTAGCAGCATTTTGGAGGAGGACTTGGTGGATGTTTTATCGCGCTGGTATAGAGATCTCATTTGGCAACAAAGACAAAGCGCCAATCGAACTTTACTCGCATTCGCAGACGAGCTTAATCAGACTCGACTACAGTTAGAGACGTCAAATGCTGCGAACCCCAAACTGTTAATCGAGCGCTTGGTTTATCAATGGCTGCAAGTGGTTAGGCTGCAGCGTCAGCGCGGTGGTTAGTCGAGGCTGTGCGTAAGCGCGAGTCCGTTGCGGCTGAATTGAAATTTCTCATACAATTTTGAGCGCAGTTGGCCATAACCACTGTCACGTTAAGGAGTACTCGGGTGTTCATTGATTCCCACTGTCATTTAAACTATCTGCATGAACCAGAGCAAGCTTTGCAGCGCGCGCGCACGGCTGGGGTATCCACTTGTCTTTGTATTAGCGTTGAACAAAAGTGTATTAATGAAATCCTTGCGTTAGCTGCTGCGCACGATGATGTGTGGGCCAGTGTCGGGGTGCATCCAGATGCAGCAGCAGAATCTCTTGATTGGATAGAAGCGAATTTGTCACATCCACGAGTGTTGGCGGTGGGGGAAACTGGTCTCGACTATCTGCACGACATCACAGCTGAGGCAAAGTTAAGGCAGCAGGAGGCCTTTGAATTCCAGCTGCAGTTGGCCCAAAAACACAGTTTGCCCATTATTGTTCATACCCGAAATGCTCAGGATGATACGTTGGCTTTGATGGCCAAGTACCACCAGGTTAAAGGGGTGTTGCATTGTTTTACTGAGTCCTGGGACATGGCAGAGCAAGCCTTGGAGATGGGTTATTACATTTCAATCTCTGGCATTGTGACATTTAAGAACGCTGAAAACGTGCGCGAGGTAGCGCGCCGAGTGCCCATTGAGCGTTTGTTGATCGAGACAGATGCGCCCTGGCTGGCACCAGTACCCAACCGGGGCAAAGATAATGAGCCTGCGTTTGTTGCGGATACTGCCAAATTTTTGGCTGAGCTTCGTGACACAAGTTTGCAGACATTGGCAGGTCAAACTAGTGACAATTTTAATACGCTGTTCAAGCCTAGCTAGCTTTGTCTTAGGCCTAGACCTAGACCTAGACTGAAGCACTTTAGCGTTTATAGTTTTCTGTTAAAAAAATCCAAAATTAGATTAAACCTATGTATTGAAACGTGGGTTTCTTGCATAGAGTGTTTTGCCCCAGGGTAGGTCATTAACTCAAAGGCTTTGTTGCGTTTTTGCAACTCGGACATGAGCATTGTGCTGTGAGTAAAAAGCACGTTGTCGTCTGCCATGCCATGAATGAGTAGTAGTGGGCCAGACAATTTGTCTATATGTGTCAGCACATTACCGTCCTTGTAACCTTCCACATTGTCATCGGGTAAACCCATATACCTTTCTGTATAATGAGTATCGTAAATTGCCCAGTCACTGACGGGTGCAACAGCTACCCCTGCTTTGAAATGCTCCGGTGCTTTGCACAAACTCATAAGGGTCATAAAGCCGCCATAGCTGTGGCCAAATATGCCCACGCGAGACAAGTCCGCCCAGGACGTTTGGGCCAGCACATCTAAGCCCAAAACTTGATCTTCCACCTCTGGACTGCCCATGCTTCGGTAAAGTGGGGCTTCGAAGAACCGTCCTCGATTCGTCGAGCCTCTATTGTCTAACTCCAAGACCCCGTAACCTTGCTGACAAAACATTTGCACAAGTAGTGAACCCCATTCTTGCCGCGCCTTCTGTGCCCCCGGACCGCCATAAACGTAAACTATGGTGGGGTGGGTGCTGGTTATATCTGCGGGCGGTGAGAGTCGGTAAAACATTGACTGACCATCGCCTGCTTTGATTTCCCCGAAGGTAGAGGTCACATGACGAGCATGGAACTGCTTGTAGGGGTGATCGTTATCAATTTGCTCGGAAAAAATACAAGTGCTAGCTTGGCTATTCTCTAAGCTCATCAAGTCAATTTTTAACGGATGATATTCGTTGCTAAAGCGGTCTAGATATAGGCTCTTATTTATGTTCAAAACGGTTTCGTGCCAACCCGATTCTTGGGTAATCTGATGACAGTTATCACCATTTAGTGGGACGCTGAATAAATGGTTTTCTATGGGTCGCTGGTCCCAACCGCAGACGAAGGCGTGAGTTTCGTTTACGCCGAGAACTTGATTTATGTGTTGAGGCCCTGCCAAAGCGGTTGTATTGCCCTGGCTGCCCAAAATGAATGCTTTTCTGCAGCCATCTGCTTCAGTAGAAAATAATATGCGCTCGTCATTCAGTTGGCGTAAGTCTTCTGTCAAGTTTACCCAAGTGGCAGACTTATCAATAAACAGTGTCAGCCATTCATGTTCAGAATAGCCGGTTTTCTTCAGCCAAAGTGTTTGCTGCAGTCGATCTTGTACTTGGATGTATAAGCCGGTTCGCAGGGGGCTAATTCGGGCGAGGTAAACCTCACTTTCGGTAGGTTCCCAGAGTAGTGTCGTCGTTGCCGTACTCAGGTCGTAGCGATACAGGCAGACGTGAGGGTTGGCCTGGCCGGTATAGGGATAGCGTTGTTCAACAGTTCTACTGCCGCCCGCGTCGATCTCTAATCGATAGGAAACCGCTACAGGGGCGTCATCTACTTTGCAGAAGAATAGGTGTTGTTCGCAGGGTGACCACCAATGCCCATCAAATCTATGCATCTCCTCGGCGGCTAGAAAGTCCGCCAAGCCATTGCTTATGGTGTCGCTGGCATCACTGGTCACTCGAAGCTCTGTGGTGACCAAATCTGAGTTTTCGTGTGAAGGTTGTGATGAGTCCAGTATTGCGTCTTGAATATAGAGGTTGCCATTTCTAACAAAACTAATCTTTCTGCCACTGGGGCTGGCTTTGTAGGCGCTTTGCCGATGGGACGCGTTGGATATCAGTCTAGGTGCTTGTTCGGTTTTGGCGCCAGCTTTAGCCTCAACCTTTGCATCAACTAAATAGGCTTGTCCGTCGAGGCTGACCAGTGCTTGATCATTTTCGCCCAGCCAAGAATAGGCGGTGATGCCAAAAGTAAATTGTCGCTTGCGTTCGCGCTCGGCTCTCTCCACATCCGTTAGGGCGGTAACATCCGATGCATCATTGTTTTCAAAGGTTGCTGCACTGACCCATAAGCTATGTGCTTGCAGCCCAATGTCGTAGCGCCAAAGATCCATTTGCAGTGGTTTTTCTGCGCTCGCTTTTAGGTATGCAACAAATTCGCCACTGGGCGCAATGCGCATCTGTGTAGGCGGTTGTGTTCTCAGGCCGGGTGCCGCAAAAAGACTTTCTGGTGACAGGTTTTCTGGTGCAAGGCTTACTTGGGTAACTTCAGTCATATTCTGTACGTGGCTTTGGGCTAGTGGAGTGGTTCTTTTCGCTTAGGCTTTTGCTGCTAGCGCAAACGCGTCTCTAGTGAGGTTGCGAGGCAACGCCTGGGTCACGCAAACATTGTCTTCTATGCGAATGCCGCCAAAGGGCATGAAAGCGTCTATTTTCGACCAATTTATCGCGGCCTTTGCTTGCCTTAGAGGTTCTAAAAGCGAGGGAATAAAATATAAACCCGGTTCGATAGTCAAGACCATATTAGTTTCCAACGGTCTGGTCAGTCTGAGGGTGGAATAAGAAACTGGCGGCGGGGCTTGCTCACCTTTTAGGTTTATTTGATGGCCGCCAACGTCATGTACTTGAATACCAAGAAGGTGCCCAAGTCCGTGTGGGCAAAATGGCTCTGTTAAACCTTGCTCAAATGCTTCTTCGGCATCGCAGGTGAGCAAACTATGCTCTACCAGTACGCCAGCGAGCTGTCTGTGCATGAGCTTATGCAAGTCCAAGTAATGGCATCCACTGGTCACAGCCTGGGTAAGTTTGAGCTGGTGCGCATCCATAGATGCAATGAGTGCGGCAAATTCATTGCCCGCTTCAACGGAGTAACAGCGCTTGCCTACGTGTGTGCGTGTGATATCGCTGGCATAACCGTTAAAAGTGCCGCCGGCATCAATGAGCAAACTATTTAGGTGTTTCGCCCTGGTCCGGTCTTGGTGCTGGTAGTGCAGTAGGCTAGCGTGTTCATTTTGAGCAATGATATTGGAATAGGGTAGTGCTATCTCGTTGTGCCCAGTGGCTTTTAGGTAGCTTAGATGTATTTCAAACTCGGTGGCGCCGGCTTGAAAAGCATCGGTCGCTGCCAAATGACCCATTACGCCGATGTTGCTGGCGCACTGCATGGTTTCCAATTCATAGGCTGTTTTGCTGCCGCGTTGAAAGTACAGGTAGTGAATAAGGTCGCTGGGGTTTACCGCGCAATTTTTTAATTTAACCAGCAATTCTTCTTGAGCCTCGCCGATAAAGGCACATTTAGCACTGCTTACGACCATTTCAGCGCAGCGAGCAAAGAGGCTGGTAGAGTCTTCAAATAGTTCTACGTTTAGATGTTGTCCGTGATTCTCTGGCACCAGTGTAGGCGCGTGCCAAAAATCTATAGGGCGAAAAAATAGCAGTGTCGGTTTTTCACCGGGTTGTACTACTAGGCAAGAATGTTCTGGAATCTGATCTTGTGGTAACCACTGGAGCAAATTGGGGTTGGTTTTAAATGGTGCACCGTGGTCATCGTGGAAATACATGGCCTGTTCGCCTGCATAAATTACCGCACTGTGAAAGGCACATTGATCTAGAGCATTGTTCCAGCGCTGGGAGATTGTTGCAAAATGGTCTGAGAATAGTTGTAGCGGAGTCTCTAAATTCATGTCATTAAACCTAATCAGAACTGATGTGAGGGGCTAGTGTAATAGCGCCAGCGTTTTCACACCATCTAAACAGTGGCGGCGTTTGAACTGAAATTTTTTATGAATTTACGCTGTGCTTTGTTGGCCGTGCTTTATCGAAGAGCGCGTTGCGGAAAGTCCAAAAGTTTGGTGAATGATTCCTACTCAGCACGTCTCATGTTAGATTCCCTTCTATATTAGTTTTAAAAAAAGGGATAGAAATGGAGAGTTACGAATATGTAGCGCCGAGTTCAATTGCCGAGGTACTGGCTTTGCTCAACGAAAGCACCAGTGCGGGTCAAATGACTCAGTTGTTGGCGGGGGGATCTGATGTCCTTGTGCAAATGCGTATGCCAAATCATCAACCGCGAACTATTGTTGATATTAAAAAATTGGCTGAGACCAATCGTTTGGAAGTATCCGCTGAGGGCATTTACATTGGCGCAGCTGTCTCTAGTGCCGTGATGAACGAGCACCCAGGGCTGCAAAAAGCTCTGCCTGGCTTGTTAGAGGCTGCGGATCTAATTGGCTCAACTCAAGTTCAAGGTAGAGCCACTATCTGCGGCAACTTGTGTAATGCATCCCCTGCTGGAGACAGTATTCCTGCATTGATCGCAGCGGGTGGTATCTGTGATATAGCCACTGCTATAGGCAGCCGCGAGATGCCGGTAGAAGATTTTATTGTAGGTGTGGGCAAGAATGCTTTGATGGACGGAGAATTTTTGCTCGGCGTGAAATTTGCCATGCCAAAAGCGAGCACTAAAGATGCCTATCTGCGCTTTACCCCACGAACTGAAATGGACATTGCAGTCGCCGGCGTTGGGGTTAGAGTCAGCGTTGAAAATGGCATTTGTACGGACGCCAGAGTATCAATTGGCGCTGTTGCGCCTACAGCACTATTGGTCAGTGAGGCAGCTAGTGTATTGATTGGCAGCACTCTTGATGATGCGGCCCGAGAAGCGGCGGGTCAGGCATGTAAGAACCTGGCATCACCAATCAGTGATAAGCGAGGGACTGTTGAATATCGACAGAAAGTCGTAGCTGTTTTATGTAAACGTGCAATCGCAATTGCGCACAAGCGAGCACTGGAGAACTAAGATGGCTAGATTACATGTTGAATCAACGATTAACGGTGAAGCGCAGGAATTTTTGTGCGACGCAAACCAGTCGCTGTTAGATGTTTTACGTGATGAACTGGGCCTTACAGGGACGAAAGAGGGCTGTGGTACAGGTGACTGTGGTGCGTGTTCAGTGTTAGTAGATGGCCGACTTGTTTGTTCTTGTTTGATGCTCGGCGTTGAAGCTTCAGGTTCACAGGTTGAGACCATTGAAGGCATAGCGGGCGACGAAGGCCTGCACCCTTTACAAAATGCTTTTTTGGAAAATGCTGCATTGCAGTGCGGTATTTGTACGCCTGGGTTTATTGTAGCGTCGAAGGCGTTGCTGGAAAAACACCCCAACCCTGATGAAAGCACCATTCGCTATTGGTTGGCGGGTAATCTTTGTCGCTGCACAGGCTACGATAAAATTATTCGCGCTGTGCAAGATGCTGCGGCTAAGATGTCCCACCCCGCGTAAAGTGAAAGCTAAAATAGGAAGCGGGGCAACTTGCGCCGCATCCTTTCTTTAAATTGCCCGCCCCGCCCTCTTTGTTGTAATCCTTCTTGCGTTAGCAAGGGCTTGTAAATAGTCGGAAAAAAATGAGTAAAGAGTCTGCAAATCTGACCTAGGTTATACGTAACATGTGGAGTCATAGGGTTGTGCGAAAGTCTGATGTCACAGGAGATGGAGCTAGATGCCTCAGTTAATAAATATTGGCTCGTTGTGCATTGATTATGTTTACAACGTGGTTGAAATCGCCAAAGTCGGTGAGACTGTGGCAAGCCAAAGTAGCTTCGTGTTTCCAGGTGGCAAAGGGCTCAATCAATCTATTGCGGCGGCTAAAGCGGGGATCAAAGTTGAACATTTTGGCGCTATTGGATTTGATGGCACAGAACTTATTGAATTTATGAGTGTGGCAGGGGTAGGGGTGGGCAATGTCGATTCACTGCCTGGACGAACTGGCCATGCGGTTATTCAAATTGACGCTCAAGGTCAAAATTCTATTGTGATTGCCGGTGGCACTAACCGTGAGATACCTCAACAAACCATTAATAACGCGATTGCATCTGCTAAAGGCGGCTGGATACTCATGCAAAATGAAACCAATGATGTCGGCGATATAATTCAGCTGGCCAGTGCTTCCGGATGTAAAGTCGCGCTAAATTTAGCGCCCGTAGATGCCCATGCCCAAAGCTATAACTATGCGCTGGTAGATTTGCTAATTGTAAACGAACTAGAGGCAGTGGCTGTCAGTGGCTGCGAATCTGTGCGTGAAGCTTTTGCTTATCTCATTACCACCTACCCTGAGATGAACTTAGTCCTAACCATGGGCAAGGATGGGCTGCACTACTATCAAACAGATGGTTATATCAGTGGTGAGTTGGGCGCTTTTGATGTGAGTGCTGTTGACGAAACTGCGGCAGGGGACACTTTTGTGGGGTATTTGATGGCTGGCTTGGTCGCAGGTCAAAGTCTTCATAACGTGTTGCTTGAAGCGAGCGCGGCTGGTGCTTTGGCCACCACACGAGCCGGGGCTGCACCTTCGATACCCGACCTCAGTGAAGTGCGTAAGCTAATGGTTAAGCAACCCCTCAACGCTTAGCACCGTTGTTCCCGGCGCTAAGCGACTCAGATCGACTCAGACCGACTCAGATTGGCCTAAGCGTTTTTATTTAAGAGACCGCTAAGTATTCTATAGCCTTGCACTACCCCGCGAAGGTCAGACCTGTGAGCTTTGCTAAATCCTCAATTGCCTGATCTTCTCCCAGCACCTTTATGGTTTGCATACCTAGGTTTTTTGCTGGTTTAAGGTTAATGCCAAGGTCATCCAAAAATACCGCTTTAGCGGGTGATACCCCCAGTTTCTCGCAGGTCCGAGTATAAATTTCGGGGTTGGGTTTTCTAATGCCTTCTTTGCTTGATTCAACAACTAGGCTAAAAATTTCCATGACGCTGGCCACAGAACTGGCCTTTGCTTGGTCTGTATCCATGCCTGGCCCGTGACCGGCTTTGACGTTATTGGTGATACAGGCCACTAAGAAGTGTTGCTTACAGATCTTTAGAACCTCAACCATTCTCGGGCGCAGCGTGCCGCTCAACCTTGCAATCACCGCTTTGCCAGGAATTCTGTGGCCCTTTGCTGCGCTTTCTTCTGCGAATAGCTCATCAAAGTCATCCATGCTGACGCTATTCGATTCGAATTGAGCCCAGGCATTGGTCTCAGGGTTTACTGCGTTAATGCTCCTTATAAAGTCTTTGGGCGCGCCTATTTCAGCCTCTAAAACATTAAATGCCTCAAATGGGCTGCTGGTAAATACACCGCCAAAGTCCCAGATTATGGCTTCTATATTCGGGTTGACGGCTTGTGCTGATTGGGTCATTGGTGCTCCTAAAATGCCTGACTAAAAAGTAGATCATAATGCTTCCAAGCCTTACTGACGATGCACATGATCAAATTAGATGCGCGCAAGTGGGCGGGCGCTTAGTATATGTAGCTCAATAGTTGATAAATGTTAGGGGAATATTATGGGACAAGACATTACGGTAACGACAAAAGATGGCAGCACTATTGGTGCTTACAGAGCAGAACCGGAGACGGGGGTAGCACCCATAGGTAGCGTTGTTGTGATCCAAGAAATATTTGGCGTTAACACGCATATTCGGGAAGTCACGGACGGCTATGCGGTACAAGGTTATGTAGCCATCGCTCCGAAGATCTTCGACCGTATAGACAGCAATATTGAACTAGGTTACACCGATGCTGACATGGGCAAAGGCATTGAACTGGCATTTCAAAAACTAAATCTCGAGCAAACATTGGTCGATATTCAGGCAACTATTGATGTTGCTGGCAAGCACGGCAAAGTGGGCGTTGTTGGATATTGTTTTGGTGGGCTATTAACCTGGCTTTCAGCTTGTGGACTTTCCGGTATTCATGCGGCTTCTAGCTACTATGGTGGTGGTATCGTCGGCAATTTAGATATGCAAGCTCAGTGCCCCACAATCATGCACTTTGGTGAATTAGATGCGCATATTCCGTTGTCTGATGTGGACAAAATTAGGGCGGCTCAGAGTAGTGTGCCTGTTCACGTTTACCCGGCTGATCATGGGTTTAACTGTAATCATCGTGGCAGCTATAACGAAGGAGCTTCCAAGCTTGCTTATGCGCGCACCTTGGCTCACTTTGCCGAGCACCTTGCTTAAGTTTCGGCTGGTAAAACTATGGTTCTCTTCTTAGAGTGAGCGGTAGAGGGCGCTAGGGGTTAAAAAGAGCGAGTAGGCGTGCAATAGCCTGATAGCGGGTGCACTGTTAGGAACCTATTAATTGGCCTCATGAGCAGGTGGCTAACTCATCAAAAGTGGGCGCGCACCACACTCGCTAGTGTTAACAAACACTCAATCTTTCACATAAAATTAATTAAAGGTGCACATCCGCTAAGCGTTTAATTTGACCTGTGTTCGCGCAGAGCAAATAGCCTAAGAGGGTGAAATTGGACCTAATATTTAGATAATTTTGCGTTGACATTTTGTTCATTAGAAAGGACATCCCTTTTGGCGAGTGAACTTTGCGAAAAAGTGTCGGTTATCGCTAATAACAGATGCGCAACTGTTGACTTTAATCGGGCGTTTGTTGATCCTTCGTTCGCGGGTTGTGCCGGGGAGGCCAACGCACGATTTATGACTCTAATAAGGTCTCTGCAAGCGAGTTTGTTTTATGTGAATTTGTTTGACGAGGTTGCTAGGGTTCACCCAGAGCAGAAAGAAGTAATGTCTGCGAAGCTCATGCATAATTTTTGGTTGATGGTCTAGCACCTCAAGCATAGTTGTGCGAGGTTCAACGAAACAATGGATTTTCCAGTAGGAAGCTGTAATGAAAAAATATACACATAGGCTGACGCAAGTAGTGCTGGCTTCAGCGCTCATGTTCGCAGTAAGTCAGGTGCAAGCAACGACGCTTAATGACATCTTTCAAGTGGCAGAGCAGATGAATTCATCGGCAAAGCGCTCTCAAGCAAAGATTGATAACTTGACCGACGAAACTCGGCAGTTGTTGAGCGAGTACAAGACAGTTCTTAAAGAGGTTGAAGGTCTACGAGTTTATAACCGCCAACTTGAGAAGCAGATAGGCAATCAAGAAACGGAAATGGCTCAGCTCACAGTTTCCATTGACGAAGTAACCGTTATTGAGCGTCAAATCACGCCGCTTATGTTACGGATGATCGATGGCCTTGAGCAGTTTGTAGAACTTGACGCACCGTTTTTAATAGAAGAACGCAGAAAGCGTGTTGAACTTTTACGTGAAACCATGGATAGAGCTGACGTTTTGGTCTCTGAGAAGTTCTCCCAGGTATTTAGAGCGTTCCAAATCGAAAACGATTATGGACGCACAATGGAAACGTATTCTTCTTCCATTGAACTCGGTGGTGTTGAGCGTAACGTAGACATCCTGAAGGTCGGCCGTATCGCATTGGTTTATCAAACACCAGATGGCGAAGAGACTGGCGTATACAACGTCGACAAGCGTGCATTTGTGGCAGTTGATTCCTCGTTCAATAGCTCTGTAAGACAGGGTATTAGAATGGCGCGTCAGCAGGCTTCCATTGAGATGCTAAGCTTGCCGATCGCAGGTGCGGGAGCAGTTCAATGAAAATGATTAAGAAAAGCGTAATGAATTTATCAAAAGGTCTAATAGCAGCTGCGTTGCTAGCTGCATCATTTGCTCAAGCAGAAGAAACCGCTCCGGCAGCAACCGATTTGGTTGTGAACCAAGCCAGCTCGCTAGATGAATTGTTGGACAACGTCGAACAACGACGTGTTGTTGAATCTCGTGAAAATACTTCAAGAGAGCAACAGTTCGCGAGAGAAAAAGCCAGCCAAGCAAGAATGCTAAAGAACGCGGAAGACGAACGTCTTCGCGAGCAGCGTCGCTCCGATCGCTTGGAAACTCGATTTGAAGAAAATGAGATTCGTATTGGCGATTTAACCGAACAGCTTGATAAGCGCTTAGGCAGCTTGAGAGAACTGTTTGGTGTACTGCAGCAGGTTGCTGGTGATACACGTGGAGGCTTTGAAGGTTCAATTATTTCTAGCCAATACGAAAATCGTGGCGAATGGTTGGGTCAACTAGCTAAGAAGATGGGAACATCTAGCCAGCTAGCTACGATCGATGAAATGGAAACTCTTTGGTTTGAATTACAAAGAGAAATGACCGAATCGGGTAAGATTTCAAAGTTCCCTGGCACAGTCACTAAGATCTCTGGTGAGAAGGTTCCTACTGAAATCGTCCGTGTAGGCTCTTTTGCACTACTAGGGGATGGCGAGTACTTACAGTGGAATCCAGAAAGCCAGTCGATTACTGAGTTACCACGTCAACCTACAGGCAGACATACCTCTACTGTTGAAGCGCTTCAAGAAGCTGCCCCGGGCGAGATTGTTGAACTATCTGTAGACCCGACTCGCGGTTCTTTGCTAGCACTTTTGATTCAAGCTGCAACATTGGGTGAGAGAATTGGTTCTCCATCTTCATTGTTTGCTGATGGTCAAGGTGGCGAAGTGGGTTCAGTGATCATTCTAGGTGGTATTGTTGGTGTCTTCTTGGCACTTGAACGCTTAATCACGTTGTTCTTGGTTGGCTCTAAGGTGAACGCTCAGCGCAAAAACCCAGTACCTTCTATGGATAACCCTCTAGGACGTGTACTGAACGTCTATGTAGAGAACAAAAACGTTGACGTTGAAACTCTGGAGCTCAAATTGGGCGAGGCGATTCTGGGCGAAACCCCGGATCTGACCAAACGAATAACGTTGATTCAGGTTATCTCGGTAGTGGCACCACTTACTGGTCTATTAGGTACCGTAATCGGTATGATCGAGACTTTCCAAGCGATCACGTTGTTCGGTACTGGCGATCCTAAGACGATGGCGAGTGGTATTTCTAAAGCGTTGATGACCACGGTACTAGGCTTGTGTGTCGCAATTCCAACCACACTATTGCATGCAATTGTGAACAGCCGCTCTCGCGAGTTGGTACATATAATTGAAGAACAAAGTGCGGGAATTATTGCTGATCACGCTGAAAAAGCTGGCAAGTCACTAGGCTAGTCAGCAGGAGGCTGTCGAAACATGTTAAACGACGCATATCTAGCAATTATCACGTTCATGGAAATGGGCGGGAATGTACTCTGGTACATTGCCGCTATCACTTTCCTCATGTGGACTCTGATATTTGAACGTATTTGGTTCTTTAGAACTGAGCACAAAGAGTTAGTTTTGCAGGGAGCTACCGTATGGGAATCTCGTGGAGAGCGTAAGTCTTGGAGTGCTCATCAAGTTCGCGAAGGAATCGTGTCTGATGCCGCTAGTCGAATTATGGGTAACCTTCCGGTCATTGAGACCTGTGTGGCACTTTGCCCCTTATTCGGTTTGCTCGGTACAGTGACCGGTATGATTGCAGTATTTGATGCAATGGCAACCCAAGGTGGTAACGCTCGGTCTATGGCCGCAGGCGTTTCCATGGCAACCATTCCAACAATGTCTGGAATGATTGCTTCGTTATCTGGACTGATTGGTACGACGTATTTGAAGCGTAAAGTTGAATACGAAACGCAAATGTTCGAAGACACTCTTACTCTAGATCATTAGAAGTAAAGGAAAGTTTAGAACTTTCATCGCCGCAATAAGGTGATACGAGGAAAGAATTATGCGTAAAAAAATGAGACGCATCTCTAGAAATGAAGAAGAAACAGATATTAACCTTACTCCTATGTTGGACGTGGTATTCATTATGCT